>NZ_JBITCM010000058.1:0-1282 GCF_044453205.1 Streptomyces sp. NPDC051738 | reverse complement strand
ACCGACGACACAGCCCTGCCCACCGAACTCACCGCATAGCCTCAAAACGAGATCACCGAGTGGCCGTCGATACACCACTCCAGCGGACGTGACCTCCAGCACCTGCGCATACCTCAGCCGGTCGCGGCTGCTGGTGCCGCAGGACGCTTCCAGCGTGGTGCCCAACCACCCTTCCAGACACCCGCGCAGAGCACGGGACCATGCACTGTCCTGCAGCCACAGCGGCGTTCCGTTCGAAATCACCGCGATGCCTCCACCTCTACGGAGCAGCGGCGACACGGCGCGGAAGAGTTCATCGTGCTGCATCCAGTGAAGCGCCTGTCCGATGACCGTCAGCGCCAGCGACCGCTCTCCCATCAGTGCCCTCAGCGCCGGAACATCGGTGTCGGCACCGAGCATCCAGGTCGCGTTCCGGATCCCCTGGGCATCTGCCGCGTCCCGGGCCAGTCGCAGCATGTCCGGCTCGGGGTCCATTCCCACCACGGAACGAACCCGGGAAGCGAAGGGAAGGGCAAGCTGGCCAGTGCCACACCCCACGTCGAGCACGACATCGGCTTCCGACAACTCGAAGGCTTCTTCCAAGGCATCAAAAACCTGGGAAGGGTACCCACGCCGGAACTTCGCGTAGTACTCGGCCACAGCGCCACTGAATCCCACCGTCATACCCCCACCCTGCCGGGCATCCGCCCCACCGGGAACCGCTCGCACCGGATGATCGCTTTCCGCTGAACCTGGGACAGATCCCCCGACGACCTGGTGCAGATGCTCTCCTTACGCACCCGAGTGACATCGAAACTCGCCGACATTTAGAGGCTCACAGGTCCTCGGCTGACATCGGAACTCATCGACAAACGACACTCGTCGAGAGCTACGCACCCACCGCCCCTTGTCGACCTGGTCAGCCGCATGTCCAAACGCCAACGGCCAGCCGGTCGAAGCACCAAGAGGGGCACCACGAGAGCACCAAGAGGGGCCCTACGAAGGGCACCACGAGAAGCAACCAGCCGGGGCGCAGCCTCTGCAGGCGTCGGCCGTGCGCTGACCAGCCATGGTCGAGGCTGGACGCGACACGGCCGCAGGCATGGTCGGCCTGATGGTGGGTCGTAGTCGGCCCGACCATGACGGCACGAGCCGTGCTTCGCGGGGCGTCCGGGCGGGTGATTTTCCCCCGCGTACGCGGGCGCAGTCCTAGAGGTTGTCCCGTATGGGGCGTGAGTTATCCGGTGAGGGCCATGTTGTGGAGCCGGGCGATGCCGAGCATGGCCTGGTGAACGCCGTTGCC
>NZ_JBITCM010000057.1:0-1321 GCF_044453205.1 Streptomyces sp. NPDC051738 | reverse complement strand
TGAACCGCTCCGGGTCTGATGGAGGCTCGATTCCCTGAGAGGATCGAGTCATGGCCGGTCCGTCCCCCTACCCTCCCGAGCTTCGTGAGCGTGCGGTGCGCATGGTCGCGGAGATCCGCCCCAACTACCCGACTGAGTGGGCCGCGATGAAGGCGGTCGCGGCGAAACTGGGCATTGGTGCCACCGAGACGGTGCGGACCTGGGTCCGCAAAGCGCAGGTCGATGAAGGCCGGCGCCCTGGTGTGACCTCCGAGGAAGCCGCGGAGATCAAGCGTCTGAAGGCCGAGAACGCCGAGCTGCGGCGGGCCAACGAGATCCTCAAGGCGGCCTCGGCTTTCTTCGCGGCCGAGCTCGACCGGCCGTCGAAGCGCTCGTAGCGTTCATCGACACCCACCGCCAGGTGTTCGGAGTCGAGCCGATCTGCAGAGTCCTAACTGGCCACGGACTGAAGATCGCAACGAGCACCTACTATGCGGTGAAGAACCGTGTCCCCAGCGCACGGTCGGTCCGCGACGCGGAGCTGAAGGGGCAGATCAGCCGCGTCCATGCGGACAACTTCAGCGTCTACGGGGTCCGCAAGGTCTGGCGGCAGCTGCACCGGGAAGGCGTAGAAGTGGCCCGTTGCACGGTCGCCCGGCTGATGCGCGAGCTCGGCCTGCAAGGCGCCCGGCGCGGGAAGAAGATCCACACTACCGTCCGCGACGACGACCATGAGCGGGCCGCTGACCTGCTGCATCGTGACTTCACCGCGTCCCGCCCGAACCAACGGTGGGTGGCCGACTTCACCTATGTCGCCACCTGGTCCGGGATCGTCTACGTCGCGTTCGTCGTCGACGTGTTCTCCAGGGCGATCGTCGGCTGGTCCGCAGCCACCAGTAAACGGGCCAAGCTCGTCCTTGATGCCCTCGACATGGCCCTGTGGCACCGCGACAGGTCCGGAAGTCCCGCCGGACCAGGGCTGATTCACCATTCGGATGCGGGCAGCCAGTACACGTCTTTCGCGTTCACCGCCCACCTCCTCGACGCCGGCATCGACGCCTCGATCGGCACCGTCGGTGACGCCCTGGACAACGCGCTCATGGAGTCCCAGATCGGCCTCTACAAAACGGAGTTGATCAAGCCCCGCAAGCCCTGGCACGGCCTCGCCGACGTCGAACTCGCCACCGCGGAATGGGTCGACTGGTTCAACAGTCAGCGCCTCCACACCGCCATCGGCGACATCCCGCCCCACGAACACGAGATCAACTACTACGCTCAACACCAGCCCCAACCGGCGGCTGGAGTCAACGCATAGAGCCTCCACCGATCCCGGAGCGCTTCA
>NZ_JBITCM010000056.1:0-1394 GCF_044453205.1 Streptomyces sp. NPDC051738 | reverse complement strand
GGGGGCATGGCGTGATTGGGATGGGTCTGGTTCGCCGGTCTCATGAGTGACGTGGCGTCATGTCCGTTGTGCGGCAAGGGGCCCGGCGAGCAGGGCAAGCACAGTGCTGGTGATCATGTGGTTGTCGAGACCCATGAGAACCGAGCGAGACCGTGCCTGCCCGAACATCATCGCCCATCCCTTCCGTGCTGGAGCAACTGGGCTCCACGCCTGATTCCCTCACCTCAAGCGATGTCGCTGACCTGCGGCGTTTCCTGATCCTGGTCGCCGATCCCCGCGATGTGAGGGGACTGCGGTATCCGGCGGTCGCGTTGCTGTGCGCGGCCGTCTCGGCGGTGCTGACCGGGGCCCGCTCGCTCATCGCGATCAGCGAGTGGATCACGGATGCCCCGCAGTATGCGCTGGGTGTCCTTGGCTTCGCGGCCGATCCTCCCACCGGTCTGCGACCGGTGCCGCACGCCGCAACGGTGCGCCGCCTGCTGCAGCGTGTGGACGGTGATGCGCTGGACGCGGCGATCGGCGCGTTTTTGCAGGCCAGAACGCCACCCCCGGCCGAGCCGGAGACGAAGGCGGGGCCAGTGCGGCGGGTGATCGCGGTCGACGGCAAGGTGGTACGCGGTTCGCGGACCAAGACCGCCACGGCGATCCAGCTGCTGGCGGCGATGGACCACCACGGCGCGGTCCTGGCCCAGCGGCAGGTCGCCTCCAAGAGCAACGAGATCCCCTCCTTCGTACCCCTGCTGGACGGCCTGGATCTACAGAACGCGGTAGTGACCGCCGACGCCCTGCACACCCAGCATGATCACGGCGCCTATCTGATCGGCCGCGGCGCTCACTACGTGGCTGTCGTGAAGAAGAACCATCCCGGCTTGTACGCCCAGGCCAGGAAGCTGCCCTGGCGGGACATCCCGCTCGGGCACCGCACCCGCGACCACGCCCACCACCGCGACGAGATCCGCCGGCTCAAAGTCGCCGCGTTCAGCCACCTGGACTACCCCGGCGCCCGGCAGGCGATCCAAGTCCTACGGCGGCGACGCGACTTGAGCACCGGGAAGCTGACCATCGAGCGCGTCTACCTGATCACCAGCCTGAGCGTCTTCGACGCCACCTGCACTGAACTCGCCACCTGGATCAGAGGCCACTGGAGCATCGAGAACCTCCTGCACCACGTCCAGGACCGCACGTTCCGCGAGGACGACTCCAAGGTCCGCGCCGGCACCCTGCCCCGCGCCATGGCCTCCCTGCGCAACCTTGCCATCAGCGTCTTACGCCAGGACGGCCAGACCAACATCGCCGCCGCCCTCCGCCACGCCGGCCGCGACTACCTCCGGCCCCTACGAACCCTCGGCCTCACGTGACGAACCCGGACAGATCCCGAACATGCAATGACCCTG
>NZ_JBITCM010000055.1:0-1696 GCF_044453205.1 Streptomyces sp. NPDC051738 | reverse complement strand
CACGGCGGTCCTGGCGACAGCCCGAGGGTGGGCTCAATCGCCCGACGTCTGTCCCCGGCGCGGCACCTGCGGCGACATCGCGGCCGCGGCCTCCGCCTTGGCATCACTCACCGCTGCGGCGGCCTGCTTCTCGGCCTCGTCAGCAGCCGCCGCCGCGTCGAGCGACACCGTCGAGCCCGCACCGAGCTCCGGAACCAGGCTCTCAGGCGGCGCTTCGTCGGCGGTGGCTGCCTCCGCGGGTTGCGGAGGTGTGGGAGCACCCGCCGTGGCCTGGTCGCCGAACGCACGGGTGACGGTCCGCACCGCCTCGGTCAGCTCCCCCGGGATCACCCAGAACGTGTTGTTGTCGCTGCTCGCCAAGTGCGGGAGCGTCTCCAGGTACTTGTAGGCCAGGATCTTCGGGTCGGCGTTGTTGCGATGGACGGCCTGGAAGACGAGCTCCACCGCCTTTGCCTCGCCGTCCGCCCGAAGGATCATGGCTTGCTGCGTGCCCTGTGCCTCCAGGATGTCCTTCTGCTTCGTGCCTTCCGCGGTAAGGATCTTGGCTTGCCGCTCCCCCTCGGCGTGCAGGATGGCCGCGCGCTTGTCACGCTCGGCCCGCATCTGCTTCTCCATCGCTTCCTTGATCGTGTGCGGTGGATCGATGGCCTTGATCTCCACGCGGTTGACCCGGATGCCCCACTTGCCGGTGGCGTCGTCGAGGACGGCGCGGAGCCGGGAGTTGATCTCCTCACGCGAGGTGAGCGTCTCCTCCAGGTCCATGCTGCCGATGACGTTACGCAGCGTGGTCACGGTGAGCTGATCGATCGCATGCAGGTAGTCGGCGACCTCGTAGGCCGCCGCCCGCGGGTCGGTGATCTGGTAGTAGAGCACGGTGTCGATGTTCACCACGAGGTTGTCCTCGGTGATGACCGGCCTGGGGTCGGAGGAATAGACCTGCTCGCGCACGTCGAGTTTGGTGTTGATGCGGTCCGCCACCGGCACAACGAAGTTCAGACCGGGCTGTAGCGTCCGGCGGTATCGGCCGAACCGCTCGATGTTGTAGCGGCGTGCCTGCGGGACGATCCGCACGGTGGAGGCCACGAGGAAGACGACGACGATGGCCGCCACAAGAGTGAGGATGACAACTGGTTCCACAGTGCCTCCGTTGCTGTGTGTTCAGCCGTTCACGGAAGGAGCTCGCGGGGGTAGACGATGGCCGTGGCGCCTTCGATCTCCATGACATCCACCAGCGCTCCCACCGGGATCACCAGGCTCTCGTCGAGGGCGCGGGCGGACCACTCCTCGCCGGAGAGTTTGATCAGGCCGTGGGTTGTGGTGACCTCCTGCATGACCTCGGCCCGCTTGCCGATCAGCGCATCCGTGCCGTCGCGTGTGAGGGGTTGCTGTGCCATGTGCCGCAGCGCGACAGGACGGACGATGACGAGACCCGCTGCCGCTGCTATCGCGAAGGCAACGAGCTGGCCGAGAACGCCGATGCCCACACCTGCGACTACGGCAGCCACCAACGCGGCGCCCGCCAGCAACCCGAAGACGAGTGTCAGGGTGAAGAACTCCGCGGCACCCAGTACCCCGGCGGCGAGCAGCCATATGAACCACGGCATCAAACCGCCCTCCTCACAGGGGCCTTCTCCACCAAGCTACCTGCCCGTAACGCCGGGCAGAACTGATACGACAGCCGTGGTTCTTGATCGTT
>NZ_JBITCM010000054.1:0-3207 GCF_044453205.1 Streptomyces sp. NPDC051738 | reverse complement strand
TGAGACTTCGAACACCTCCCCCAACGGCACGGGAGCCTCGTGCGTTGCGCACACCACCGGCGTCACCCGGTCGATGGCCGAGCTGAAAACGCTCACTCAACGGTTGCTCTCCATCCTGATGGCGCACTGACGTTGGGGTACCAGGTGGACACGGGCCATGTCTCCGTCCCGGGTCTTCCCGACGACGTTGAGGACACCGCGCAGATCATCACCGACCACGAGGCCGTCCAGACACCTGCCGAGCTCACCAGCTCGTAGCCTGAAGCACCACCTGTTGTGGTGGCCGGCCCCAAGCCTCCGGAGAAGGCCACCACGGAGCGCGCACCAGGTGCGTATCCGGACGACCGCCCAATGATCCAGCGCGTTGCGACAGCAGAACCTGATCCCACGAGCAACGGTCACGTCCAGCCTGCACCCAAGGTGCGAGAGGCCGAGACTTCCAGCAGTTCCCAAGGCGAGCACCCACTCGACCGGGCTGCCCGTATCAGGGAGCAGGACCAGGCCCGTAGGGAGCCCGCGGCGGACGCCTCGGAGACCAAGGAAGCTGATGGCCAGCGCGTGAAGCTGGTCGGCCGGCTTGGACGCACCCCGACCATCCGAACCACCGCCTCAGGCAAGCTGGTTGGCAAGTTCCCCCTGGCCGTGCACCTGGAGAACGGCGAGACCGAGTGGCACGACGTCCTCGCCTTCGGCGACCGGGCTGCTGTACTCCAGAAGCGCGCGGAATCAGAGGAACTCGTCAAAGGCCGTGAGGTCGAGGTCGTCGGCAATGTCCACGAGCAGGTGTGCTGCCCGTACGGCGGATAAGCCTGCGGCCGACCTGGCTCCCAGCACGATACAGGCCACCGGCCAGAGCATCAGGGCGATGAGCAGGCTGGTTAGTGGTGTCGCTACAGCGGTAGCTGCTTCGTGAACTCGACGAAGCGCGCCCAGCTGGCCGGCCGAAGGACCATGAGCCCGTGCTCTCGGTCCTTGGTGTCTCGGTCCCTGACCGCGGTGGGGTCGTTGTCGGCGACCTCAACGCAGTTCTCGGTTCCTGTGTAGGAGCTGGTGCGCCAGTTGGGATTCAAAGTCACGGGTTGGTCCTCCTAGTACTCCAGCCGTAGATCGTGATCTTCATGCTTGAGCGGCTTGTCGTCGGTAGTGGCTGGTCTGGGATCGGGCCTGGTGGCGGCGTCGCCAGACGGACCAGCCAAGCCGGTGGACAGGGTCAAAGACGCGTTGGATGACGAGCGTGATGAACAGTCGTTGGATCTCGTTGCAGGTGAGCGGTATCAGCTTGTCGGGTGAGGGATGACGGTCGTGTTCGTTCGCGCGGACGACGGCGAGGAAGGCGTGCGCGCGCACCAGGGTGGTCAGCGGCACTGCGGCCGGCGAGTAGCAGCGGTAGTACGCGAGTTCGCCGGTGCTGCGGTTGCGGCGGATCAGCAACTGCTGGCTCCCGGGCCGGGGGTCGGTGAGGTCGATGACGGCCCAGTCGTAGAAGCGGTGGCCCTTGGCTCCGACCCCTGCGGACACCTTCTGCCAGGCCCTCTTGGGCACCTTCCTGGCCAGCGTGTCCGCCCGGAACTTCCCGGCGCCTGTGGTGACTTCGTGCGAGCAGGCCACCGCTAGGACGTAGCCGGTGCGGCGTTCCTCCAGCGCGGCGCGCAGCCTCGGGTTGCCGCCGTAGACCTCGTCTCCCGCGACCCATGCGGCACGGTGGCCCGCGTCCAGGAATCGGGTGACCATGCGGGCGGCCAGCTCTGGCTTGGTCGCGAACTCCGTCTTGTCACCGAGTCCGGCGGCCCGGCAGCGGTCGGGGTCGGAGGTCCAGGAACGCGGAACATAGAGTTCCCGGTCGATCGCCGCGTGCCCTCGCGGGGTCGAGTAGGCGAGGTAAACGGCTACCTGGCTGTTCTCGACGCGTCCGGCGGTGCCGGTGTACTGGCGCTGGACACCGACAGTGTCGGTGCCCTTCTTCACGTCGCCGGTCTAGTCGACCACCAGCACCGCCTCGTCGTCGTGCAGATGCTCCACCACGTAGTCACCCACGTCGTCGCGGACCTGGTCGGCGTCCCACTTGGCCCGCCCGAGCAGGTGCTGCATGCCGTCCGGGGTCCTGTCCCCGGCCCACTCGGCGATGGTCCAGCAGTTCTTGCGCGGCAGGTCCGACAGCAGGCCGAGTACCAACTTCCGGGCTCGGCGCCGGGATTCGACCCGCGTGAACCGTCCCGCTATCCGGCTCATCAGGCCCTCGAACGCCTCCTGCCAGTGGGCAGGGTTTACGCTGTGACCTGCGGCCACCGCGTGATCTTCAGTCTTCACACACCGATGATCAACGGTGGCCGCACCCGTCTCCACAGCGCGTCAGGCTCGCGCAGCGTCTGTCTGCCGTCCTGTGTCTGGAGGACTTGTGCAACGTGGCGAAGTCTGGTGGGTCCAGTTCGACGAGCGGAGGTTGGTCGTACTGCTGTCGGGAGACGACGCGTCCGGGATCCGGGTGATGCAGGTCGTCGCTCCGGCGGGCGTCGACATTAGCGGTCTGGGCATCGAAGTGATGGTGGGCGCCGGTGAAGGAGTGCCGTTCGAAGGCGTGCTGCGGCTCGCGTTCCCGCGTCCAGGCTTCACCCCTTGCACGTGGCTGACCACTGTGTCACGGGACGACCTGATAGAGCGGGCGGCCGTCCTGTCCTCGGCGAAGCTCAGCGAGATTGACGATGCCCTCCGACTCGCTGAACAAGCGCAGGAGCAGACCCCGGCGACGACCGCGAAGCTCAGCGAGATAAGGGACGCCCTCCGTCTCGGTGAACTCGGGTAGAGGGAGAAGGAGCCGACGGCGTGGGCGGTCTCGGCCAGATGGTCGACGCTGTCCGACTGTCGCCTCGGCGCCCCTCACCATCGAGATCACGATCTACGGCTGGAGTACTAGTCGGTTGGCATTCTGTCGAAGTGTTGGATCGCGGTGGCTGAGCGATGCCACAACGACGGGGCCTCGGAGGACAGAAAGGCCCAGTGGATCGTCTCGCAGGCATCCCGTGCGTCCATCTGCGGCAGTGATGTTGTCGTGAGGCTCCCCGACGCAGATTGGGAAATGGAGCCTGATGGTTGGCTCGTGGAGCTTGGCGGCTCCGGTTGCGTCCAGGGAAGTGGTGTACGGGTTCGACCTGATCCGGGGGTTTGCTCCGGCTTCTGGCTGATGCCCGCATAGATGAACGGCCACCGGCT
>NZ_JBITCM010000053.1:0-3359 GCF_044453205.1 Streptomyces sp. NPDC051738 | reverse complement strand
CGCCGACGACCCGCCCGAGGATCCCGCACGATTCGCCAGCGGATACGCGGTATGCGAACTCGGCGAGAACCACCGCGGGGAGCACGCGGATCACCTATGGGACTGTGCCAACCCCGATGAAGCCGTCTGGTTCCTGTGGACGGAGACCGACTCCCGGTTCGTCACCCTGCGAATGGTGCCCTGCTCTGCGTACCAATGGCGACGGATGTGGGCTGTACGCCGATCACCCGCCGGAACATGCATGGGACGTGATGGATCCGACGCTGGAAGCCCTGACGGCAGACGTCGCCGCTCACCCTGAACGATGGCGTCTGCCCGGCGAGTACTAGACCGCAGCTGGACGCGGTCCCATGTCCAGCAAGCGGCGCCTGACCGCACAGTCGAAGCGCCGAATCGAGTGAACTTCGGCTACTACCGTATGTAAATACATGAGAGACAGGGAACAGGGTTACCAGGAAATCCCAGCACTAGCGACCGCTAAGGTTCAGACGAATGAGCACCCCCGACACAAATTCGGAAAGAATTAAGAATTCCCTTGGTTTAATTCTCGTAGGATTTGTGGGCGTGCTGAACTTTGTCGGATTGAGCGATGATGAAGTCAGCACCGTGCTACGAAATGATGCCACGCTCGCCACCTTTGTGGCAATCTTGCTATTCGGCGCACTGGCAACAGCAATGGGCAGCGTCTTCGTATCAGGCGGCAGAGAAGTCCCAGCCCTAAGGGCTTGGGGAATTGTCGCATTAGCCTTCGCGATCGCACCACTATCCATCGCCCTGGTAAGGATCCCGAAGCGCACTTCAAACACTGAGTGTACCTGGAGTTTCGCAATTTCTGCTGGACTAGGGCTTGTCGGGGTTATTCTGGCGACATTTCCGCGCCCTCGGGAGACAGAGGATAGTTCCGGTACACCTTCACCTTCGCCCGGGAACTCCCGTATGAGGTCTCCCATGAAAGCCCTCGGGCAATGGTGGAAATCTTCACGGTCGGCAACAACTTCCTGGGAACTTGTCCTACTTTCTTGCGCACTAATCCTGACAGCCACTGGGGCGTATGCGGCAGTGCGATTGGCAACCAAGGGCGAGGTAGAGGCTACTCGGCCTCAAATGACGGCGAGCGTTAAAGCCAAAGGGGCGACCGGCGAGGTATCTGCATCTGTTTCGGCATCGAAACTAAGGAGGGGCAGCAAGATTGGCGTACTCATCCGAGGCATCCCACGTGCCACATCCTCTAACGCCACATGCAAAGGGCGCCGTACCGGCGAATGCGTCGAAGACTTGTGCTCCTCATATCCAAAGGATCCCTGTAAACACATCCTTAGCGGAGCGCTCCAACCTGACGCAACAGGCGCTATCAAGGAAAAGGGGTTCAGCGCACTTTTCCCTCTATCGCTATATGAACTAGTTGAGGTAAGGGCCACTGTTTGCGAAGTAAATGATCTTGTCGAGCCGACGTCCAGTCCATCAACGACTTCCACTCGGAACCACTCCCTCAAACCATCACCTAGCCCTTCATTCGACCTCCTACACTCCTGCAGATACAACAACAAATCCGCAGTGGCGTACTTGAGTGTTCCTGCAGCGGAAAAGAGTTGACATCGAACATGGCAAGCGGGACTCTGCGCCACTCAAACCGATCACCCCACCCAGCACGCCGACGGCCGCCCCCACAGCGAAGGCTGAAAGAGACCGATCACCTCGCCGGCCATCACGTCGAGGTGTCCCGCTCCCGGAGCCACCACCGGCATCTGAGAGACCTCGAACTCTCGCAGCACCTTGACGGCTTCCCCGACAGTCTCAGTGGGGTGCATGTGCACGAAGTTCGGGATGCCCGCTGCCTCCGTCTCTCCCTTCTCCGCCAGGACCGCACCTACAGTCGGGGCTTCCGTCTCCTGCTCTTCGCTAAACCCATGTCGACCGATCCACTCGTCGCTCTGGATATTCGACGAAGAACCTCCAAAAGAGGGAAGGGGCGGCCACGCCGAGCCACCGGTGGGCCACTCCCCCCACCTTCGACGAAGTTGAGCAGTGCGAGTTGCCCCTCGGCGAACGAGGGAAACGCGCACGCTCCTCGGATGACCGAGGCAAGCTGCTGGGATCCATGACGGCATGGAAGACGAAGAAGCTGGAGCCGACGAGGAGCGCACTCCAGGTCGCCTCTCGAAGCGCGTCAAGGTTTGGCTGAGCGTTGCGGCGAGCGCTGCCGGCGTCCTGGCGGGCGTGCTTCTTGTGGTGGACCGTTGGGGTCCTAAGGAAGACTTTACGCTTGCCGACTGGCAGAAAGAGGCCAATGCGACCTGCGCCAGTACCGAGAATTTCTCGGCTGCGTTCAATACACACTCTGCCATCCTCCAGCTGAGTGAAGAATCAGACTCACTAGCAGGGGATCAGTTCAAGAGCCGCCGAGAAGCGGTAGCAAACCAAGTTACGCAATTGGCCGACAAGGCCCAGAAAGGCGAATCGGATCTGAACAAGATCAAAAGACCAAAGGGGTATGAACAAGAGGTGGATGAGCTCATCAAGAGCTTGGAAGACGGCAGCACGATGCTCTTTCAACTGGCATATGACCTGCGGGGAACGCTCACTCCAAGCGAGGTCAAGACGCTCTATGAGCAGTGGCAAGAGGACGTCGCCCCAGTGGGCGAGAGGCAGAGGGATTCGTTCGAGAGTCTGGGTGCCATGCGATGCGTCGTGGATAGCACATAAGAGTCCCAGGACGCGGTGGAGCGCAGGGGGTGTCGCCCGCACCGCAGCAAGTGGTGAACCCGCTCGCGTCCGGGCACTTGCCGCTGAGGAGACGGCGGGATGCGGCTGCTCGAAGCCGTCGTCTCGCCCAGGGCGCCCGAAGGACTGCAGACGCTCGAAGAAGTGGACTGCGTGCGGCGAATCTGGGTCCAGTACTTCCACCTGGTGCGGGGCGAGGTGAGGCGCAGGGACCCAAAAGACCACCATCACCCTCGCCACACCGGCCGCCGGCGCAGTCAACCAGCAGGCCGCTGCGAACACGCGCCGCAATCAACCTCGCCCGCCTCGACGCCCACCTCACCGGAACACCCCGGGCTCGCACCCGCCCAGGCGCTTCACAGCACTCGGCCCCGCCGAGCCGAAGCCCGGCAGGGTCGAGAAGGACCTGCCCCCGAATTAGCCGCCGCGTCCCAACTGGGAGCGGGCCATCGCATGGCCCACGGGTTCTGCACGGTGGCGGGCTCACACCGCCGCCGACCTGCGTCATACAGCCGTCACACGGGCTCCTTCACCCTGTACGACACACGCATGTCCGGTATGACACCGAGTTCTTCATGTCCGTTCATCCAGGCCAGTTGCAGAATGTTGGCCGCGATGGTCATCGCCCACTTGGTTGC
>NZ_JBITCM010000052.1:0-4146 GCF_044453205.1 Streptomyces sp. NPDC051738 | reverse complement strand
CCTCATAAGCCGCAGGCTCACCCGCGAATCCACCCCGAACTGGCGCGACACCTGAATCTCGAACCAAACAATCTCGGCGGGACAAAACGCTCTTTTAGGAGGGGGCGAATCCCTGATCGAGGTGTTGGATCAAGCTGGGTGGTGCTGTCCGCCGCAATGGAGCTCAAGTTGCCCTGGGCGTTCGTCCTGCGGTTGCCGGAATCCGCCACGACCCCGACGAACAGCTCCCACATCTCCCCTTCTAGCGGGAACCCGGACGCGGGTACCGGCGAGATGCCGACGATCGAGCGGACCTGCGAGGGGGCGTCCAGCAACATCAGCTGGGCGTCGCAGGCCAGATGAATCTTGCCGGTCAGGCCACCCCGGCCCGGGAACTTCCAGACGATCCCGTGAGGCACCCGGTCGTCCAGACGCTTGCGTCCACGCAAAAGCCTCGCCGGTGCTGACCAGGAAGCACACCAGCGGGTGGAACCCGAAACCGCCCTTGTATGTGGGGGCGTGGCTACGGCGACGTCATTTGGGACCACCGAGGCGCGTCTTGAAGCGGCCCCGATCTGTAAAGATCGTCTCCTGTGAAAGTGGCCTGGAATGGGCCCACTTGGCCCTTCTGGCTCGTCACTCGTGGGGCCAGTTCAGGTCGTCGCGGTACAGGCTTCACAAGTTGGGCCCGCCGGAGGCGCCTCGGTGGAGCCGGAAGAGCACGCCGCAGCCAACCGACACAGGCAGTGGGACCAGGCCATCCCCGAACCAGAAGGGCTGACCTGTCCTGACCAGCCTCGAATCAACTGGAGGGGCTCACAGAGGCCTTCCCGGGTGTTGCTTGCGCCGGCAGCTGAGAGCTTGTGGCAGCGGCGGAGGGGGTTGGTGGGGTCGCGAGGGTGGGCAGCAGCCGATTGTGCAGCAAGGTAGTGAGGTCGTGGATGGTGGTGCCGCTGCGCAGAAATTCCATTGGTGGGATGTCGATGTTGAACTGCTGTCGCACCGTGACGAGGAGCTCGGTGGCCATCAAGGAGTCGAGCCCGTATTCATCGAGCCGGCGGTGAGGGTCGAGTGCGTCAGGTTCGGTCTGCATGGCAGCGGCGAGGTTCCGGGTGACGGCCTGCTGTAGAGCGGCGCGGGAGTCCTCAGGTGACATGGCCGTCAGGGAGGCCAGGAACTCCTCCTGGCTTTGGCCGTCGATCTCTTCATCGGCGGGGACGAGCAGGGTGTACCGCGGAGCGGTGACGTTAGGCAGCAGGGTGCGGAGCCGGCTCCAGTTGCAGCGCGCGGCGCCGGCCACGGGAATGTTCCGGGTGAGCACGTCGTCGGCGGTGGCGAAGGCGTCCTTGAGTTTGAGTGGTTCCAGGCCTACGGCGGTGAGCTGGCCCGTGAGGTTGTTGCGGAAGACGTATCCGGTCTCGTCGAGGGCTCCCCAGGCGATGGCCTGAGCCGACAGCCCGGCCTGCCGTCGCTGTCGGGCCAGAGCATTGAGGTAGAGGTTTCCCGCTGCGTAGGGAGCTTGGTGGATGTTGCCGATATCGGCAGCCATGGAGGAGTACAGGAGGAACAGGTCGAGGTCCCGGTTGCGGGTGAGCCGGTCCAACACCATGGCTCCCTGAACCTTGGGAGCCAGCACCTCCGAGAAGCGCTCGCCGGTCAGCTCGTCCAGTGGTGCGTCATCGAGGTGCATGGCGCAGTGCACCACACCGCGCAGCCGGTGCGCGCCGGCATCGAGGTCGTCGAAGAAGGTGCGCATCGCCGCCTCGTCGGTGACGTCGCCGGAATAGGCGCGTGCCTGCACTCCGCGTCGGGCCATTTCCTCCAGGAGTTCCGGTGCCTCAGGTGCGAGGTGGCCTCGGCGGCTGACCAGGGCCAGATGGCGGGCGCCTCGCTCGGCGAGCCAGCGGGCAGTAGCCGCGCCGAAACCGCTGAGTCCGCCGGTGATGAGGTAGGTACCATCCGGGTCCAGCCGCATCTGTTCAGGGCGGGGTTCCACTGCCGGCTGCTCGTCCAGGGAGTCGAAGGCGACGACGACCTTCCCGGTATGTCGGGAATGCTGCATCAGCGCGAACGCTTCATCGACCCGGGCGGCGGGGTAGGTGCTGTGCAGCAGGGGGCGGTAGTCACCGGCCTCCACATGGTGGCCTACCTGCTCCACGAGCCTGCGCGCCGCCTCGGGCTGTTGAGTCAAGGCGGTCAGGTCGACGCCGAAGAACGCCAGGTTGTTCTTGAAGGGGCGCAGGGAGAGCGGATTGTTCTCGAGGATGTCGAGTTTGCCGAGCTCGACGAACCGTCCGCCTGGACGCAGCAGTTCCAGGCTGCGGCTGATGGCTTCCCCGGCCAGCGAGTTCACGACGACGTCGACGCCTTGGCCATCGGTGAGGTTCTTGATCTGGGGGGCGAAGTCGAGGCTGCGTGAGTCGAGGACGTGCTGGGCTCCGAGCAGGTGCAGTAGTTCGCGTTTGGCTTCGCTGCCGGCGGTGGCGATGACGTGCGCACCTCTTTGGGCGGCGAACTGCAGTACGGCAAGCCCGATGCCACCTGCTCCGCCGTGAACCAGCACCGTCTCACCCTTGCGCAGCCGTGCCAGGTGCTCAAGGCTGTAGTGGACGGTCGAGAAGGCTACGGGGAGTGTGCAGGCATCTTCGAAGGCCATACCTTCGGGCATGTGGCACACCGCTTGCGCTGGTGCGGTGGTGTGGGAAGCGAGCGTGCCGGCAGCCAGTGCGTAGACATTGTCGCCGATGCTCAGCCCGGTCACGCGGTCGCCGACGGCGGTGACCACACCGGCACATTCGAGGCCGGGGACGGGGCTCGGGTCGCGCTCCAGGGCCTCGGGGGGAAGAAGTCCGGTCGCGGCCATGATGTCGCGGTAGTTCAGGGCGGCGGCACGCACGGCGATCGTCACCTCCTCGGGCCCCGGGACTGGCGGAGCTACCTCCTCCCAGACGAGTTGGTAGGACAGTCCGGGCTTTCGGACGCTGAGGGCGTAGGAGTGGGGCGGCTGGGGTGTGGTGGCGGGCAGCGGCAGGAGGCGAGGGACGAACCGGCCGCCGCGGGTGAGGGCCACTTCGTCTTCCTCGGTGCAGGCACGTAGTTCGTCGGCCAGCCGCCTGGCGTCGGAGTCCTGCTCGGTGGATCGTTCCAGGCTGATACGGCGTACCTGGAGGTCGGGAAACTCGTTGGCCAGGGTGCGTGCGGCGCCCCAGGCGGCGGCATCGGCCACATGGGTGGGGTTCTCGGGCGAGGGCAGTGCGCCACTGGGCCGGGTGACCAGCCATAGCCAGCCCGGGGACTCTGAGGCCAGCTGTTGGCAGGCGTGTGCCGTGGCGCGCATGAGTGCAGCACGCCGGGTGGTGTGGGCTGTAGCCATCTGACCTGGTGGAAGACCTCTCGGGCCGCATAGCGTTTGAGGCAACGGACGATTTCGCGACGGGTCTTGCCCTCCTTGATGCGGCGCTCATAGTAGTCCTGAGCGCGCGGGGTCGACGGCCCCGCAGGAGCGATCACCATCACCATCCGCGGAGCATCCCCGCGGGGGCGCGGGGTCGACGCGGCTGATCAAAACTACGGTCGACGTGTACGGGCACCTCGTCCACCCCGCCTGGAACCACGGCGAGACAATCCTGCGAGCAGCTGTTCGGCCCGCCTCCACGTCCACGTCAGACGAGAAGTCGCATCCGGGAGACGCAACTCGTCCACAGATGCCAGCGCTGACACCCGTCGTCACCGGGCGGTCGTTCACCGAGGCTCGCCCGTGCCGGGCGGGGAGCGGAAGCGGTTCAAAGCGACAGCTCGGTCCTGGAACCGGGAACGGGACATCCGAGAGACCATCCGCCACATTTCTCTCTCTTCTGCGATGTCCTGTGGCAGGTCAAGGCCCATGGCCTGAGCCAATGGGTGGCGCCCCAGGTTGACCAGTGCGCGGACGGCTGCCGCCCATTCATCAGTCGCTGCAACCGCGGCTCGATACCAAAGCGGGCACAGAACACAGAGGACGCCGGCCGTGCCGAGGAGAACTGGAGGATCGGCACTATCAACCGACGTGGCACACAGGGCCATGGCGACGAGGACTGAGCCTTTTCAGCGTTGTCGCTCCAGGGTGAGGATGGCGGCGGCGATTGACGACATGCGGTTGGGGCTGCACCGGGCTTTGCGGAAGATCCG
>NZ_JBITCM010000051.1:1952-5237 GCF_044453205.1 Streptomyces sp. NPDC051738 | reverse complement strand
AACACAGTGGACGCGAGCAACTGAGGACAAGCCCTCGGCCTATTAGTACCGGTCACCTCCACACCTCACGGTGCTTCCAGATCCGGCCTATCAACCCAGTCGTCTACTGGGAGCCTTACCCCATCAAGTGGGTGGGAATACTCATCTCGAAGCAGGCTTCCCGCTTAGATGCTTTCAGCGGTTATCCCTCCCGAACGTAGCCAACCAGCCATGCCCTTGGCAGAACAACTGGCACACCAGAGGTTCGTCCGTCCCGGTCCTCTCGTACTAGGGACAGCCCTTCTCAATATTCCTGCGCGCGCAGCGGATAGGGACCGAACTGTCTCACGACGTTCTAAACCCAGCTCGCGTACCGCTTTAATGGGCGAACAGCCCAACCCTTGGGACCGACTCCAGCCCCAGGATGCGACGAGCCGACATCGAGGTGCCAAACCATCCCGTCGATATGGACTCTTGGGGAAGATCAGCCTGTTATCCCCGGGGTACCTTTTATCCGTTGAGCGACGGCGCTTCCACAAGCCACCGCCGGATCACTAGTCCCGACTTTCGTCCCTGCTCGACCCGTCGGTCTCACAGTCAAGCTCCCTTGTGCACTTACACTCAACACCTGATTGCCAACCAGGCTGAGGGAACCTTTGGGCGCCTCCGTTACTCTTTAGGAGGCAACCGCCCCAGTTAAACTACCCATCAGACACTGTCCCTGATCCGGATCACGGACCCAGGTTAGACATCCAGCACGACCAGAGTGGTATTTCAACGACGACTCCACGAACACTGGCGTGCCCGCTTCACAGTCTCCCACCTATCCTACACAAGCCGAACCGAACACCAATATCAAACTGTAGTAAAGGTCCCGGGGTCTTTCCGTCCTGCTGCGCGAAACGAGCATCTTTACTCGTAGTGCAATTTCACCGGGCCTATGGTTGAGACAGTCGAGAAGTCGTTACGCCATTCGTGCAGGTCGGAACTTACCCGACAAGGAATTTCGCTACCTTAGGATGGTTATAGTTACCACCGCCGTTTACTGGCGCTTAAGTTCTCAGCTTCGCCCCACCGAAATGGAGCTAACCGGTCCCCTTAACGTTCCAGCACCGGGCAGGCGTCAGTCCGTATACATCGCCTTACGGCTTCGCACGGACCTGTGTTTTTAGTAAACAGTCGCTTCTCGCTGGTCTCTGCGGCCACCCCCAGCTCAGACAGTAAATGCCATCACCAGGTGTGGCCCCCCTTCTCCCGAAGTTACGGGGGCATTTTGCCGAGTTCCTTAACCATAGTTCACCCGAACGCCTCGGTATTCTCTACCTGACCACCTGAGTCGGTTTAGGGTACGGGCCGCCATGAAACTCGCTAGAGGCTTTTCTCGACAGCATAGGATCATCCACTTCACCACAATCGGCTCGGCATCAGGTCTCAGCCTTAACGTGATCCGGATTTACCTAGACCACGGCCTACACCCTTACCCCGGGACAACCACCGCCCGGGCTGGACTACCTTCCTGCGTCACCCCATCACTCACCTACTACAGGTCTGGTCCGTCGGCTCCACCACTCCCCTTTGCCCGAAGGCTCCAGGGCGGCTTCACGGACTTAGCATCGCCTGGTTCAATGTTTGACGCTTCACAGCGGGTACCGGAATATCAACCGGTTATCCATCGACTACGCCTGTCGGCCTCGCCTTAGGTCCCGACTTACCCTGGGCAGATCAGCTTGACCCAGGAACCCTTAGTCAATCGGCGCACACGTTTCCCACGTGTGAATCGCTACTCATGCCTGCATTCTCACTCGTGAACCGTCCACAACTACCTTCCGGTGCTGCTTCACCCGGCACACGACGCTCCCCTACCCATCACAGCGGGCGTTGGCCCTATATGCTGCAATGACACGACTTCGGCGGTACGCTTGAGCCCCGCTACATTGTCGGCGCGGAATCACTAGACCAGTGAGCTATTACGCACTCTTTCAAGGGTGGCTGCTTCTAAGCCAACCTCCTGGTTGTCTCTGCGACTCCACATCCTTTCCCACTTAGCGTACGCTTAGGGGCCTTAGTCGATGCTCTGGGCTGTTTCCCTCTCGACCATGGAGCTTATCCCCCACAGTCTCACTGCCGCGCTCTCACTTACCGGCATTCGGAGTTTGGCTAAGGTCAGTAACCCGGTAGGGCCCATCGCCTATCCAGTGCTCTACCTCCGGCAAGAAACACACGACGCTGCACCTAAATGCATTTCGGGGAGAACCAGCTATCACGGAGTTTGATTGGCCTTTCACCCCTAACCACAGGTCATCCCCCAGGTTTTCAACCCTGGTGGGTTCGGTCCTCCACGAAGTCTTACCTCCGCTTCAACCTGCCCATGGCTAGATCACTCCGCTTCGGGTCTTGAGCGCGCTACTGAATCGCCCTATTCGGACTCGCTTTCGCTACGGCTTCCCCACACGGGTTAACCTCGCAACACACCGCAAACTCGCAGGCTCATTCTTCAAAAGGCACGCAGTCACGAGAACAAGGCAAGCCTCGTTCCGACGCTCCCACGGCTTGTAGGCACACGGTTTCAGGTACTATTTCACTCCCCTCCCGGGGTACTTTTCACCATTCCCTCACGGTACTATCCGCTATCGGTCACCAGGGAATATTTAGGCTTAGCGGGTGGTCCCGCCAGATTCACACGGGATTTCTCGGGCCCCGTGCTACTTGGGTGTCTCTCAAACGAGCCGCTGATGTTTCGACTACGGGGGTCTTACCCTCTACGCCGGACCTTTCGCATGTCCTTCGCCTACATCAACGGTTTCTGACTCGTCCTGCTGCCGGCAGACAACAGAAGAGAGATCCCACAACCCCGTACACGCAACCCCTGCCGGGTCTCACACGTATACGGTTTAGCCTCATCCAGTTTCGCTCGCCACTACTCCCGGAATCACGGTTGTTTTCTCTTCCTGCGGGTACTGAGATGTTTCACTTCCCCGCGTTCCCTCCACTTGCCCTATGTGTTCAGGCAAGGGTGACAGCCCATGACGACTGCCGGGTTTCCCCATTCGGACACCCCCGGATCAAAGCCTGGTTGACGACTCCCCGGGGCCTATCGTGGCCTCCCACGTCCTTCATCGGTTCCTGGTGCCAAGGCATCCACCGTGCGCCCTTAAAAACTTGGCCACAGATGCTCGCGTCCACTGTGCAGTTCTCAAACAACGACCAGCCACCCATCACCCCGAACCATCCGGTTCGAGTTCACTGGGGCCGGCACCCGAAGGACGAGCAACGCTCGCACCCTCAGACACCCAACAGCGTGCCCGG
>NZ_JBITCM010000050.1:0-5245 GCF_044453205.1 Streptomyces sp. NPDC051738 | reverse complement strand
GACCCCGCTCCGCCACCAACACACACGCATCCGCCAGCCCCAACACCCCCGACACATGCGCCGCCACCACCTCACCCACCGAATGACCCAACAGGAAGTCGGGACGGATGCCCCAGGACTCCAGCAGGCGGTACAGGGCGACCTCGACGGCGAACAGCGCGGCCTGCGTGAAGGCGGTGTCGTCCAGCCCTTCGCCCGTGCGCACGATCTGCGCCAACGGCTGTGACAGGCGGCCGTCCAGCTCCGCCGCGACCGCGTCGAACGCCTCGGCGAAGACGGGGTGCGCCGCGTACAACTCCATGCCCATGCCGATGCGCTGGGACCCCTGCCCGGAGAACAGGAACGCGGTCCTGCCCGAGACGCGTGCGCCGCGGGCGACGTACGGCGACGGTGTGCCGGACGACAGGGCGCGCAGCCCGGTCAGCAGCTCCGCGCGGTCGTGGGCGACGAGGGCGGCGCCGTGGTCCAGGACCGCGCGGCGGGTCGCCAGGGTGTAGGCGGTGTCCAGGAGCCCGCTCTCGGGCGTGCTCTCCAGATGGGTGAGCAGGTTGTGTGCTTGCGCCCGCAGGGCCTTGGGACTCTTGCCGGACAGGACCAGCGGTGTGGCCGGCGGGACTGTGTGCTGTGGGGCCGCCGTCGGGGCCGGGCTGCCGGTCTCGGCCGGTTCGTCGGCTGTCGGCGCTTCGATGATGACGTGGGCGTTGGTGCCGCCGAAGCCGAAGGAGGACACGGCGGCGCGGCGGGGGCGTCCGCTCTCGGGCCAGGGCCGGGCCTCGGTCAGCAGCTCCACCGCGCCCGCCTCCCAGTCGACGACCGGGGTCGGCTCCTCGCAGTGCAGGGACTTGGGGAGCACGCCGTGCCGTATGGCTTGGACCATCTTGATGATGCCGCCCACACCCGCGGCGGCCTGAGCGTGCCCGATGTTGGACTTCAACGACCCCAGCAGGAGCGGCCGATCCGCGCCAGGCCGCTCCTGACCGTAGGTGTTCAGCAGCGCCTGCGCCTCGATCGGATCACCCAGCGTCGTACCCGTACCGTGCGCCTCCACCGCGTCCACGTCCGCCGCATTCAGCCGCGCGTTCGCCAACGCCTCACGAATCACCCGCTCCTGCGACGGACCGTTCGGCGCCGTCAACCCATTGCTCGCACCGTCCTGGTTCACGGCCGAACCCCGCACCACCGCGAGCACCGTATGACCATTGCGCCGCGCGTCCGACAACCGCTCCACCAGCAGCAGTCCTGCGCCCTCCGACCAGCCGGTGCCGTCCGCCGACGCGGAGAACGGCTTGCACCGGCCGTCCTCGGCCAGACCACGCAGCCGGGAGAACTCGATGAAGGGCATGGGCCGGGACATGACGGTCACGCCGCCGGCCAGCGCGAGGTCGCACTCACCGCCGCGCAGGGCGTTCGCCGCAAGGTGCAGAGCCACCAGCGACGACGAGCACGCCGTGTCGACGGAGACGGCCGGGCCTTCGAGGCCGAAGGTGTAGGACAGGCGGCCGGAGGCGACGCTGCCGGCGCTGCCGCTGGCGAGGTAGCCCTCCATGCCCTTGGGTACGTCCGCGACGCGTGTGCCGTAGTCGCCGTACATGACGCCGGTGAAGACGCCGGTGCGTGACCCCCGCAACGAGCCCGGATCCACCCCCGCGCTCTCGAACACCTCCCACGCCGTCTCCAACAACAACCGCTGCTGCGGATCCACCGCCGTCGCCTCACGCGGAGACATCCCGAAAAACTCCGGATCAAACAGATCCGCATCATGCAAAAACCCACCATGCCGCGTGTAACTCGCCCCCACACGCTCCGGATCAGGGTCATACAACCCCTCCAGATCCCACCCCCGATTCGAAGGAAACCCACTCACCGCATCCACCCCACCGGCCACCAACCGCCACAACCCCTCCGGCGACGCCACACCACCCGGATAACGGCACGCCATCCCCACAATCGCGATCGGCTCGTGCTGCCTGTCCTCGACTTGGGTCAGGCGCTTGCGGGCGTCGCGGGCGTCGGCAATGGCCCGCTTGAGGTAGTCGCGGAGCTTTGCCTCATCCGTCACGGGTCTCAACTCCAGGAAGAATGTGTGTGGTTGGACAGAAGAAGGCCGTCCGGGCAGCCGTGGGCCGCCGCGGGGCCCGGGGTCAGTCGAGTTCGTCGAGCAGGGCGAAGAGCTCTTCGTCGGTCGCCGAGTCCAGGTCCGGCTCGCCGGCCGGGTCACCGGCGCCGTCCGCCGCGGCCGTGAGCGCTCCTTCGGCCAGCTGCAGCAACTCACGCAGGCTGGACGCCACCTGGGTTCGGGTGGCCTCGTCACCGGCGGCGAGGGCCTCGATGGCCGTCCTGGCGCGTGCCAGGTCGGCGAGGACGGGGCCGGCCGGCGTGGCGGGCTCCGCGCCCGCGGTGATCTCGTCGGCGAGGTGTCCGGCCAGGGCGGCGGGCGTGGGGTAGTCGAAGACGAGCGTGGAGGGCAGCCGCAGGCCGGTCGCGGCGTTGAGCTTGTTGCGCAGCTCCACCGCGGTCAGCGAGTCGAAGCCCAGCTCCTGGAACGAGCGCTCGGCGTCCACCGCGTCCTGCCCGGTGTGGCCGAGCACGTCGGCGGCCTGGGCCCGTACCACGTCGGCCAGGGCCGCCGCGCGCTCGTCCGGTCCGAGTGCGGCGAGCTGCCGTAGCAGGCCGGCCGTGCTGTCGGCCGCCTGGTCGTTCGCGCCGGTCGTGCGGCGGGGCGGGGCGGGTGCCAGGTGGCGCAGCAGCGGATGCGCCTGCTCGCCCTGGCGGCGCAGCACCTGGGTGTCGAGGTGCACCGCCGCCGTCACCGCCTCCGGCCCGACGACGGCCGCGTCGAAGAGGTCCATCGCCGTGTCCGAGGGCAGCGGCCGCAGCCCGAGCCGGGCCAGCCGTCGCAGGTCCGCCTGCGACAGGCCGCCACTGATCGTGCTCGACTCCTGCCACAGTCCCCACGCCACCGAGGTACCGGGCAGTCCGGAGGCGCGGCGGTGGGCCGCCAAGGCGTCCAGGAAGGTGTTGCCCGCCGCGTAGTTGGCCTGGCCGGCATTGCCGATGAGCCCGGCGATGGAGGAGTACAGCACGAACGCCGACAGGGGCAGCTCGCGCGTCAGCTCGTGCAGGTTCCAGGCCGCGTCGATCTTCGGCCGCACCACCGCGTGCAGGCGTTCGGCGGTCAGGTCCCCGATGACGGTGTCGTCCAGCACGCCCGCGGTGTGCACCACCGCGCACAGCGGGGCGTCCTGCGGCACACGGTCCAGGACGGCGGCCAGCTCGGCACGGTCGGCGACGTCGCAGGCGGCGAAGTCGACCACGGCGCCCAGCTCCTCCAGTCGTGCGCGCAGCTCATCGGCGCCCGGGGCGTCGGCACCGCGTCGGCTGAGCAGCAACAGGCGCCGTGCTCCGTGTTCGGCCACCAGATGCCGGGCGACCAGGGCGCCCAGCGTGCCGGTCGCGCCCGTCACCAGCACGGTGCCCCGGTCCCAGCCGGGTTCCGCGCTCTCCCCGGCTTCGGCCGTGGGGCGGGCCAGGCGTGGCGTCAGCAGCCGTCCGTCCCGGATCGCGATCTGGGCCTGTCCACCGTGCACGGCGTCGGCCACGTGCCGGAACTCCTCCTCGGTCCGGGACGCCGGGTCGGCGTCGACCAGGACGATGCGGTCGGGGTTCTCGCTCTGCGCGACGCGCAGCAGGCCCCACAGTCCCGCGTGGGCCAGCTCCGGCACGTCCTCGCCGGCGCCCGTCGACACCGCGCCCCGGGTCACCACGACCAGCCTGGCCGCGGCCAGCCGCCGGTCGGCCAGGAACTCCCGCACCAGGTCCAGCGCCCGGTGCAGGGCGTGGCGGGCGGCAGCGGGCAGGGCCGCACCGGAGGCGGAGGCCTCCTCGGGGGTTTCGGGTGCCCAGACGACCGTGTGCGCACCGGCCTCGGCCGCTGCCGCCAGGTCCGGGTACGACGGCATCCGCGCGTGCGCCCACCGGCCCACGACGGCCCAGCCGGAGGTGTCCGGCTGCGAGCCGGTGTCCGGCACGTCGGCCGTCCACCGCACGGCGAACAGGCCGTCCCGTCCGGCACCGGCGAGGCGCAGCGCGTCGCGCGCCAGCGGGCGCAGCACCAGCGAGCCCGCCGACAGCACCGGCATGCCCGCGCCGTCGGCCACCGTCAGGGTGGCTTCCAGCGTCTCGGGCTGCGGCCGCGTCACCGCGAGACGGACCCTGAGCACCGCGGCGCCCGCCGCGTGCACCCGTACGTCGGACCAGGCGTAGGGGATCCTGGCGGGCGCCGTCTCGTCGTCCGCCACTCCGGGCAGCAGCGCGTGCAGCGCCGCGTCCAGGGCCGCCGGGTGCAGCAGGTAGGCGCTCGCGCTGTCGCGCAGGGCGTCGGGCAGCGCGATCTCGGCGTACAGCTCACCCGGGGTACGCCACAGCCGTCGCAAACCACGGAAGGCGGGGCCGTAGGCGTAGCCGTGCTCGACGAGCCGCTCGTAGGCGGTGCTCAGGTCGATCTCGTCGGCTCCGGCCGGTGGCCAGGCCACGAGTGCGGTGTCCCCGTCGGTGGGCCGCTCGGAGTCGAGCGTGCCGCCGGCGTTGGGGACCCAGTCGCCGTCCGCTGTGCGCGAGTGGATGTCGAGGGTGCGTACCGACCGCTCGTCGGGGGCGCCGACGGCGACCTGCAACTGGACGCCCTCGTCGGCCGACAGCACGAGCGGGGCGGCCAGGTTCAGTTCGGCGACCCGTTCCGCGCCGACCTGCTCCGCGGCCCGCGCGGCCAGTTCGAGCAGCGCCGTGCCGGGCAGCAGTGCCGACCCGGCGACGACGTGGTCCGCGAGCCACGGCTGCGTACGCAGGGACAGGCGTCCGGTGAACAGCGTCTCGTCCCGGCCCGCGACGCCCACGGCGGCCCCGAGCAGCGGGTGGTCCGCCGCGGTCAGGCCCAGGCCGGTGATGTCGCCGGTCGTGGCCGGCGCGTCGAGCCAGTACCGGGAGTGCTGGAAGGCGTAGGTGGGCAGCGGTATCCGGCGGGCCGCGGGCAGGGCGGCCCGCCAGTCGACCTCGGCGCCGCCCATCCACAGCAGCGCGAAGGCGCCGGTGACGGTCTCGGGTTCCGGCCGGCCCTTGCGCAGGGCCGGGGTCAGGACACCGGGTTCCTCCTCGTCGAGGGCTTGTTGGGTCAGTGCGGTGAGGGTGCCGTCCGGACCCAACTCGACGAAACGGGTCACACCCAGCTCCCGCAGACACCGCACACCAT
>NZ_JBITCM010000049.1:0-6520 GCF_044453205.1 Streptomyces sp. NPDC051738 | reverse complement strand
CACCTGGGGCATCTACAGCGGCTACGAACTCTGCGAGAACACCCCCCTGCGCAAAGGCAGCGAGGAATACCTCCACTCGGAGAAATACCAACTCCGCCCCCGCGACTGGGAAACCGCCGAACGCGAAGGCCGCACCATCACCCCCCTCCTCGCCACACTCAACGCGATCCGGCGCGCGAACCCCGCGCTCAGGCAGCTGCGCGATCTGCACTTCCATCACGCGGACCAGGACGCGGTGATCGCCTACTCGAAACGGCAGGGATCGAACACGGTTCTGGTGGTCGCGAACCTCGACCCCCACCACACCCAGGAGGCAACGGTCTCGTTGGACATGCCGCAACTCGGCCTGGACTGGCACGAGTCGGTGCCGGTGCGCGACGAGCTCACCGGCGAGACCTATCACTGGGGCAGGGCCAACTATGTGCGCCTTGAGCCGGGCCGCGCGCCCGCGCACATCTTTCGTGTTCTGCGACCGTCCACCCCGCAGATCGGAGGGTCACCCACAACATGATCGTCAACGAGCCCGTTCAGGACACCTTCGAGGACACTCCTGCCAAGGATCGTGACCCGGATTGGTTCAAGCGCGCCGTCTTCTACGAGGTCCTGGTGCGCTCCTTCCAGGACAGCAACGGGGACGGCGTCGGCGACCTCAAAGGCCTGACGGCCAAACTCGACTACCTGCAATGGCTCGGCGTCGACTGCCTGTGGCTGCCGCCATTCTTCAAATCGCCGCTGAGGGACGGCGGTTACGACGTCGCCGACTACACGTCGGTGCTGCCCGAGTTCGGTGACCTCGCCGACTTCGTCGATTTCGTGGACTCCGCCCACCAGCGCGGAATGCGCGTCATCATCGACTTCGTCATGAACCACACCAGCGACCAGCACCCGTGGTTCCAGGAGTCGAGGAAGGACCCCGACGGCCCGTACGGCGACTACTACGTATGGGCCGACGACGACAAGCAGTACGCCGACGCCCGCATCATCTTCGTCGACACCGAGGCCTCCAACTGGACCTTCGACCCGGTCCGCAAGCAGTACTTCTTCCACCGCTTCTTCTCCCACCAGCCGGATCTCAACTACGAGAACCCGGCCGTGCAGGAGGAGATCCTCTCGGCGCTGAAGTTCTGGCTGGACCTGGGAATCGACGGCTTCCGGCTCGACGCCGTGCCCTACCTTTATGCGGAGGAGGGCACGAACTGCGAGAACCTTCCCGCGACCCATGAATTCCTCCGGCGGGTACGCAAGGAAGTCGACGCCCAATACCCGGACACGGTGCTGCTGGCGGAAGCCAACCAATGGCCCGAGGACGTGGTCGACTACTTCGGCGACTACCGAAGCGGCGGCGACGAGTGCCACATGGCCTTCCACTTCCCGGTGATGCCACGGATCTTCATGGCCGTCCGGAGGGAATCCCGCTACCCGGTCTCGGAAATCCTCGCCAAGACCCCGGCCATTCCCTCGGGCTGTCAGTGGGGCATCTTCCTGCGGAACCACGACGAGCTGACCCTCGAAATGGTCACCGACGAAGAGCGCGACTACATGTACGCGGAGTACGCCAAGGACCCGCGGATGCGCGCCAACATCGGCATCCGGCGCAGGCTGGCCCCGCTCCTCGACAACGACCGCAACCAGATCGAGCTGTTCACCGCCCTGCTGCTGTCGCTCCCCGGCTCGCCGATCCTCTACTACGGCGACGAGATCGGCATGGGCGACAACATCTGGCTCGGCGACCGCGACGCCGTACGCACGCCGATGCAGTGGACCCCGGACCGCAACGCGGGATTCTCGTCGAGCGACCCCGGACGGCTTTTCCTGCCCACGATCATGGACCCGGTCTACGGCTACCAGGTGACAAATGTCGAGGCGTCGATGGCCTCGCCGTCCTCTCTCCTGCACTGGACCCGTCGCATGATCGAGATCCGCAAGCAGAACCCCGCCTTCGGACTCGGCACCTACACGGAACTCCCGTCGTCGAATCCGGCCGTGATCGCCTTCCTGCGTGAATACGAGGACGATCTCGTCCTGTGCGTGAACAACTTCTCCCGGTTCGCACAGCCGACGGAGTTGGATCTGCGCAGGTTCAGCGGGCGGCATCCGGTGGAGCTGTTCGGCGGGGTGCGATTCCCGGCCATCGGTGAGCTGCCGTACTTGCTGACCCTCGGCGGGCACGGCTTCTACTGGTTCCGGCTGCGCAAGGACGCCGCCTGAGAGCCCGGGCGGGGCGGTTTCCACCGCCCCGCCCGGGGCACGCAGAAGTAACACCCCGCACCACCCGGGGAAAGGACGCGACGCCATGTCGGAAGCCGTCACCCGTACCACCCTCACGACCTCTCCCGGTCTCCTCGCGTCGCTGGACCCCCTGTTGCGGAAGTGGCTGCCGCGACAGCGCTGGTTCGCGGGCAAGGGGCGTCCGGTGACCGGCTTCTCGCTGGTGGCGGCCACCGAGCTGCTGCCGCCCGGCGGCAAGCTGGGCCTGTACCACCTGCTGGTGCGCACCCATCAGCCCCTCACCCCCGTACCGGGCGCCCCGGAGCAGCCCGCGGACTGCTACCAGCTCCTCATAGGCGAACGCGAGGCCCTGCCGCCCCGGCTGGCGCCCGCCCTGATCGGACACGTGACCGAGGGCCCGCTCGCCGGACGCACGGTGTACGACGCCCTGTACGACACCCGCCCCGCCGAACTGCTCCTGGAGGCGCTGCGCGCCGGGGCCCGGATCGGCGCGCTGCGCTTCGAACGCGACGGCAGCCAGGAGATCCGCTCCGGCCTGGTGCCACGCCTGGTCACCTCCGAGCAGTCCAACTCCTCGGTCGTCTACGGCGATACGTTCATCCTGAAACTGCTGCGCCGGGTCGTGCCCGGCGTCAACCCCGACCTGGAGCTCCCGCTGGCACTGGCCCGCGAGGGCTGCGACCGGGTACCGGCGCCGACGGCGTGGATCGGGGCCGAGCTGGTGCCCCAACAGGCAACAGCCAGTGAGTCGTACGTCCTCGGTGTGCTCCAGCCCTTCGTGCAGGGCGCGGCGGACGGCTGGGAGCTGGCGTTGCGCGAGCTGGCCAAGGGGGAGGACTTCGCCGCCGCGGCACGGGCGCTCGGGCGCGCCACAGCCGAGGTGCACACGGCGCTGGCCCGTACGCTGCCGACCGTGACCCTGGGGCATACGCAGGTGCAGCAGCTGGTCGACGGCATGGTCGAGCGGCTGGAGGCGGCCGCGCAGGCGGTGCCCGCGCTGCGGCCGTACGCGCCCGGCCTGCGCGCGGCCTTCGAGGCGCTGGCCGCCCTGGCCGCCGAGGGGTGCACCTGGACCGCCCAGCGCATCCACGGCGACCTGCACCTCGGGCAGTGTCTGCGCTCGCCCTCCGGACAGTGGTGGCTCATCGACTTCGAGGGCGAGCCGTCGAAGCCGCTGGCCGAACGGCGGATGCCCCAGCCGCCGGTACGGGACGTCGCGGGCATGCTGCGTTCCTTCGACTACGCCGCCCACTCGGTCGACCTCCCGGTGCCGGGCTGGGCGGAGACCTGCCGGGCCGCGTACTGCTCCGGCTACGCGCAGGTCGGCGCCGCCGATCCGCGGACCGATCCGGTGCTGCTGCGCGCGTACGAGACCGACAAGGCGATCTACGAGGTCGTCTACGAGGCCCGCCACCGCCCCGACTGGCTCCCGGTGCCGATGTCCGCGATACGCCGCCTCGCCGCGGACTCCGCCACCCCGCCCCCCGCCACCCCCTCATCCCCACCATCGCCCAGGAGGCCCCGCCCGTGACCCCCCGCACCACTCCCTCCAGCGGTTCTGAAGCCGAGAACAAGGCCGAGCAGTCGGTCGAGAAGTCGAGCGTCGCCAAAAGGGCGACGACCAAGGCCGCGGAGGCCGCGGAGGCCGTGAAGAAGGGGACGGCGAAGAAGGCACCGGCCAAGTCCGCCACGAAGAAGGCCGAGAAGGCCCCCGCGAAGAAAGCCACGGCCAAGAAGGCAGCCGCCAAGAAGGCCGTCACGAAGAAGGCCACGGCGAAGAAGACCACGGCCAAGACCACCGCCAAGACCACCGCCAAGACCACTGCGGCGAAGAGCACCGCGGCCAAGAGCAGCACAGAGGCCAAGAGCACGGCGGCCAAGAGCACCGCCGGGAAGAAGGCCGCCGGGAAGAAGATCCCCGCGCAGAAGGCGGCGCAGAAGAAGATCCCCGCTCAGAAGGCGATCCCGAAGCCGAAGCCGGCTGAGCCCGTGGAGGTCGCCGTCTCCCCCGCGCTCGACGCGGCCGACCGCGACCGACTCCTCACCGGCACCCATCACGACCCGCACTCCGTCCTCGGCGCGCACCCCGTGCCCGGCGGTGTCGCCTTCCGGGCCTTCAAGCCGTACGCCCTGTCGGTGACGGCCATCGTGGGCACCATGCGGGCCGAACTGCACGACGACGGGGACGGGTTCTTCTCGGGGCTGGTGCCGCTGCGGGACGTGCCGGAGGGCTACCAGTTCCTCGTGGCGTACGAGGGGACGGTGCAGGAGACCGAGGACGCGTACCGTTTCCTGCCCGCGCTGGGCGAACTCGACCTGCATCTGATCGGCGAGGGCCGGCACGAGGAGCTGTGGCGGGCGCTCGGCGCCGAGCCGATGACGCACCAGGGCGTGACCGGCACCCGCTTCACGGTGTGGGCGCCGAACGCGCGGGGCGTGTCCCTGGCCGGCACCTTCAACTTCTGGGACGGCACGGGCTATCCGATGCGCTCGCTCGGCGGCACCGGCGTCTGGGAGATGTTCGTGCCCGGCATCGGCGAGGGCGAGCTGTACAAGTTCGAGATCACGCGGCCGGACGGTTCGAAGACGCTGCGGGCCGACCCCATGGCCCGCCGGACGGAGACGCCGCCCAACACGTCGTCGATCGTGCACGCCTCGCAGCACGAGTGGGGCGACGCGGAGTGGCTGGCGCGGCGCGGTGAGGTCCCGACGCACGAGGCACCGTTCTCCGTCTACGAGGTCCACCTGGCCTCCTGGCGGCCGGGGCTGACGTACCGTCAACTCGCCGAGCAGCTCCCCGCGTACGTCAAGGACCTGGGCTTCACGCACGTCGAGCTGATGCCGGTCGCCGAGCACCCCTTCGGCGGCTCCTGGGGCTACCAGGTCACCGGTTTCTACGCACCCACGGCCCGCCTCGGCACGCCCGACGACTTCAAGTTCCTGGTGGACTCCCTCCACCAGGCCGGCATCGGCGTCCTGATGGACTGGGTGCCGGCGCACTTCCCGCGCGACGACTGGGCGCTGGCCGAGTTCGACGGGCGCCCGCTGTACGAGCACGAGGATCCGCTCAAGTCCGCGCACCCGGACTGGGGCACCCTGGAGTTCGACTTCGGCCGCCGCGAGGTGCGCAACTTCCTCGTCGCCAACGCCCTTTACTGGTGCGAGGAGTTCCACATCGACGGGCTGAGGGTGGACGCGGTGGCGTCCATGCTCTACCTGGACTACTCGCGTGAGCCGGGCCAGTGGGTGCCGAACGAGCACGGCGGGCGGGAGAACCTGGACGCGGTGGCGTTCCTGCAGGAGATGAACGCGACGGTCTACCGGCGGGTGCCGGGGGTCGTGACGATCGCGGAGGAGTCCACGGCCTGGGACGGCGTGACGCGTCCGACGCATGTGGCGGGGCCGGGCGGCTTCGGGGGTCTCGGCTTCGGGCTGAAGTGGAACATGGGGTGGATGCACGACTCGCTGGAGTACATGGCGAAGGAGCCGGTGCACCGCAAGCACCACCACAACGAGATGACGTTCTCGATGGTGTACGCGTACAGCGAGAACTACGTCCTGCCGATCTCCCACGACGAGGTCGTGCACGGCAAGCGTTCGCTGGTGTCGAAGATGCCCGGCGACTGGTGGCAGCAGCGCGCCAACCATCGCGCGTACCTGGGCTACATGTGGGCCCACCCGGGCAAGCAACTGCTCTTCATGGGGCAGGAGTTCGCGCAGGGCGCGGAGTGGTCCGAGGCGCATGGTCCGGACTGGTGGCTGCTGGACCCGGCGTACGGGGCGGAGCCCGATCACCGGGGAGTGCGGGACCTGGTCCGCGACCTGAACACGGTCTACCGGCACACGCCGGCCCTCTGGCAGCGGGACACCGATCCGGCCGGCTTCCAGTGGATCGTGGGTGACGCCGCCGACGACAACGTCTTCGCGTTCCTGCGCTATGACGCCGAGGGGGCTCCGCTGCTGGCGGTGTCCAATCTGTCGCCGGTCGTCCGGCACGACTACCGTCTCGGCGTCCCGGACGACGTGCCGGCGTGGTACGAGGCGGTGAACACCGACGCGGCGAGGTACGGCGGCGGCGACGTCACCAACCCCGACCCGCTGAAGCCGGAACCCCAGCCCTGGCACGGCCGCACGGCCAGCATCCAACTGACCCTGCCACCACTGGCAACGGTCTGGCTCCGCCCCGCTTAGTTTCCTCGCCCCCGCCGCCCCTACCCGTCCCATCCTTCTGGGGCTCCGCCCCAGACCCCGCTCCTCAAACGCCGGAGGGCTGAGTAGTCCAGCCCGTCCG
>NZ_JBITCM010000048.1:0-8730 GCF_044453205.1 Streptomyces sp. NPDC051738 | reverse complement strand
AGCCGGTGGCCGTTCATCTATGCGGGCATCAGCCAGAAGCCGGAGCAAACCCCCGGATCAGGTCGAACCCGTACACCACTTCCCTGGACGCAACCAGTACGGCCGGTGAGCGCCCCCATGAAATGCCCGCGCAGTCGGGGCCGTTCCGGGATCGTCCTGGGCCGTCCACCGCGTCACTCCGGGTCTGGAAGTCTGGGGCCATGGCGCGAGATACGGCGATGTACGACGAGCAGCTCCGGGATCTGGAGGCGGAGGCGTTCCGCACCGGTCGCCCCCTCACGGAGCACGGTGAGTAGCAAGCCACAGCACTCGGGAACATCGATTCCCTCGCCAACGCCATCGGTGCCCCGGGCGACCGTACGATCACGCACCGTCTCGACACGATCGAGCAGGTCTTGTTCGCCGTCGCACGGGCCCAGGGCAGCTGCCTGACTTCGGCGCATCGGCGTCCTAGGCTGGGGGTGCTCGGGGCCTGTCGCGGAGGTGTGCTGTGCCCCGAACGATATGGTCAGGAGCCATCAGCTTTGGATTGGTCACCGTGCCGATCCGCGTGGTCAGTGCCACCGAAAACCATTCTGTGCAGTTCCACCAGTACCACCTCGAGGACGGCGGCCGGGTACGGGTACGCAAGGTGTGCGAGCTGGAGGACCGCGAGGTCGCGCAGTCCGAGATCGGCAAGGGATACCAGTGGTCGAAGGACCAGATCATCGCCATCAGCGATGCCGAGCTGAGGGAACTGCCGCTGCCGACTGCGAAGGCCATCGAGATCGAAGCCTTCGTGCCGCTGGAGTCCATCGACCCTCTCCAGATCGCGGAGGGCTACTACCTCCAGCCGGACGGCCAGGTCGCAGCCAAGCCGTACAAGCTGCTTGTCCAGGCTCTTGGCCGGTCATCGAAGGTGGCGATTGCGAAGTACGCCTGGAGTGGCAGGGAGAGATTGGGCCTGTTGCGGGTACGGGAGGACGTGATCGTCCTGCACGCGATGCGCTGGCCAGACGAGATCCGTGAACCCTCCGAGCTCCTGCCCCCCCGCGGTCCAGCTGACCGACGAGGAGATCGACGGGGCGCTTGCCCTCGTCGACCGCATGACCACACAGTCCTTGGAAGGCCCCGACTTCGCAGACCACTACACCGAAGCCTTGCAAAAGGTCATCGACGCGAAGAAGGAAGGGCTCGCCCCGCCGGAGATTCCGGAGTCGGGCACGGAGCCAGGCCAGGTGCCTCGACCTGATGTCGGCACTGAACCAGTCCGTGGCCAAGGCGAAGGCCTCCCGCAGGGCCACGGAGGCTGAAATGCACGAGCTGCCGGCGAAGAAGCCCGCGGCCAAGAAGGCAGCGCCGAAGAAACCGCCAGCAGCTAAGAAGACAACGAAGAAAGCGGCGGCGAAGAAGACGGCGGGGCGCCGGCCGCGCAGCGCCTGATGCCACGCCCGCCTGTCTTCTGGTAGTCGTCAGACGACGACGGATACCCCGCACAGGCCGCGGCCGCGCGCGGCGGCGTGCCGCCACATCCGCAGCGGCCCATCCAGCACCGTCTCCTCGTTCTCGCGGTAGTCCAGCCAGTCCCAGGCCTCGGCTGTGGCGCGCTCCTGCGGGGTGAAGCCCAGGGCCCGCTGGACGGCAGGCAGCGTCTTGCGCACCTCGGCGGAGGTGAGCAGGAAGTTGCCGCACCAGCCGGGTAGGAGGCCGGCCCGGCCGGGGCCTATGGCGTGGAAGAAGGACCGCAGCGCGAATTCCTTGCTCTGGATCGAGATGAAGATTTCCTCCGCCCCGGTCACCAGGTCCCATGCGTCCGTGAGCAGGGAGAAGTCGTCCTCGGGCGACAGGCCGTCGTGCATCTTCTGCACGTGTTCCCCTCCAGCGGTCAACTCGTGGAAGGAATCCAGTGCGTCCGCCTCCCGGCCGCTGGATCGGCCGAAGGGCTTCCACCAGGTCCGGAAGTCCGGCAGCGGCTCTTGCCGCCAGCGGTCCCAGCGCTCTCGTGCCAACGGCTCGTCCCGCTCTGCGGCGATCAGTGGGAGCAGCCGCGGAGTCAGAGTCCCGATGAAGGCGTCGTCGTGGGCGCTGATGGACCAGGCCGAGGTGAAACCCATGTGAGGACCGTACGGCGCAGCGCTGACACTCCACCCAATCGGGGCCTCGGGCTCACAGGCCGCTGATCCCCTAAGGGCTGCGACGCCCGTTCCCGGCGGCGAAGGTCAGAGAGAGCCGCGGAAGACGCGGTGACGATTTCCCCATCGTTGGGTGTCAGAACCCATCCTTAAACCTCGGTGATCGGCCCGTGGCGTCTCGATTGTCAGTGTCTCGCCGTACTCTCCGGCGGGTGAACGATCACCTGATAGCGCCGCGCACCCTCGAAGCTGCCATTTGGGATGCACGTCAAGCTCTTACTGAGTGGCTGTTGTCGTTCCGAATCTGAGGGCGGCGCTTTCCCTGGTCAGGCGTAGGGCGGGTGATTTGGTGGGAGTGGTGGCGTGTCGTGTCGTCGCTCCCCGGGAGGTTGCAGATGCCGTCGGTCGTCGGGCTGCTGGAACAGCACGAACTCGCCGCTCGCCGTCGAGTCGACGGGTTGCGTGAGGAAGCCGATCGCATCCAGGCTGAACTGGCCGCGGCCGAGCAGGAATGGCAGGAGTGGGCGATCGCCCGCAGGCGGGTGGGCACCGTCCTGGCTTCGGACAACGGCAACATCGCTGATCAAGAGGCCGCCCATGGCCCACCGGACGCGGACACGCGCTCGGCGTCCGGGCAGGCGGCGAAACCGAAGTCGCAGGTGCCGGTGTGGCGGGAGGGGATGGCCTGGTCGGTGCTGTCGGTGGACTATCAGCGCATCCTCACCGCGCTCGCGGACCGGCACCGGCTCGATCAAGGTCCGCTGACCTGCCAGGAGTTGGCTGTGATGTTCGGCCTGGACGCGTTGCCGGCCAAGGTGGAGGCGCTGCGATCGAAGGCGAAACGCCTGGTCGCGCGGGGCTGGCTGGCCGAGCGGCAGCCGGGCCGGTTCACCCTCGCCCAAGGTGTGGCCGGGCAAGACGGCGCGTCATGAGCAGGGTCATCGACCAGTAGACCATCGCCTCGGCGCTGGCGGTGCGGCGTTCGAAGTCGCGCACCAGACGGCGGGTGCGCATCAGGTGGGCGAAGAACCGCTCGACGATCCACCGCTTGGGCAGCACCACAAAGCCGCGCATGTCGTCGCTGCGTTTCACGATCGCCAGGACCAGCGCGAGCGTGGTGAGGCAGTGGGCGACGAGGCTGCCGGTGTAGCCGCCGTCGGCCCAGACCAGTTCCAGCCGGTGGTGCATGTCGGCGACCTGCCCGAGCAGTTCCTGGGCCGCGATGCGGTCGCCGGTGTCCGCGGCGGTGACCATCACGCCCAGCAGCAGACCGAGCGTGTCGACCACGACGTGCCGCTTGCGGCCGTTGATGAGTTTGCCGCCGTCGAAGCCGCGGCTGTCCGTGGCGACGACAGCGTCCGCCTTGACCGACTGCGAGTCGATCACACCAGCCGTCGGTGCCGCGTCGCGGCCCAGCGTTTCGCGGACCTGCCCGCGCAGCCGGTCGTGGAACTCCTTGACCAGGCCATGGTCGCGCCAGCGGCGGAAGAACGCATACACCCGGTCCCACGGCGGGAAGTCGACCGGCATGCCGCGCCACTTGATTCCGTTGTCGACGAGGTAGCGGATCGCGTCCAGCATCACGCGGTGGCAGTACGCCTCCGGCTGCCCGCCCCGCCCGCGCAGCCAGGCCGGCACCGGCAGCAGCGGCCGGACCACGGCCCACTCCGCGTCCGTCATGTCCGACGGATACCGCCGAACACGTTCCGGGTGATCGGCTGCGTTTCCGAACCGGTGGGCGAGACAATCACACGTCGGAGACGCTGAGTTGAACTCCACCGGCGCGAACACGTACAACTGCGGCAACAGGGCCTCCTGGATCTCGGTTGGCTCCGCAACCCCGAGCTGCCAAGAGGCCCTTCATGCCCGCGGCCGGTGCCGATCATCCGATCGTTCGACGCCACCCCTCAAGATCGGAACGACAACAGCCACTGAGCGACAAGTGTTGGCGGATCCCGTCGACGAAACCAGGGGCCAGGGCCGCGGTGGCTACCAGGCGGTCCTGGCCGTGCTGTAGGAGGTGCGGCAGGTGGCGTCGGACGCCGTAGCGGAAAGCTCATTCATGGCCTCGGTCCACACCTTCTTGACCACCTTTTCCAGGCCCCGGGCCGCCGCGGGGATGTTCGGAGAGAACTTCCTGGCCGTTCCCACCGTGGCGACGGTGAACTTGTTGCACACCGGCACGGCGGCGTTGCGGTAGCGGTTGTCGAGTTCACCCGTCACGGCGGAGCTGTTGGCGGTGGCCCAGCTGTTCCACGCCGCACAGGCAGGCCGGGTGAGTTCGGCCCGCTCGGTCTCGGTCAGACTGCCCAGAGCGGCGACAGCGGCGTTCCAGAACTCGTCCGGGATGGCGTAGCGGGTGGTGGCGAACTGATCCCCGGTTTTGAAGATCGCTTCCTGGCAGGCGAACGGCAGCGAAGCCGCTTGCGCAAGGGCGGCCAGGAGCGGAGGGGACTTCACACTCTGAGCGGCCGGGGTCTCCTCCTGAGGGATGACAGTCACCGCCACCACCAGGACACCGGCAGCCCCGGCCACGGCCAGAGCGGAGCGCTTGAGAGTGCGGGAGGTGTTCATGAGCGCGGGCCTCCTGTACGTGAGGGCTGAGCGGCCAGCCCGGTGCAGACCAGGGGCGGGGTCTGGAAACAGAGCATCAGCCACCGCGCCAGTCCCGGCCCTACTCAGCGCTGACGGTCGGCTGCTGAGGTGGCCAGTTCGGCGAGGCGCAGGGCGTCCGGCAGGCCGGTGAGTGCAACGTGTGCTTGTTCGGCGCGGGAGGATGCCATCTGGGCCGCCTTGGTGAGGGCGCCGGTGCGTGTCAGCACGGCGAGGATGTCTCGGTGTGCGGTGACGGGGTCGGTGTCGCCGTGGAATACGGTGGTCAGGCGGTCGCGGTCGGCTTCGTCGGCCACTTCGTAGGCGAGCAGGACGGGCAGGGTGGGCTGCAGGTTGGCGACGTCGCTGATGGCTGTCTTGCCGGTGATCTGGTCCTGGGCGGTGTAGGGGAGCAGGTCGTCACGGATCTGGAAGGCCATGCCGAGCTGTTCTCCGTACCTGTGTAGGGCCCGGACCTGCTCCGGGGGTGCTCCGGCCAGGATGGCGCCGGCCTGGCAGGCGGCGCCGGTCAGCGCGGCGGTCTTGGCTTGCATGACGTTCAGGACGGCGGGTACCCCGCAGGTCAGGTCGCCGCGGATTTCGGTTTCGCGCATGATGCCCTGGCACATGTGACGCAGGGCCTCGACGGTGACCCGTGCTGCGTGCAGTACGCGCTCGGCGGGGCCGCCGCTGAGCAGGGCCGCGATTCCGGCCATGGACAGTCCGTCGCCTGCTACCAGGGCTTCGGCGAGGCCGTACTGCTCGGCGGTGGACGCTCGCCCGCGGCGTACCGGGTCCTGATCGACGATGTCGTCGTGGATGAGGCTGGCGACGTGCAGGCATTCGATGCCGGCCGCGAACGCCAGCACCTGCTCGGCGGTGCCGCCGACGGCTTTTGCCGACTCTATACACAGGATGGGGCGAAGGAGCTTGCCCGGGGGGAACAGGGCGTCCAGGCAGGCCACTTCCAGCAGGCTGTCGCCGCTGCCCACCCAGCGCAGCAGCTCGGCCTCCAGGAGCGGAATGTGTGTGCCCCCGACTGGGGTCACGGCGATGGACAAGGCACGTCCTTTCGATGGTCAGCAGGGGATGACGGCGCGCATGAGAGGGCGCCACACGTTGAGGCAGGCGCCCATGGGGGGCTGCACCGGCCGGTGGAGCACGTCCTGACCTGCGGCCAGCGCATCGGCCAGGAACAGCCTGCAATGCTCGCCAAATGCGTGGATGACGGGGCCGACGGGGGTGTTTTCCAGTTCAGCGGTGAGAGCGGTCAACCGGTCGGTGACACGCTCGGCCTCGAACGCGATGACGTCGGCCATGGCCGGTGTCCACCGTTTGGCCCTGACGTCCTCGGGGTGGACCCCGAACTGGTGGAGATCCTCTAGAGGGAGATAGAGGCGGCCTTCGTCGAGGTCCTCCGACAGGTCACACAGCACGTCGGTCAACTGGCCAAGTTCGGCGAACTCACGCAGCAGCGGCTGCGCTTCCGTGAGTTCGGTGCCAGCCACGGCCCACATGCCCCCGTAGAACGGGCAGCCGGAGACCTGCGTGGCCCACTGGCACAGTTCCGCGTAGGTGGCGAAGTCGCGGAAGTCGACGTCGCGCTGCATCCCGGTGAACATGTCCTCGATCAGTGACAGCGGCATTCCGAAGGTCCGGTAAGTGTGCACCGTGGCATGCAGGACGGGGTCGTCGGAGCCGCCGGCGGCGAAGGCTGCCCAGGTGGCCTCCGCGAACTCGGCGAGCCGACGCCGACGGTCCTCTACCGGCCCGCTGTCTACACAGGCATCGGCACGGCACCCGTGTGCCAACAGCGCCGCCATGTGAGGCCGTGCCGCTGCAGGCGCGATACGCACCGCCCCCCAGAAGCCGCGCCCTCCGCCGAGACCTTTTACCTCTCGAGCGCACACCATGTAGCAGCGCCGCAGGACAGGATCGGTGATACCCGCCGCGTCCAGCCATCGCCCTACCAGCATCTGTGAACCCCTTTTCTGCTCAACCGGCCCCCTTTCGGGGCCAGGACTTCGCTCTGCGACGAGAGCGCGACACGTCCCTCCGAGCCCTTGTCGGGCCGTCGTGCCGGAGTGCTCAGCGGGGCGTCGACGTGGCCCGGGCCGGGTGCGCAGGTTGTCGGCGCGTGGGCAGCCAAGGCAGACGCAAGGACGGCTTTGCGGTCAGGGCGTCTTTGGTACGGCGGTGGAAGGCGAGCAGACCCAGGAACGCAGCGCCGGCGAACCACAAGAACTGAACGGCCAGATCACCGGGCAGCCACTCGCGGGTGAAACCCGCAGCTGAGGCAGCCTGCATGGTGCCGTAGGTAGGCAGGAACCGCACGACCTGGCCTCCGGCACCGCCGCCGGCCAGCGGATTTTGAAGACCGACATCCACGAGGCTGGTCATGACCAGGGCGAACATGCCCTCCACCTCCCGGCGCAGCAGCGAGCCGAAGACGACGCCGAGCGCCCCGTAGGTCATCGCTCCACAGAACAAGGCGGCGGCGAGCAGCAGTGGCTGGCGAGGGCTCCAGGCCGTGCAGATCACCGCGGTGGCATAGGCGGCGATGGCGCCGGAGGCCAGGGTCAGCGAGGTGGTCTTGGCCAGGACGAGATGGATGCGAGGGTAGCCGGCCAAGGCCAGGCGGCGGTCGAAGCGCCCGCCGTTGAACGTGACGGCGAACATCATGAACCCGGTGATGAGGGTGACGGCGTTGATGGCGCCGGTGATCTGCGTGATCTGGTTGCCGGCCGGTGCCAGGAGCTGGCCGGTCACCCGCAGGCGGAAGGACAGGTGCCTGCTGGGGATGACGGCGTACGCCAGGCTGATCCAGCAGGGGATGAACACGGCGACCAGGACCATGGCGAGCCTGTTCCGGGCGTGTTCGACCAGGTCGAAGCGGACTGCTGTGACGAACAGGTTCAGGTGCCGCCTCACGCCGACACTCCCTCAGCGGGGCGCAGCACGCCGCCCTGAAGGCGCCACAACTCGTCCAGGCGCTCAGCGTCATAGGCCAGGTGCGAGACGACAAGGACTGCGCGGCCCGCATCGCGTAATCGGGCTGCCAAGTCCCAGAAACGCTGGTAAGTCTCCCAGTCGAAACCCTGGTAAGGCTCGTCCAGCAGAACCACCTGCGGATCATGCATCAGCGCCAGGGTCAGGTTCAGCTTCTGACGGGTTCCGCCGCTGAGCAGACCGGCACGCTCATCGACGTACTCCGACAACCGCAACACCTCCATCACCTGCCCGGCGTGCCGCAGATCCGACAGCCCGTGCGCGACGCGGAAGAACTCCAGATGCTGGCGCACGGTCAGCGCCTCGTTGACCACCACGTCCTGCGGGCAGTAGCCGAAACGGCCCCCATGACGGACCGTGCCACCCAGCGGGCGCAGCTCACCAGACAAGACCTTCAACAGCGTCGACTTGCCCGCACCGTTCTCGCCGACAATCCCGGCCAGCACACCAGGCCGTAGATCAAGGTCGAGACCCCGCAAGACCTCACGGCGACCGTATGCGTGACGCACATCCCGAACCTCCACCGCACCCCCGGGCTCTACTGCGGTGGCACGCACTCACTGCTGGCCACTCGCCGTCACGGCAAGGCTAGGCATCACGTACGGCCAAAACCGGGGCAAGATCGCCTATTAGCCCGCACGAGTGAAGACCTCGGTGTAAACCGCGCTCAGCTCCGGGGTGATCGCCTGCGTTGCCGAACCAGCGTGCGAGGCAATCGCACAGCGACACGCGAGAGTTGGACTCCGGTAGCACGGACGCGACAGACTAGGTCAAAGGGCCTCCAGGTACTCGGAGCGGGTTCGCACCCTGAGCTACCAGCAGGCCCCGTTTCCGTGCTCAGCCTCCACGAAGATCACCCGTGCGGGTTCCGGGTGAGACATAGGTTCGCGTGCCACCCGACAAGATCGGAATGACAACAGCCTCTAAGCCCTGTGGCCAAGTGCAGCGAGTCAGGTGCCCCGGCTACGGACGCCTGGCGCAGAGATAATACGGGTGGGTAGACCTGTTTCTGCCTCGT
>NZ_JBITCM010000047.1:0-8771 GCF_044453205.1 Streptomyces sp. NPDC051738 | reverse complement strand
CAACGGCGTTCACCAGGCCATGCTCGGCATCGCCCGGCTCCACAACATGGCCCTCACCGGATAACTCACGCCCCATACGGGACAACCTCTAGCTGGGCTGGAAGACTTCGTTCCAGCGGATCCTCGTCAGAACGTGCTCGCGCGGCTCGGTGACGAGGTGCTGAGGCTGGCTCCCGGCCAGGTGGAAAGGCCGCTGGCCGACGTCACGCGGTGGAAGACGGTGGCTCAGGCGACGGATTCGGTCTTGGCGGCCGAGTTGGGGTTCGGGGTCTCCGAATACATCGAGGTGGGGTTGCGGTACGCCGATCTGGCCATTGGGGCACTGGCCTCGTCGTGGCCCGATGGGGACGTGCCGACAGAGGGTCCTGCCACGTTGAGTGACCAGGAACTCGCGGCGGCGCAGGTGCTTCTGAGCATGCCAGTGGACGCGATGGTCGCCCCCTCCGAGACACTGCGGGCCGCGCTCAACTGGGCTACCGCACAACAGGGAGAGCCGATTTACGATCCCCGCTCCCCGCAGAGTACGTTCGGCAGGTACCTGGCCGTTTCCCATCAGCAGTCCGACGGTGGCGCAGCGAGGTTCTGGCTACCGTTGGGCTTCCTGCCCGAAAGCCTGGGGCAGGGCGTCGTTGATCTTGCTCGGCACGCCGCCTCGGCGGAAGCGAACGTCAGCCTGCGCTTTGCCCAGCTCACAGCTGAACGTGCACGCCGAGCTCTGTGGCGGTTCTCGGACAAGATTCTCGGTCCCCCTGACACAAGCAGCGGCCCGGCTGTCTCCCCCCCCCGCGACGTTGTGCAGTGGGTGGTGATGTTCGGCCCTGCCAGGGCGTTGCTGGTACAGCTCTTCACGCGCCCCCATCTGACGGATGCTCCGTTCCGGGAGGATCCAGCAGTGCTGCGGATCAGCGAGCGTGCCCGTGCCCATCCGGACGAAGAGGTTCGTGTGCCGCTGCCCGGTGGGTCCCTGGCCCTTCCCGCAGGGACGGAGGTCGTTCCGCTATCCGCGTCGCATCTGCCGGACATGTGGTTGCGCCCCAGCGAGCGGGCCTTGCCGCCATGTCCCTTGAGGATCTGCTCTGGGCCTCGACCACCGCCGACAGGGACACGGATCTCTATACCTTTTGCCGTGAGCTCGCCGCGCCGGACAGACCACACTTGATCGTCTGGGAGGCGTTTGACCTATGGGAGTGGTGGCGCGGCAACAACAAGACGTTCTTCAGTGGCGGCAGGGCCCCGGACGTGATGGTGGTCAGTCCTCACCACAGCGCCGCCGAGTGGGAACGCGGCGAGCGCCTGTAGGAGCTGGAGCAGGCGCTGGCCCTGCTCGCCCTGCCGGGCATCGACTCCTGGGATGCCTTGGACCCTATCGGGCAGGGCCCATACGGGATCTACGAGTGGCGCCGAGCGCATGCGGATGAGCGGTCGGATGAGGTAACCCGATCGCCGGACCATGACCGTCCTGACCTGTACGGCTGGCGGATCCGGGCCGGCACCCCAGCTGTGGCCGTACGTTCCGCGCATCCGGCTTGGGGCGACGACCATCACCAACTTCTCCACGACCTCGCAGGCTCGTACGCCTTCGGCTTCGAGCAGGTGAATGATGCGTGGAACGCGGTGCATGACGAAGCCTCGCCGGTCGGCTACGTCCTCGAAATGCGGCCCGCTACGCCGGACGAACGTGATCGCGCCGAGTCTATCCGGGTCGGATCTGTCGAAGCCCAGTCCAGTGCGTACGGCCGGGTGATCCATGCCGAGTTCCTCGTCGACTGTGAGTTGCTCGCGGAGCAGACCGATCATGACGTCGCAACTACGCGGGATGTCTTGGCGCAGACGATCAAGTCTCTTCTGGAGCAGAGTGATCTGCCGCCGAGGACGGTCGACACGGTGGCAACGGCCTGGCACGTCGCTCCGCCCACACTTGCGATCCGCATCATGACGGCGCCGATGAGCCGTCAACACCTTGCCCGTCCGTGGCCGGTAGATGCCCATCTGGTGGGCATGGTGGACCAGGAGGTGGCCCGTACTGTGCAGGCAGCGGGCGTCGCACCCGGAACGTACGTGGGCCCACAGGCCAAAGAGCTTGACCGTGATGTGCTGGCTTCAGCCGCGTTGGACGCTCTGAACCGTCGTCTCGCCCAACACTCCTCCGACGATCTTGTCACCGTCGGGATGCGACAGATCGAACGCACCTTGGCCACGAAGAACCAGCAACTCCGTGATCTCGAACAGTCCTCCCGCCTTCTCTCGGTGGCCTGGGACCCACTGGAGCGTCAGGCAGAACTCGAGCAAGAACATCTGTGGCTGAGGCGGAGCAACGAAATCGCGATCGAAGCAGCCCTGCGCGCTCAACCCACTGGAAACCGCCGCGTGGACCAGTACGCATGGATGGAGATCACCACTGCGGCCTCCGCCCATCTGGCCGCGACGATGCGGAGCGAGGCGATTCATCATCAAGTTCGTCCCACCGGACTGAGAGTGCGAGACGTGAGCCTTTGTTCGTTTCGCGGTTGAGCTTGGGTGAAGGCTGCTGGTCGCGGGTGTGTGATGGGGGTCAAGCGCTGGGCGGGGCGAACAGGCCGGGTTCGGGTTCGGTGAGGATGCCCCTGGCGACCAGGCGTTTCAGCTCGGAGCGGATGCCTTAGGTGTTCTTCGGGACGGTCAGAAGGTCGAGTGCCTGGTACAGGTCGCGGGCCCGCATCGGCCGCCGGATGTCGGCGAAGACGGTGAGGATCTGCTGGTAGGCGGGGCTTTTTGCGCGCGAGGACATCTACGCGGCGGTCCTGTGGCAGGACCAGGCCGCACGGGTCAAGGAAAAGGAACAGCGGTTCCCGCACGGCGCGTTCGACGACCTGGTCGAGGACGCCGTTGACCTCGCCGCGATGGGTGTGGGCCCGTACGCCGCGGGCCAGGTACTGATGGACGACCGTCTGTAACCGGTCGAACGACCTCGTCTGGAGCTCGCAGAAGAAGCACTCCGGCGTGAGTCCGGGTTTGCCCCGTAGGAAGGGGCGACCCTCAGCGCGATCTCTGCAGAGGCCGGATCGCCGTTCTCGTAGCGGCCCTCGCCGGCGTATCCGTCGAGGTAGACCACGCGCTTGTCGTGGGACTGAGTACCCGTCATGCCGCCGAACTGCGGCAGCTACCGCTTGAGGAGATCGTACTTGAACACGCTGGACAGCGCCTTGTCCGCACAGTAGCCCCGCCCGTACTCGACGACATCGCCACCCCACCATCCCGGCCGTATCCGTGATCACTGATGGTGAAGCACTATGCAATGGTCAGACAAGACCGGTGACCGCGCCTCCGTCGTGTCCGACGGCCTGCTCCGCGGGATCTCGGCCCTGTTCTCGTATTGCTGCGGCCGGGTGGCGTGTGGCACTGCGTGATGCTTAGGTCAACTGACGTCCGGGGTGTAGGTCAGAACCACGCATCCATCGTTCCCCGCGTAGCCGGCAGTGGAAGGCCGCTGCTTGCCGGGGTTGGACGCGCCGGCAGGGCCGGCACCAATTCCTCCGAGGCCGCCCACGCCGGCGGTAGGGCAGCTGTCGGGCCACCGCGCGGGCGTGCCGCCATCGCCGCCCCAACCGCGAACGTTGCGAGATCCGTCGTGGCCGCCCTGGCCGCCGTTGCCCGGCGTGATGGTGCGGTCGGTGCCCACGCACCGGCTTGCCTCCACGCCGCCGCCCCCTCCTGCGCGGCCGCCGTTGCCGCTCCCGTACCAATGGGACGCATCGCCGCCACCTGCCTCCCAGCCGTGCTCGGCGGATGCCAGGGTGACTCCGCCGATACTGACGGTGGTGTCGGAGCCGTTCTTACCCCAGTCACCGTTCCGGCCGCTTCCGCCCTGGCCTCCCTTTCCACCGCTGCCGACTGTGAGGGAGATCTTCGACCCGTCCGCGACGGTGATGCGACACGACACCACGGCCGAGCTGCCGCCTCCGCCGCCTCCGCCGCCGGTCAGGGACCCACCGTCATTGCCTCCGCCTCCACCTCCTCCTGCACCGCCGCCCAGAGCCACGATGCTGATATGGCTGACGCCCTGCGGCACGGTGAAGGTGTGCTCGCCGGGTGAGCCATACGTCTGCACCTGGGCGGCAGGTGCCGCGGATGCGGTACCCGGTGACAGTAATGACGCGGCCACCATCGCAGACACCAGAACCGCGCGCCGCGGCCTGGAAGATGGAATGATTTTCATGGATGGCTCCCTGAAGGTCGATTCGGACATCGCAAGGTTCTCCACCTGCACCCATGCCCCATGCGCTTTACGCACGGATTCGATCTTTCTGGGGGAGCCTCGAACTGGTGTCAGCCGCCTTCTCGCTCGGGTGCAGCTACTACTCGGGCCCCGAAATCCGGCTGCTTGCTCGATTGCGCCCGGTTCCCGAGGCGGTGGCCCTGTTCTCGTATGTGCGTCGCCGTAGTAACGGCCGCAAAAACAACGGATATCGCTGAACTGGGACGATGGGGCTCGGAGAGCCCTGTTGTCCGGGCCGCTCGCAGCGGTGGCTCGACGATCGGCGCCTTCAGCCGTGTCCGGGCCGATCCCCCAACACGCGTTCGCGGCGACTTCCGACAGGCCGCGCGAGCTCTCACACACCCCGTGGCGCGGGAGTGGCGGCTCATTGAACGGGGAAGCCTCCCGCTGATCTGTGCGGCAGTAGCCGCTTACGCCGTTTGGGAGGTTGCCATGAACAGCATCCGTCGCATTGTCACCACCATCGGCTTGAGCGCCCTCCTTGCCCTGGGCAGCATCTCAATGGCCACGCCCTCCCAGGCACAACCGGCTCCCGGCGCCCGTCTTCCCGCCGACGCCGGCGGCCCTGAATGGAGCCTCCACGCCATCGTCGGCGGCCTCGACTTGGACCTCGCCACGCTCATCCCCGGTGTCAACGGCTGATCCGTGCGGCAGCAACAACCCTGCAGTTGTGGACACCTGGCCGTGCAGTACCTCGGCTTGTGCATCCGGGGAACTGCCTGATCCCAGATATCGCTGGGGCTCCCATCCGCTGGGATGTCCGGCTGACTCACGAGCGCGGGCCGCTGGACGGCTTCCCCTTCGCCATGGTCGCGACGGTAGTGATCAGCGCCTCGGGTCGATGCGCGTTCGTGAGAACCAGCCGCCCATCGTCCTTGGACAGCGGACCTCGACCGATTACCGCTGATGCAAGGGGTGGATCGGTGGCTCCTTGCTCAAGTCCAGCTACAGCGATGGGACTGGCGGCGGGTGCGTCGAGGTCGCCACGGCCTCCCGGGCCTCGTCCCCGTTCGCGACAGCAAGGACCCCGACGGTCCCGCGCGCCACTTCTCCGCCGACGCCTTCGCCTCCTTCGTCTCTGCTGTCAAGCGCGGTCACTTCCCGTCTCCCTGACGGATAGTCTCCTGGTGCCTTTGTCACCTGTGGCGCGGCTAGTGCCCCGCCACGTCGTCAGGAGTTCCGTGTTGCTGCGTAAGCTCGTTGTGTCCATGGGGGCGGTGCTGGGGTTGGCCGTCGCCGGCACCTCCCCGGCCGCCGCCATCATCGGCGGAAGCCCCGCCACCACTGGTACCGCGCCCTACCAGGTCAGCGTCATCGCCCAGGGGCAATTTGGCCATGGGCACGTGTGCGGCGGCTTCCTGCTCGACGCGAACAGGGTGGTCACCGCCGCTCACTGCGTCGACGGCCAGGGCGCCGGCGCGCTGCAGGTGAAATATGGCGGTGTGGACCGCAATCACCTGCCCCGGGTCAGCGGGGTCGAGGCGGTGCACGGGTACCCGGGCTTCAACGCCGAGACCCTGGCCGGAGACGTCGCGGTCCTCACGCTCAGCGTTCCGGTCACGGAGAGCGCCACGGTCCGGTTCGCCCCCCTTGCCACCACCGACCCCGCCGCGGGGGCGGTCGCGAAGGTCACCGGCTGGGGGCGCACCCGGGCGGACGGCACAAGCCTGCCCACCCTCCTGCACACCGTTCAGCTCCGCCTCACCACCCCTGCCGCCTGCGAGGTCGCCTATTCGGGCGTGAACCTCAACCTCGGTGGTGACGAGGGCGGCCCCCTGGAGGGCCTGGCCCCGGTCCTCGACACCACCAGCATGCTCTGCGCGGGTCCTGCCGCCGGCGGCAAGGGCATCTGCTTCGGCGACTCGGGCGGCCCTGCCGTCGTCAACGGCGTGGTCGTCGGCATCGCCTCCTGGGCGCGCGGCTGCGGCGAGGCCGGATCCCCCTCCGTCTTCACCAGCGCCGCCCACTACCGCAACTGGATCCACTCCGTGTAGGAGGCCGTCGCGGCCGGCACCCGGTCGTTCGCCGCGCGGTTGCCGGTCGTGACGCGCACGCCGTCCTCGCCGTAGGCGCGGACGAACAAGCCGTGCCGTTCCAGGTCGGCGGCGAACCCCGGGCTGCGCGCCCCGAGCCGCAGCCAGCTGGTCGCGGGTGAGGGGTGGCCCTCAGGCGTCGGGGCGGGCGAACAAGCCGGGTTCGGGTTCGGTGAGGATGCCCCGGCTGACCAGGCGTTTCAGTTTGGAGCGGATGCCTTCGGTGTTCTTCGGGAGGATCGGCAGGTCGAGAGCCTGGCAGAGGTCGCGGGCGCGCATCGGTCGGCCGGCGTCGGCCAGGGTGGTGAGGATCTGCTGATAGGCGGGGTGGTCCGGGATGTCGGGGTGGTCCGGCTCTGTGGCAGGTAAGGGCAGCGGGAGAGCGAGGAGGGTTTTGCGGGTGATGCGCAGGTTCTCGCTCTCGGCTTCGAGTTCGCCGATCTGCCGGGTGAGTTCTTCGATGCGGGCCCGGAACTGCTCGGTCTGGTCGGCCAGTTCGCGCTCGCGGGTTTCTATGTGTTCCAGGATGGCTTTGACCTGTGGGTTCTCGCTCATGCGGTCCTCCAGGAGGCAATGGTGCGACCGGTGAGGCGGCGGCTCATGACGGAGGTCATCGCCCACAGGACACGGGAGCGGGAGGAGGCGGGCCGGTGTTCGTAGTCGCGGACGAGACGGCGGTAGAACATCAGGATCCCGTTCGTCTGCTCCACGATCCACCGCTTGGCCTGCGGAACGAAGCCGCTCTGGGCCGGGTTGCGTTCGACGATCTCCACGTCGATGCCGTGGGTCATGCCGTGATCGACGACCTTCTTCTTGAAGCCCTGGTCGACCAGGGCCTTGGTCACCGTGCCGCCGCACTGTCCGGCGACGCCGTCCAGCAGGGCGATGCCGGCGGTGTTCTCGTGCGCGGAGGCGGGCAGGACGACGCAGTCGATGACGAGGCCCAAGACGTCCACGGCCAGGCATCTCTTCCTGCCCGGCACCCTTTTCGCGGCATCCTTGCCGGTCGTCGTGGCGGGGACACCGACGGAGGCGTGGACGCTCTGCGTGTCCAGGGCCACCAGGCTCGGGTCGGCTAATCGCTTCCGCTTCTCCCGCAACTGCCCGCGCAGCAGGTCGTGAATGTCCTGGTCAGTGCCCTCGTCGCGCCAGAGGTAGAAGTAGTACTTCACCGCTCCGGGCGGGGGCATGTCATGGGGCAGGAACTCCCACTGACACCCCGTGCGGTTCTGGTAGAGGATCGCGTTCACGATCTCCTGCATCGCGTACTTGCCCTGGTGCCCGCTGACCGACGGATGCCGTGCCTTCCACGCCGCGATCACAGGTTCCACGAGCTCCCACTGCTCGTCGGTGAGATCGCTCGGATACGGCTTGCGCATGCTCATGCCATAACCCAGCGAATGTCGAACGCCTGACCGGCAGCAATGCCCCAACGTCATACCATCGAGCGATCGCAAACCGGACAGAAGGTCACGTTCCGCACTCTGAGACATCGATCGCCTTGGCACTCTTCTTATTGAGGGTTTTCAGCGGTACCGCTCCAGGGTGAGGACGGCCTTGGCGATTGACGTCATGCGGTTCGGGCTGCATCGGGCTCTGCGGAAGATTCGCCAGGATTTGAGGCGGGCGATTCCTCGTTCGACGGGTACGCGAGCGGCGGACAGCGCCGGGTTGACCGTCCGCTCGGTCGCGGTGAGTTCACCTTGGGGCGGTCGGCGTTTGGGAGTGGTGACCCACTCGCCCGCGCCGATGTAGGCCATGTCGGCGAGAACGGGGACGCCTTGGCGCTCGCAGATCCTGATGATCTTGTGGGTGCGGGCGGCGGTCAGGTCGTGTGTGCGGCCGGGCAGGGCCGGTGAGAGCCACAGTGTGCGACCGGCCGGGTCCGTGATGACCTGCACGTTCACACCGTGCCGCTTGTGCTTCGTCGAATAGTCTGCGCGCCCGTCGCCGACCCGGTCGCACTCGGCGAGCGTGCCGTCCACGAGAACGTAGTCGGGGTCTGTCTCGCGCAGGACCTTCAGCAGGCCCGGCGCCATGTCGGCCAGGTGCTCGACGACGGTGGTGACGTACGCGTGGGCGGTGCCGACGGAGATACGGAAACCTGCGGCGAGCTGAGCCAGGGGGTCGTGCCGGCGCAGGTATACCAGAGCGATCACCGCACGTTCGGATGGCCGGAGTTTGCAGCGCCGGTCACCCTCACGGGTGACGATCAGCATCGTCACCCACTCCACGAGTGCGTGCGGCAGGTCGAGTGCGGCAGGATACGGGACCAACAGGGTTCCTGAGATGGAGAGTTGAGACCTAGACACCTCTCTCAACGGTACGGGGACCCTGTCCGTTGCTTATGGTCCCGCCGTCACCCGTCCGGGGGCCACTCTGAAAACCCTCAGTGAACCTCTTTCATCCTGAATAATCGCAGGTCAAGAGTGTGTGGATGGCTCGGACGGCGGTGCCGATACGCCGGGTGGAGCATCGGGCTC
>NZ_JBITCM010000046.1:0-13997 GCF_044453205.1 Streptomyces sp. NPDC051738 | reverse complement strand
CATCAAACCGCCCTCCTCACAGGGGCCTTCTCCACCAAGCTACCTGCCCGTAACGCCGGGCAGAACTGATACGACAGCCGTGGTTCTTGATCGTTGAGGGGTTCGCCCTGACCGGCAGGCATACGGGCAGCCGAAGGCCGCGCCGGCGGTGCCGGACCAGCGGGCGCCGGGTACGTCAGGAGACTGCACGGTCCCAGCACGTCAGCCGCGGTGCGCGCCTGCGGTAGGTGACACCGTCCAGGACGGGAGCGGTGACGATGGCCATTTTCCGCCGGCACCCGACACCCACTACCGGCCGGCACCTGGGCGCCGACGGTGCTTCTCACCCGGCCGCTCCAGTTCCGAGTCGCGCAGGGCAAGCGCCTACGCGGAATCCTCCAAGGCGTGGGCAAACACGGGACTCGCCAGGTCGGCGCTTACGTCAGATCTCGTGAATTGCCGAGGGGGATTTCCGGCACACCCCTTGCCGACTGTGCTGGCGATGCCTCCGTCGGTCAGACGGTGGCCTTGGGGATCTGTGGATCACAGGGGTCTGGTCGGCCAGTCGAGCAGGCGGGCACCGATGACCGCGGTCTGCAGGGTGTAGCGGTGTGCGGGGTCGGTGGGGTTGGTGCCGGTCAGAGTGTGGACGCGTTCCAGGCGGTAGGTCAGTGCCCGCACGCTCAGTGACAGTCGGCGGGCGGTTTCGGCGGCCACGCAGCCGGTGTCGAAGTAGGTGGTCAGCGTGTCGAGGAGGGGCTGGGCTCCGCCGCGGGCTTGCTCCAGCGGGCTGAGGGTGCTGCGGACGAGGTCCATCAGCGCGACGATCGGAGTGGGCAACCGGAAGGCCCCCAAGCGCACGAGGGTTCCGCATGTTGGCAAGGATGCTGCCCAGGTGATCCCTTCGCCCCGGGCAGGGACGCAGGCGCGGTGTTCCATCTGGCAGTGAGGGGACCGACACGCCCCGAGCTTATTGCCGTACAACCCGCACTGGCTGTGGGCCGCGATTCGCTCGTGTCGGCGGGCGAATTCACCGCCCTGGTCCCGCTCCCGGATCCGATCACCTCGCTGTGTCTGTGAAGGCTTGAGGTGGCAGCGCAGTTGAATAACGGTCCAGTCACAGGCCCTGGCGCTTTCCGCACTTACTAGCCGTGACGTGATCTGCATCACTAAAGATTCAGTAAAGGCCGTGGTAGAACAGCGCAAGCCCTGTCCAGCCCACCCAGGCCTGCACGGAGTGTCGGCACGCACCGGTGACAGCCGGTAATCGCGAGTCTGCGGGCTGTGCCGCCCCGCCCCAGAGCCGCCGACGGCGCTCGCTCAAGACTGCACATCAGCTGGCGCAATCAGGCGCCGGCCTCTGCACCATCGAGGTAGCCACTGTGTCACTCGACTCCATGACCGACTCCGTCGACAAAGCTGTCAGCGAGTTTTTCGAGCCCATAGCCGAGCGGCTCGGGGAAGTTGTCTTCTACACCGTTCCGGTCGGCGGAACGGACCTTCCTCTCATCGTCGCCTGGCTCGTCGTCGCCGGTCTGGTCTTCACCGGCTGGTTCGGATTCGTGCAGGTCCGCAAGTTCAGACTGGCCGTCGACGTGGTGCGCGGGAAGTACGACGAGAAGGGGTCGCCTGGCGAGGTCAACCACTTCCAGGCGCTGACCGCCGCCGTCTCCGGCACGGTCGGCCTCGGCAACATCGCCGGTGTCGCCGTCGCCGTCTCCTGGGGCGGCCCCGGCGCCACGTTCTGGATGATCCTGTGCGGCCTGCTCGGCATGGCCACCAAGTTCGTCGAGGTCACCCTCGGTGTGAAGTACCGCGAGGTGCACGCCGACGGCACCGTCTCCGGCGGTCCGATGCATTACCTGCCCAAGGGCCTCAAGGAGCGCTTCGGCAGCAACGGCGCCAAGCTCGGCAAGGTGCTCGCCGTCCTCGCCTCGATCATGGTCCTCTTCTTCGGCCTGTTCGGCGGCAACCTGTTCCAGACCAACCAGAGCTACGCGCAGATCTCCTCGACCTTCGGCGGCGAGGACGGCTTCCTGGCCTCCTCCGCCGGTGCCGTCCTCTTCGGCCTGGTCGTCTCCGCGCTGGTCGGTCTGGTGCTGCTCGGCGGCATCCGCTCCATCGCCTCGGTCACCAGCCGGCTGGTGCCCGCGATGGCCGGTATCTACATCGTGGCCTGCCTGGTCGTCATCCTGGTCAACGTCACCCACGTGCCGGACGCCTTCCAGACCATCCTGCAGGGCGCCTTCGAGGCCGACGGCGTCGTGGGCGGTGTGATCGGTGCCCTGATCATCGGTTTCCAGCGGGCCGCGTTCTCCAACGAGGCCGGTCTCGGCTCCGCCCCGATCGCCCACTCCGCGGTCAAGACCAAGCACCCCGCGAGCGAGGGTCTGGTCGCCTTGCTGGAGCCGTTCATCGACACGGTCGTCATCTGCACCATGACCGCGCTGACGATCGTCATCGCCAACCCGGCCAGCTGGGGCGAGGCCCGCGAGGGCAAGGACATCGGCGGTGTCACCATCACGTCGGACGCCTTCGAGACGGTCCTGCCCTGGTTCCCCTACATCCTCACCGTCGCGGTGCTGCTGTTCGCCTTCTCCACGATCCTGACCTGGGGCTACTACGGCCTCAAGGCTTGGTCGTACCTGTTCGGCAAGAGCAAGGCCAGCGAGACCGTCTTCAAGGTCGTCTGGAGCCTGTTCGTGGTCCTGGGTGCCCTGATGTCCCTCGACTCGCTGATCAGCCTCGGCGACTCCGCGCTCTTCCTGCTGTCGGTATTCAACATCATCGGCCTGTACCTCCTCGCCCCGGTCGTCAAGCGCGAACTCAACTCCTTCCTGGAGTTCGTCCGTGCCCGCAACGCCGGTGAGATCAGCGACGGAGACGAAGACAAGGAGTCGGTGAAGACCACCGTCTGACCGCCCCCGCGGCCCGGCTCCTGAGCGGGTCCGTGCACACCTCGCGCCTTGGTGTGTACGGGCCCGCTCGTTGTGCATTGCGGCAGGTGAAAGACCATCTGGTGTGATCACGTGCAGGCGGTTAGGGTGTTAGGAACGCGTTAGCGGCCCGCCCGGAGCGGGCGCCGCACGCGGGGTGTGCCGGGAAGTCTGGTCGGCGTCGAAGGGGCGTATGCCCTCATGCCGATGCCCCGGAGGCCTTTTCTGATGGCTGCTGCCCCGCGCGAGCGTTCCACCTTCCTCGGTCTTCTGCCGTGGCCGGAGCGGACGGCAGTGGCCCAGGCCCTGCGGACGGAGACGGTCGGCGGGCTGGTCCTGCTGGCGGCGGCCGTGGTGGCGCTGGTGTGGGCGAACACCCCGTGGAGCGGCGCCTACGAGGCGATCCGAGACTTCCACTTCGGCATACCCGCACTCGGCCTCGACCTGTCGGTGGAGCACTGGACCGCCGACGGACTGCTGGCCATCTTCTTCCTGGTCGCAGGTATTGAGCTGAAACGCGAGCTGGTCGTGGGCTCGCTGCGTACGCCCGCCACGGCCGCGCTGCCGGTTGTCGCCGCGCTGTGCGGCATGGTGGTGCCTGCTGCCGTATACGCCGCCACCGCTACCGTCGGTGGCGGCAGCCTGGAGGGCTGGGCGGTCCCGATGGCCACCGACATCGCCTTCGCCCTCGCGGTCCTGGCCGTGCTCAGCACCCACCTTCCCTCCGCCCTCCGCGCCTTCCTGCTCACCCTCGCCGTCGTCGACGACCTCGGCGCGATCCTCATCATCGCGATCTTCTTCACCAGTGATCTGAACTTCCTTGCCCTGGGCGGAGCCGTCGCCGGGCTGGTCGTCTTCTACATACTCCAGCGCTGCCGCGTGCACGGCTGGTGGTGGTACGTACCGCTCGGCATCGCCATCTGGGCGCTGATGTACAACGGTGGCGTCCACGCCACCGTTGCCGGGGTGGCGATGGGCCTGATCCTGCGCACCACCCGCGACAAGGGCGAGGACGCCTCCCCTGCCGAGCGGACCTCCCATCTGCTGCACCCGGTCTCAGCAGGAGTGGCCGTACCGCTCTTCGCGCTCTTTGCCGCAGGCGTCGGAGTCTCGGCAGCGTCGCTGGGTGAGGTGTTCACCCAGCCGGAGCCGTTGGGGGTGGTGCTGGGCCTGGTCGCCGGCAAAACCCTGGGCATATTCGCCGGCACCTACCTCGCCGCGCGCTTCACCCGGGCCCGCCTCAACCCCGACCTGGCCTGGGCCGATGTGTTCGCCCTGGCGGTACTCGCCGGGATCGGCTTCACCGTAGCCCTGCTGATCGGCGAACTCGCCTTCCCCGACCCGACCGATGCCGAGCACATCAAGGCCGCCGTGCTCCTCGGCTCCCTGATCGCCGCAGCCCTTGCGGCGCTGCTGATCAAGCGCCGCAACGGGATCTACCGCCGCCTGTGGGAGGAAGAGACGCGGGACGAGGACGCCGACGGCATCCCCGACATCTACCAGCGGATAAGCCCGGGACGCGGCAGCGCCACGGGCGACGGCTGAGGAGGACGCTCATGCGCGCACGGGATCTCGCCGAGCCCTACCCCTTCGTGACCACGGACGACGACGCCCTCGACGCGGCGCGCATGCTGGCGGAACAGTCGCTGCCGGCCCTGCTCGTCCTCGACTCCGACGGGCAGCCCTACGCCATCGTGCCCGGCTCGCAGCTCATCCGGCAGCTCCTCCCCGCCTATATTGCCGAGGACCCGCTGCTGGCCGGTGTCGTCGACGAACGAAACGACGCCGAGCTCGCGGAACGTCTGACCGGTCTCACCATCGCCGAGTGGGCACCGCGTCATCTGTATCCCCCGCCCGTGGTGGGGCCGGATGCGCGTCCGATGGAGGTCGCGGCACTGATGGCCCGGACCCATAGCCCCCTGGTCGCCGTCATCGAACGCGACGGCACCCAGGTCTCGCTGCTCGGTACGGTCACCGCCGCCCGCCTCACGCAGCACTTCATCGGCGCCCCGTGAACGGCGCCGGGTCTCTGCTGCCGGTGGTCATCGTGGTCGCCGCGCTGGTGATCAGGACCGCGATCGGTGAGCTACGCCGACCGGGCAGCGCTCGGGAGCAGTGGGCGTTCGCGACCAGGGGCCGCGCCGTGGCCGCCGGGGTGGTGGCGGCCACGGCCGTCGCCGTGATGGGCTGGCCACAGACCGGGGCGGCGGCATTGGCGTGGGCAGTGCTGGTCGGCACAATCGTCGCCTTCCTCATGGGCCGACCCACGAACAAGCCCTGACACGCCTCACCCCGCCAGCCTCCCGACACCAGCGCGCCAACAGCTCGTGCGGCTGACCGAGTGAATGCACGGCAGACGGCCGGAGAGTCCGCCCGTGCTGAGTGACGCACTGAGGTCAGCCAGCTCGACATGGGCCAGCAGCGGATAGTTCTGTTGCCCTGGAGCCCGCCCAGACCGACGTACCAGCCGTCGTCGAAAACGTCCCACCCGGCCTTGCCCTGGATCACCGGTGCGTCAGTGCGCCTCTCAGAAGGATTTCGCCGGCCAGTCCAGCAACCGGGCCCCGATCACCGCGGTCTGCAGCGTGTAGCGGTGCACCGGGTCCGACGGATCGGCGCCGGTGAGCTTGTGGATGCGCTCCAGGCGATAGGTGAAGGCCCGCACACTCAGCGACAGCCGCCGGGCCGCCTCCGCGGACACGCAGCCGGAATCGAAGTACGCGGTGAGGGTGTCCAGGAGCGGCTGGGCACCGCCGCGGGCCTGACGCAGCGGGCCGAGGGCGCTCTGCACCAGGTCAGCCATGGCCTGCCGGTCGCGGGTGAGGACGGGGTAGACGAGGAGGTCGGCGGCGCGCAGCACGGGCTCGTCGAGTTCCAGGCGTTCGGCCAGGTCGAGGGCGTTCAGAGCCTCCTCGTACGAGTGGACGACGCCGGCCGCGCCGGGCTGCGGGCGGCCGATCGCCACCTGTCCTCCGCCGGTGGCGGCGAACGCCTGTTTGGCGAAGTATGCGAGGACCTCGTCCTGGTCGCCCGGGGCGATGCACACGAGCCGCCCGTCCTTCGTGGTGAGCAGGATGCTCCGGTCGCCGAACCGGCCGATCAACGCATGCTCCACCTCACGCAGAACTGGGTCTCCCTCGTCGTAGGCGGTCTTGCCGCGTGCCACGGCGACCGCGTGCTCGTACGACAGGCGCAGCCCGTAGCGCTCCGCGCGCTGGGCCAGCCGTCCAAGGTCGCTGCGGCCGTAGAGCAGGTCGTCGATGAACTCCCGGCGGGCGGCTTCCTCCTGGCGTACGGCGTGCCGCTGTGCCCGCTCGTAGCCCTCGGCGAAAGCGTCCATGGCCTGGGCCGCGGCGCCGAGCACGCCGTCCACGGAAACGCCGTTCCCGGTCGGCCAGTTCGCCCGGGTGGCGGCCATGTGGGCAGCGACCAGGGCACGCAACCCGAGACCGGCCTCCGCGGCCTGCTCACCCAGGCTGCGGCGCGATTCCAGTTCCTCCCGCGTCAGTCGGCGACCCGTCGCGGAGGCATCCGCGAGAAGGCCGGCATACCCGTCCAGGTACTCCGCGTACTCCTTGGACACGTCCTGCCCCGTCATATAGGTCCCCCGAATGAATGCGCTATTGACGCCTTTTTAACGCATGGCCCGGGGGCGGGGCCTGGCGGGGCAGAGGTTCGCTGCCTGGCTCCGGCAATCCAGGGAGGTAACGAGGGGCCGATTAAGAGTGCCCGGCGTGACCACCTGCGACCAGCAGCGGATGAAGGCGCGCGGCAGGCACTCGTGTCGTTACATCGATACGCTGATACGTAGGTGTGCCGGGAAGCCTGGTCGGCGGACATGTCCGGCTGCCCTGGGGGCTCTGATGCACCTTTTCCGTTTCCGTCATCATCGGCGGTCCCGGCCTCAACCCCCACCTGGGCATGAGGTGGTCCGGCTGCACGGCGATCTCGGGCTCCGTAACGCCGACGCGACGGGTCGGCGCCTTGTGCAGGTGATCGACAGAGGTCCGGATGTCCTGGAGGTGGACCTGACGGACGTGAAAAACCTGAGCCCAGACGGTTGCGGAGCGTTCTTCACAGCTCTTCGGGCTGCCCGGGCACGCGGTGTGCGGCTGGTCATCACACACGCCAACGAAAGGGCACAGGCAGTTCTGTGGCAGATGGGACTGACCCGCGCTCTGACGGACGGGGGCGCGGGGGCCCGGTAGAGCACGTTGCCCACCGCGCACGATGCCTGATTCCGGCAATGTCGGGGATGACAGAGTGCATGCCAAGAACCTGTCAGCGCCGCGTAAAGAACGTGTAGGGTTCCCACCGGTGTGCCGGGAAGCCTGGTCGGCGATTTGAGGATAAGTCTCTTCGCTGATCGGGGGTTCTGGTCATGGTGCTCATCGTGGTCTTCGGGGTGGCGCTGCTTGTCGCGGTGCTGCTGTCGGGGCTTGCCGCCCGGACCGTCCTGTCCACCTCGTTCCTCTTCCTGGTCGGCGGGGCAATCGTCAGTGACGGTTTCCTCGGGCTGATCCACATCACGCCGGACAGCGAGATCGTGTCCGTCACGGCCGATCTGGCGCTGTTCGCGGTGCTGTTCACCGACGGCATGCACGTCTCCTTCCCCAAGCTGCGCGCCAACTGGCGCAACCCGGCACGCGCGCTCGGGCTCGGCATGCCGCTCGCGTTCGTCGGCATGGCGCTGATCACGCACTACCTGGTGGGCCTGGACTGGACGACGTCCTTCCTGGTCGGCGCCGTGCTCGCGCCGACCGACCCGGTGTTCGCCTCGGCGATCGTGGGGCGCAAGGAAGTACCGGCGAAGTTGCGGCAGTTGCTGAACGTGGAGAGCGGCATCAACGACGGGCTCGCCCTGCCGGTCGTCCTCATCCTGATCGCCGCGGCCGGCCCGACCTCCGGGCACGCGGAGGCTTCCCTGGGGAAGATCGCGCTGGAGCTGGTCCTGGGCCTGGTCTTCGGTGTCGTGCTGCCGATCGCGGTGATCGGCCTCGTACGGTTCCGGCTGCTGGGCGCCGAGCCCAAGCTCCAGCCTCTGCTGCCGCTGGCGATCGGCGTGATCCTCTACTCGACGTGCCACCTCACCCACGCCAATCCCTACCTCGCCGCGTTCTCCGCGGGTGCCGTGCTCACCGCCCGGTCCATCGAGGCCAAGGAGGCGTTCGAGCCGCTCGGTGAGGCGCTGGCGGAGCTGGCCAAGTTCGCGGCGCTGCTGGTGTTCGGCGCGCTGCTGACGCCGCAGCTGTTCGGTGACCTGTCCTTCGGCGGGTACGTCGCCGTCGTCCTGGCCATCGTGTTGATCCGCCCGGCCTCGCTGCTGCTCTCCCTGCTCGGCACCCGCTTCACCCGCCAGGAGAAGCTCGTCGCAGCCTGGTTCGGGCCCAAGGGCTTCGCATCGGTGGTGTACGGGCTGCTGGTGCTGCAGGCCGGGATCCCGCAGGGCGAGGAGGCGTTCACGCTCATCGCCGTGTGCATCGCCTTCTCGATCATCGCGCACAGCTCCACCGACGTACCGATCGCCCGCATGTTCCACGTCGACGACCTCGCCGGAATCCCGGCCGGACGCGAGGACAGCGACGCACCGTCCAAGGACGCTCCCGCGGATGTACGTGCGTGAACGCCCGCCGACACTGACTGGTCCTCAACCGGAAGGAGTGCGGCCCGAAGTCGCAGATGACGCACGTGCATGGCATGCCTCTTTGCCCGCTCCGCTGGCGCAGCACTGTCACGCCGTCTCAGGCCACGGCGCCGCCCTCAGGACAGGCCGCTGAGGGAGCCGGGAGACGTGGCCGGGAGGCATTGGGAGCATGGCGCCGGAGCCTGGCCAAGCCTGCGCAGCGGGCGGAGACAGCGGGAGGGCTACCCACGATGAGGTGGTTCTGGAACATCGGCGGCCCTAACTATGAACCGCTACGGCTGAGCTACGGCGCCACTGCAGGTCCGAGCGGTCCGACCGAACTCGTCCTGCTCGACCCATGCAACCGCGTCATCGGGCGACTTCGTTTCAGGACCTGCCAAACGTGCCGGACAGGGCGCATCCTGGACATCTGGATCTGCGACACGTGGCAGCGCCAAGGGCTGGGGCAGGAACTCGTGTGTTCCCTGGTCGCCCACCGCCCGGGCTACCGGTGGAGCACCACGCTGCAGAGCAGCGCGGGGCGGGCGTTCTTCTTGGCGATGACACGGGAAACCACGGTGTCCCTGCCCCAAGGTGGCCCGTTGTGTTCCCATCTCATGGGCTGGTTCCGGCGGACCTGGCGCCGCCTGCTGGACGCCTGCTGATGACGGCTGCGCTCAGCACGGTCGGTCCGTCCCAGCCACTGCCAGGCGACCCCGGCGCCTGGCACCGCGGTCGGCAGCCAGGGCGTTGCCCGATCCTTGAAAGCAACCGGTAGTCGGGCCGCAGTGAGCACTGCCCGGAAACGGCGGTGCGCCCGCTCCGGCTGCGCGCGCAGGATGAGTGGCGGGGGCACTGGGGATGGTCCTGGTGTCGTGCACCGTCCTGGTGCGCCGCACGGGGGGCCGAAGGGTTCGTGGCTCACTTGGCGTCCTATCGTCCGGGCACGGGCTGGTGGCGAGCCCTGATCGGTTGGCGTCCTGCGCCTCGCCCGGATGCACACTGGAAGAGAGCTGCCGGTGCTCACGAGGGGGTGTCGGCCGATGGCTGCGGCACGGTGTGCCAGGGTGCGTTTGTGGCGGTGGCGGCGAAATCCGCTCCGGCGGCGCAGCGATGTCGTCGAAGCCTGGGTCGTGCTCGCTGGGTGGTTGCTGGCCCTGGTAGGTGGCCTGCTCGCAGGGCTGACGGCGGCGGACGCGATCGGGCGGTCCACCGACCGGCAGCGGGCGGAGCGCCGCGAGGTCTCGGCCGTCCTCGTCGAAGACTCGGAGGACAGGGTGCGCACCAGGGCAGTGGGCGATCCTCGAGTGTGGGCGACGGTCCGCTGGACCGCGCCGGACGGTTCGACACGCACCGACGAGGCCAGAGTCTCGGCCTTGAGTCCGGCCGGGAACCGGGTCACGGTATGGATCGACGAGGACGGTCGCCTCACTGCCGAGCCTCTGACCGCCGGGGATGCGCGGTTCCATGCGGTCTCTGGAGGGGTGCTGGCCGGAGCGGGTGCGAGCGGCATCGCGCTGGGCGCTGTCTGGGTGACACGCCTGTACTTGAGCCGACGGCGTTTGAAGCAGTGGGCTGCGGAGTGGGAGCGGATCGACACGCGATGGGGGAAGAAAGCCGGTTGACCAAACCGGTCGAGGGTGGTGCCACAGAAACAGGTCTACGGTGTGGCGGGGTCGGCCGGTCGGGGGTGGCGGCCGAGGAGTTCAGCGAGTCCCTGGCGGGTGGCGGCCAGCACGACCCGGTCCTCGGACTGTAGAACGTACCCGGGGTGTAGCTCCCAGACGAGCCCGGGAGGCCGGTCGTCGCCATCGGCAGGATGGGCCGCCGCGAGATCGGGACGGCGGTCGGCGGGGGCGGCGGCGTCCAGGGCCAGGACGCGCCAGGCCCCGGGGCGGAAGGCTTCGGCGACCGTACGGCCCTCCAGTTGCGGATGCCCTGCGACGACGAGGGCGGCGAAGAGGAGCACCTTGCGTTCGACGGGTATGGCTCCGAGGATCTGGCGGCCCATCATCGCGCCGGCGAAGGCTGGGGCCGCGAGGCTGGAGACGCTGCGGCTGCGGGTGAGGGCGTGCGGGTGGGCGGCGCGCAGGGTGCGGTAGACGGCGGTGGCGAAGTCGTCGTCGTACAGGCGCAGCGCGACACGCAGGTCGGGCTTGACGGAGCGGGCATACAGGGCGGCTTCGAGGTTGGTGGTGTCGGAGCTGGTCAGGGCGAGCAGGGCATGCGCGCGGTGGATCTTGGCGGACTCCAGGACGCCCTCCTCGGTGACGTCACCGATCACGGTGGGAATGCGCAGGCGACGGGCCAGCGGGATACCGCGTGCCTCGGGGTCCGACTCCACGCAGACGACGGGGATGTCGAGTTCTTTCAGCCGAGCCAGCACACGGGTTCCGATCTTGCCGAGGCCGAGCAGGACGACATGCCCGGACAGGCCACGCGGCGGGCGGCGCAGGGCGGAGGCGCTGCGGAAGGTGCCCAGGCCCTCCAGCACGGCAGCGGTCATCACCGGGAGCAGTAACAACCCTGCCAGCCCGGAGAGGAGTTGGATGATCTGACGGCTCAGCGGCTCGCCGATCGCCGGGTCGTCGATGGCGAACAGGTCGAGCAGGGTGAGATAGGTGGCGTGCACGAGGTCGTCGTCGGTGGTCAGCCAGGCGGCGACGGCGAGGCCGAGGACGCAGGCGAGCAGGCCGGCCAGTGACCAGCGCAGCCGACGCGAGAACAACTGGGAGAGCGGGGCTCCCCGGCCGGCCAGCCTGCCGGTGGGCAGTACCGGCCCGCTGTACGAGACAGCTTCCAGCACCACCGCTCCGTGGCCGGTGGCCGCGGTCACCGCGTACTCGTCCGGCAGGAGTTGGGGGGCCTCGGCGCCACTGCTGTCCGAACCCTCCGCCCCCGCAGGATCGTTGGCGGTCGCCGACAGCAGGGCAAGGGTGCACAGACCGGGGTCGACGACCTCACCGCGGCGTGGCGGAGTACGCTCCACCGCCCGCAGCAGCAGTCCATCCGCCTGAACGACCTTGCTGGTACCCGCAACGGCAGTGGCGGCCAGTGCCGGGGCGGCGGTGTCCGCGTCGGACATGACAGTGGTGGAGGCGTCCAGAGCCGCCGGGTCCAGCCCTGGTGTGGCGACGATGGCGGCCTGGTCCAGGAGTTCTTCCAGCTGCTGGCCGAGCTTGCGGTTGTACAGCCGGATCACCAGCCGCACCTGTGGGTTGAGGCGCCGGGCGATCAGGGCCGTGCGGATGTTCACCTCGTCGTCCTCATACACCAGCGCGAGCGCGGTGGCCCGTGCCACCCCGGCCCCGGCCAGCACCTCGTCGATGACCTCCGATGCCTCCAGCACCTGTTCGTCATCGGCGGCATCCGGTGCGGTGCCCGCAACCCTGGTCATCACCGTGGACACCCGGCCGAAGAGCGCCGCCGCCCGGTCCCGACCGGCCGACGAGGTACCCGCCGCGACGCCGCCTCGGCTGGGGACCACGAGCGTGACGTGCTCGCGGTAGACCTCGCGCAGTTCGTCGGACAGCCGGTAGGCTAGCCCGTCATCACCGCAGACGATCATGTGTCCGCTGCGGGGCGGTATCTGGCGCGGGAGAGACGACATGGAAGATCACTTTGCCGCAGTCCGACAGTTGTTTCCATGCCCACGGGACGGAGAACAGCAGAGCGGCACGGCGCGACGGAAGACCGCCCCTCGGCGGGCATGTGTCCGCCTCGATCGCGCGTAGGACCTTACCCGCACTCCGTAGGGTGTCTGGTGCACCGCAGGGCTTCCTCGGTGTCCACGGAGCTGGAGTTACTCGCAACCGTCGCCTGTAGGTCGTTCACCTTCTTGGAGTCGATGGCTTCACCCCGTGCGGTGGCCCAGCTCTCGACGATCCGCGAGCTGTCGTTCGTGAGGAACAGGGTCTGTTTCGCGTTGACCCGTTCTGCGACCGCCTGTTGCCAACTGCCCGCGACGTACTGTGCTCGGTTCATTTCGTACGACCGAGGGCTGCTCGCGGTGTTCTTGAGACGCCGCAGTACGTCCGAGCGCCATTGTTCGGCCTGCGACGTGGGAATGTCGTCAGCGATGCCGTCGTAGTAGCCAAGGCCGCCGGCGCAGCCACGCGCCGGGCCGGTGTAGACGGGGCCGGTGGCCTGGGTGGGGACCACAGCGAGGCGTGTCGAGCATTCGCGGATATGCGCGGCTCGCAGGTCGGCGTACGCAGCGGGGTCCTGGGACACCGCGCGCAGTACGTTGATGAGGTCGTCGGGGTAGACCGACATGCGGATGGTCTTGCCGTCCCGCCACGGGGCGCTGTCTTCTCGGTGCGTGTACTCGCCGTTGACGCCGCTGAGTATCTCGTAGGTGTCCTGGGTGTAATCCGCCAGAGCCGCCGCGAGTGGCGCGCGTAGTTCGGGGGCGATGGAGGGCTCCTGGCCTCGGTCGATGTCCGCGCCGACCGCGGCGAGGGTAGCCTGCATGGCACGGGCCTGGGCGAGCGTACGCACTCCGGGAGGTGAGCCGGTCGCGGCGTCCCGTATCGCGGTGCCGAGGGCGGCGCAGTCCAAGTCCCGTCAGTACGCGCCGCCGAGGGAGCTCTGGAGGTCGGTTTCGGACTGCAGGCTGTCACAGTGCTGATTGTCCTCCCGCGCGACGAGGGTGTAGCCGACCGCTCCGCCGCCGAGCAGGACAAGGGCGGCCGCTGCCGCAGCGAGGAAACGTGGGCGGCGTGGGCGTGCCGTCTGGGGTGGCGTGTTGTGGTTCATCGGCCGATCGCGTCTTTGGCCAGCTTCTCGCCGGTGGTGTGGTCATTGCGCATCTCGAATTGAAGGTCGTTGACGGAGGGATCGTCCATACCCGGTTTGCCTCGCCCGTTGGCCCACTCGTCCACGAGGAACTGCATCACTAGCTGTGATTTGAGGCTGCGGTCGGCGCCCTCGGCGGCCGCCGCGTCGTTGTTGTAGCCCTTTTCCTGATTTGAGATGTCGTAGGTCCAGGCGTCGAGCATTCGCTGTGCGGCGTCGCCGATCCCGGGGACCATGGTCGCTGGAGTACCGGCCACGTGGTAAATAGTCTTGGCTTTCCAGTCTTCCTGGGCGTTGGCGTTGTCCCGCTTGTCGTAGATGATCCTCGCGTACGGCGTCGTAGGCGCCAAGGGCGGAGCCACCCCTGCGGACAGGATCCCGTTGGTGACCAGCTCGCTGACCACCAGCTCGACCATGCCCATCGCACGGTCCGACACCGGGATCCCTTGAACGGCCTGCACCTCGGTCATGAAATTGCGGGCAGCATGCCGGGCCTCAACGATCGGCTTGCTGCCGTCGAAGGCCATGGCGGACAGGATCGGGCGGCTCATATTCGTCTTCGTGCACCACTGAACCTCTTTCATCCTGGGGTCTGAGGAGTGAAACAGGTTGGTCAGCGTGGTGGTGACGTGGCGAAGCCCCTCGTCGTTGGTGTGGTGATC
>NZ_JBITCM010000045.1:0-16980 GCF_044453205.1 Streptomyces sp. NPDC051738 | reverse complement strand
CCCCCCCCCCCCCCCCCCCCCCCCCCCCCCCCCCCCCCCCCCCCCCCCCCCCCCCCCCCCCCCCCCCCCCCCCCCCGGCCCCGACCCACCCACCGCACCCGCAGGCGCTACGCGCACCCCCACCCAACCCCCACAGGCCGCCGCAGGCATCCCACAACGCACCCGCCGGAGGCCCTCCCGGCTTACGATTCGCCCAGCCGTACGCCAGTTCTCGCCACCCGGCCCCGCCGCCCGACCCAGGAGCACGGTACTCGTGTCCATACCTCCGCCCCCCGGACCCCAGCAGCCCCAAGGGTCCCCGGAGCAGCCCCAAGGGCCGTACCCACAGGGCCAGTACCCACCACCGCCGCCGTACGCGTACCAGCCCTACGGCCCGCCTGGCCCGCACGGCCCGCACGGCCCCTACGGCCCACCCGGCCCCTACAGCCCCTACGGCACCCCCACCCCCGTCAACGGCGTAGCCATCGGCGCCCTCGTCCTCGGCATCCTGTGCTTCGTGCCGGCCATAGGCCTGGTGCTGGGCCTGATCGCGCTCGCGCAGATCAAGAAGAAGGGCGAGCGCGGCAAGGGCATGGCGATCGCCGGGTCCATCCTGTCCTCCGTCGGCCTGGCGCTCTGGGCGCTGGCGCTGGCCACCGGCGGCGCCGCCGACTTCTGGGACGGCTTCCGGGACGCCGCGAAGGGCGAGGGCACCGCCTTCGCGCTCGCCAAGGGCGACTGCTTCGACTCGCCGACCGGCAACCTGGAAGGGGACGCCTACGACGTCGACGAGGTGCCCTGCTCCGGCAAGCACGACGGCGAGGTCTTCGCCGTCATCACGCTGCCGGCCGGCGACTTCCCGGGCGACGACGAGGTCACCAACACAGCCGACGAGAAGTGCTACGCGCTCCAGGACGGCTATGCCATGGACACCTGGGCCGTACCGGACGACGCGGACGTCTTCTACTTCATCCCGACCGAGGAGAGCTGGCGCTTCGGCGACCACGAGATCACCTGCCTGTTCGGCAGCACGGACGAGAACGGCAAACTGACCGGCTCACTGCGCAACGACGCGTCGACGCTCGACACCGACCAGACCGCCTTCCTCTCCGCCACCAACGCCATCGACACGACGCTGTACGAGGAGCCCGAGAACTACGCCGAGGACGACCTCGCGGCGAACCGGGCCTGGGCGAAGAACGTCCACGCGGTGCTCGGCGAGCAGATCGAGGCCCTGCGCGGGCACGAGTGGCCGACGGGCGCGAAGCAGCCGGTCGCCGATCTGGTCGAGGAGATGGAGGCCGCCCGGAAGGAGTGGTCGCGGGCCGCCGCGGCGACCGACGCGGACACGTACTACACGCACTACGAGAGTGGGTATGAGTACGTCGACGGCCCCACCACCGTCACCGCGCGCAAGGCTCTGGGCCTGGACACCACCGTACCGACGTACGAGGACGACTCGGACAGTGGTGGCGGCAGCGATGGCGGCGGCGGCATCAATGTGTGAGCGGATGTGTGGCCGCGGCCATAGCGGGGAGAAAGTGCCTGCGTAAAGCCCTCCCCGGGCACAAGTCATCACATCGAGTGATTCTCTGGCCTCTGCTTGCATGGGACAACCCACGGTTGCCACGCTGTTGCTGTCTGTACAACCTGATGGGAGCGGCCAGTGACATTCGGTGAGCAGCCGGCGTACCTGCGCGTCGCGGGTGATCTCCGCAAGAAGATCACCGACGGTTCGCTGCCACCGCACACCCGCCTCCCGTCCCAGGCCAGGATCCGCGAGGAGTACGGCGTCTCGGACACCGTCGCGCTGGAGGCGCGCAAGGTGCTGATGGCCGAGGGCCTGGTCGAAGGACGCTCCGGGTCCGGGACCTACGTCCGTGAGCGCCCCGTGCCCCGCCGGATCGCCCGCTCCGGCTTCCGCCCGCCGAGCGGCGCCACGCCCTTCCGCCAGGAGCAGGCCGACGGCGAGGTCCGCGGCACCTGGGAGTCCAACAGTGCGCAGGCCGAGGCGAGCGTCGCCGTCGCCGAGCGGCTCGACATCCGGCCCGGCGAACGGGTCATGTGCACGCGGTACGTCTTCCGGGACGCCGGCGAGACGATGATGCTCTCCACCTCCTGGGAGCCCCTCGCCGTCACCGGCCGCACCCCCGTGATGCTGCCCGAGGAGGGCCCGCTCGGCGGCATGGGCGTCGTCGAGCGCATGGCGGCCATCGACGTCGTCGTGGACAACGTGACGGAGGAGGTGGGCGCGCGCCCCGGCCTCGCGGAGGAACTGCTGGCGTTGGGCGGCGTCCCCGGCCATGTGGTCGTCGTCATCCAGCGCACCTACTACGCGTCCGGCCGTCCCGTGGAGACCGCGGACGTGGTGATCCCCGCGGACCGCTACCGGGTCGCGTACCACCTCCCAGTGAAGTAGCGCACACCTTCACCGCAGTTGCCACCGTCAGGGCCCCAACTCCCGCCCCTTTCATAGCCGTTGGATTCTGGCCGTTCTCGCAGGTCGTAGCGGGTGCGTCCGGCATGCCTGTGACCGGATGCGTCGACGTCCGCGCACGGCGCACTCGATGCTGTGCGCCCCCTGCGACTTGGCTGGTTGCGTACCTCTTTGTGAAAAGGCGTATTCGCTGCGTAAAGGTTAGGCGTAGGCTCGGGCATATGCGGATTGCGGTTTCCTTAGCGGGCGGGGCACAGCACAGGCCGCGAGCGGGCCTTGGGCGGCTGCGGGCGGGAGAGAGCAGCCGGCTGTGGGCGGGAAGGAGCGGTGGGGCGCGATGAACGACAGCACGATCACTCTTCCTTGGCTCGTCGTCCGACAGGACGACAACGGCAATCGCTATCGCGTGGGCCGGTACGCGACACGGGCGGAGGCCCAGAAGATCGCGGACAGCCTCGACGGCCGCGGACACAAGCAGCTGTACTGGGTCGAGCGGATCGCACAGAACGGAAGCGGCGCCGAGGACTGACGACTCGCTCCCGTAGGCTCCGGCGCATGACGGAACGGATCGTGGTCGGTGCCGCGCTGCTGGACGGGGGCCGCCTGCTGGCGGCACGCCGCAGCGCGCCCGAGGAGCTGGCCGGACGCTGGGAGTTGCCCGGCGGGAAGGTCGAGCCCGGCGAAGCGCCCGAGGCGGCGCTTGTGCGGGAGCTTCGGGAGGAACTCGGCGTCGATGCCGAGGTGATCGAGCGGGTGCCGGGGCAGTGGCCCCTGAAACCCCCGTACGTCCTGCAGGTGTGGACAGCCCGCCTGCTGCCCGGCACCCCCGACCCCAAGCCCCTTGAGGACCATGACGCCCTGCGCTGGCTGGGGCCCGGGGAATTCTGGGACGTGGACTGGCTGGACCAGGATGTGCCCGCGGTTCGAGAAGTGGTCCAGCGGCTGGGGCGGGCTGAGTGGCCGTAGCAGGCTGAGGCGACCGCCGTTGAGGGCTGCCCGGCGGCCCCCGCCCCTGTGCGATATCGCCCCCGGATATCGGGTATGTGCCTACTAACCCCACGAAACCGGACATGGGCGGACCTGCTGGCCTGGGAAGTGATCGGCGTGATCGACACCGAAGGCGACGGCGCCGACTGGAGCTTTCCCGCAGAGCCCGGCGCGGTCCGCGCCGCGCGCGCCGCCGTCCGCGGTCGGCTGCGCGACTGGGGCCTGGACAGCCTCGCCGACATCACGGCGCTGCTGGTCAGCGAGCTGGTGACCAACTCCCTTCGGCACGCCACGGGCCCCATCGGCGTACGGCTGGTGCGCCCGGCCGCCCTCGGCGACGTCCTCCTGGTCGAGGTCTCCGACCCCCTCCCCGACCCGCCCCGCGAGCGCATCGCCCACCTTGAGGACGAAAGCGGGCGCGGACTCCAACTCGTGGCGCACTCCTCCCGGCGCTGGGGAACCCGGCCGGGCCGCAACGCGGGCAAGACGGTGTGGTTCGAGCTCGCGGTGCCGGAGTGACGGACGAACGCGTCCGCACCCCTGCCGCCGGGCCGGTTCTACAACCCGTCAGAGGCGTCCACTTCGCTGTACGTCCGCCCTCCCCCTGTCGAACGGTCTGGTTCAGGCCAGTGGCAGTTGGGCCGCGGCGTGATTCGACTGCGTGTCCGCTGGTTAGAAGACTGGAAGTGTTTCCGCGGCCGGGACCGAAAACCATCGGGAACGTGCTGTGATCGTGAACACCGTGTTGTGCGGGGCCGTAGTGCTGGATACTGCGGGCAGCCGCCGCCGGTGACCGGTGCCGGGCGCGGTGAGCTGGAGGGGACGGTTCGCGTGAGCGAGATACCAGCGAAGGCCACGGAGTCCGAGGACCCGTCGGACGGCGCGAGGACGAAGGCCGCGGGGGAGTGGGCGGCCTACGACACACAGGCCTCCCGAGCTTCACGGGCATCCCGAGCCACACAGGCCTCCCCAGCAACACGGGCGCCGGCCGCCGCCACCGAAGACGCCCGGGGCTCGCAGAACACACCGGTATCGCAGGACACACCGGCCTCCGGCGACTCACACCCCGCCCAGGGCGTGCGCGCGACCGCCCCCGGCAACCCCGGCTTCCCCTTCGATGAAGGCGCCCGCCCCGGCGACGCCGTCTGGCAGAGCAGCCCGCCCGGCTCGATCTACGACTACATCAAGGTCGCGTCCTTCTCCATCGGCCCCGACGGCCTGGTCGACCAGTGGAGTCTGCGTGCCGAGCAGGTCTTCGGCATCCCCGCCGAGCGAGCCGTCGGGATGGACCCCATAGAGGCGTTCATCGACCCCGACCTGCGCGAGCAGGGGCAGCGCAAGATGGCCGAGATCCTGGACGGGCGGGAGTGGACCGGAGTGGTCCCCTTCCGGATGCCGGACGATGCCGACGGGGGGCGCGGCAAGGACGGGCTCGCCGAGGTGTACGTCATGCCGACGCGGACGGAGGGCGGCGAGAAGGCCGCGGTCTGCATCGTGGTCGACGTCCGCACCCTCCGCCGTATGGAGACCGACCTCGCGGCCTCGCAGGCGATTTTCGGTCAATCTCCGTTCGGATTCGTGCTGATCGACCCCGAGTTGAAGGTCCGCCGCGCCAACCAGCGGTTCGCCTCCCTCTTCGGCGGCACCCCGGACGACCACCGCGGCCGCGAGGTCCACAACTACCTGCCCCGCGCCGAGGCCGACCGGGTCGCGGCCACCCTGCGCCGGGTGCTGGAGAGCGGCGACTCCATCACGGACATGCACGTCACGGGCTTTCTGCCCGGCTCCGACGAGCGCCGTCACTGGTCCGTCTTCCTCTACCGGGTGCACAGCGGCAGCGGCCGCCCCATCGGCATCGCCTGGCTCGGAACCGACATCACGGCCCGGCGCGCAGCCGCCCGCGAGGCCGCCGCAGCCCGGCGCAATCTCGCCCTGCTGAACGAGGCCGGTGCCCGCATAGGCAACTCCCTCGACCTGGAGACCACGGCCCGCGAACTCCTCGACGTCGTGGTCCCCGGTTTCTGCGACCTGGCCACGGTCGACCTCTACCAGGGTCTGCTGGCCGGCGACGAGACCCCGCCCGGCCTCGCCGACGGCAGCGCGGAGTTGCGCCGCGTCGCCTTCGCCAGCGCGGTCTCCGACGCGCCCTTCGTCGGTGGCGGCGTCCCCGTCGCGGTCGGCGCCGTCCACCACTACCCGTTCAACTCGCCCTGCGCGGACGCCCTGCGCACCGCCCGGCCGCAGCATGTGCCCGGCGAGGAGGGCGGCCTCGTCCAGTCCACGCTCGCCGTGCCGATGGTCGCCCACGACACGGTCGTAGGACTGGCGCAGTTCGCCCGGACGAAGGGCAGCGAGCCGTTCGGGGAACGGGATCGCGATCTGGCGGTGGAGCTGGCGGCGCGGGCGGCGGTCTGCATGGACAACGCCCGCCTCTACCGCCGCGAGCACGAGCGTGCGTTGATACTGCAACGGTCGCTGCTCCCGCCCGGGGACCCGGTCGCGTCCGGTCTGGACATCGCGTGCCGCTACCTGCCCGGCAATTCCTCCTCCGACCGCCCGAGCGAGGTGGGCGGGGACTGGTTCGACGTCATCGAACTTCCCGGGCACCGTACGGCGTTGGTCGTCGGGGACGTCATGGGTCGAGGCCTGCGCGCGGCCGTTGCGATGGGCGAACTGCGTTCGGCCGTACGAACGCTGGCTTTGCTCGACCTCGAACCGGCCGAAGTCCTCTCGGCGTTGGACGAGATCGCGCGGGGCCTCGGCGCCCCCGGCGGCGTCCAGCAGGCCACGCGGGCGGCCCGCCGCCCCCGCGAGGCGGACCTGTCCGAGGTGTACCTGGCGACCTGCGTGTACGCCGTCTACGACTCCGTCACGCGCCGCTGCACCTTCGCCAACGCGGGCCACCTCCCACCGGTCCTGGTCGAACCCGGCGAGGCGGCACTGATGCTCGACGTGCCGCCCGGGATGCCGCTGGGCGTGGGCGGCGAACCCTTCGAGGAGGTGGAGGTCGAACTGCCCGAGGGCGCGCTGCTGGCGCTCTACACGGATGGACTGGTCGAGTCCCGCGACCACCCCCTGGACGAGGGCCTCCAGGCCTTCGTGGGCGCGCTCACCGACCCGACCCGCCCGTCGCCCGACCACCACCCCTCAACGACGGCGCTGCGTGCCGACACCTCTCCAAACCTTGAGGACGTCTGCGACCACGTCCTCAACACCCTCGACAGCCACCACGGCGAGGACGACATCGCCCTGCTGATGGCCCGCGTCCAGGGTCTGCCCGCCGACTCGGTCGGCGACTGGACCCTCCCGCGCGAGCCGCGCAGCGTGGGCCGCGCCCGCGAGTACGCCCGGAACCGGCTGCTGTCCTGGGACCTGGAACCCCTGGTGGACACCACAGAACTCCTGGTCAGCGAACTGGTCACCAACGCCCTGCGCTACGGCGAGGGGGAGATCAGGCTGAGACTGCTGCTGGACCGCACCCTGGTCTGCGAGGTCTGGGACTCCGGCCTGGTCCAGCCCCGCCGCCGCCGCGCCCGCGACACGGACGAGGGCGGCCGAGGCCTCCAACTGGTCGGCCTCCTCAGCGCGGCGTGGGGCTCCCGCCGAACACCCCGCGGCAAGACGGTGTGGTTCGAACTCCCCCTACCGGACGGCGAGAACGGCCTGACGGATCCGGCGGAGGCGTTGCTGAGCCTGTTCTGAACGTGATCGGGCGGGGCGAGGGCGGTGGGTCCGCCGCCGCGAGGGCTTTGTTGCCGTAGTCGCGCCCGCGCGGGCGGGTCAGGGGCTGCGGATCCGCTCACGCGGGGCGGGGGGCGTACTGCCGCGTCGCGCCGGGGTGGGTGGCCCACCGGTGTCGGGGGCGGTCGGTAGTCGGCTTCCTGCCGGGTGGGACGCCTCCCGCGGCAGCGGATTCGTGCCCGCGGGCGGCGTATTACGGCATCGCGCCCGGAGTGAGTGCCCCGTAGTAGCTGACGGCGGCTGGGCTTCCTGCCCGGTGGGATGTCGCCGAGGGCGGCCGTGGGGCCGTTCACGGGGAGCGTGTGCCGCCGCGTCGTCCGCGTGTGCGGGGGCCGCCGAAACTGGCGGGGGTGTCGCCGCCCTGCTCCTCCCCTCCCAACAGGACCCCGCCGAGCACCGCTCCGGCGAGTCCGATGGCGTCCGTGCCGGGGCCGTCGACGGGGTGGCCGTGGGTGCGGATGTTCTGGTCGGCGAGGGCGTGGGCCTGTTGGGACAGGGTGTCGGCCGTGAGAAGGTCGGCGAGCTCCTGGCGTGCGCTTCGTCCGGAGGGTGCGGTCGGCGGGGGAGCCAGGAGCCGCCGGGCCTCCGCCAGCTGCGTGCGCGCCTCGTCGCCCACCGCGGCCCGATGTGTCGCGACGACGTCGTCCGCACCGGAGACGGCACCACGCGCGCACACCAGCGCGGCGGCCGAGAGCACCCCGGCCCGCCCCGCGACGACGGGCTGAACGCCCCGCACGATCCGCCGCAGCAGATCGAGGGGGTCGTACGGGCCGGCGGTCAGCTCTTCTCGTACGACGGCCAGGACGAGGTCGGCGTGCGTGACACGGGCGCGCAGCTCGCCGGGCGGGATGTCCGCGTACGCCTCTGCCACGCCCGTGGGCGACTCCCGCGCGCCGGCGAGCTCCACCTCCGAGCCGGTCAGCGCGGCCGGCACCATCGCCGCTGCAGTCGCGAGCTCGCCGGTGAGCCGGTCGATGCCGTCGATGAAGACGGCGGCCTGGGCGATGGCGCCCTCGGCCGCACGCAGGTGGCCCGCCGCCCGCTCGTTGTCACCCAAGTCGCCGCTCTGGCGGGTGTGGTTGAGGCGGGCCGTGGCGAACACCAGCCGGTCCTTGGCCTGCTCGATATGGCCCGCGACGGCGGCGGTGGCCGAGGGCGCGTACCGCTCACCGAGGGCGCGGAGGGCCGCGTCGGCGACCCCGGTGCGCCCCGCCAGCTCCCGGAACCGCCCCTCGGCGACGGCCAACGCCTCGCCCAGCCCACCGCCCAGGCCCGCCTCCAACCCCCGCACCTGGTCGAACGCGGCGGCCTGCCCATCCAGCAACCGCCCCGCCTCCTCACCCCGCCCGACGATCCCCGCCAGCACATGCCGCCTGGCCGCGGCCTCTCCCGGAACCCCGCCCTCGTACTGCCACCGCATCCGGAACGCGACCGCCAGCTCGGCCTCGGCGTCCCGCAGAACCCGCCTGAACGGCTCGACGTCCTCCGCCCCGAGCGCGGCGTCCGGACGGCCGGCGACGCCCCCGACCCGCCCCTCGACGAACCCGAGCTCCTCCCGACTGACCCGCACCCAGTCATCGGCCCCGACCAGCAAGGCCCGCGCCCGCTCATCGAGTTCCCCGGCCCCCGGCTCGCTGCCCTGAACCGCCGCCCCGCCCGGCGTCGTACGCCCCCGCGCCCGCCGCCTGCGCCGCAGGAACCCGTACCCCGCGAGCACCACCACCGCAACGAGGGCCAGCATCGGCATCACCAGGTCCGCGGCGGACGTCTCCCCGACCTCCCCCTGAGCCACCCCACCGGCGACGGGCCGCGCCGCCCCACCCCCAACCGGCTCCTCACCCTCTGCCACCACCCCCGACAACACCAGCCACACCACCCCGGCCACCCCACCCACCAGCGCATGCGCGACCCGCACGGATATGTGCGAGGCCCCGCGCCGTGGCCGGCCCCGTATCAAGGATGACGTCACATTTCGGAGCGTATGAGCAGGAATGCGCCCGCGCTACCGGGGTGCGTCCGGGGTGGAGTGGGGTGGAGTGCGGTGAAGGGAGCGGGGTGGGGAAGGATGTGCCGATGGACGAGGGGGATGCACAGGTGAAGCCACAAGACCGCCGCCGCCCGCGCCGCGCCCTCACGCCCGCCGACCTCGCCCCGCTCACCCGCGCCGCCCTCGGCCCCACCCGGACCCTCACCGCCGTGACCCGACTGCGCGGCGGCACCAAGAAGGGCGTCTACCGCCTCACCCTCGACGACGACTCGACCGCCATCGCCTACGTCTGGTCCGCGGACGAGGACTACTGGGACGCGGGCCCCTCCGACCTCCGCGACCCCTTCTCCCACGCCACCGGCTACCACCTGTTCACCGCGTCCCACGCCCGCCTGACCGCTGCTGGCGTCCGTACGCCCCGCCTCCTGCACGCGGACCCCACCCACGCCCACCTCCCCGCGGACGCGGCGATCGTGGAGGACCTCCCCGGCGAGACCCTGGAAGACCTGCTCGCCCGCGACCCGCACGCGGCAACCGAAGCCTTGCACCGCCTGGCGGCCCTGCTCGACACGCTGCACGCCTGCACCGGGCCCCGCTTCGGCAAGGTCGCCCTCGTGGACAACGGCGGTTCCTCGTACGGCGGTTCATGCGAGCAGCGCGTCACCGAGGGCGCCCTGCGCGACGTCGACGAGATCGCCCGGCGCGACCCCCGCGCGGCCGCCGCCCGCGAGGCGCTGGCGGACGCCGTCCACACCCTCGCCGCCGAGGTCCGCCCCCGCGAGCGCCACACCCTCATCCACGGCGAACTGGGCCCGGACCACGTCCGGTTGACGCCCGACGGCCATCCGGTGCTGATCGACATCGAGGGCCTGCTGTACTTCGACGTGGAGTGGGAGCACGCCTTCCTGGAGATCCGCTTCGGCCCGCGCTACGACGCCCTGCGTCCCCGTACCCTCGACCTCGACGAGCACCGCATGCGCCTCTACCGCCTCGCCATGCACCTCAGCCTCGTCGCCGGTCCGCTCCGCCTCCTCGACGGCGACTTCCCGGACCCGGAGCCGATGCGCGCGATCGCCGAGAACAACCTCCGACGCGCACTGGAGCTCGTGGCACCCTGACCGAACCGCTCTACGAAGACCTCCTCATGATCTTCGACCCCAGCCACACCAACGGGTCGTACTTGCGGTCGACCGCCCGTTCCTTCAAGGGAATCAGGGCGTTGTCCGTGATCTTGATGCCCTCGGGGCAGACCTCCGTGCAGCACTTGGTGATGTTGCAGTAGCCGAGCCCGTGTTCGTCCTGGGCCGTGGCCTTGCGGTCCAGGCCCGTTTCCGCGGCGGCGTCCAGCGGGTGCATGTCCAGTTCCGCGACCCGCATCAGGAAGCGCGGGCCCGCGAACGCGGGCTTGTTCTCCTCGTGGTCGCGGACCACATGGCAGGTGTCCTGGCACAGGAAGCACTCGATGCACTTGCGGAACTCCTGCGAGCGGTCCACGTCCTCCTGCATCATCCGGTACTCGCCGGGGGCCAGATCCTCCGGCGGTACGAAGGCCGGGACCTGCCGTGCCTTGTCGTAGTTGAAGCCGACGTTCGTCACCAGGTCCCGTACGACCGGGAACGCCCGCAGCGGGGTGACGGTGATCGTCTCCTCCCGCGTGAACACCGACATCCGCGTCATGCACAGCAGCCGCGGCCGGCCGTTGATCTCCGCCGAACACGAACCGCACTTGCCCGCCTTGCAGTTCCAGCGGACGGCGAGATCGGGCGCCTGGGTGGCCTGGAGGCGGTGGATGATGTCGAGGACGACCTCGCCGTCGTTCACCTCGACCTCGAAGTCCTCCAGGCCGCCGCCCTGCACATCGCCCCGCCACACCTTGAAGCGGGCCTCGTAGCTGCTCACTGGTAGAGCTCCTCTTCGGCGAGGTACTTGACCAGCTCCTCCTTGTCGAAGAGAGCCAGCAGGTCCGGGCGGACGGGGTCGGTGGTCTCACGCAGCAGGTCGATCTGGCCGCGTTCCGGGTCCATGGCGGCCAAGCCGCCCGTCGGGTCGGCCAGTTGGCACAGCAGGTTGATGTTGCGCCACTTGCGGTCCATCGTCGGATGGTCCTCGCGGGTGTGGCCGCCCCGCGACTCCGTGCGCTCCAGCGCCGCCCGCGCCACGCACTCGCTGACCAGCAGCATGTTGCGCAGGTCGAGCGCGAGGTGCCAGCCCGGGTTGAACTGGCGGTGGCCCTCGACGCCGGCCCGGCGGGCGCGTACGCGCAGGTCCGCGAGCTTTTCCAGGGCCTGCTCCATCTCGCCCTCGCGGCGGATGATGCCGACGAGGTCGTTCATGGTCTGCTGGAGCTCCTGGTGCAGGGTGTACGGGTTCTCCGGCGGGCGTCCGGCCTCCTCGCCCCCGACCGGGCCCTCCGCCGAGAAGGGCCGCAGTGCCTCCGCCGCCGCCGTGTCGACCTCCAGGTCGCTGACCTCGGGGCGTTCGAAGGCCTGTGCCGCCGCGTACTCGGCGGCGTGCCAGCCCGCCCGGCGCCCGAACACCAGCAGGTCGGACAGGGAGTTCCCGCCGAGCCGGTTCGAGCCGTGCATGCCGCCGGCCACCTCGCCGGCCGCGTACAGGCCGGGCACGCCCCGCGCCGCCGCCGTGTCCGACTCGACCGCGATGCCGCCCATCACGTAGTGACAGGTCGGCCCGACCTCCATCGCCTCCGCCGTGATGTCCACGTCCGCCAGCTCCTTGAACTGGTGGTACATGGAGGGCAGACGACGGCGGATCACCTCGGCGGGCATACGGGTGGAGACGTCCAGGAACACGCCGCCGTGCGGGGAGCCGCGGCCCGCCTTCACCTCGGAGTTGATCGCCCGGGCGACTTCGTCACGCGGCAGCAGCTCCGGAGGGCGCCGGTTGTTGTCCGGGTCCTCGTACCAGCGGTCGCCCTCCGCCTCCGACTCGGCGTACTTCTCCTTGAAGACGTCGGGGACGTAGTCGAACATGAACCGCTTGCCCTCGGAGTTGCGCAGCACCCCTCCGTCGCCGCGCACCGACTCCGTGACCAGGATCCCCTTCACCGACGGCGGCCAGACCATGCCCGTCGGATGGAACTGCACGAACTCCATGTTGAGCAGGGGAGCCCCGGCGAGCAGCGCCAGCGCGTGGCCGTCGCCCGTGTACTCCCACGAGTTCGACGTCACCTTGAAGGACTTGCCGATGCCGCCCGTCGCGATGACGACGGAGGGGGCTTCGAGGACGAAGAAACGGCCGGTCTCGCGGTCGTACGCGAAGACCCCGGAGACCCGGCTGCCGTCTTTCATGATCCTCGTGACCGTGCACTCCTGGTAGACCTTCAGCCGGGACTCGTACTCCCCGGTCTCCTTCTTGTCCTCCTGCTGGAGCGCGACGATCTTCTGCTGGAGGGTGCGGATCAGTTCCAGGCCGGTGCGGTCACCGACGTGCGCGAGGCGCGGGTACTCGTGGCCGCCGAAGTTGCGCTGCGAGATACGGCCGTCCTTCGTACGGTCGAAGAGCGCGCCCCACGTCTCCAGCTCCCACACCCGGTCCGGCGCCTCGCGCGCGTGCAGCTCGGCCATCCGCCACTGGTTGAGGAACTTGCCGCCGCGCATGGTGTCGCGGAAGTGGACCTGCCAGTTGTCGTGCTCGTTGGCGTTGGCCATGGCCGCCGCGATGCCGCCCTCGGCCATCACGGTGTGCGCCTTGCCGAACAGCGACTTGCAGATCACGGCCGTACGGGCGCCTCGTTCGCGTGCCTCGATCGCCGCACGGAGGCCCGCGCCTCCGGCGCCGACCACGACGACGTCCCACTCCTGTCGGTCGACCACGGACATCAGTCAGCCCCACCCATTCAGAAGAAGCGCGGATCGTCGAAGACCCCGGACGCGACGAGATAGACGTAGAAGTCGGCGAGCGCCACGCTCACCAGCGACGCCCAGGCGAGCTGCATGTGGCGGGCGTTGAGCTTCCCGATCCACTGCCACGCCTTGTACCGCACGGGGTGTTTGGAGAAGTGCTTGAGCTTGCCGCCGACGATGTGCCGGCAGGAGTGGCAGGAGAGGGTGTACGCCCAGATCAGCACGATGTTGACGAGGAACACGAGCGTGCCGAGGCCCATGTGGCCCCACTCGTAGTGCTCGTCACGGAAGGCGAGCACGGTGTCGTACGACAGGATCCCGGCCACCAGGAGCGCGGCGTAGAAGAAGTACCGGTGGATGTTCTGCAGGATCAGCGGGAACCGGGTCTCACCGGAGTACTTCTTGTGCGGCTCGGCCACCGCGCAGGCCGGGGGCGACATCCAGAAGCCGCGGTAGTAGGCCTTGCGGTAGTAGTAGCAGGTCAGGCGGAAGCCGAGCGGGAAGATCAGGATGATGATCGCGGGGGAGATGCCCCACCAGCTCCCGAAGAGGTCCCAGTTCGGCCCGGCGCGCATGGGCTCGCAGTTCTCCGCCAGACAGGGCGAGTAGAACGGGGAGACGTACGGCGCCGCGTAGTAGTGCGTGTTGGCGAAGGCCCGCCACGTCGAGTACACGATGAACGCCAGCAGACCGGCCGCGGTGGCGGCGGGGGCCAGCCACCAGCGGTCGGTCCGCAGGTGCGGGGCTTCGATCGCGGCGCGCGTACCGGTTCGTACGCCGCCGCTGTTCAGATGGGGTTCCGTACCAGTGGCCAATGGATGACTCCGGTCGGGTCAGGGGGAGGGATCAGGGGGCGCGGCGGTCCCGGGCGCCGAGACCCTCGTCATCCGTGTCGATCCACAGAGAGTCGTCGTACGGCGTGTCGGGGATGGTGACGAGCTCCGGCCTGCGCTGCGCGCCCGGGGACGCCGCGGAATCCCGCAGCAGCGCCACACTTTCGCGCAGATGGTCGGCGTCGGTGCGCACACGGCGCATCTCCAGCCCGCCGGTGCCCAGCTGCTGCTCCAGCCGGCCCACGGACCGGGCCAGATCGTCGAGGCAGCGCTGGACAGCTGTCAGGTCGTCTTGCACGGACATGACGTGACCTCACTTCCGTGGGCCTGCGGCCCTTGGTGGCAACGTTCATGCGCCTGCGAGTGTTGCGCGTCACACCTGTCGCTGTGAAGGCATGTGCAGCGATTGGCGGATTGCACGCCTCCGACGCGCGCCCGCATGCGCTCTGTGTACGCCGGTGGGCCGGGGGGAGTGCGGGGGCGCGCCGCGCTCCCTCCGCGTGGGAGCGGGTTGCTCCACACGGGTGGCCTTGCGCGTCCCCGTCGCCGTGTCGGCTCCGCCGGGCGAACCCTTTCCTCTTCAGTGGGGGCCCTTAGATCTGATCAACTCCAAAATACCGCCAAACGTGATCAGAACGTACTTATCGTCACCGGCGGGAGAGTCGCTCCCCGGAGGTACCGAGATGTCCCACGACGGCAGCGCCCCGAAGGGGCGCGGGGAAATGCGCGACCGGCCACGACGGGCCCGCACACGATCGACGGCCGATCGCGGGCTCTCTCGCGGAGCGCTTCGTTCCGTCGGCTTCCTCGCCGCGGGCGTGCTCGCGGTGCCCGCGCTCGCCGGGTGCAGCGACCCGGACCCGGCCGGAAAGCCGCTCGCCGGGCAGGACATCGGATCGGCCGCCCGGGCACAGATCTCCGACGGCGGCACGCTGCGGTGGGCCGTGGACGCCGTGCCGGAGACGCTGAACACCTTCCAGTCGGACGCCGACGCGGCCACCACCCGGATCGCGCAGGCCACCCTGCCCTCGATGTTTAGGCTCGATCAGGGCGGCCGTCCGGAGCGCAACCCGGACTACCTGGAGTCCGCCAAGATCGTCGAGACCGAGCCCAAGCAGGTCGTCCTGTACAAGCTCAACCAGCAGGCCGTCTGGAGCGACGGCCGGGAGATCGGCGCCGCCGACTTCGCCGCCCAGTGGCGGGCCCTGTCCGGCAGGGACAGCGCCTACTGGACCGCCCGCAACGCCGGCTACGACCGGATCGAGAAGATCGAGCGCGGCAAGGGCGATCTGGAGGTCCGGGTGACCTTCGCACGGCCGTACGCGGACTGGCGGTCGCTGTTCTCGCCGCTGTACCCGAAGGAGGTCATGGGTACGCCGGACTCGTTCAACGACGGGGCGCGGGGGAAGCTGAAGGTCAGCGCCGGGCCGTTCGCCCTGAAGAAGATCGACCGCAAGAACGACCAGGTACGGCTCACCCGCAACCCCCGCTGGTGGGGACAGCGGCCCAAGCTGAACGAGATCCTGCTGCGGGCCGTGCCGCGCGACGAGCGCGCCGCCGCGCTGGCCGCCGGACATCTCGACCTGGCCGAGATCGACCCCGCCGCCGCCCGGCGCATCGCGCTCGCCGCGCCGCCGCGGGCCGCGACGGCCAGTGCCGGCGGTACGCCGGTCGCCTCCGGTTCGCCGCTGATGGGCCCCGACCGGCGCCGGACGACCCCCGAGCAGCGGCGCGAGGCCGCGGCCTTCCGGGGCTTCGAGGTGCGCAAGTCCCTGGAACCGACCTACACCCAGCTCGCCCTCAATGGCGCCGAGGGTCCGCTCGCCGACGAACGGGTGCGCCGGGCCGTGGCCCGCGCGATCGACCGCAAGGAGCTGGCGAAGCTGGTCCTGGCCCCGCTGGGCCTGCCCGCGGAGCCGGTCGGCAGCCACCTCGCGCTGTCCGGCCAGTTCGCGTATGCCGACAACAGCGGGGCGATCGGCGGCCAGGACACGGAGGAGGCACAGGCGCTGCTCGCGGACGCGGGATGGGTGCCGGGCGGGCCGATCAAGGAGGAGAAGAAGGGGGAGAAGGCGGCGGGGGCGGAGGGGAAGAAGTCCGGGAAGGCGGAGAAGGCCGAGAAGGCCGAGAAGGCCGAGAAGGACGCTCATAAGGGCGCCGACAAGGACGCTGAGAAGCGTGCCGACAAGGGCGCCGAGAAGGATGCGGACAAGGGTGCCGACAAGGGCACCAAGAAGGACGCCGGGAAGCACTCGGCGTCGCCGGGCGGGGACGACGGGACGTACGTCGTCGGCGGGGACGACAAGGCCGACGGCGACGAGGGCCGCGAGGGGAAGCACCTCGCCCAGGACGGCAAGCAGTACGGCAACAGCCAGCTGCAGCAGGGCGCGGCGCCCGGTGCCTACGCCCCCCAGGGAACCCCCGCGCCGGCGGGCGCGGCGGCCCGGCCGCTGGCGAAGGGCGGCAAGCCGCTGACGCTGCGCTTCGTGGTGCCGGCGGGGGAGGGCTCCCAGACGCTGCGCACGGTGGCGGACCGGATCGGCCTGATGCTGGAGCGGGTCGGCATCCGCACGGCGATCATCAAGGTCTCGGACGAGAGCTACTTCAAGGACCACATCGCGTCCGGCCAGTACGACCTGGCCCTCTACTCCTGGCCCACCTCCGCCTATCCGGCCACCGACGCCCGTCCCATCTACGCCAAGCCGGTCCCGGCCGCCGACGGCTCGCTGAACGTCGAGCAGAACTACACGCGCGTCGGCACCGACCAGGTCGACCAGCTCTTCGACCAGGCGATCGCCACCCTCGACGAGTCAGAGTCGCGCTCCCTGATCCGCAAGGCCGACTCCCGTATCTGGGCGGCGGCCGGATCGATCCCCCTCTACCAGCGCCCCCAGCTCACGGCGGCGAGGACGAACGTCGCCAACGCGGGTGCCTTCGGCTTCGGGACGCCGCTGTACGAGGACATGGGCTTCCTGAAGAAGGGGACGAGGCCTTCGGCGAGTGCGTCGTCGGACTGACCTTTCCTCGCCCCCGCCGCCCCTACCCGTCCCGTCCCTGAGGGCTCCGCCCCCAGACCCCCGTTTCGGCCCTGAAGGGGCCTCGTCCTCAAACGCCGGACGGGCTGAACTACTCAGCCCCTCCGGCGTTTGAGGA
>NZ_JBITCM010000044.1:0-18233 GCF_044453205.1 Streptomyces sp. NPDC051738 | reverse complement strand
ACCGACGACACAGCCCTGCCCACCGAACTCACCGCATAGCCTCAAAACGAGATCACCGAGTGGCCGTCGATACACCACTCCAGCGGACGTGACCCCGCCGGTTTGCTCCGGCGGGGCCTCTTCCTATGGCTGGTCAAGATGGCCTGAGGGCTCCATCGTGGGCTCCGTTGTACTCGGGCTCGCCGCTGTCGAGCACCCGAAGCAGGGACGTGGTGACGACCCGCGTGCTGCGGCCGATGCGGAGCACGCGGCACGGGAACTTCCCCTTGCGAACGCGGTCGTAGCCCTTCGCCCTCGAGAATCCGAACGCCTTGGATGCTTCCTACACGCTCCCTGTCCCGCCCCAGGTGGCACGGAGTCCGCAACGTCGGTCATTGGGCAGTTGGCCGCTCCCCGGCGGGTTCGACGGCGTGGGGCCGGGCTGCCGACCGACCGACGGCAAGACGGCCCGATGACCGAGCTGGCCGGAGCGGTCGACGAGGTGCTGGCCGGCCTCGGGGCTGGCGTCACCCAGGTGCAGCGCAAGCAGTACGCGGCCTACCAGCGGCTGCGGAACTTCGCCTGCGTGCTCGCGCCGCAGCAGACCAAGCTCCTCGTCTACCTCAAGGCGGACCCGAAGGCGGTCGGCCTCGTGCCGGGCTTCACCCGGGACGTGACGGGGCTAGGCCACCACGGCATCGGCGACCTGGAGCTGCAGTTGCGCACGGAGCAGGATCTTGAGCGGGCCCAGAAACTGTTCCGCCTCAGCTTTGCCGCTGTGTAGCGGGCCAGTGGCCGGTGCGGGCATGTGCGGCTGGGATCTGTAGTTGTGGGCTGCTGGCGTGGTGCTGCCTTTCGACGGGGCGGTCAGGGAATGGCGGTGGAGCCATAAGGATGCGGCGGATCCCCGGTTTCGGTAACCGGGTATCCGCCGCTATGTTTCCGCGCTCTTCGGGCAGGACGAGGCGGGATGGGCTGCACTCTCGGTCAACGGCCCGTCCGGGTGCTCAGAAGTCGGAGCCCAGTAGCGTCAGGGGGCGACGTTCAAGCTATGCGAGTCGGACTTTTTTGCGTAGCCAGCTGGTCACATCGTCTTGCTGTTCGAGCAGGAGGACGAGTTCGCGAAGATCGCCTAGGACGATCACTCGCTGGTTTAGAGCGCGCGTGCTTTCCTCAAGTGCTGCTTTCGTGAACCTGGATGGGGAGATGAATAGGGCGCGGACTTCCGTTCGGCTATACACGCGCACCAGATGGCGGCTCATCGTGTTGATCTCGACCGGCGCGCCCCACCACTTGATCTCCACGAGGTACTGGGACCCGTCGACTTCTAGCTCGATCATTCATGAGGTTCCGTCAGCTTGCTGACGGGGCGTTGCGTTTGTGTAGCGGGGGTGGTTTCGGGCTGGGGCAGACTGAGAGGCCCGGCTCTCGCGTTGGGTGGAACGCCGCTGTGACCTGTGGCTTTTCGCGGTGTCTCCAGCCGTGTCCAGCCGCTCAGCGTAACGACCGTGTCCGGATCCTCTGGGACGGCTCCGGGTGTTCCCGCTCTTTTGACGGCGTAGTGCTACGGCGCCTGCAACACCGCACCCAGCATCGCGATCTCGTTCGGATAGTCAGCGCGGGCAGTGCTCCCCGCAGTGCGCCGTGTCCGCGACCGCGAACGCCGGGGCGAGCACCATGGCCGCCGGCAGTGCGAGCACGGCGACCGTGGCGCAGGCGATCAGTACGGGCAGCAGACGTCGGCGTGGTTCGGGGCGGGCGGCGAGGAGGCGGCGGATGCGCTCTGCCGGGTCGGGCCCGCTCAGGGCCAGCGCCGCCGAGCTGCCGGGTGAGGGCGCGACGGTGCACATCTCCAGCAGAGCCGAGGCCACTGTCCGCGATCCGTGCTGTGCGGCGGCATGGTCGTCGGCGGCCATCTCGGCGAGCCGCTGGACCTGGCGGGCGTAGCCGCGCAGCGCACCGCTCCAGCCCACCGCGGCGGTCACCACTTCGGCCGCCAGGATCATGCGGTGGTGTGCGAGTCGCAGATGTCCCCGCTCGTGCGCGACCGCGGCCGCCAACTGCTCCTCGGTGAGCAGGTCGACCGTGCCGCGGCTGACGACGATCCGGTCCCTTCCGCGGCTCCCCGGTACGCAGAAGGCGGTGGGCGCGGCCTCGTCCAGGATGTGCACGTCGGCGAGCCCGCCCGCGCCGCGGCTGCCGAGGGCGTCGGTGATCAGCCGCGTCTTGTCCCGTTCCCGCTGTACGGCGAGGTAGCGGTGGGCCGCCAGGGCGGTGACCGCGGTGGCGGCGAGCAGGAGCAGGAACACTGCCGAGTCGGCGACCCCCTCGATGTGCCATGCGCCCGCGTAGGCGGCGTGGACCTGGGGTTTGCCCGCGTGGAAGAGCCAGACCACGGCGTGCTCCCACAGGTCGTGCGCCGTCAGGATGAGGGCTGCGGCGGTGGAGCTGAGGAACGTGAACGCGCAGGCGTGCCAGGCCCGCAGTGCGGCCCGGGGATGCCCAGCTGTCCACGAGGCCCGGGTCAGCACCCGGTCGCCGACGAAGCCCAGCAGGGCGGCGTAGGCGAGGAGAGCGGCGATGACCGGCACGGCTCAGCTCCCGCCCGCCGGATCCGGGCCGGCCTGCGGCTCGTTCAGCGCGGCGCGAAGAGCCGCCGCCTCATCGGCGGTGAGCTGTCCGGCGAACCGCAACAGGGCGCCGGTCCGGTCGTTGGAGGCGTCGAGAGCCTGGCCCATGAGCGCGGCGGTGTAGTCGTCGGCCGTCCGGGCGGCGGAGTAGCGGTAGGCGCGTCCGTGCCGGACCCGGGTCAGCCAGCCCTTCTCCCGCAGGCGCTCCGTGACGGTCATGACCGTCGTGTAGGCCAGCCGGCGCTGCTCCCCGAGGGCGTCGACGATCGTCTGGATGGCGATGGGCTCGGCACTGCGCCACACCACCCGCATGATCTCCGCCTCCAGCTCCCCGAACGCTCTCACGCCCACTCCCTCCCAGATCCGTCCCGGTGTGCGGCACCCAGTCTGCCGTACGCCGCAGAACTTCGACAGCGCGTAGTAGATTTATTTCTACGCCACGTAGTAGTTTGCGGATGTGGATGCCGACCCTCGCGCCTCTGCGCTGCCGAACGCTGCCCCCACGGTCCCCGACCGGGACCGGCCGACCACTCTGCTGCGTCTGCCCGCCCCGCGGCTCTCCGCGGAGTCCGACGCGCCGCCCGTCTCCCTGCGGTTCATGGACACGAGCCATCTGCCCTTCGTAGTGAGCGAGCACCGCCGCCTCTTCCCCGACGGCTTCTTCGCACGCCTGGGCCCCGCCTTCCTCACCGCTCACACCCGTACGTACCTGACCAGCCCGCACGCCACCGGGTTCGTCGCCGAGGTGGACGGAGGACCGGTCGGATATGTGGTCGGCATCGTCGATCCGGCGCTGCACCGCCGCCACCTGCTCCGCGCGCACGGGGCGGGGCTGGCGTTGCGGGCTTCAGCGGCCCTCGCGGTCCGTCCCGCGCTCACCGCCCACTTCCTGCGGACGAGGCTGCCGCGCTACTCCCGCAAGTTCATGTCCGGACGGCGCGCGGAGGCGCTCGCCACACCGCAGCCGCATTCCCCCCACGGCCGGGAGGCGGTCCTCGCCCATGTCGCGGTGCGTGAGGAGTACCGCTCGTTCGCCATCGGAGGCCGGCTAATCGAACGGTTCGCCGACTTCGCCGTCCTGGCGGGCTGCACCCGTATGTCCTTGGTCACCGCCTCCGGGCCCGCCGGGGCGGGGCCGTACTACGAACAGAGGGGCTGGCAGCAACGCGGGGAGACCCACACCCCGGACGGCAAACACCTCCTGGTCTACGCCCGCCCTCTCGACCCGGCCTGACAGCTCCGCGACGCCTCCGCCTGCACCCTCCAAAGGAACCCCCTCCCGTGACACCCCCACGCCGCGCCCCACAAGTCGCCGCCGCCCTCCTCGCCCTGGCATTGGCGGCGACCAGCTGCGGCAGTTCCGACGCGCCTCCGCTCCAGTGGCCTGACAGGAAGTCCCCACCGAACGCGAGCCCGAGCCCGACCACGCCACCCCCGCCGACGGCCGACCCGGTGACCGAAGAAGTTACCGTCGCGCAGTGGCAGGTCATGGTCGAGGCCGGGATGTGGCGCGAGGGGTGCCCGGCCACCCGCGAGACACTGCGCCGCGTGGAGGTCAACTACTGGGACTTCGACGGGGAGATCCAGCGCGGGGTGCTCGTCGTCAACCAGGACATCACCGCCAGCATCTCCCGGATCTTCACCCGGCTCTTCGACGCGAAGTTCCCGATCTACCGCATGCAGGGAGTGGAGGCGTACGACGGGGACAACAACGCGAGCCTGGCCGCGAACAACACGGCCGCCTACAACTGCCGCCGCGCGAACCAGATCAACGCGCCACTGAAGGAGTCGCCGCACGCGAACGGCCGGGCCATCGACATCAACCCCTTGCAGAACCCGTGGAAGGACCTGCGCTGCAAGTGCTGGTCGCCGAATGGCACGTACGCCGACCGCACCCCGGGCAAGGGCAAGATCCTCAAGGGCGGTGTGGTCTGGAAGGCGTTCATGGACGAGGGCTGGATCTGGCAGAACATCAAGGTGCCCGACTACATGCACTTCGACACCGGCTATCCCTCGGCACCGTTCACCGGCATGGCGTCGCCCCCGTCCTCACCCACGCCCTCGGGGTGATCGTGCACGGCGTCGCTGATTCGGAGCGGTGAACAAGAGCACCGGATCAGCCGTACGACGCAGGAGGACCGCTGGCAGAGTGCCGCGCACCGACGCCTGAGGAGGCCGTCCGTTGACCACCCATCGCCCGGGACGCCGAGCCGCAGCCCTCGTCGTGCTGCTGGGAACGGTCCTCGCCTTCCTGCTCGCCGGCGCCGGCCCCGCCGCCGCACACGCCAAGGTGCGTGCCACCGACCCCGCCGAGGACGCCGTCCTGAAGACCGCGCCCCGCCAGGTCACCATGACCTTCACCGAGCCGATGACGCTGTCCGAGGACTCGATCAAGGTCCTGGCCCCGAAGGGCAGGCGCGTGGACACGGGCGCGACGGACCACGTCGGCTCCGACCGCGCCACCGCCCGCGTGGCCCTGGACGGTGGTCTGCCCGACGGCACGTACACGGTGTCGTGGAAGGCCGTCTCCGCCGACAGCCATCCCGTCGGCGAGGCGTTCGTGTTCTCCGTGGGCGCGCCGTCCCCGACCCGGGCCGTCGTCACCGACGCCACGCCCGGCGGGGGACTGGTGGGCGCCCTGTACTCCACGGCCCGCTACCTCGCCTACCTCGGTTACGTCCTGGCAATCGGCGTCGCCGCCTTCCTGCTCGTGTGCTGGCCGGGCGGCAGCAGCCGACGGCGGCTGCGCCTACTGCTCCAGGCCGGCTGGTCGACCCTGTTGGTATCCGGCCTGGCCCTGCTGGCGCTGCGCGTCCCCTACACCTCCGGCAAGGGACTCGGCCAGGCATTCGACCTGACCGCCCTGCGCGGCACCCTCGACACCGATCCGGGCACTGCCCTCGTCGTACGCCTCCTGCTGCTCGGTGGTCTCGGCTTCTTCCTCGTCGTACTGGTGGGTCCTGCTGTCCGGTTGCACGGCCGCGTGTCCGAATCGGACGAAGCCACTGAGGTGCCTGCCGAAACTGAGGTGCCTGCCGAATCGGCGAAAGGCAGCCGCCACCCCGCCCTGACGGCGCTCGGCGCGTTGATCGCCGTGGCGCTGGCCGGCACCTGGGCCGTGACCGGCCATGCCGCCGCCGGCTCGCAGACCGCGCTCGCTCTTCCGATGGACGCTCTCCATCTGCTGGCCGTGGCGGTGTGGCTGGGAGGACTGGCCGCGCTCGTCACGGTCCTTGTCCGCGCTCCGGAGGGCGAGGAGGTGCCCGCCCAGGCGGTCGCCCGCTTCTCCCGTCTCGCGTTCACCGCCGTGGCCGTCCTCGCTGGCACGGGCCTCTACCAGTCGTGGCGACTGGTGGGCTCCTTCGATGCGTTGGTGTCCACCGGCTTCGGCAGGCTCCTCCTCCTGAAGACGGCGGCAGTGGTGGCGATGCTGACCGCGGCGTCGTACTCCCGCCGCTTCACGGCCCGCCTGCGGCAACCGGCAGCCGAGGCAACCGCCAGGGAACCAGAGGGGGCCGCGCTCGCCATGGCGACCTCGTCCGGCCGTCCCGCACTGTCCGGCGAGGTCCCGAAGGGCTCCCCGCCCACCCACGGGGAAGCCGACTCCGCCGACCCCGGCGCAGGAGAACCGGTGACCGGGACGAGCGAGTCAGTGACGCAACAACGGCTGCGGCGCTCGGTGGCGGTGGAAGCCGTCCTGGCTCTCGTGGTGCTCCTGGTCACCACGCTGCTCACCGAGACCACCCCCGGCCGGACCGACGCGGCAGCCGCACCGGCGTCGGTCGCTGCCGTCGTGCAGCCCGCCGGCGTCAGCCTCACCGTCCCCTTCGACACCGGCACGAAGTACGGCAGCGGTACGGTCCTCATCTCCCTCGACCCCGCGACCGTCGGCCGCAACGAGCTCCAGGCCGTCGTGTACGCCGTCGACGGCGGCCTCGTCACCGTGCCCGAGGTGCGGATCACCTTCACCAACACCGAGCGCGACATCGGCCCGCTCGACGCCGGTCTCAGGAACGTGGGCGGCTACTGGGCGAACGGAAACCTCCAACTCCCCACGGCCGGCAAGTGGCAGATGGCCGTCACTGTCCGCCTCACCGACATCGACCAGACCACCGAGACGGCTACCGTCACCGTCCGCTGAGGAATGAGTGGTGCAGTTCGTCGGCCACGAAGCCGTGGCTGTGCCGCCAGCTGCCCCCGACCCGGGTGGCGTCGATGAGATGGGGGTGACCGTCGTGGAGGTCGATGTGCTCGTGCTCGACCGGCGCCGTCTCCCGCGACGGCCACAGCCGCACCGCCAGCACGGACGCCGCGAGGGCGATCCCACCCAGCCCTACCACGGCCGCTTGCAGTCCGGCCTCTGCACTGAGCCACCCTGCCAGCGGATACGTCAGCAGCCAGCAGCTGTGAGAGAGCGAGAACTGGGCCGCGAACGCCGCCGTCCGCTGCTCGGCCGGTGCTGAGCGGCGCACGAGCCGCCCGGTCGGGGTGAGCACCGCGGAGCACGCGGCACCGAAGGCGGCCCATGCGGCCAGCAGCGCGGGCCAGCGCCAACTCCCGTCCGGCGAGGCGGTGATGGCCCCGAGTCCGGTGAACACGACCGCGAGCAGCAGTGCGGCGGGCAGTATCACGGCCCGGTCGGAGATCTTTTCCAGAACCCGGGGGAGGAGAAGCGCCACGGTCATGGACCCGGCGCCGAACGCGCCCAGCGCGAGCGACGGCGGCTGGCAGGAGGCCCGCCGCGAGCGCGTCGCCGAACTCCTGGCCGAAGCGCCGGACGGGTACTGCCCGGACCAGTACCACAACCCTGACAACACGGCCGCCTACCGACCGCTGGCCGCCGAACTCATCGCCCAGCTCGGGCGCATCGACGTTTTGGTGGCGGCGGTAGGCACGGGTGGACACTCGGCCGGCATCACGGCGGGGCTGCGTAGGTCGTGGCCCGAGCTGAGGCTGATCGGCGTTGACACCGTCGGCTCGACCATCTTCGGGCAGCCTGCGGCACCCCGGCTCATGCGCGGCCTGGGGTCGAGCATCCACCCGTCGAACGTCGACTACGAAGCCTTCGCCGAGGTCCACTGGGTGGCCCCGGCCGAGGCGGTGTGGGCGTGCCGTCAGCTGGCCCGCCGTCACTACGCGTCCGGCGGCTGGAGCGTCGGGGCGGTGGCGATGGTAGCCGGGTGGGTGGCACGGACCTGTCCCGTCGGCACCAGGATCGTCGCTGTGTTCCCCGACGGTCCGCACCGCTACCTGGAGACCATCTACAACGATGCCTGGTGCCGCGAACGAGACCTCCTCGGTCATGAACCTCCGCCGGAGCCTGACGAGATCGCCGAGCCGGACGAGTGCGTCGTGACTGCGTGGACGCGATGCAGCCGGGTGCGGGATCCGCTGGGGCGCGAAGCAGCCGCAAGGCAGGCGGGTGCACGATGAGGCGGCTGCGGACCCAGGTGGCTTCCTTCGATCGTCCGGCCCAGCTGTTGATGGTGAACCAGTTCGCCATCAACCTCGGCTTCTACATGCTCATGCCCTACCTCGCCGACCACCTTGCCCACGGCCTCGGGCTCGCCGCCTGGACGGTTGGCCTGGTGCTCGGCGTACGCAATCTCTCCCAGCAGGGCATGTTCCTCATCGGCGGCACCCTCGCCGACCGCTACGGCTGCAAGCCGATGATCCTGGCCGGGTGCGCCCTGCGGACGGTCGCTTTCGGGCTGCTCGCGGTGGCGGGCAGCCTGCTCGCTCTGATCGCCGCTTCGGCCCTGACGGGCCTGGCCGGGGCGTTGTTCAATCCGGCCGTGCGGGCGTATCTGGCGGCGGAGGTCGGCGAGGAGCGGCGCGTCGAGGCGTTCGCCGCCTTCAATGTCTTCTACCAGGCGGGCATCCTTGTCGGCCCGCTCGCCGGACTCGCCCTGCTGACTTGGGACTTCAGCGCGGTGTGCGCGGTCGCGGCGCTCATCTTCGGGGTGCTGGCCGTCCTGCAGGCCCGTGCTCTGCCGGCCCGCCCGCCGAAGGACCGGGGCGCGGACCCGGCCTGGCGGGCGGTGGCCGCCGACTGGCGCACCATCGCCGCCAACCGGCCCTTCCTGCTCTTTGCCGCCGCCATGTCGGGCTCGTACGTCCTGGCCTTCCAGGTCTACCTCGCTCTACCGCTGCGTGCACGCGAACTCTTCGGCGAGCGGACCGGGTTGGTGACGGGAGCGGTCTTCGCCGTCTCGGCGCTGGCCGCGCTGTCGGGGCAACTGAAGCTAACCGCCTGGGCGAAGCAGAACCTGTCCGGGCCGCGGGCCATCGTGTACGGACTGGTGGTGATGGGGGCGGCCTTCCTGCCGCTGCTGCCCGGGTCGTACGACGCCGTGGTCGGGGTGGTCGGTCTGACGGTGTGTGCGGCGCTGCTGGCTTGGGGTGGGGCGCTGCTCTACCCCTTTGAAATGGACACCGTCGTACGGCTCTCCGGGGACCGGCTGGTCGCGACGTACTACGGCGCCTACAACACCGCCTCCGGCATCGCGATCTCGCTCGGGAATCCAGTGGTCGGAGCACTGTTCGACGCGGGAGTGCGCTGGCTGCCGTGGGCGGCGCTGGTGGTCACCGGGCTGGTGTGTGCGGGGCTGGTGGAGTGGTTGCACCGCGCCGGTTATCTCGCGTCGAGGCCGCCGGCGGTTGCTGTGTCGGGGTGAGGCTCAGCGGGCCCCGGCTACCTCGGCCGGGGCCTTGGCCGGGGTGTCGCGCAGGCCGAGGCGCAGGTGCTCGACGTGGTAGAGGGCCTGTTCCAGGAGTTCGGCGACGTGGTTGTCGTACAGGGCGTAGATGACGGAGCGGCCCTTGCGCTCGCCGGTGACCAGGCCGAGGTTGCGCAGCAGGCGCAACTGGTGGGAGCAGGCGGACTGTTCCATGCCGACGGCGTCGGCGAGTTCGGTGGCCGCGCAGGGGCCCTCCTGAAGGCGGGCCAGGATGCGCAGCCGGGAGGGGGTGGCGAGTGCTTGGAGGGTGGCGGCCACGTCGGCGGCGCCCACGGTCTCCAGGCGCTCGCGCGCGGTGGCGGTGGTCTTGGCGTCAGCTCCGTGGCCCATGGCCCACATCCTACGGAGCAGGACCCATGAATGCATGAATGGGTCTTCATGTAGTCCTGTACCGTGGAGTGAGCGGCGCTGGATGTTCCGGCTGCCGTCACCTCGTCATGCCGTCGTGAAGGAATTCCGCTCCGATGACCTCCACCGTTACCCCGCCCGTGGCAGACCGGGCCGCGCCCGCGCGGGCAAGCGATGCCCCGCGGCGCCGTACCCGCGTCCTCGCCCTGCCTGAGGCCCGCTGGGCGGCCGCCGCCACCGTCTTCTTCCTGCTCGCGCTGCCCCTTCAGCTGAGCGGCGCTCCGGCCTGGGCATGGGGCCCGCTGTACGCGTTGTCGTACGCGACCGGCGGCTGGGAGCCCGGCTGGGCCGGTCTGCAGGCGTTGAAGGAGAAAACCCTCGATGTCGACCTGTTGATGATCGTCGCCGCGCTGGGGGCCGCTTCGATCGGCCAGGTCATGGACGGCGCCCTGCTGATCGTCATCTTCGCGACCTCGGGTGCCCTGGAGGCGCTGGCCACCGCCCGGACCGCCGACTCGGTGCGCGGCCTGCTCGACCTGGCCCCCGCGACCGCCACCCGCGTGGATGGCGACGGCAGCGAGGCGTCCGTCGCCGTCGAGGACCTGTCCGTCGGCGACACGATCCTCGTACGCCCCGGCGAACGCATCGGCGCCGACGGCCGCGTCCTCGACGGGGCGAGCGACGTCGACCAGGCCACCATCACCGGTGAACCCCTCCCCGTGACCAAGGAGAAGGGCGACGAGGTCTTCGCCGGCACCCTCAACGGCACCGGCGCGCTGCGGGTACGGGTCGAGCGCGATGCCTCCGACACGGTGATCGCCCGGATCGTGCGAATGGTGGAGGAGGCGTCCGAGACCAAGGCGCCGACCCAGTTGTTCATCGAGAAGGTCGAGCAGCGCTATTCGCTGGGCATGGTGGCAGCGACCCTCGCCGTGTTCCTCGTCCCGCTCGCCTTCGGGGCGAACCTCACGGACTCGCTGCTGCGGGCGATGACCTTCATGATCGTCGCCTCGCCCTGCGCGGTGGTCCTGGCGACGATGCCGCCCCTGCTGTCGGCCATCGCCAACGCCGGCCGCCATGGTGTGCTGGTCAAGTCGGCCGTGGTGATGGAGCGACTCGGGCAGATCGACGCGGTGGCGCTGGACAAGACGGGCACGCTGACCGAGGGCACCCCGCGGGTCACCGACGTCCGGCCATTTCCGCAATCCGGACTGGACGAAGGGGAGTTGCTGGCCCTCGCGGCGGCGGCCGAGAACCCGAGCGAGCACCCCCTGGCCCGGGCTGTCGTCGCCGCGGCACGCGAGCGAGGACTCACGCTCGCACCGGCGGAGAACTTCGACTCCGCACCCGGAGTGGGAGTGACGGCCACCGTCGACGGGCGCGCGGTCGCCGTCGGTGCCCCGGCCCGACTGCTGCGGGAGACCACCGACGCCGCCTCCGCCCGCGCGGCGGTACTCGCCGGTGAGTTGGAGGAGGACGGCCGGACCGCCGTACTGGTCACCCTGGACGGAGTTCCGGCCGGTGTGCTCGGCATCGCCGACCGCCTCCGCCCCGACGCGCGGGAGACCGTGGCGTCGCTCGCCTCCCTCACCGGGACCGCGCCCCTCCTGCTGACCGGCGACAATCCCCGTGCGGCGGTCCGCCTCGCCGCCGAGGTCGGCATCGAGGACGTTCGGGCCGGACTGCTGCCGGAGCACAAGGTGCAGGCAGTCCGAGAGTTGGAGGACGAAGGCCGCCGGGTGATGGTGGTCGGCGACGGTGTCAACGACGCCCCGGCGCTGGCCGCCGCGCACACCGGCGTCGCCATGGGCCGGGCGGGCTCCGACCTGGCCCTGGAGACCGCCGACGCGGTGATCGTCCGTGACGAACTCGCCACCGTCCCCGCCGTGATCGCCCTGTCCTGCCGGGCCCGCACACTCGTCGTGCAGAACCTCGTCATCGCCGGAGTCTTCATCGCCGGCCTGGTCGTCTGGGACCTGGCCGGCAACCTGCCGCTGCCGCTCGGCGTCGCCGGACACGAAGGTTCCACCGTCATCGTCGGCCTCAACGGGCTGCGGCTGCTGCGCGAATCGGTCTGGCGACGGGCCGCCGAATGAGCCGCCGCAGGGCTCCTGCCCAGGCAGCTCCCCGGTGCACGGTCACCGTGTGCCGGGGCTGCTGCTGCGGCACCCCCAAGGTCCCCGGCGTCGACCACGCCGCTCAACTCGCGCACCTGAAAGCCGAGTTGGGATCCATCGCCCAGGTTCGGGCGGTGAACTGCCTGGACGCGTGCGAGCAGGCCAACGTCATCATCGTCCAGCCCTCCCCGGAGGGTCGGGCCGCGGGCGGCCGGCCGGTCTGGCTGGGGCTGGTCAACGACCCCGACGCGACGGCAGACATCGCACAGTGGGTGCGCTCCGGCGGACCCGGCCTCGCCGATCCGCCCGAGATCCTGGACCTGTACGAGTTCGGGCCGTCCCGGAGGGTGCGGCGGGTTCTGGAGGGCTGAGCGTGGCCCCTCCCCACAGATGGCGTGCTTCGGCAACTGGGCCAAGGCTAGGCGGGCGGTGGTGATGTGGTCGGCGGCGGTGTTGCTGCCCGCGTTTCTGGGCCGCAGGACAACGCCGCGCTTCATCGCATCGTGTTCACCCGCCTGCGGATCGACCCGCGCGCTCAGGACTACTACGAGCGCCGGATCAAGGAGGGGGAAGACCCGGCGCGAAATCGTCCGTTGCCTCAAACGCTATGCTGCCCGGGAGGTCTTCCACCTGGTCAAACAGATACGGCCAGCACCCCGCTCATAGGGGCAGTGACAGCAATGTGACACGTAAGGGCCACTGAGGCCCCCTGCCAGATGCTGGCAGGGGGCCTCAGCGTTCGCCAGCGGCGAGGTCGCTTACACCGGTGCGGCGTCTGTCGTGACGCAACTTGAACCAAGATGTCGGCCTCTGTGCCGTATAACGATCAGCCGGTGTCGGGTCCGCGATGCCCCGAGAGCTGGGACTGAGCATGCTCTCTGTTTCCAGGTGGGAATGCTGTGACGGGCGGGAGGATTGGTGGGTGCTGTCCCGGGTCCTGCGGGGTCTGACTCATGACATCTCTGATCGGAGCGTCTGAATTTCGCAGTGTCGGCTGTGGGCCGGGGATGGTGCGTTGTCGGTGCCGGGCTGGCGGGGTGTGTCCCGATAGGGGCCTGCCGAGTGTTGTGGCGTCCTAACGATTCTGACCGTCTGACGCGGCCCGGTTCCGGCGACGCGACACTTCGTCGGATCGGAAGGGGAACGGTCATGTCTACTTCGACGGTGCCCAGCACCACCTCGCCCCGCAGACCCGCCGTCGCCGTGCTGGGGGAGAGGTGGTGTTGGGGGTGGACACGCACCGGGATGCACACGTGGCTGCGGTGCTCTCCGTGACCGGGGCAGTGCTGGCCACCGATGAGTTCCCGGCCACCGCAGCCGGTTACCGGGATCTGCTGAAGTGGGCCAGGAAGTCGGGTGTGGTGAGGCGGGCCGGGGTTGAAGGGACCGGCTCCTACGGGGCGTCCCTGTCGCGCTATCTGCTGGCGCAGGGCGTGGACGTGTTGGACGTGAACCGGATGGACCGCGCGGATCGCCGGCGGCGCGGCAAATCGGATCCGCTCGATGCCCAGAACGCGGCGCGAGCCGTGCTGAGCGGGCGGGCCCGCGCCCGGGCCAAGGCAGGCGACGGACCGGTGCAGATCGCGAGAATGTACAAACTCACGAAGGCGTCGGCCGTCAAAGCCCGCACACAGGCCATCAACCAGCTCAAGGCCGTCCTCGTCACTGCCGACCCCGCCTTGCGGGAGGAGCTGACCGGGCTGGGCAATGCAGAACTCTTCCGTACCTGCGCGGGGTTCGCCGAAGTGACTAGTCACGAGGAGGTCGGCGAGGAGTCGGTGCTGCAGGCCACGCGGATCACACTGGGCCTGCTGGCTGGCCGGATCGGCCAGCTCTCCGAGCAGATCCGGGATGTGGACGCACGGCTCGCCCGGCTCGTTGAAAGTCATGCCCCGCAGCTGCTGGACGTGGTGGGGATCGGCCCGGACACGGCCGTCGCTCTGCTGATCACGGTGGGGGACAACCCGGAACGTCTGGGCAGCGAGGCGTCCTTCGCCGCTTTGTGCGGGGTCAGTCCCGTCGAGCGTTCCTCGGGACGCCGGCAGTTCCGCCGTCTCAACCGCGGCGGTGACCGTCAGGCCAACGCCGCGCTCCACCGAATCGTGTTCACCCGTCTGCGGGTCGACCCGCGCACGCAGGACTACTACGAGCGCCGGATCAAGGAGGGCAAGACCCGGCGCGAAATCATCCGGTGCCTCAAACGCTACGCGGCCCGGGAAGTCTTCCACCTCATCGGGCAGCCACAGCCAGAACTCCGCGCATAGGGGCGGAGACGCTTCGGTCGGCGCCGACGGTAGGCAGCGCAGCTGTGCTGCCGAATTTCGGCCAAGTTGGGGTGAGCGCATGCGGACGTAGCCGGACGTCCACGGACTGACACGAACACAGTGAGAACCACTGAGACTGAATGGGACTGTCCGGGTTCAATCCATGATGGGTTACCTGCTTTGCTCTGCGGGCCACACTGCATCCATGACGAGCTTTCAGCAGCGGAAAGCAATAGGTGACGCGCACGAGCGGTACGTCGCCGAACAACTCGCCGGGCGAGGGTGGCATGTCGACTTCTGGGGCCAAGGGCAGCTGAGCCGGGCGCTTCAATGTGCGCTCCGGAAGACCGACAGTTCCATTCGCTGGTTCCCGGATCTCATTGCGGCGAAGGCCAAGGACCTCGTACTGATCGACTGCAAGGGCGGCATGACCAGCAGGCGAACGGGCCGGCATGCTGTCGAACGGTCTGCGGTGCTGGCGCATTTGCAGCTCGTTGCCTGGACGCAGCTTCCGGTCTACTACGTGTTCGACGGCCTGGATGTGCGCTCGCCGTACGACGTGCTCGTCGCGGGGGAGAAGAGGCCGCACAGCATTGCAGGATCGGGCGCCCCGTATTTTCTGATGTCTACTCAGGGAGCCCGTCGCTTCGACGATCTGTTCGGCACGCCGGACGTCGCCCAGTTGGGTATTGCCTCGTAGCCTTGGTAGTTGCTCGCCCGGACGCCTTTACGCCGGAGAGGGAGGCTGCGGCCGATAGGGCGCGGGCCTGCGTGGAACGGCGCGCCGGTGCCGATGTCCTCGTCTGCTCCGGTCGAAAGCGCCGACCCGGCAGGAGCGGCTTCTCCCGTTCAGTGGGATCAGCCGGCGGCGGACCTGCGTCTCAATCGGATCGGCTGAGGCGAACCAGCCGTCAGCAGGTATGGCGCGACCACGTTGACGGTGATCGCTTCGGGAGTCTCAATGTTGAAGTCAAGCTGCCTGCGTGACCGGCGGGGCGGAGGTGAAGAGCCGGTTGGCGCGCAGGAGGGCCCACAGAACGCCGGCCCGTCGGCGGGCCAGGGCGATGACGGCCTGGACGTGCTTGCAGCCTTCGGCCCGCTTCTTGAGGTAGAAGTCCCGGTTCGGCCCGTCGCGGACGATGCTGGTCTGGGCGGACATGTAGAAGACCCGTCGCAGGCGGCGGCTGTAGCGCTTGGGCCGGTGCAGGTTGCCGGTCCGGCGGCCGGAGTCACGCGGGACGGGCACCAGCCCGGCGGCGGAGGCAAGATGGCCGGCATCGGCGTAGGCCGTCAGGTCCCCGGCGGCGACGAGGAACTCGGCGCCGAGGATGGGGCCCATGCCGGGCAGGGACTCGATGATCTCGGCTTGCGGGTGGCTGCGGAAGGTGTCACGGATCTGCTGATCGATCCGCTTGAGCCGGTCGTCCAGGGCCAGGATCTGTGCGGCCAGGTCGGCGACGATCTGGGCGGCGACATCCTCACCCGGCAGCGCCGTCTGCTGGGCCTGGGCGGCTTCGAGCGCGGTGGCCGCCACGGCATCGGGGCCGCGCACGCTGCGGTTGGCCAGCCACGCCGTGAGCCGCGCCCGGCCACGTCGGCGGAGGGCGGCCGGGGTCTGGTAGCCGGTCAGCAGCACCAGCGCACCCTTGTGGGACGAGTAGTCGAAGGCCCGCTCCAGCGCAGGAAAGACGCCGGTCAGCACGTCGCGGAGCCGGTTGATCATCCGGACTCGGTCGGCGACCAGGTCGGTGCGGTGGGCGGTCAGCAGCGCGAGGTCGGCGGCAAGCTGGGCCGGCACGTCGATCGTGGCGAAGTCCCGGCGGTGACGGGCAGTTTCGGCGATGACATAGGCATCGCGGGCGTCGGTCTTGGCCTCGCCCCGGTAGGCGCCGGACATGCGGTTGACGGTGCGGCCGGGCACGTAGACAGCCTGCTGGCCGTGGGCGGCGAGCAGGGCCAGCAGCAGCGCGGAGGACGTGCCGGAGATGTCCACCGCCCAGGACACTGCGTCGGCGAGGCCCAGGATCTCGCCGAGCGCGGCCAGGATCGCCGCCTCGTCGTTGTCGATCTTCTTCGACCACACGGTCGCACCGGTTTCGTCGACCACCGCGGCCCAGTGATGGCCCTTGCCGGCGTCGATGCCGACCCATACCCGGGCCCGTCGCTCCTCCACTCGCCCCTCCTGGTCCCGCACAGCGTGCCGTCAGCCCGAGGAACACCCCGCTGTCATCTCCGTAATCAGCGACCGCACACGGCGCGCACATCTCAATCAGCAGCCAGGGCGCCCCGAAGAGCCGGGCGGCCACTCCTGAAAAGCCACTGAAGGCAAGAACCCATAAGCCACACCCGGCCCTCCCGGGCCACCAAACAACTTACGGAGAGCCCATGACGCCGGCGTTGTGGATGACGGCATCGAAACGGCCGAACTCACCGGCCTGCCGGGCAACGCCACGGATCTCGTCCAGGTCGGCGAGATCCCCCGTGACGACGCCCTTCCAGCGTGCGGCATCGCCGGCGTCAGTGAGCCGGGCCGTGTTGCGGACATGAACCACGACGTCGTGGCCGTCGACCAGCGCCTGCGCCGTGTTGCGCCCGAGCCCGCTGGAGGCCCCGGTCACCAGGATCAGTGCCATGTCGATCGTCTCCTGTCTGCGGGGGTGCCTTCAGCCGGTGTGGGTGGGGTAGTCGGTATAGCCGGCCGCTGTGCCACCGTAGAAGGTGGCCGGGTCGGGGGTGTTCAGCGGCGCACCGGCACGCAGGCGTGCGACCAGGTCGGGGTTGGCCAGGGCGAGGGCGCCCACCGACACCAGGTCGGCCGTGCCGTTGTCGATGTCCTTGGCGCGGGCGGGGAGCTCGGAACCGGCCCGGTTGAGGATCAGCGCGGTCGGCCACTGCGCGCGCAGGGTGTCCAGGAGGACCTCGTCGCCGAAGTGCATCACGTGCAGGTAAGCCAGGCCGAGCGGGGCGAGCGCGTCCAGGAGCGCCGGGTACAGCACGGCGGTGTCGGACTCGGCGATGTCGTTGTACGTATTGCCGGGCGAGAGGCGGATGCCGGTGCGCTCGGCGTCGATCTCGTCGGCCACGGCGGCGGCGACCTCGACGGCGAAGCGGATGCGGTTCTCGATCGAGCCGCCGTAGGCGTCGGTGCGCCGGTTGGTGTTGTCGGACAGGAACTGGTGCACCAGGTAGCCAGCCGTTCGCGCCCGGGATCTCCACACCGTCCGTGCCCGCCGCGATCGCGGCCGCCTCAGCCCCCGGCGCCCCTTGGTCCCCGGCCGTGCTGGGGTTACCGAGGGGCAAGGGGTGTCGGCGGCGCACTAGCTACCTTGTACGCGGACAAGAGGGAAGTGGCCGTCAGGCCGGTGTGATGTCACCGGCTGAAAACGCGTTCGGCCTGGTCGCGGTGGGTGGTGTGGAGTTCCCAGTAGACCGGGGAGATCTCCTCGGGCTTGGCCGTGGGGAATCCGGGCACGACCGATGTGCCGATCGATACGTCGATGCCGATGTGGGCGGCCTGGACGCCGGTGCCGTTCAGCTCCTTGTGCAGGTTGATCGCCCAGTTGCGCAGGGCCGCGGCGGCGGCGTTGACGTTGCCGACCTGCGGCACAGGGTCGATGGAGCCGGCGCCGGTGGTGAACAGCAGGGTGCCCGCGCCGGACTCGCGCATGGCGGGCAGCACCGCACGCGTGGCGGCGATCGCCCCGTAGAGCTGGAACTCCATCTCGTGCTGCACGTGCGCGGCTTCGGTCGCGCTCGGGGCGGTCAGGACGGTCGAGTCGAACCCGCCGACCGGGGAGTACTCCAGGACGTCGATGGAGCCGAAGTGCGCGGCGGCGTCCTGGAGCGCCTGGGTGAGCGCGTCGCGGTCGAGGACGTCCGCGGGGAAGGCCGCGGCGGTGATGCCTTCGGCGACCAGCTCGCTGGCCAGACCCTCGAGCTTGGCGCGGTTGCGGGCGATCAGTGCGACGTCGTAGCCGTGGGTGCCGAAGCTGCGCGCTATGGCGAGACCCAGCTGGGGACCGGCGCCGACGATGACGATGGTGGGCATGGGAAAACCTTCCCTAGAGGTTGTCCCGTATGGGGCGTGAGTTATCCGGTGAGGGCCATGTTGTGGAGCCGGGCGATGCCGAGCATGGCCTGGTGAACGCCGTTGCC
>NZ_JBITCM010000043.1:0-21048 GCF_044453205.1 Streptomyces sp. NPDC051738 | reverse complement strand
AGTGTGCGTACGGTGGACCGGAGAGCGGCTCCGCGTGGAAGTCACTGATGCCGATCCCACTCCGGTGACTCCGTCCCAGGCGCTGTTCACGGACGAACACGGGCGCGGCGTATTCCTCGTCGCAGCATTGGCAACGGAATGGGGGTCGAATCCCTGCACAGCGGGGAAGATCACTTGGTTCCAACTTGCGATCCCCACCTCTACGAAGCAAACGGCATCTTTGATGTCTTCCCAGGGCGACGCGCCTCCTGAGAGGGCGACCGTCACCAGTGCTGGCAGCTCCGACCTGGCTGTCGCGGAAGCCGCGCCAATAGCCGATGTACATGCACGAGTTGAGCATCAAGTGGCCTGTGTGACTTCCGACCAGGGTGCTTCCACTCCCAGAAGCCCGGCGCAGGCGACCGGAGGTCCTAGTCTGGCTGGACCCGACGGCGTACGGAACGCCGTCGCGGCCAGGCGGGGCGCGTTGGTGCCGGCGGTCTCTGAAAGTGGGCTCTGTCCCTCGTTGTGTGGAGGGTGACGCTACCTGGATGAACTGGCCCTTCGTATCTCGTCGTTGAGATCAGGGGCTCATGCGCGGGCGCACGGCGGTATCGGGTATGCACCCAACGCTCTGTGTGGCACCGTCCGGGGTCGCCGAACGGCTCGGCCCAACCGACGGGTCGCTGATGCAGACGACACCACTCGCGAGCGCCCTGTGGTCATTCCCGAGCGGGGCGCCGAGTCGCTCGGGACATCAGGGTGCGGTAGCAGACCTTGCCGGTGGGGCCGAGGGGCATCTCGTCCACCACCAGGAGATGTTCGGGGTATTTGCGGCGGGCCAGGCCACGGTCCCCCAGGTGGGTCGTGAGGTCGGACAGCGTGGGAACCGGTGCGCCCGGGGCCGGGCGGACGCAGGCGCACAGTCGTTCCCCCAGGTCCGGATCGGGCACCGGGACGCAGACCGCCTCGGCCAGCGCTGGATGGGTGCCCAGTTCGCGTTCGACCTCGGCGAGGCTGATGTTGAGACCCCCGCGCACAGCGATGCGTTTGAGCCGGCCCAGGACGTGCAGCCTTCCGCGCGCGTCCAGCCGGCCGAGGTCACCCGTGCGCACCCAGCCGTCGGGGGTGCGGTAACGGGCGTCCAGTTCGGGCGCGTTGACGTAGCACAGGGGTGTCATGGGGCCCAGGGCCTCGATCTGACCGGTCCGCCCGGTGGGCAGCGGCGTGCCCTCTAGGCCGGTGATCCGGATGCGGGCGACCGCGGGGTCCGGGGTGCCGACGCTGTCGCCCGGCGGGTGACTTTCTCCCGCCGTGTGGCAGTTCACGCCGTCCGACGAGCCGTAGACGGTCACCACCGGTCGGCCGAACCGTTCGCGGCATGCCTGGGCGGTGGTCGTCGGCAGAGCGGCGCCGCTGGAGACGACGGCACGCAACGACGACGTGTCCTCGTCCTGCCGCGCCGGGAGGCCGGCGATACGCCGGAGCATGGTGGGCACCGCGAAGAGGTGGGTGGGACGATGCTCGGCGATCAGCCGCAGCGCCCCCGCGGCGTCGAAGGCCGACTGCACGATGAGGGTGCCGCCGAGGGCGGCGAGGGTGACCGGTGTGCCCAGGGAGCCGAAGGAGGAGGCCAGCGGGACCAGGACGAGGTGGCGGGGCGGCACGGCGGTGTCGGGGTGCAGGCTCCGGACGTACCGGGCGCGGCCGCCGACCAGGGCATGATGGCTGTAGGCGACCATTTTCGGCTCGGCTTCGGAACCGGACGACACCAGGATGCGGGCGGGTCCGTACGGGTCGGCCGGCCGTGGCCGCCAGGAGCGACGGGCCGGGATGCGCGATGCGTGCGGCCCGTGCACCCGTCCGTCCAACCCGTGCGTCACTCCGTCGCCCGGGCCGGGGGCGAACACGGTACGCAGGTGGGGAAGATCCGCGACGGCCTGTGCCTGGTGGGCCGATGCGAGGACGGCTCCGCGGGCTCGCGAGCGGGCGAGCAGCGCCCGGACGTCACGGTCGTCGCCGCCCTGGGGGATCGGGAGGGCCACCGAGCCGATCGCGTAGACGGCGAGTTCCGCGGCCACAGCGTCGCGTCCGTTGGGCAGCAGGAGCGCCACCACGTCCCCGTCCCCGAGATCCGCCTGGGAGAACAGTTCGGCGATCCGGCGCACTTCGGCGCCCAGTGCCGCATAGGAGAGCACTCCGGCATCGTCCACCAGCGCCTGGCGGTCCGGGTGTTCGCGGGCCCGGCCGGCGAACAGTGCGTAGAGGTCGGTGTCCGGGCACATACCCTCCGTCACCCAGGCACGTCGCTGGGCGCGGGGCACCGAATCCGGGAAGCGCACTCCGGCGCGTGAGATCCACACCGGCTGGCCGCCGCGGCTCGCGGGCGGGGCGGTACGGTGCCGGGCCTCGAGGGCGGCTGTCATGCGAACTCCCAGGGCGCGTACGGGCGTGCGTGTCCGGTGACCGGGTCCGGTGGTGCGACGGCCGCCCGGAAGGCCGGGTCGCGGGCCAGAGCCGTCAGGTCGGTGAGTACGGGGGTCGCGGTGAGACCGGCCTCGGCCAGACGTGCCGTCCACTCCTCGGTGGTGCGGCGGGCGAAGCGGGCCGCGAGGTCCTCGGTGGCCGTGGAGCCGACGCGGTGCATCAGGCGAAGCACCGCCTCGGGGCGCGCCCGGGCGTCGGGGCCGAGGCACAGATGGCCGTCCACGGTGCGCAGCGGCCGGTCCAATGCCGTCCAGCGGACCCGGTGCGCGGGGCGGGGGACGAGAGCGGCGGCGGAGACCAGGGAGGAGTCGACGCGGCCGCCCCGGCCGGCCATCTCCCGAGCCGCCAGCGCGGCCAGCACCCCCTGGGCGCACACCAGTCCTCCGAGCACGTCGGTGAGGGTCATCAGGGAGGGGGCCGAGGGCTGGTCGACCGGTCGTACCGCCGCAGCGAGGCCGCTGTGCACCTGGGCGAGGTAGTCGGTGCCCAGCGGCGGCGGCCGGTCGCCGAAGGCGTCCCCGAAGCCGGATGCCCAGGCGTATAGCAGGGCGGGGTGGCCGGGCAGCAGGTCGGACGCGTCCAGGCCGAGCCGGGAGGCTTTCCCCGGGGCCCAGTTGTGCAGGAAGACGTCGGCCCCGGCGGCCAGCGCGCGGACCGTGTCCCGGCCCTGCGCGGTGGTGAGGTCGGCCTCCACCACCGGCTTGCCCGCGTTGAGAGCCGAGAACCGGGCCGAGCAGTCTCCTGCCAGCGGGGGGAGCCAGCGCATCGGATCGCCGCCGGGTGGTTCGATCCGGACCACCTCCGCACCCAGCATCCGCAGGACGTGCCCGGCGAGCGGGCCCTGCACCCTGCGGGTGGACTCCACCACCCGCAGGCCGGTCAGGGGCAGAACGGCACCGGAGACGGGGACTGCCGGGCGCGGGGTGGGCAGGACGCCACCGGGGTTCGGGACCACCTGGAGTGGGGCGGTCAGGCCGGTGTCCGGGTGCACCCGGGACTTGGGGACCGGTGCCGGTCCCGGAGTGAGGCACCAGGGCGCCGGGCGGACGGCGGGGGCCGGGTCGGAGCCGATGGCGAGGAGGCTGACGCCGGTGTGATGCGCGGCGGCTCGCAGGTCCGCAAGCGTGCGGCGGCGGGCGGCCTGCCGTAGTTCGTCGGGCAACGGGCAGACGGCGGTGGCGAACCGCCGCTGGAAGGGCAGCCAGCCGCGGCCGGAGAGCGCGGGAGCAACGCCGAGGCGGGCCCAGAACTCCCGCCACGCCAGGGGGTCGAGGGTCTCGACCTCCACGCGGGCGTCGTCGGACGTCCGCAGGGTCGCCAGGCCATCTGCCTGTGTCGCGGCGTCGGATCCGGCCGTCGGCGCGTGCGGCACATCCGGCTCGGGCGAACCGGAGTTGTCGCGGGCCGTCGCGGCGGCGAGGTACTGGCCGACTGCCAGCAGCGCCCCCTGAGCCACCGAGGTATGTACCTCGCGCAGGCCCAGGCCGCGGGCCCGCGCGACGCGCAGAGCGGTGACGCCCTGGGCGGCGAGCACCCCCGCCACCACCGACGCGTAGTCGACGGCCAGTGGGAGCGGTCCGCCCGTCGCCCGGCCGTGGACGTGCATGAGACCGCAGGCGGCCTGCACGGCGCGCTCGTCCGGCAGGTCCGTGCCGACCGGACCCGTCCAGTCGACGGTGTACCGCACCGTGTCGCGCCCGGAGTCGGTCTTCTCGGGCAGCCCCTGCGTGGCGTGCCGCAACAGCCGGCCGGTGATCGCGGCGGCGACGGCCGGCCGGGCCGCGGCGCGCAAGCGCGGTGTCACGGTCGCCCCCGGGCAGGTCGGCGGCCCTGCACCGAGTACAGGACGCTGGAGGCGGCGCGGAAGGACGGGTCCCTCATCAGCTGTCCCACACGGTCCAGGTCCTCCTGGGTCATGCCCTGCTCCGTCAGCCGGTCCCGGAGGTTGCGGGTGTGGTTCAACTGGAGTCCGAGGCCGGGGTCCTGGGCGTGTCGTACGCCGATGTGGAGGTGGACGTCGATGGCGGTCAGCCCCGCCGCCCGCAGGGCAGCTGGCACTTTCCGTCCCCAGTGCGGGTCGCCGCCCGCGCTGCGCAGCGCGGCTGTCTTGGCCCGGAGGAACCGGACGTACAGTGCCTCGGCCTCCGCGTCCGGGGTCAGCAGCGGCGGCTCGTAGGAGGCGTCGATCTCGTCGATCTGCAACAGGCCGCCGGGTTTGAGCGCGCGGACCAGCTTGTGCAGGACGGCGTCGCGGGTGGGCACGTGCTGCAGGACCAGCCGGGCCACCACAAGGTCGTAGGCCGCCTCCGGAAGCGGATCGCGGGCCACGTCGAGGGCGGCGACCTCCAGGCCCGGGCAGGGTGCCAGGTCGCGCGGGTCGCGGTCGGTGGCGAGCACCGATCCGCCCGGCGCCACCCGGCCCGCCAGCCAGCGCGCGATGCTGCCGCCGCCGGCGCCCACCTCCAGGCAGTGCCAGCCCGGGCCGACACCGGCGGCGGCCAAGCGGGGCAGGGTCACCGGGTCGTAGGCGGCGGCCAGGCAGCGGTGCTGGTCACGGCTGTGCGCGGTCCCGTTGCCGAAGACCGCGCGGGCCTCCCGGGCGGGAGCGGGCTGGGTCACGGTGTGGCTCCTCTCGTCAGAAGGCAGCCGGGACAGGCCCGGCGTAGTCAGATGCGCCCGGACAGACCCGGCGCCGCCGTATGCGGCCTCGACAGGCCAGGCAGCCGATACCGACGGGGTCGATGCCGCCGCCGTATGTCCGGTGGGCGGGCGCGTACCCGGCGGGAGCCGGCTGGGACACGGTGAGAACTCCTCTCGCGGGCCGGGCAGCGACCCCGAACAGCCCGGCAGCGTTGCACCACACCCCGTACGGCCGGCCTCGTCGAACGGTGGCCCGGTCACGTCCACCGGACGGTGCCCGCGGGTGCGGTGCCGGTGAGCTGCCGGGCCAGGGCTGCGCGGCGGACCTTGCCGGTGCCGGTGCGGGGCACCTCGTCCCAGGTGAGGACGGCCGGGTCGCGCATCACCGGTAGCCCGTGCATGGCCTGTTTCCAGGCGTCGGGGTCCAGTCGGCCGTCGGCGGTGACCACGACGGGCAGCGGGTCGCCGTCCGGAGCGCCGAGGAGCACGCATTCCAGGGCCTGTGGCAGTCGTTGCTCCAGTACGTCCTCGGTCCGCAGGCAGCTCATACCGGGCAGGGTGTCTACTGCGCGGTCCAGGACGCTGACGCTGCCGTCGCGGTGGTGGACGCCCACGTCGCCCGTGGACCACCAGTCGCCGACGCGTTTGGAGTTCCAGCGTTCTTGTTCGCCGACGTAGCCGAGGGCGAGGGCGGAGGTGCGGATGAGGAGCAGGCCGGGACGGCCGCGGGGCACCGGGCGCAGCGTGTCCGGGTCCACCGCGCGCAGCCGGGTCCGGCCCGGCACGGGACGGCCCAGCCGGCGCGCCGTCGTCTCCGCGTCCGGTGCGAGTGCGGAGCGCCGCGTGTGGAAACGGAAGGTCAGCGGTCCCGTCTCGGTCTGGCCCCAGCCCTGCATCCACAGCGGGTGGGCACGGCGGCTGGCGGTCAGGTACGCGCGCAGGGCGGGCGGGTGCACGGCGTCGTAGGTGCTGATGTACAGGCGGACGTGCCGGAAGGGGTTGTCCAGCCGGGTGGTGAGCGGCCGCAGACGGACGTAGGAGGCGGGCAGAGCCTCGACGACGGTGGGCGGGTGGGCCCGCAGCAGCGGGTCGGCGGTGTCCGGGTCGTCGCCGGTCAGGACGACGATCCCGGCGGGCGCGAGCGACACCGTCACGGCTGTCCAGCAGAAGGTGCGTCCGTGTGCGTACGCGCTGGCGTTGGCCAGGACGTCGTCCGGGCGGATGCCGATACCCGGGTAGCGCACCGCTTCGAGTCGGGCCAGTTTGTGTACGAGGGTCCGCGTGGAGTGGACCACCAGCTTGGGCACGCCGGTCGTCCCCGAGGTGTGGTGGACGACCAGGGGTTCGTCGTCGTGGCGCCGCACCGGTACGCAGGGGTGGGACGCGTCCAGCGCGGCGAGGTGAACCGCGCCGGGCGCGGCGGAGTCGAGGGTGACGAGGATCCGGGCCGGTTCGGCGGCGGCGGTGTCCCGGCAGCGGGCCAGCACCGCGGAGGTGGTGACCAGTGCGGCAGGCCGCAGCCGCTCCAGCAGGGTGACGAGATCCGCGGTGTCGAGCCGGGCGGACAGCTGCGCGGGTACGGCGCCGAGGCGGACCGCGGCGCAGGCGAGCAGGTCGTAGTCCCAGTGGTTGTTCTTCACGATCGCCACGCGGTCTCCGGGCCGGACGCCGGCGTCGGCGAGGCGGGCGGCGCTGGCGCGGACCAGGCCGGCGAGTTCGGTGACGGTCCACCGGGTGCCGGCTCGCGGGGCGATGTCGAAGGGCCGGTCCAGGTGGACCACGGTCCGGGCGCCGCCTGCCGCCGCTTCGTCGAACAGGGTGCCCATGTCATGCGGTCGCACGGATCTCCTCCGCTCGGTCGGGTTCGGCCGGAGTGTTCCGTCCGAGTCTGCTCAGGACGCGGGACGCGGCCAGCGCGCCCGCCCGGACGGCGCCCTCGGAGGCGGGCCGCAGCATGAGCCAGTCGCCGGCGTACTCCACGGCGCGCACCGGCCGGGACAGGAAGCCGGCGCGGTCCCGCAGGGCCTGGGGTGTGGCTTCTGGCAGGCCGTGGCGGAAGGCGTGCACGAGTCTGTGGCGGCAGGCGTCGCCGATGCCCGGGACATAGCGTTCCGCCGCGCGGACGAGAAGGTCGGCGACCTCGTCGGGAGGGGCGTCCAGCAGCTCGGGGACCCGGCGCGGACCGGCCACGAGGGTGACCAGGCCCCGGCCGGCGGGGGCCCGGCCGGGGTCCTTGGCGTGGTCGACGACGACGCCGGAGAGCACGTCCTCCTCGGCGGCCGGGGTGAGCAGGACGTGCACCGGGCGCCGGGCGGCCGGGGCGAGCGGACGGTCCAACAGGCAGCTGACCTTCATCATGGGCGTGAAGGTGCAGGCGGTGAGGAACGGCTGCTCGTCGGCGGGGACGTCCGGGCGGAGCGCCACCGCGACGGGCGCCGGCACGGCGAGCACGGCGGCCCGCGCGGTGACCTCCCCGTCGTCGAACCGCAGTACGGCGTGTCGGCCCGCGTCGGTGACCTCGCGTACGGCGCGGCCGGCGACGACGTCGGTGTCGGCGGCGAGCTGGCGGGCCAGGAAGTCCATGCCCTCTCGGTAGGTGCGCCAGTTGCTGGGGGAACCGGCTTCCAGCAGCAGGCTGACCATGGCGGCGGCCGTGGAGCGGGCGGTGTCCCAGCCGAAGAAGCAGCCGGCGACCGGCTGGAAGAGGTAGTCGTGCAGGTCGCGGTGGTAGCGGGCGGCCACCTCCCGCACGGTGGCGGCGCCCAGCGGACTCTGCTCGGGACGGTCGCCGTCGAAGCCGGCGCGGCGGCGGCCGGTCCAGGCCGAGAACGCGGCCAGGTCGAGCCGCGCCCGGGCGGACAGGCCCGCTCCGGTGACCACGGCCATGCTCTCGCCGACGCCCAGGTGGGCACGCCCGTCGCGCCAGACGGCCACCGCGCCGCCGACCCGGGGCACGTCCGCGGGAGTGACGCCCAGCCGGCGCAACAGTTCCCAGGTCGCGCGGTAACCGCGGGACGGGACCTGCTCGGCGCCCGTGTCCACCGTCCAGCCCTCCTGACGGATGCTGCGCATCCGGCCGCCGACCTGCGGCAGTTGCTCGTACACCCGCACGGTCAGCCCAGCGCGGCGCAGTTCGTGTGCGGCGGTCAGGCCGGCGATGCCCGCGCCGACGACGGCGACATCGAGATCGGGCTTCATCCGGCTGCTCCCGTTGCGACGACGACATTGGCCACGGTCATCAGCACCACGCTCAGCCGGTGCACCGCGAAGCCCGTCCGGCGGGCGGTCATGATGTCGCCGCGGACGAACCCGGTCAGGTACTGCCGGGCTCGCAGCGCGGTAGCCGGCAGCATCAGCAGCACGAACCACCAGGGGGCCACCCCGGTCGCCGAGGCGACCGCGCCGATGAGGAACTCCGTGGCCGACAGCGCCCCGATGAAGACGGCGTTGCCCCGCTCGGAGACCAGGGCGGCCACGGTCGGACGCCCAACGGCCCGGTCGCCCGCCACGTCGTTGGTGTTGGAGTAGACGCCGAACATCAGCGGCCCGAACCCGAACAGCACCGCCTGCACCATCAGGAAACCGGAGAAGCCCCCGGTCACCAGGCCGTACGGAACGATCACCAGCACGGCGCCGAGGGCGACCAGGAACACTTCCTGGAAACCGTGGTAACTGAGCTTCAGGCCGTACGAGTACTGCAGCGACACCGCGAACAGCGCGCCCGCCGCCACCAGCGCCCACAGCGGGCCGTGCGGCGCGAGCGCGGCGGCACCCGCCCACAGCACCGCCCCGGCTGCCGCGCAGGTCCAGGCGAAGCGCAGCGCCTGGGGCACCGTCAGATCCCCGGCGACCAGGGGTTTGCGTGCCTTGCTGCGCAGCGGGTTGTCGGGGCCGTAGTTGGCGAGGTCGCTGCCGTCCCGGAACCCGGTGACGTCGTCCAGGGCGACCATCGCCATGAGGACCGCGACTTCGCCGACCAGGAACATCGCCAGCACGAGTGCCTGCCGGACGGTGAAGGCGTCGGCCGGGAACAGCGCGGCGGTCAGGGCGAGGAAGATGCCGAGGTAGTAGTCGTACACGTCCAGTTTACCGAGCCGCGCGTAGACGCGTAGTCGGCTGGAGCCGTGGGGGGTGGCGGCGGGACGGCCCGCCGCGATGCTGTCCGTCATGGTGACCTCTTGGGGTGTCTGCGTCCGAAGGGGGTGCGCAAGCCCGGCCGTGGGGTGTCCGGCTTGCGGTCGCGCGTCAAACGGTGTTCGAGGCGGATGGTCGCGGGTCAGCGGTGCTCGGTGGCGAAGGCGCACACGAGATCGGCGACGAGCTGGACCTGTGCGTCGGTCAGCATGTGATGCACCGGGAGGGCCAGATGGGAGATGGCGGCCTGTTGGGCGTGCGGCCAGCGGGATGCGGGCGGCGCATAGGGAGCGAAGGCACGTTGGGCGGGCAGGGGTCGCGGATAGTAGACGTGCGTGGCCACCCCCCACTCGGCCAGGTGGGCGCTGAGGTCCTCCCGGTCCTCGGCGAGGAGCGTGTACACGTAGAAGCACCGGCCGTCCTGTCCCGGCGGTGGCGGTACGACACCGCGGTCGGCCAGCGGTGTGAAGCGCTCGGTGTAGTACGCGGCGATCTCCGCCCGCCGCGCCAGCCGCGCCGGAAAACCGGAGTACCGGTACGTCTGGAAGGCGGCCTGGATCTCGTCGAAGCGGCTGTTGAGCCCGACGGCGTGGTGGACGAACCGCCGCCCGGTGTGCTGGCCGTGGTTGCGCAGCATCCGCACCTTCTCGCCCAGCTCCGGGTCCCGGGTGATGACCACGCCGCCCTCGCCGGGCATGCCGCAGGTCTTGACCTGTACGAAGGAGTAGACACCCGCCTCGCCCCACAGCCCGGCGGGTACGCCCCGCAGTACACCGCCCTGGGCGACCGCGGAGTCCTCCAGCAGGCGCAGTCCGTGCCGCCGGGCCAGTTCGGCGAAGCGTGGCATGTCGGCCATCACGGAGAACATATGGGCCGGCATCGCCGCCTTGGTCCGCTCGGTGACGAGCCGCTCCGCCTCGTCCGGATCCATGGTCATGGTGTCCGGCCGGATGTCGGCGAAGACCGGTGTGGCCCCGACGCCGACCACCGACGCGGCCAGGGGCGCGCAGCCGAACGCGGGCACGATCACCTCGTCGCCGGGACCGACGTCCATGGCCCGTAGCACCAGCGAGAGCGCCGAGGTGCCGCTGGAGCAGGCGACCACGTCGGCGGCTCCCAGGTCCTCGCGGAGCAGGTCCTCGAAGGCGGCGGTGCGCCTGCCCAGGATGAAGCGCTGCTCGGGGTCGAGGCCCACCTTGCGGATCAGAGCGATCAGTTCGGGGCGGTCGGCTTCGAAGAGGGCCGGAGGGAAGAACGGGACGGCGGGAGTCAGCGATGCGGTCATGCGGTCGTCCTCGTTCCGGCGAGGAAGGCGCCGAAGGAGCGGATGGTGTCGCAGACGCGGTCCAGGTCGCCCGATCCGAGATCGGGATGGAACGGCAGGGCCACGGCGTGCCGGGCCGCCGCCTCGGCGCGCGGGAACTCGCCTGGCCGGTGGCCCAGTTGGGCGAAGGCGGGCTGGTGGGGCAGGGGCAGTGGGTAGTAGACCTCGGTGCCGATGCCGTGCCGGTCGAGGTGGGCGACGAGATCGTCCCGGTGCTCGGTCTCGATGAGGTAGACGTAGTACACGTCACGGTCGTCGTACCCGCCGCGGTCGTCCGGTTTCCCGGCGATGGCCTGCGGCAGACGGACGATTCCCGGCGCATCCTGCAGGCGGGTGGTGTAGCCGTCGGCCAGTTCGGCGCGGCGTGCGATGTGCTCCTCCAGGAGGGACAGCTTGGCGAGCAGGACGGCCGCCTGGATGTCGTCCATCTTGCTGTTCGCCCCCGGCAGCGCACTCTCGGTGGAGATGGCCGGGAAGTTGTTCAGCGTGCGGCCCGTCCTGCCGTGGTGGCGCAAGGCCGCGACGGTGGCTGCCACCTCCGGGTCGTCGGTGAGCACGGCTCCCGCGTCGCCGAGCGCGCCGAGCGTCTTGGAGGGGAAGAAGGACAGGACGCCGCCGGCCCCGTGCAGGCCCGCGTGCACGCCGTGCCGGCGCATGCCGATCGCCTCGGCGCTGTCCTCGACGACCGTCAGGCCGTGCCGCCGGGCGACGGCGGTGACGGCCGCCATGTCGGCCATCGTGTGGAATAGATGCACCGGCATCACGAACCGGCTCCGCGAGGTGACGGCCGCCTCCAACGCCGCGGGATCCATCGCGTACGTCTGCGGGTCGATGTCGACGAACTGCGGTGTCCCGCCTGCCAGTACGACGGCCGAGGCGGTGGCGAAGAACGAGTACGCCGGCACCAGGACACCGTCGCCGGGACGGACTCCGCAGGCCCGCAGCAGCAGCACGAGCGCGTCGGTGCCGCTGTTGACGCCGATCACGTGCCGGGCGCCGGTGTAGTCCGCGAGTGCCGATTCGAGCCCGCCGACCTGTTTTCCATGGGAGAACTTGCCGCTGCGGAAAACCTCGTCCAACGCATTTTCGATGGACGGCCACAACTGTTCGAAAGTCGCGGCCTGAGAGAAAAATGGAATTCGATCGACCGTTCCCGGCGCAGTCGGTAATTCTCCCTCGGCGCGCGCAGGAATCTGTTCACTGGAGGGCAATCTCTCACCTGTCCCCATTGTCCCCGTCACGTCTGCGAAATGCCCACGGTAATCGTACTTCCGACCGAGGAGAAGGGAAAGGATCATCTTCACACTTTGTGGGTAACGGCGTTCCGAACGTCTTGACCATTTCTTCGCGGGGCAGCAATAGTCGTGCGACGCAACGGAGTTGTATGTCACGCACCATGACTCGGCGCACCCGTTTCCTTCCCGTTCCCTCCCTGGAGGCCTTGTGCTGCAGCCCCTCGTGGTCGGGCTCGGCCGGTCCGGATCAGAACTGCATCTGAGGACGCTTGTCCGTCTGGCCCGGCGGACCGCGGCCACGGGTGATCCGCTCGTCGCCCTGCCCGCGGTCGGCTGCGACCCGCGCGCCCACGCTCTGCCGACCAGGAGCGCGCCCGGCGAGGTCACGGCCGTCACCACGCTGGAACAGGCCCTGCGGCACGTCGACCCCGCCACCGCGGTGGCCCACGTGTGCACACCGCCCCGGCTGCGCTACGACCTCCTCGCGGAACTGGCCGGACACGGCTTTCGCCGCATCATCGTGGAGAAACCCGTCGCCGCCTCCGCGGACGAACTGGACGCCCTGATCCGGCTGCGCCAGGAGGCCGACCTCGATCTCGTGGCCGTCGCCCACTGGACCACCTCCCGGCTCGCGGGTCGGCTGCGCCGACTGGTGGACGGCGGGCGACTCGGCTCCCTGCGCCGTATCACCGTCGACCAGCACAAGCCCCGCTTCCTGCGGTCCCTGACGACCGACGGGCATCCCACCGCCCTGGACGTGGAGATCCCCCACTCGCTGGCACTCGCCCTCGATCTGGCCGGTCCGGCCGAACTCCGCGCCGCGCACTGCTGGGACCTGCGCTGCGAGGACCGCGGCCTGCCCCGCCTGGGCGGCGCGCACGTCGAACTGGAGCATTCTTCAGGGGTGTTGACGCTGCTGCGCTCCGACCTCGGCGCACCCGTCCGGCAACGCAGCGTCGTCTGCGAGTTCGAGGGCGGGACGGCCACAGCCCACTTCCCGCTCAGCGAGGACGACGACCACGCACAGCTCGTCGTCGTCCCCTTCGACCGCCGTACGACGCCCCTGCCGGTCGGAGCCCTCGACGCGGACGGCGTGCCCGGATCCGGACACCACGTCTTCCGGGACGACGCCCTGACCGACTTCCTGGACAGCGCCTACCGCGGCTTCACCTCCCAGGCGGCGGGCGCCGGGAACTTCCCGCTCGCCTGCGCGGCCGCCCGGCTGCTGTGCGCGGCCCGGGAGCACAGCGCCATCGCACCGCACGCCGGCGCCGGGAGCCGCTGACATGTCCCGACACAGCGTCACCGGACCCCGACTCCGGCGGTTCGGGTCGCTCGCCGGCATCGGCGACGAGGCGGCGCCCGGCACCGACGGGCAACTGGCCGTCCTGCGGCGGCTGGGCTGGCACGCCATCGAACTGCGCACGGTAGACGGCACGGCCCTCGCCGACCTCTCTCCCACCGCCTTCGGCACGCTGACCCGGCGGCTCGCGGACGACGGTGTCACCGTGACCGCCGTCGCGTCCCGGATCGGCAACTGGTCCCGTCCCGTCACCGGCGACCTCGGTCAGGACCTCGCCGAACTCGACGTCCTGGCTGAGCGCTGCGCCGCGCTCGGCTGCCGTCTGGTGCGGATCATGTCGTACCCCAACGACGGTCTGACGGAGACCGAGTGGGCCGACCGCGTCCTGGCCCGCACCGCCGTCCTTGCGGACCGCGCCGAGCGTGCGGGCCTGGTGCTGGTGCACGAGAACTGCGCGGGCTGGGCCGGGGACCGGGCCGACCGCGCGCTACGGCTGCTGCGCGCCGTCGGCAGCCCGGCCCTGCGCCTGCTGTTCGACACCGGCAACGGCGTCCCGTACGGCTACCGCGCCCCGGACATGCTCCGCCACCTCGCCCCGTACGTCGCCCACGTGCACATCAAGGACGCGGTCCGCACCCCGGACGGCGGCACCGCCTACACTCTGCCCGGCGAGGGCGAAGCCGGGGTGGCGGAATGCCTGGAGCTGCTGGCCGCCCACGGCTACACCGGAGCGCTCTCCCTCGAACCCCATCTAGCCGTGCGCCCCCACGAGGGACTGGCCCGGGCCGGTGAGGACGCCGCCGACCTCTTCGTACGGGCCGGACAGGCGCTCGCCGGGCTGCTGGGCGCCGAGCAGCAGGTCACCGGTTGCCTGGACGACCCCTTGGACGGCCCGGTGTGAGCGGCCTGTTCACCGGTGCGCACCGGGAGTTGCTGCTGGACCTGCTGGCTCTGCCGAGCGTCAACCCCCTGGAGGCCGGCCCGGACGATCCGCCGTCCCGGCTGCCCGAGATCCTCCAGCGCTACGCGACGGCCGCCGCCGAAGCGGGGTTGCGCACCGTCCGCCTCGCCAGTCCGCCCGTCGCCTGCCTGGACCGTCCGGGCGTGCCGTCCACGGTCCGCGCCGCCGCCCGCGATCCGCGCTTCCTCGCGGACCAGCCCAGTCTGCTGCTGCGGCTGGGACCCGAGCGTTCCCGTGCGCACACCGTGATGTTCAACGTCCATCTGGACACCGTCGCCGGACACACTCCGCCCGCCTTCGACGGCGTGCGGTTCACCGGCCGGGGCGCGGTCGACGCCAAGGGACCCGCCGTGGCCCTTCTCGCCGGGCTGCAGGCCGCCGCGTCCCACCCCGCCGTCGGCCGGGACGTCACCGTCCTGCTCCAGGCCGTCGCCGGGGAGGAGGGCGGCGCCCTGGGCACCTTCGGCACCCGCCCGCTGCTGGAGGCCGGGCACCACGGCCGCCTCAACGTGTTCTGCGAGCCGACCGGGCTACGCGCGCTGCCCCGGGCCACCGCCGCGATGACCGCGCGGATCACCGTCGAGGGCGAGGACGCGGTGGACGACCACCCGAACGCCGGACACAACGCCACCGTGCTGCTGGGATTCCTGGCCCAGCACCTCGCCGCCCGCCTGGACGGGGCTGTACCCGGCGCACGGGTATGCATCGCCGGGCTACACACCGGTCGCACGCACAATCGCGTCCACGGCACCGGAACCCTGCTGATGAACCTGTCGTACCGCTACACCGCCGACGGCAGCCGTCTGAAGACCGAGGTCATGCGGCACGTCGCCGAGGGCCTGCGCCGCTTCACCGAACGCTTCGCCCCCACAAGGGAGTTCGCCCGCACGGCGCGGGACGCGGAACGGATCACCCGGCTCGGCTGGGACAAACAGGGCCTGCCCGCGCTGGACGACGCCGATCCGTGGGCCGAGGAGCTCCTGGCCCGCGCGGGAGCCCGGCCGGCGGCCGGCGACCCGGGCTTCACCTGCGACGCCATCTGGGCGGCCGGCCTGGACGACGCCTTCACCACCGTGCTCGGACCCGGCTGTCTCGCAGCCAACCGCGCCCACGCGCCCGGTGAGTTCGTCGACCTCGCCGACCTGGAGGACTTCGCCGGCGTCGTCCACCGGCTTGTCACGTCCTTCGCCGAAGCGGTGCCGGCGCCGTCCGCTCACCGTCCCCCGTAGCGCACCGCACCCCCGAGCGAACGACCTCCAAAGAGAACCACCCTGCCCCGTAAGGAATCCCGGATGACGGCACCCACCGCCCCACGAGCGGCGGTCGAGCGTACCCCCACCCTCGTCGACCACGCGGAGCTGCATGCCTCGCTCACCGGCCTGTTCACCGGCCACGGCATCCCGGAGGCACGGGCCCGGCTCGCCGCGGACGCGCTGTGTCACGGCGACCTGACCGGGCTCGACTCGCACGGCGTGTTCAACCTCACCCGGCTCTACCTGCCGTTGCTGGAGTCTGGCCGCTGCGACCCCCGCGCCGAACCACGCGCCTTCACGGACCTGGGCGCCTGCGCGGTCGTCGACGCCCGCCGCGCCCTGGGCCTGTGGGCCGCGGCCGAGGCCATGGACGACGCCGTGGCACGGGCCAGTCGACACGGGGTCGGACTGGTTTCGGTGCGCGGGGCGACCCATTTCGGGTGCGCCGGCTTCCACGCCGTGCGCGCCGCGCACGCCGGGATGATCGGCGTGGTCGCGAGCAACTGCGGCGGCCAGCGCATCGCACGGCCCCCGGGCGGCACGGTGGCGATGCTCGGCACCAACCCGCTGAGCGTCGCCGCGCCGGCCCTCGACGGGCACCCGTTCCTGCTGGACATGAGCACCACCGTCGCGCCCACCGGGCGGGTCCGCGTCGCCGCCCGCAACGGCGCCCAGGTGCCCGTCGGCTGGCTGGAGGACGCGGCAGGCGACCCGGTGACCGACCCGTCCGCCTTCGACCGCGGCGAGGCCTTCCTGCGCTGGCTGGGCGGCACGGCGGAGGCCGGTGTCCACAAGGGCTACGGGCTCGGCATCGCCGTGGAACTGCTGGCCGCCGTGGTGTCCGGCGCGGCCGTGGGACCCGCGCCCGCCGCACTGGAGGGGGACAGCCGGCCGCACGGCAGCGACGACGACATCGGCTTCTTCCTCCTCGCGGTCGCCCCGGAGGTGTTGCGCCCCGGCGCGGACGTGGCCGCCGCGACCCGGTCCCTGTTCGGCGCGCTCGTCGACAGCCCGCCGGTGCCCGGCGGCGAGCCGGTGCGCTACCCGGGCTGGCGGGAGGCTGAACTCGCCGCCGAGCGCCGCCGCCACGGCATCCCTCTGCCCCCGCACCTGCACGCGGAGCTGACCGCCCTGGGTCTCCTCGGCGGCTCCGGGAGCACGCGATGACCCGGCCCTTGCGGCTCGCCGTGGTCGGCCTCGGCGCCATCTCCCCCTACTACCTGGCCGCCGCGGAACGGTTGCCAGAGTGGCAGCTGACCGCCGTGTGCGACGCCCGCGCCGAGGCCTTGGAGCAGTTCCCCGGCCGGGTGGCACGCTTCCGCGACCATCGCACGCTGCTGGACCGGGCGCGACCGGACGCCCTGGTCGTGGCCGTGCCCAACGACGTTCACCTGCCCCTCTGCCGGGACGCCCTGGCTGCGGGCGTCCCGGTCTGCGTGGAGAAGCCCCTCGCCCTGACCGCGTACGAGGGGTCCGTGCTGGTGGATCTGGCGCGGCGCTGCGGGGTCCCTCTGATGACGGCGTTCCACCGCCGCTACAACGCCGCCGTCCGCGCACTGGCGCGCCGGACGGCGGACCGGGAGATCCGCTCCGTCCGGGTTCGCTATCTGGAGCGCATCGAGGAGCATCTCGGCGGCGAGGACTGGTACCTGGACCCGTCCCGCTGCGGCGGCGGCTGTGTGGCCGACAACGGTCCCAACGCCCTCGACCTGGTGCGGCTGCTGCTCGGCGAACTGGCCGTCACCGGCTGCGAGATCCATCGCGACGGCTGCGGCGTCGACCGTCAGGCGGTGATCCGCCTGCACGGTCGTACCGGAGCGGCGGCGTCGGTCGAGCTGGACTGGTCGTACCCGGGGGAACGCAAGGACATCGAGGTGGAGCTGGCCGACGGAGAGGTGCTGCACGCCGACATGCTGGCCGGACACACCGCCTTCAAGGCGTCGCTGTGGCACGAGTACGAGGCGATCCTCACCGAGTTCGCCGGCCTCGTCCGTGCCGGTGCCCCGGCCAACCCGGGGGCGCACGGCGGCCTGTCCGCGCTGGAGCTGGTGGAGGCGGCCTATCGCTGTGCCCGGCCTGCACCGGATGCGACGGCAGCGGAGGCGCACCGGTGAATCCGGCGGAGGACGGCCCGAAGCGTGTGGTGCGCGGATCACTGGTCAAGGTGCTCGTGCACCGTCGCACGGACCGCGGCATGCGGCTGGAGGAGCACGCGGCACGCTGCGTACGCCGGGGCGAGGTGCACGAACTGGTCACCACCGACCAGTGGGAGCCGCGCTCCGGCGCCCGGATCGACCGGGTGGGTTTCCTGGGCTTCGCCGAGCTGCTGTGCGGCGGTGTGATCGACCGGGGTGACCTGGTGCGGATCGGGGACACGACGGTCGGCACGGTGCTCGGCTTCGACGCCTGTCACCTTCCGAACCACTACAACATCCTGATCCATGCGGCGCGTCCGGCCAGCGGCCGGGACCTGGGCCTACGGCCGGAGAGTGCCGTCACTTTCGTCCAGGGCCGAGCCGGGGAGGACGGCACGGTCCCCACGCCGCCCGGGTCCTGAAGGTCTTTCGCAGAAGCGGGTTCCGAAAGGGCATCCGCAGCGGCGAGTTCCGGGAGGGCGTCCGCAAAGCCGATTCCGGACATCGCTTCCGCACAAGCAGACGGGGCTTTACGCGAACAGGCGGTCGCGCACCGGATGGCGCCGGCCCGCGGAACGGGCGGCGCCATCCGGTGGCCGTGGTACCCGGGTGGTCGCCCACCCGGGTCACAGCAGCCGCTCCGGCAGGTCAGCCGAGCAGTTCGACCTCCAGCCGGCCGAAGTGGAAGTCACGGACGACCTGCAGCAGTTCGTCCTCGGACAGCCGTCCGTCGCCGTTGCTGTCCACCTTCTGGAACATCTCCCCGGCCTGGGAGGCCGGCACGCCGACGGCGGTCAGCCAGGCCTGGAACTCGCCGGCGTCGATCGCGCCGTCGTGGTTGTCGTCGCACAGGCGGATCAGGGCCTTCACGACGGGAGACAGGGCGCGGTTGAGGCTCGCCTCCCCCTCCTTGAACAGCATCTCCCCCGTGGCGTCGAGGAACTGCTCCCGGCTGATGGCGCCACCGGCGGGGACGCCGACCTTCTGCGCCAGGTGCTCGTACAGCCCCTGGAAGGCGCTGTGGAGCTCCTGGGCTTCCGGAGCGTCGGCGCTCTTGCCGAGGTTCTGCACGATCCGGCTGGCCTCGCCCTGGAAGTCGCTGGCCTCCAGGACGCCGTTGCCGTCGGTGTCCCACTTTTCGAAGCGCTTCGCCAGGCGGTCGTTGGCGAGGGCGTTGGTCATATGTCTCTCCTGGTCTCGGACGGTGTCCGATGGTGTCGGGTTGATGACGGACAGCGGCGCCTGGGCAGGGCCGCGACCGCGCAGCGCGGTGCAACTGCGCGGGGCTCTGGGGCCGGCGACGGCCGGCAGGAGGACGCACCGGCTGGGACCGGCACGTGGACGCACTGGCTCAGGGGCCGGTGCAGGGGCGGGGATCAGAGAAGGGTGACCCGGCTTCCCACGGCCTTGCCGCGGGTGTCGAGCAGGGCACAGCGGGCCTGGCCCAGTGCCTCCCTCGCGTAACAGGCATGGTCCTGCAGCAGGATCGCCACATCGGCCTGGGCCATGGCTTCCTGGAGGTTCTCGGCGCGCGGCAGAGACCGGCCGCCGACGGTGAACTCGGCTACGTGGGGGTCGTGGTAGTACACGTCGGCACCGGCGGCGAGCAGTCCTGAGGCCACCGGGCGCGCCGGAGTTTCCCGGACGTCGGTCACATCCGCCTTGTAGGTGATTCCGAGCAGCAGGGCTCGTGCGCCCTCAGGGCGGCCCCGGACCTCGGTGAGCAGCGCCAGCGCTCGGTCCACGACATGGTTCGGCATACGGCCGAGGACGTCGTGGGCGGCTGCCAGCGTACGGAAGACGAAGCCCTGGGACTCGGCCCGGGCAGCGAGATAGCGGGGGTCGACGGGAATGCAGTGCCCGCCGACGCCGGGTCCGGGTTTGAACGCTGCGAAGCCGAACGGCTTCGACGCAGCGCAGTGCAGCACGTCCCAGATGTCAATGCCGGTTTTATGGCAGAACAGTGCCACTTCGTCGACCAGGGCCGTGTTGACGTACCGGTAGGTGTTTTCGAGGAGTTTGGCCATCTCCGCCTCCCGCGTGCCGCGGGCGACGACGAGACGGTCCACGAACCGCGAGTAGAACGCGACAGCGTGCTTGGCGCACAGAGCGGTGCAACCGCTCACGACCTTGGGTGTGTTGCGGATGGTCCACGTCTCGTTGCCGGGGTCGATGCGCTGCGGCGAATACGCCAGGTGGAAGTCCTCCCCCGCCTGCAGCCCGCTGCCGTGCTCCAGCAGCGGTCGCACGACGTCCTCCGTAGTGCCGGGGTAACTGGTGGACTCCAGGACGATGAGCATGCCGAGGCGCAGCCAGGCGGAGACGGCCCTGGCTGCGTCCTCGACCGCGGACAGGTCGGGTAAGCCCTCCGGCGTGAGTCCGGTGGGCACGCAGATCACCACGGTCTGCGCGCCGTCGAGTACCGCCGGGTCGGTCGTGGCGTGAAAGCCCGCCTCCAGCATGGCCGCGACCTCGGCGTCCAAGACGCCGCCGACGTGGGAGCGCCCCTCGGCGAGTCCGGACACCACCGCGCCCGACACGTCGTATCCCACAGTCGCCAAGCCGGCTGAGACCGCGGCTCTGGAGAGCGGCAGCCCGACATGCCCCAGCCCGATGACGACGAGATCGGCGGCCATTGTGCGCAGTTCTCCTGTGTGTGTGGGGGGGGATTGAACGGGAGAAGCGGTGCTCAGGAGAAACTGCCGCTGCCGGGCGCCACGTGCGAGCCGTAGCCGGGCTGCACGATGAGGCCGGGGGTCAAGCAGAACGGGTCGGCGTGTACGGTGACTGGACGATCTGTGTGGTTCGTCAGCACATGCGCGTCTGCCGGAAGTTTCTGGCACCCGTAAGGATCGTGATAAACAGCCAGTGGCGTCACTTCGGTGCTGAACACCACAACGTCGCCCTGCTCGGCCGCAGCAGCAGTGCCGGTGGCGACGCTTGCTGCGAGCAGCGCACCGGCGGCGGCGAGCATGAAGACACGGGTGCAGCGCATGAATTGGTCCTTTCGGCAGGCTATTGTCGAATTGATTCTTTCTGAAAATGCACCGGCTAAGCGCGAACCCATCCCTATGCGCCCGAACCAGCGACGCCGTCAAGTGAAGTTGACGTCCCCTGTCGCCGATTTACGTGCCGCGCCGATAATCGGACCGGCACGGTCGGGGCATGCGCTCACCCTCGCCGCAAGAATCGGTTCTGACGCCTACCTCGGTGCGCGGCAGCCGAAGTACCCGGTGCCGGTCTCCCGAACAAGGTCACCTCCCGGACGGGTGGTACTCGGACAGCCCACCCTCACTGGTGTCCTGGGCCAACCCTTCGGCCGAGGCACCCTCTTTGAACGCGGGACCGCGTTGGCGGACAGCGAGCCGAAGCTCATCACCGAGACACTCAGCAGTTCCAAGTATCTCGGACGGCTGCAGTCCAGTTGCGCGAACGTCTTCCCACGGAGTTCCAGGCGAGCCTCGACCACGGACGGCACCGCCTTCTTTCTGTGCTTGGATCTGCGCGAGCCGCTCGATCGAGGCGTCCTGTGTGCCGCAACCCGCTTGCTCTCGGTGCTTGCCAAGAGCGGCTCGGAACCGAATGGCATACGGGTCC
>NZ_JBITCM010000042.1:0-32786 GCF_044453205.1 Streptomyces sp. NPDC051738 | reverse complement strand
CGCACGCTCACGAAGCTCGGGAGGGTAGGGGGACGGACCGGCCATGACTCGATCCTCTCAGGGAATCGAGCCTCCATCAGACCCGGAGCGGTTCAGCAGAAGCCACCGCGCGCGGCTGGTTCACCTCTGGCGTCATCCATCCATAGAATCAGCGGCAGGCCCTACGAGCCGCCCCCTTCTCTCTGGTTCAGACAAGGCTGAATCGGAGCCTCAGCTGGGTGCTGATCAGTTCTTAGCCAGCGAGGTCGGGGGCGCCGAACGGGTTGGGCAGGACGGAGATGGCGCGGCGGTCGCGGTCGAGGCGTCCAGCGTCGACGCGCACCTTCAATTCCACGGGCTGTTCTACGACCTGTCGGGACACGGCACTCTGCGCAGCCTCTGGAACGGCTGGGAGACCAAGTTGCGCCTCTACCTCCTGGTCGACCACCCCTCCTACAGCGACCTGCACGACATCGCCGCCGAGCACGCGCGGTTGGCCGCAGTCGCCCTGGAAGGCGACACGGATGCGTTCAAGCGGGAACTGGCTCAGCACTTCCCATCAGCGCTGCGAGGCCAGGCCGAAAGCAACGGGAACGCGGCGACCGGGCCTGAGGCGCATCCCAAGGGCTGTTGACCTCCCCATCTGGAGGGGATGTGCGTTGAACGAACGCACTTGCATGACCTGCCCAAGCCGCCCGCCGACCAACGCCGCCCCTCCCCCGCATCCTGCGGGAGGGGCGGCGTCGTCTTGCCGGTCAGGTCCAGCGGCGGAACAGGCTGCGGAGCCCGCCCGTCACAACTCGCTGCCCCGTGACCGATGGATCGCGTCGACACGCTGAACTTGACAGGGAAAGCGCCGGCTGGGGCGCCGGCGGCGAGCTGCAGTACCAAACGGTCCGGCCGGATCTGGTGGCCGAGTTGGTCGTCGACACCGCCGTCGACACAGGCCGCTACCGCCACCCCCGCTGCTTGGGGGCGCAGCTCGTGGCCGCACCGTCAGCCCCGCCGGACCGCCCCGAGCTGGGTCCGGTGCAGGTCTGGGGCGGTGAATCGCTGCGCCACCGTGCGCAGGACGCGGGCCATCGCCTGGGCGGGTGGGGTGGCGGGGCGGGCCGCGGCGCGCGCGAGGAGGATGCGGCGGGTGGGGGCCGGGACGTCGGAGGCGAACGGCAGGAGGCGTACGTCGCTGCGTCGGCTGGTGAGGGCCAGGCGGGGTGCGAGCGCGATGCCGAGACCGGCGGCGACCATGGCCTGCGCCTCCTGGTAGTCGTGCGAGGAGTAGGCGATGCGCGGCTCGAATCCCGCCTGGCGACAGCTTCGGCGCAGGACGTCGGCGACGGGGTGGTTGTCGGCGCGGATGATCCACTCCTGGCCGGCGAGGTCGCCGAGGCGCACGGAGGGATGTGTGCGCAGGGGCGAGTCGGCGGGGACGACCAGCACCGTGGGGTCGTCCAGCAGGTGGGTGAGGGCAAGCGCGGGATCGTCGAGGCGGTTCCATTCGTAGTCCCAGAGCAGCCCCTGCTCCACCTCGCCGGTGTGCAGCATCTCCCTGAGCTCCGCGAGGACTCCGGCGCGTACCTCGATGCGGATGCCGGCGTGGCGACGTCGGAAACGCGTGAGCGCCAGCGGCAGCAGGGACGCGCTCGCCGTGGGGAAGGAACCGAGCCGCAAGGTGCCCTGGTCGAGGGCGGTGAAGGAGTCCAGGTCGGCCTGGGCGGCACGGAGCTCCCGGCGGATGGTCTGACCGCGTTCGACCAGCGCGGCACCCGCCGGGGTGGGGCGGATTCCGCGTGGCAGCCGCTCGATGAGGGGCTGCCCTGCCTCCTGCTCCAGCAGGGACATCTGCTGGGAGGCGGCGGAGGTGGTCATGCCGAGGGCTTCCGCCGCGGCAGTGAGTGAACCGCGTTCGGTGGCCTCGGTGAGCAGCAGCAGACGGCGCACGTTGAGCATGCCGTCGACTTTAGCTGAGCTAAACCCAGGTGAAGCGAACTGCGATTGCTCCGAAGTCATGCCTCTGCGAATGTCTCCGCAATCGCCGAGCGGTTCACCGGCCCGCAATGCGCCCGTAACCGCTGCCTCGGCCCTTTCCCTACCTCCGTTGATCCAGGAAGAGCCTCAGACGTGCACATTCCCGCGACCCTGGTGCGTGGCGGCACAAGCAAGTGCTGGCTGTTCAACCAGGTCGAAGTCCCTGCCGACCGTGGCGACCTCGAAAGGCTGCTGGTCGCCGCGTACGGCGCCGCTGATCCCGTGGAACTGGACGGGGTGGGCGGGGCAACCCCCACCACCTCGAAAGCGGCCGTGGTCAGCGCCTCACCCCAGCCTGGCGTCGACGTCGACTACCTGTTCGCTCAAGTCGGCATCGGGACGGGCTCGGTGGAGTGGACGAGCAACTGCGGCAACTGCGCCACCGGCGTCGCCCTGTACGCGGTGACCAAAGGAATGGTTCCGGTCACCGGCGACCGGACGCGCGTGGTGATGCGCAACACCAATACCGGCGCGGTCCTCGAAGGGATCGTCGACACCCCCGGAGGCGTGGTGCACCACTTCGGCCGCCAGACGGTACCCGGCACCCGTGCCGGCGGGGTCGCGGTCGGCCTCACCTTCCGCGACCCCGCCGGTGGCACCACCGGCTCGCTGCTCCCCACCGGCCAGGCCGCCCAGGACCTGCGGGTCGGCGCCGCCGAGCCGGTACGCGTGAGCATGGTGACCGCAGGAGCTCCGGTCGTCCTTGTCGATGCCGCCAGTGCCGGGCGTACCGGTGCCGAATCGCTGGAGCGGATGAGCGCAGACGTCCCCTGGCTGCGCACCGTCCGTCATACCGCCGCACCCCTGATGGGTCTGGACCAGCCGGGTGAGGAACCGGGCGACGCGGTGCCCAAGGTGGGCCTGGTCGGCCCGCCGGTGCCGTACACCACCACCCTCGGTGAACCGATCGGGGCCGAGGACTACGACGTCTCGGTGCGCATGCTCACCATGAACGCCCCACACCCCGCGATCGGCCTGACCTCTGCCGTCGCCGTCGCGGCGGCCGGGCTGCTGGAAGGGTCCGTGGTCTCCCGGACCACGGGCGGCCCGACCGACGAGTGGTTGCGCCTCGGCACGCCCGCCGGCGTCGTCGCGGTCCGCTGCACCGATGTAAGGGACGGCCTGCCGCACCGGGTCACCGTGCAGCGCGCGGCCCGTCTGCTCGCCGACGCCCGAATCTACGTACCGGAAGCAGGCAGCCCGCAAGCCGCCTGAGCCGCGACGAACATCACCTCGGTCAGGCCGGCTCCCAGCCGTCCACACCGGGATACCCTCGCGCCCTCGCGGCGCGCCACCCCGTCCCCACCGCACCAAGGACAAAGATGTCTGCTGAAGTGATCTCCATAGGCGCCCTGCTGGTGATGTTCGTGGTCGGCACCGTGCTGCCGATCAACCTGGGCATCCTCGCCTTCGTGGCCACCTTCGCGGTCGGCACCGCCTCGCTCGGCCTCACCGAGGACGAGATCTTCGAGGGGTTCCCGGCGAAGCTCTTCGTCACCATCGTCGGAGTCACCTACCTGTTCTCCGTCGCCCGCCGCAACGGCACCATCGACTGGCTCGTCGCGGCCGGGGTGCGGCTGGTACGCGGCAAGGTAGAGCTCATCCCCTGGGTGCTGTTCCTGGTGGCCGCCCTGCTGACGGCGTTCGGTACGTTCACCCCGGCCGCGGTCGCGATCCTCGCGCCGATCGGCATGAACTTCGCCTACCGCTACAAGCTCAACCCGCTGGTCGTCGGCATGATGGTGATCAGCGGCGGGCACGCGGGCGCGTTCTCCCCGCTGGCCGTCTCCGGTGCGCTGGTGCTCGGCCTCGTCGACAAGACCGATCTGCAGGTGTCCGCCGTGGCGCTGTTCAGCGCCAGCTTCCTGATCAACCTGGTGCTCTCGATCCTCACCTACGCCCTGCTCGCCAAGCGTCCCGCCCCGCTGGTCGAGGGCGCCGCACAGGCAGCCGACGACGAGGACCTCGCCGTCTCCGGCAGGCCCGACTGGCGGCAGTGGCTCACCCTCGCCTCTCTGGTGGCCCTCGTCGTCGGCGCGCTCGGCTTCCACCTGGAGATCGGCTTCCTTGCGCTGGCCGCCGGCGCCCTGCTGGCTCTGGTGGACATGAAGCGGCAGGAGAAGGCCGTGGACGGCGTCAGCTGGTCCACCCTGCTTCTGGTCGCGGGCATGATGACGTACATCGCGATGCTGGAGAAGGCCGGCATCATCGAGGAGATCTCCGAACACGCCGCCAACCTGGGCGCCCCGCTCGTCGTCGCCCTGCTCCTGTGCTTCACCGTGGCCATCACCTCCGCCTTCGCCTCCTCCACCGCGATCCTCACAGCGATCATCCCCATCGCCGTACCGCTGCTGCTCTCCAGCCACCTCAGTGCCGCCGGACTGATCGCCGCGCTCGCCGTCTCCACGACGATCGTCGACACCTCTCCCTTCTCCACCAACGGAGCACTCGTCCTCAGCAACGCCCGTGGGGTGGACACCCGCCGCTTCTACCGCCAGGTCATCGGCTACACCGGCGGAATCGTCGCCCTCGGCCCCATCGTCGCCTGGGGCGCCCTGGTCCTGCCCTGGTCATAGCGCAAAGACGACGACGGACAGCGGAGGGCGCCGAGCTGCACCACGCACGGCGCCCTCCGTGCTGATTCTGTGTGCAGGACCAGGGGATACAGAAGCAGTCGGCGACGGGCAGGGTGTACCGAAGCGACGCTTTCGACGCGCCCCGCAGCCGGATGCGCCCCTGCGCATGCTCGGTGATTCCCTCGCCCGTCCACACACGGCGAAGGCGAGGTCGATGGCCGCCACGTCTTCCAAGCCGGCAGGGACTCCGCCGGCGCTTGCGGTCTCACCCATTTCCCTGTTGCCCGGCGAGGCGTCAGTTCCCCGTGTGTTCGCTTCCTTCTGCGCGGGCGCGTTGCGCGCGGAGCTCCACGGCGTCGAGGAGCAGGCCGAGCGCGGTCTCGAACTGGTCCTCTTCGTCGATTTCCGCGAGATAGGGGGCGACCTGTGCCAGGTTCGGGTACCGCTGTGGCGAGGCCGTCAGGTACTCGCGGCGCCAGGCCAGCCGGTCGCCTTCCTGAGCGGTCTTGTCCAGCACATTGAAGGAAGCCTCGAAGGCGCTGGCGGCGAGTGCCATTTCGGCCAGGACCCGGTAGTACGAGGCCGCTTCGCGTCCATGGAGGCCGGCCTGGAGCAGGGCTCCGATGACAACGTCGGCACCCTGGAACTCCGGCTCGCGCCGCGAGGTGCGGGCCGCGACCAGGACGGCCACGCCCGGGTGCCGCAGGCATGCGGCACGGATCCGTCGGGCGAGCGACGCGAGGGTCTCGCGCCAGCTTTCCGACGGTGCGAAGTCGTGCAGGGCATCGCCGACCAGCCGGGCGGCCAGGCCGAGCAGCAGGTCGTCCTTGTTGCGGAAGTGCCGCAGGACGGCTGTGTGGTCGGCGCCCAGATCAGTGCCCAGCCGACGGAAGGTGAGCGACTCAGGACCGTCCCTCTCGATCACGGCCATCGCGGTGTCCAGGATCAGATCCGGAGTGAGGAAGGATGCCGGACGCTGCTTCCGCCGCGCGGGAGTGGCTCCTGCCGAGTTGGTCTTCGCGCGTGTCATGGCCGTCATCTTATCGACGGCGTTGTCAACGGTGGTCCTCGTGCAGATGGTCGGCCACCGCCCGCAGCGCCGTGATGGACTCCGCATCACGCGAGGGGTCGTCCGCCGTCGGCCACGCGCTGGTCTTGACGATCACCACGTCGGCGTCCGGGTCCACATACAGGTACTGGCCGTGGATCCCCACCCCGGTGAACGGACATCGCTCGCCGCCGAGTGTCCACCACTTGTTGCTGTACCCGTAATGCGGGTAGCCGCTGGGGCCCAGCGCCCCGACCTCCAGGTGCGGCACCCCGCGTCCCCGGCTGCGCTTCACCCATTCCTCGGGCACGATGCGCTGCCTGTTCAGCTCTCCGCCCCTGGACATCAGCAGCCCAAGCCGGGCCATGTCGCGGGCGGTGGCATTGAGTGAGCCGCCGGCGATCGCGGTACGCGGATGCCCCCGGGTGAGCCAGTAGTACGCGTCGCGCTCAGCGCCGATGCGGCTCCAGAGGCGCTCCGTGGCGTACTGCGCGAGGGAGCGGCCGGTGGCGGACTCCAGCACCCATCCCAGGACCTGGGTGTCGATCGTCGAGTAGCTGAACTGTGTGTTGGCCTCGGTCGAACGCTCGGCTGAGGACACGACCTCGTGCAGTGAGCCGCCCCCTGTAGTGGCCTTGGCGAACCGGTTGATCAGACTGTCCCGATCGGTGTGGTCCTCCACCAGGTCACCCACTCCGCTGCTCATGTCGAGCAGATGCTCGATGGTCACGCCGTCGAAGGCGGAGCCCACCAGCTCTCTGCGGTACGCCGTCACCGGATCGGTCACATCCTTGATCGCCCCCTCGTCGATGGCGATCCCGATCAGCATCGACGTCACCGATTTGGTGATCGAGAACATCTGGAACCGTACGTCGCTCTGGGCGAAGTACCCCGGATACGACTCGTGGACGATCTCGCCGCCATGCAGCACGACGAAGGAGGTGGTGTTCGTTCGGGCGTGCAGTTCGGCAAGGCTCCGCTCCCGCCCCTCGAAGCCGTAGGTCACTTCCAGGGGGTGCGGTCGCCTGGGCAGGGGGAACACATCCCCGCTGCGGCGGACGTCTTCGGTGGGCAGGAGGAGATTCATGTGAGTGAACGTCCACTCATTGACCGTGCGGCGGGTCATCACCTCGTCCTGGTGGCGCCACAACCACAGTGCCCCGGCGCCCGCCGCGGCGGCTCCCAGAAGCCATCCACCCGCTTCAACGCGCATTCCTGAGTCCCTTCATCGCATGGACATGCCGAGCTTCGGCGCCCTCACTCTGGCTTGCCGATCCATCGGTGTCAACAGTGGTGCCACCCATGGTGTCAGTACAGGTGTCACCATTGTTGACACAACTTTGGATGAGTGGTCATGATGACGACGGGCCGATGCCCCCCGCTCAGACACCCCTGGAAGGAGCAGCGCATGACAGTCATCCAGGAGGAAATGTGCTGCAGGTCCGCCCCGGACGGACGCACGATGAAAGCGCTCGCGGATCACAGGAACGGTGACCGATGAACAGCACTGAACTGCCCACCGCGCGCCGCCTGCTCGGGAAGCTGCCCTTCGTCGACCCGGGCCGGCCCCCGCTGCCCGCAAGAACCGCGTTCCTGACCGGTGCCAGCTCGGGCATCGGCAAGGCGCTGGCAGCCGAGCTGTGCGCCCGCGGCTACGACGTGTACCTCACCGCGCGCAGAATCGAGGTCCTGGAAGAACTGCGAGCACAGCTCACCGCCGCGTTCCCGCAGCGTTCGGTGGCCGTGGCCGCCCTCGACGTGACCGAGCACGAGGCCGTGGCGCGGACGATCGACGACGCGGCCCGGCAGTTCGGCGGCCTCGGAATGGTCATCGCCAACGCGGGGGCCGACGACTGGGGCAACATCGGGGAGGGCCGCTTCGAGGCGCACCGCGCGGTGGTCGACGTCAATCTGCTGGGTGCGATGGCGACCATCGACGCGGCCGTCGCACACTTCCGCAGCAAGGGCGGCGGGCAGGTGGTGGGCTTCACCTCCGTCGTGGCCGCGGCGGGCCTGCCGGGCGGGGCGCCGTACTGCGCTTCCAAGGCGGGGCTCACGAGGTACCTTCAGTCGCTCCGGGGCGAGCTGTGGAACAGCGGCATCACCGTGACCACGGTCGCCCCGGGCTACATCGACACCCCGATCAACGAATCCCTGGGCGACAAACGACCGTTCCTCATCGACACCCGCACGGGCGCCCGCAAGATCATGGACCGCATCGAGTCCGGCGCCGTCCACGCATCGGTGCCCCGAGTGCCCTGGGCCGTCGTCGAGTACCTGCTGGCCCGGATCCCGACCCGTCTGCTGCGGAAGGTCAATGTCTGACCGCCCAGGCCCGGGGACCACTGACGCGCCGGTGCCGAGCCGCTATCACCCGGTGACGTCGGGGCCGGGCCAAGCCTTCGGCGCACACCGCACACCCGGCCCTGTCACCACCCAGCACGACTGGCCCCCTTCCGCGGCCCCGTCCTCGACCGCCACCGCACCGGCGCCACCGGCACCCCGCCGTGCTACGTCGGCTGCGACCACCCCAACATCGACCACCTCCACCGCGAGGAACTCGAAGCCGCCGAGCGAGCCGGAGCCATCGGCCTGCGCCCCACCTTCAGCGCGCCGGCCAAGGACCGCGCCCGCGTCGTCCAGCGCCGCATCGCCGCGGAGGGCGACGAGGTCTGGACGCACCTCAAGGCCGGCGGACGCGTGTTCGTCTGCGGCGACGGCCGCCGCATGGCCCCCGCCGTAAGGGAATCGTTCATCACCATCTACAGCGTTCATGCCGGCGCCGGCGACGACGAAGCGCGCGCCTGGCCGGCCCGCGTGGAAGACGAAGCCGATGAAGGCAGCGGTGCGGGACGGCACCAGGTGTGCGGAGCGCCGCCCCGAACCTTCCGCCACTGAGTCCGTATCGCGCCCTTCTACTCAACTCCCTTCTCTCGTAGTGTCCTTGGCGTTTGAAGTGGTCATGACGATAGAGGGGTCTCATGGGCAGAGGTCTGCTTTCGCTGGTTCTCGCCGCGGTTACCGGTGCCGCGTTGCTCACGGCACCGGCGGCCGCCGCGCCGCCGCCCCCGCCGTCCGACGTGTACCGACCGGTCCGTGGGCCGGCCGCCCCGGCGGAGTACCGCTACCTCCAGAAGACCCTGCCGGGAGAGTCGATTCCGCGCCACGCCCATGACCTCGCCGCGGCACAGGCGCGGGAACTTCCCGCCGTCGGCGGGCGCTGGAAGGGCGTCGGGCCCACCAACATCGGCGGGCGGGTTGTCTCCCTTGCGCTCGACCCCAAGCGCGCCGACACGCTGTACGCGGCGGCCGCGAGCGGCGGGCTGTGGCGAAGCACCGACGCCGGGGAGACGTTCCACTCCGTGTGGCCCGACAGCTGGACGCAGGCCATGGGCGCGGTCGCCACCGCCCCGGACGGCACCCTGTACGTAGGTACCGGTGAGCCCAATCCGGGCGGCGGAAGCATCACGTACGAGGGGACGGGGCTGTACCGCAGCGCCGACGGCGGCGCCCACTGGACGTCCCTCGGCCTGCGCGATTCCGGTGCGATCAGCGCCATCACCATCGACCCCGCCAACCCCGGCCGCATCTACGTCGCCGCGGCCGGATCGCTGTACAACGGCGGCGGCGACCGGGGCGTGTACCGCTCGGACGACGGCGGCGCCACCTGGGAACGGATCCTCGCCGGCGCCAACGAGTTCACCGGCGCGACGGAGGTCGTGGTGGACGGCGACCGGCTGTACGCCGTGCTGTGGGACCACCGCCGCCGCCCCGATCTGCGAACGTACGGTGGCGTGGGCTCCGGCGTCTTCCGCAGCACGGACGGCGGCGAGACCTGGCAACGGCTCGGCGGCGGCCTGCCCGCCGAGGGCCCGGACGTGGGACGCATCGGCCTTGCCGTCGCGGGTGACCGGCTCTACGCGATCGTCATCAAGGCCAATGGCTCCTTCGAGGGTTTCTACGCTTCCACCGACGGCGGCGACAACTGGACCCGCACCCCCGCCAACGAGGCCCTCGCGGGCTCGCAGTCCAGCTTCGGCTGGTGGTTCGGCAAGGTGTGGATCGACCCCCGGGACACCGAGCACGTGCATGTGGCCGGGGTGGCCCTGCTGACCACCAAGGACGGCGGCGCCACCTGGACGGCCGACGACACGAGCATGCACGTCGACCACCACGCCATGGTGTGGGACCCGCGCCACCCCGGCCGCGTCTACCTCGGCAACGACGGTGGCGTCTACCGCTCCGACGCGGACGGCGACGGCGGCTGGGTCAAGTCCCGCCACCAGCCGTACACCCAGCTCTACAGCGCGGCGATCAGCCCTCAGGACACCACCCGCATCTCCGGAGGATCCCAGGACAACGGCTCGCTACGCTCCTGGGGCGGGGAGAAGTTCAACGAGTACCTCGGCGGAGACGGCGAGGAGAACCTCATCGACCCGACCGACGTCGACAACGTCTTCGCCTGCTACCAGTACGGAAACTGCTTCCGCTCCACAGACGGCGGCGACACCCTCACGTACTTCGCCGACAGGACGACGTACCAACGCCGGAACTGGTTCACGCCGGTGGTCTTCGACCCGCGCGACCCCAAGGTCCTCTATTACGGCTCCGAGATGCTCAACCGCTCCACAGACGGCGGCGAGACCTGGCAGCCCATCAGCCCGGATCTGTCCGGCGGCCCAGGCCCCGACCCCATCTACACCAACTACGGCACCATCACGTCGATCGCCCCGGCGGCCGACCGACGCACCGTCTATGTCGGCACGGACGACGGCCGCGTCTGGGTCACCAGGGACCACGGCGCCACCTGGACGAAGCTGGCCGAGGGCCTGCCCTGGGTGACCCGGGTGATCGTCGACCCCAAGGATCCGCAGCGGGTGTGGACCACACACTCCGGCTACCGCTCCGGCTCCCCGCTGCCCCATGTGTACGGCAGCACCGACGGCGGCAGGCACTGGCGGAACCTGTCAGGCAACCTGCCGGCGGCACCCGTCAACGACCTGGTCGTGGCGCGGGGCGGCATCCTGTACATCAGCACCGACCAGGGTGTGTTCACCAGTCCCACGGGCAGCGGCCGCTGGCTGCGCCTCGGCCGAGGCATGCCACAGGTCCCGGTCGACGACATCGAGTACGACGCCGGACACCGCCGCCTGGTGGCCGCGACGTTCGGCAGGGGCTTTTACGAACTGACCACACCTTGAGGCGATCGCACGGTACCGACCGCGTCCGCGACCGCCACCCCGCCGGACCTGAGTAGCCGCCGCTGGCGGGCCGGTCTGATGGCTCAGCAACCTGCCCCGCTGCAGTAGCCGTCCGGCCAAGATCAAGCGGACGCTGGGGCGAGGCCCTGCTGCCCACCGCAGCAGATCCCGCGATCACCGTTCTTCCCAGCCGCATCCGCTTCCGGGCAGCCGCCCGGACGACTGCTACAGGCGGGTTGTCCGCGCTGCCGCCTACCGTGGAGGTACGAGCAAGATCGTCGTCGTGTACGAGCTCGACAAGCCGGTGATCTCCGCGTGAGGTGCGGCTGGCTATGCCCGGGTTGGTTCAGCCCGGTGCCGCCGATTGGCTGTCGTCCTCCGTGACGGCCTCGCAAGCGGGGCCGTCACGGAGACGGGGCGGCGCTGTCAGGGGACGTCCTGGTCCAGGATGACCCCGGCATGCGCTCGATCGCCACCATGGCGGCATCGTCATCCAGGTGGCCTCCGACGTGGCGCAACAGGTCCTTGCACAGGTGGGCCAGGAGAGCGTCGGGACCTTTGCCGGACTTGCTGACCACCCGTTCCACAAGCGGGTAGAACGTACCGTCCCGGTCGCGAGCCTCGATGACTCCGTCCGTGCAGAGAAGGGCGATGTCGCCGGGCTCGAAGGCGAACGTTTCCACGTCGTGATCCTGCTGACGGTCCGGCGGTTCATCTGCGGCTCGGTCCACTACCCGCGCCGGACGTTCGCCGAGCCGTTCACGCCGTTGACCAGCCCGTACGCACGCTTCACCCGCCGGCTCAACCGCACCCTGGAGCGCATCGGGCTGGCGCTGGCCGGACGGGCCGGCTCCCGGCTGGCCGCCCAACTCGGGTTTGATGCAGGGAGGATGACCTTGCTGCGCCGGGTCATGGCGCTTCCGGATCCGCAGTCCAGCACGCCGCGGGTGCTGGGCGTTGACGATTTCGCCACCCGGCGCGGACAGTCGTATGCCACCGTGATCACGGACGGCGAACGCCACCGACCGATCGACGTTCTTCCGGGCCGGGAAGCGGCACCGCTCGCCGCGTGGCTCACCGCACATCCCGGCGTGGAGATCATCCGTCGGGACCGGGCCGGCGCCTACGCCGAGGGAGCCCGGCTCGGCGCCCCCGATGCCCTCCAGGTCGCCGACCGGTTCCACCTGTGGCAGGGCCTTGGCCGGGCCGCGGAAACCTGCGTCGCCGCCCACCGCGAGTGCCTCCGCGTTCCGACGCCGCCCACGCCGCCGAACACGGACATGCCGCAAGGAGATCCGGGGCCTGCCGGCCGCCGGGCCCAGCGCAAGAAGGCCGCGCATGCCCTGGTCCATGAACTGCTCAAGCAGGGCCACTCCCGCCGGGCGATTGCCCGGCACTTGGGCTGGGGCCTCAACACCGTGCTGCGCTATGCGAGTGCCCCGCACTGGCAGAACACCCTCCGTGAGAATCACCCCAGGCCCAGCCGGTTGGATCCCTATAAGCCCTTGAAGTAGCGGGACATACTCACCAAGCTCCGCTTGGTGTCACCGTTCGCCTGGCACGGGAAGCCAGCGCCGCTCCAGACGCTCGTGGAAGAGCCGGCCGACCAGAGCCCCTCCGTACACCACGAAACCCACGCCGACCAGCCAGGACTGCAGAACCAGGACGGTCCCGAACGGACCGTACGTCACCGTGTTCGAGGCGATCAGCGGCGAGAAGACGTGCTGGGAGAAGACCCGCAGCCCGAGGAGCCCCAGCGCCGTCGCCGCGGCCCCCGGCACGAGCGCCCGCCAGCGGATGCGGCCGCAGAGCAGCAGCCGCTGCGACCACCAGAAGAAGACGAACGCGCCGACCACATCGACCCCGGCGACCAGCACCGACTTCAGAGCGGACGCCTCCTCGGGGGTGGGCGCGGCGAAGAACAGCAGCAGGGAGCCGGTCAGTACGGCCAGCCAGACGACATGGCGCCACATCGTGTGCCAGCGCGCCGTCGGCAGGTCCCACACCCGCTCGTATCCGGTCTGTACGGCCGCGCCGAAGGTCACACCGAACGCGGCCAGCGCGGCGAGTCCGAGCGCCGTGGTGCGCTGCAGGGCCTGCCCCGGCTGGCCGAACATCCGCTCGATCTCCTCCTGCGACACCTCCGACACACCGAGGCCCTGGACCAGCCACCTGGCGAAGCCCTGACCTCTCGCGAGGTCGGCCGCCGCGACGACGACCAACAACGGCAGCAGCGTGAGGAAGCTCAGCGCCGCGAAGCCCATGGCACGGTGCATCAGCTCCATCTCGCGCCCCCGGTTCCAGACGACCCCGATCCACGAGCTGAGCACCCACCGATGGAGCCGAGCGAACCAATGGCCGTGGTGCGCGGCGTGGTCGTCTTCCGGCGCACCGAATCTGAAGGGCATGTGCCGTCGACTACCCGTCCGCCGGGCGTGACCCGACACGCTTGCCCCCAAACGGGTGTCCCCAGCTACCCGGCCTCACCGGCTTCGCACTGCACCTGCACCGAGACTTCGACGCCGTGACAGCCGGGCTCACCCTGGACTGGAACTCGGGCAGCATCGAGGGCGCCGTCAACCGCATCAAGAAGATCAAGAGACAGCTCTACGGCCGAGCCGGATTCGAACTGCTCCGCAAGATGATCTTGCTTCAATAGCTGTCACGACGGTGTTGGTCTGCCACTGGCCAGCACGTTAGAGGTCAGAGTTCGGTCGTCCAGATCCCGACAGGGTGCTCACTCGGCGGCTGCCACAACTGAGGCTGGGACTCCCGATGCTTCTCCTCAGCCTGCTCTTCCCAATGAAAGCGGCCATCCGCGTCGGGCCAGGCGACTTGCAGCACAGGGAAAGGGGGCCGCCGGTAGAACCCGATGGCCCGCCCGAAGAAGGTCCGGTACCAGCGGAGATCGACCTGCCTTAGCGCGACTTGCTGACCATCGACAACGTCAGGCTGACTCTGGCCGTCAGCCAGTACAGCGTCGGCGGAGGACTTCGCCCCGAGTCTGTTGAGCATGCGGTGCATGGCGTGAATATCGAGTCCGAACAGGGCGAGTTCAGGTGCCCCGTGAGTGTGTGCGAGGCCGATCGTGTATGCGAAACCAGGACCGATCTCGTCCTCGGGAACCATTACGACGTGCCATCCATGCTGCTGCACATTCTCGATGATCGTCAGATCCATGCGGTCCGCTTCGTCCCGGTCACCGTATTCATGGCAGAGGACGCAGCGGCACTGGAACGGATCACGAGTCATGTGCAGAGGCTACGAGGTAAGCGTTTGATTCGGGCAGCGGGGTTTCGAACGAAACCGTCATCCTCAGTGACCGCTCCCCAAGATCTGTGCCAGAACCCCGAACTCATCGACATTGATCATGGCGCCCAGGTGCCCAGCGACTCACGACAGCCCCTATAAGCGGGGTGCTGGCCGTATCTGTATGACCAGGTGGAAGACCTCCCGGGCAGCATAGCGTTTGAGGCAACGGACGATTTCGCGCCGGGTCTTCCCCTCTTTGATCCGGCGCTCTCGTAGTAGTCCTGAGTGCGCGGGTCGACCCGCAGGCGGGTGAACACGATGCGATGGAGCGCGGTGTTGGCCTGACGGTCGCCGCCGCGGTTGAGGCGACGGTACTGCCGGCGTCCCGAGGAACGCTCGACAGGACTGACCCCGCACAGCGCAGCGAAGGACGCCTCACTGTCCAGCCGTTCCGGGTTGTCCCCCACCGTGACCAGCAAAGCGACGGCCGTATCCGGACCGATCCCCACCACATCCAGCAGCTGCGGGGCATGACAGTCCACGAGCCGGGCCAGACGTCCACATCCCGAATCTGCTCGGAGAGCTGACCGATCCGGTGAGCCAGCAGACCCAGCGTAATCCGAGTGGCCCACAGCACCGACTTATGAGGACGGACTTGAGCTGATTGATGGCCTGCGTGCGGGCCTTGACGGCCGACACCTTCGTGAGCTTGTACATTCTCGCGATCTGCACCGGCCCGTCGCCCGCTTTCGCCCGGGCGCGGACCCGCCCGCTCAATACGGCTCGCGCCGCGTTCTGAGCATCAAGCGGATCGGATTTGCCGCGCCGACGGCGATCTGCCCGGTCCATCCGGTTCACGTCAAACACGGCTATGCCCTGGGTCAGCAGATAGCGCGACAGGGACGCCCCGTAGGAGCCGGTCCCCTCCACCCCGGCCCGCCTCACAGCTCCCGACTTCCTGGCCCGGTGCGTGTCCATTCCCAAAACCACCTCACCCACAGGGCGACGACGACGGGCCTGCGGAGCAGGCGGCGTACTGGACATGGTCGATCTGGACATGCCCTTTCCTTCCGGTCCTTGGCGCGTCGCGTTGCCGACACCAGGCAACGTCGGGCGGTCAGAATCGTGAGGACGCCACAACGATCGGCAGGCCCCTATCGGGACACGCTCCGCCGGCCCGGCACCGACAACGCACCATCCCCGGCCGCCAGCCGACACTGTGACACCAGGACACTTCGGTCAGAGAAATCATGAGTCAGACCCCGGACCCGGGACAGCACCCACCAATCCTCCCGCTCGTCGCGGCATCCCCACCCAGAAATACTGAGCATGCTCAGTCCCAGCTCTTGGGACATCCTGGATCTGACTCTGGCCGATCGCTATGCGGCGCAGAGGCCGACATCCTGGTTCAGGTTGCTTCACGACCGGTGCGGCTTCTCCACGGCTGTGTGCGCCATGGGGCCCAGGCCCGCCCGGAGGCACGCGCCGGCCGGGGGCGATCGGCCGTCCGGGCCTTCGGCTCAGGCCGCGGCGCTCTGCACGGCTGCGGTGACCTCGTAGCCCGCCTCGGTGATCGCTGCCCGTACTGCGTCGTCCTCGATCGCGTCTCCGCGTACGGTAACCCGCCCCGTCGGGACGTCGACATCGACCGCGGTGACGCCGGCTACTTCCACCACCTCTTCGGTGATGCCCGCGGCGCAGTGGCCGCAGCTCATGTCGGACACGGTGTAGGTCTTCTCAGCCATGGTGGGTGCTCCTAGGAGACGGCGAACGCCGCGACGCCGCCCGCCAGGACGAGCACGGGGCCGTGCACGCCGAGTCAGTCGGTCAGGCGTCCCGCCGGGACGGAGGCGATGGTCGCGGCGACGTTCCAGGCGATGTAGAGGCCGAGCGCGATGGTCGTCGCAGTCTGCGTACCGCGGGAAGATCCCGAGTCGTGGAGATCACGCTCGGTTCCGGCGCTGGTCGCCGCTGTGCCGTCGGAGCCGGTCGGTGTGGCGGGTGATGTCATCGACGCGCGCCGCGAGGTCGGGGTGGTCGGATGCCAGATGCGCGTGCGTAACCGCCAGGGGGCCGACGAGGGCGGCAGCATCGTTGTCGGCCAGGGCGGCGCTGAGCTCGACGAGAGGGGTGCGGGCTGCGGCGGGGAGGTCGGTGAGCGCAGTGATCTGGCCGGCGAGCTGACGCAGGTCCGCGGCATTGGCGCGGGCCCAGGCGGTGACGGTGCGGTCGGCGGCGCGTCGGTCGCGGGTGGCCCGTACCCGCTGCTCGCCCGTGGCCCCCGGCCTTCCGGGGCGTACACGCAGGTAGCGGCGTTCGGCCGCCTGGCGGCTGGAGACGCCGAGGGGATGGGCCAGGTCGGCCCAGCTGGCGCCCGCCGCGCGGGCTTCTTCGATCAGGCCCGGTTCCCATTCGGAGAGTTGATCGCGCACTTCGCGGAGCAGTAGGAGTGCGGCGAGTGCCTGCTCCGGGCTGGCCTGGCTGGGCTCGGCGTCCTTCTCGTCCCGCGATGTCTGGGCGGTGCACAGGGCCTCGTGGATCGCGTTCAGCTCCGAAGCAGCGGCGAGGAAGGACGTGGGGCTGAGGCCGCGGGCGCCGGGGGTGGGCTGATCATCAACGGTCATGGAGCCTCCAACAGGCGGTGTCGTCATCTCGACGACATTCTACTTGTCATCACTTGGATGACATGTTACAACGATGGCAGGTGAACGCATTGGCGGCAAAGCCCCTGACCTGAACACTGGAGGTGTTTCACGATGTTGATGCGCACCGACCCGTTCCGCGAGCTTGACCGGCTCACCCAGCAGCTCCTGAACACGACCGGCACCTGGTCGCGGCCGTCAGCGATGCCGATGGACGCCTACCGTGAGGGCGAGGAGTACGTGATCGCCCTCGACCTGCCCGGCGTTTCCACGGACGCGATCGACATCGACGTCGAGCGGAACATGCTCACCGTCAAGGCCGAGCGGCGGCCCGTCACCAAGGCGGACGACGTGCAGATGGAGCTCTCCGAGCGGCCTCTGGGCGTCTTCTCCCGCCAGGTCGTGCTGGCCGACACCCTGGACACCGAGCACATCAAGGCGGACTACGACGCAGGTGTGCTGACCCTGCGTATCCCGATCGCCGAGCGCGCCAAGCCCCGCAAGATCGCCATCGGCGGTGGCTCCGCGCACAAGGAGATCAGCGGCTGAGTCCCCTCCAAACCGCGCCGGAGACGGGGAGGCGGCCTCCCTGGCGGCCACCCCGTCCTCCGCTTGCCGCCGCACACGCACGGGAGCAGCGATGACCATGCGATGGGAAGCGTTCCTGGACCAGGTCAAGGAACGCGGCGCGTACGAGACCACCGAGGAAGCCGAGCGGGCGACCCGGACGGTGCTGGCGCTGCTGGGCGCGCACCTGGTGGGCGAGGTACGGGCGGAACTGGCCGCCCGGCTGCCGGAGAATCTGGCACTCGTCCTGCTCAATCCGCTCCAGGCGCACGAGCCGCTCTCCCCCGAGCGGTTCGTCCGGGCCACCGCGGCCTGGATCGAGGGAGCCACTGAACAGACCGCGGCCTGGGACGTGGGCGCCGTACTCAGCGTGGCCGCGGACGCAGCGGGCGAAGAGCTCACCGGCCGCATCCTGCTCCAACTCCCGGCGGGCTACGACCTGCTGTTCGGCCACCCCCAGCGCGTCTAGCCCAAAGGCAGCGACAACCCTTCCCCTGACCAAGCGACACCGGTGGTCGGCGGGCGAGCCCCCGGCCACCGCCCCGCGACCACCTCAGACGAGAAAGGCAACCGCGTCACCGATGATTGCCCAGCAGGAACCGTGCCGCTCCACCGCGGACATGACGTTCGAGCAGATGCTGGAAAGAGTGCGCTACGAAGGCGCGTACCCCACCCGCGCACAGGCCGAGGAGGCCGTGCACGCCGTGCTGGCCGCCCTCGGCCGCCAGCTCACGGGCGATGAGCGCGTGACGCTCGCGGCCAGACTGCCGCACGAGGCCGCCCTCACCTTCACCTCCCAGATCCCCGCCACCGAACCCCTCACCGGCTGGGGCTTCGTCCAGGACCTGGCGTCCCGCACCGGCGGCACGCCGGCCACCACCCGCTGGGACACCAGCACCGTCCTTCACATCGTGGCCCAGCTCGCCGGCGAGGAACTCCTCAGCCGCATCCTCGCCCAACTCCCCTCCGGCTACGCCCTGCTGTTCGGCCGCGCCGAACTCACCCAGGCGGGCTGACGCGCACGGAGGCGGCGCCCGACAGTGGAACAGGGCTGGGAGACCGCGGCTTCCTGCGCTCCTCCGGCCACTGCCGGCCCAGAGCCCGACGCACCGTCCGCCAGGTGACGGCTGCGGCACGGCGGACGAGCAGGTTCTCGAACCGCTGCGCGCCGCTACCCGGCAGGCGCCGTGCGGGTTGCCGGTCGCCACCGGCCGCCCGAGCGGGCAACTCAGCCAGTGCCACGCGCCGGCCGCGGGTTGGCAATGAGATTGCTGTGACGCCTGGGGTTCCTGGTCAGGCGGACTCGGGAACGATTCTCCGCGCTCCCCACTGTCGGGTCCGGTACGTGCCCACCAGTCGGCAGACGATGTAGATCGTGAACGAGATGGTGGTGATGTAGGGGCTGATGGGGATGCTGCTGCCCAGGGCGAGCAGGATCCCGCCCTCGATGGAGGCCACCGCGAAGACTGTGCTCAGCACGGGCCGTAGTACGGGGGACGCGGTGATCCGGGCCACGGCTGCCGCAGGGGTGACAATGAGGGTAAGGACCAGTAGCCCTCCGACGATCTGCACCGACAGTGCGACCGCAGGACCCAGCACGATCATGAAAGCGAACGACAGGGCGCGGACCGGCCCCCCTCGGGCCTCGGCCACCTCGGGGTCGGCGCTCGCGAAGGCGAGCGGCCGCCACATGACCATCAGCGCCACGAGCACCACGGCCGACGTGCCGAGCAGCCAGGACATCTGCGGGGTGTCGACGGCGACGATCTGTCCGGTGAGGATGCCGAACTTGTTCGCCGCCCTTGTACAGGGCGAGGAAGAGTACGCCGAGGCCGAGGCCGAACGGCATGAGGATGCCGATCACGGAGTTGCGGTCCCGTGCGCGGAGCCGAGCGGGCCGATCGTCCCGGCCGCGATCAGGGATCCGACGATCGAGCCGCCCACGATGTTCACGCCCAGCAGCAGCGCGGCCGAGGCGCTGGCGCTGCGGACCAGGGCGAGCAGTTCGCCGTAGTTGTCGAAGCTGAAGATCTGCTGCCAGACCCCCTCGGCGATCGTCATGGCCGTACTCCGTGTGAGGGTTCAGCGTGGTGCGACGGCTCTGCCACCTCGTCGGGCACGCCCACGACCGTGATCCGGCCGCGGACGCGGATGACGTCGACCTGTGTGCCGTACAGCCGCGACAGCGCCTCGGAGGTCAACACCTCGTCGGGTGTGCCGACTTGGAAGCCGCCGCGGGCGAGGTACAGCACGGGGTAGATCTCGTGGGTCACGAAGACCACGGCCGTGCCGTGCGAGCGGCGCCGCGCGTCCACCAGTTCCGTCACGGCGCGTTGGTGGTGCAGGTCGAGGGAGAGCAGCGGCTCGTCGCACAGCAGGATCCGCGGGTCGGTCGCCGGCGCCTGCCCGATGCGCACGCGCTGCCGTTCGCCGCCGGAGAGCTGGCCGATGGGTACATCCGCGTACGCGTAGGCGCCGGCCGAGTGGAGAACCTCGTCCACCCGGCGACGTACGGCGCCCGTGCGCAGCCGGGGTCCGAAGCCGTGCCCGTCGATGCCGAAGGGGACCAGGTCGCTGGCGCGCAGCATCGCGTGCTCGGACAGCGTCGCCTGCTGCGGGATGTAGCCGATGCGCCTGCTGCCCTTGCGGGGCGGGCGACCCAGGACCGTCAACGTCCCGGCGGACAGCTGTCGCTGGCCCAGCAGGGCGCGTACGAAGCCGGTCTTGCCCGATCCGTTGGGCCCGAGCACGGCCAGGAACCCCCTGGGCCGTACGTCGAGATCCAGGCCCTGCCACAGCACGCGGTCGCCGTAGGACAGGGCAGCTCCGCGCAGGCTGATCACCGCGGCATCCGCGCCACGGTCCTCCGCCCCGCTCTCACGGGCACGGGGCAGGGAGGCCACGGTGGGCCGCCTCACTTGCCCAGCGCGCTCGCGAGCGCGTCGACGTTGGTTGTCATCCAGCCGAGATAGTCCTTGCCCTCAGGGAGGGTCTCGGTGACGGGGACGACGGGAATTCCGGAGGTCTTGGCCGCCTGCTCGACCTTTTCGGTCTGCGGGCCGGAGGTCTGGTCGTTGTAGACCAGCGCCTCGACCTTCTTGCCGGTGAACAACGCCAACATGTCCCCCAGGGTCCTCGGGGAGACGTCGTCGCCTTCCTCAATGGCCTCGCTGAACGCCTCGGGCGTCTTGTTCACCAGGCCGCTCGCCTCGCTCAGGTACAGCGGCACGGGCTCGGTAATGGCGATCGCCTCACCGCCGTGATCGCTCTTGATCTGTGCTTCCTTCGTCTCCAGCGGCTTCAGCTTCGCCTTGAAGGCTGCCGTGTTCTTGGTAAAGGTGCCGGCGGCGTCCGGGTCGGCTTCGGCCAGGGCGGCGGCGATGCGGTCGGCGAACTTGGCGGCCGTGGGGAAGTCGTACCAGACGTGCTCGTTGAGCTCCCCTCCTGCCGGGGCGGACTTCCCGGAGACCTTGACCGCGTTGATCAACTCGGCCGACGAGTTGTCGCTGTTCTTCAGCATGCGGTCGATGAAGTCGTCGTAGCCGCCGCCGTTCTCGATGACAACCTTCGCCTTGGACAGCGCCAACTGGTTCTGCGTGTTGGCCTCGTAGGAGTGCGGGTCCTGGTCGGGGTCGCTGATGATCGAGGTGATATCGACCTTCCCGCCGCCTATCTGCTTGACGATGTCGCCGTAGACATTCGTCGAGGCCACCACTGCGACGGCAGACGCGGAAGCGGGGCTCTGCCCGGCATCGGTGTCGCTGCCGGAATCGGACGAGTTGCCGCAACCGGCCAGGAGGACCAGGGAAGCACCGGTAACGAGCGGCGCCAGGCGCCGGGATGAGGATGCACGCATGAACCGTCTGTCGCCTCGGCCTGGCGCGATACGGCTGGTGCGCGATATCCGCCGTGGGATGAGAATGGACTTACCGCGCCGAAGACGGATGAATCCGCTCCGCGGAAGGAGGCCATGATGCATCCCGCCGCTTTCGCGGGTGCGGTCGTGGGCCGCATCACGCACTACGCCCTGTCCGGAACCGCCGGCGTACTGGTTCTGCGGGGAGCCGCCAAAGCCGCCCCCAAGGCGAAGCCCGTGGCCCGGCGGCTTCTGGTCAACGGCATCGCCGGCGGCATCACGACGGGTCGCCGACTCGGGGAAGCCGCCGAGGAGGCCCGCCTGAAGGCAGGAGACCTGCTGGCGGAGGCCAGGGAGCAGTTGGGCGAGGAGGCACCGCCGCCCTCGGCGGTCGGTGTCGAGGGACACGCCCACGACCACGAGCACTGAGAGGCGGCCGCCATGTCCGGCACGTCCGCACCCGGCGACGTCCCGGCGCCCGGTTCCGGCTCCGCCGCCGTTCCTGCTCCCAGCCCGACGCGCGCCGCGCCCGGCTCCGCGGTGACGGTGCGGTCCGCCGCCGCGGGCCGCGTACGGTTGATGGTTCCCTGGCTGCGGGCGCGGCCCGGCTGCGCCGGGATCGTCGATGAGCGGTTTACCGATCTGCAGGGTTTTCGGGCGCTGCGCATCTTCCCGCGTACCGGTGCCGTGATCGTCTGGGTGCAGCCCGACCTGGTCGACGTGGACCGCCTGGTTGCCGCCCTCGCCGAAGCACCGCCGCCGGGGGTGCCCGCCAGAGCCAGCAGCTCCGTGCCCGACTCCTCCACGGGGGAGATCGCGCGGCTGGTGGTCGGCGGTGCGGTGCTCGCCCTGGTGGGACTGCGGCGACTGCTCGGCCGACCCCCATGGGCCCCGGCGGGCTCGGCCGGTCTCCTCGGCGCGGTCACCGTCTTCACCGGACTGCCGTTCTTCCGCGGCGCCGCACGCACCCTCGGCGGCAGACGCCACGCCGGCACCGACCTGCTGGTGACGACGGCGACCGTGATCTCGCTGGTGCTGCGCGAGAACGTCGTCGCGCTCATGGTGCTGTGGCTGCTCAACATCGGCGAGTTCCTGCAGGCCATCACCCTGCGCCGGACCCGGCGCGCCATCGAGGAACTGCTCTCCATCGGCGAGGAGCGGGTCTGGCTGGTCCGCGACGGCGTGGAGGTGGAGGTCGACCTCGCGGAGGTCAGGGCCGGAGACGTGGTCGCGGTCTACGAACACCACCGCATCCCCGTCGACGGGACCGCCGAGTCCGGCGAGGCGCTGGTCGACCAGGCGGCGATCACCGGCGAGGCGCTCCCGGTCTACGTGCAGCCCGGCACCGAGGTGTACGCGGGCACCCTCGTCTCCACCGGCTCGATCACGGTACGGGCCACCTCGGTCGGCCAGGACACCGTCGTCGGGCGGATCATCACCCGCGTCGAGGAGGCGCAGGCCGACCGGGCCCCGATACAAACAGTGGCCGCCGCCTTCACCCGCCGCTTCGTACCCGTCTCCTTCGCCCTCGCGGGGATCACGTACGTGCTGACCCGGGACGCCCGACGGGCGATGACCATGCTGCTGATCGCCTGCCCGTGCGCCGCGGGCCTGGCCACCCCCACCGCGATCAGCGCGGCCATCGGCAACGGCGCACGCAGAGGCACCCTCATCAAGGGCGGCACCCACCTGGAAGGGATCGGCCGCGTCACCGCCGTGGTCTTCGACAAGACCGGCACCCTCACGCTCGGCCGCCCCCTGGTGACCAGCGTGGTCACGCTCGACGAGACGGTCACCGCCGACGAGGTGCTGAGCCTGGCGGCCTCCGGCGAGCTACACGCACGGCACCCGCTCGCCGAAGCCATCGTCCGGCGCACCGAGGAACAGCATCTGCACATCCCCATCCACCAAGCCTGCGAAGTCGTCCTCGGCATGGGCGTACGCGCCGAACTCGACGGCACCCGCCTGCTGGTGGGCAGCCCCGCCCTGCTGCGCCGCCACGGCCTGGAACTCTCCGAGCTCGCCCAGGACTGGACGAGCCGGCTGCGCGCCGCCGGCGAGACCGTCATCTGCCTCGCCCACGACGAGAAGCTGATCGGCATGCTCGGCCTGTCCGACGCCGTACGCGGCGGAGCCGACACCGTCGTCCGCCAGCTCACCGACCTCGGCGTGACCCGCATCGTGCTGCTGACCGGCGACGCCCCCGAGACCGCCCAGGCCGTCGCCGACACACTCGGCATCGCGGAAGTCCACGCCCACGCCCTGCCCGAGGCCAAACTCCAGCTGATCCGCGACCTCCAGACAGAGGGCCACAGCGTGGCCATGGTCGGCGACGGCACCAACGACGCCCCCGCACTGGCGCTCGCGGACGTCGGCATCGTCATGGGCGCCCACTCCTCCCACGTCGCGCTGGAGACCGCCGACATCGCCCTCGCCGGAAACGACCTGCGCCAGGTCGCCGCCGTCGTGGAACTCAGCCGACACACCCTGCGCGTCGTACGGCAGAACTACACGCTGTCCATCGGCGTGAACCTCGCCGGCCTGGTCGCGAGCGCCGGTGGCTCCGTCAACCCCGTCCTGGCCGCCCTGCTGCACAACACCAGCAGCATCGCCGTGGTCGCCAACTCCGCCCGGCTGGTCGGTCACACTCCCCACCTGCCGAGTGACGCCGCCGCACGGCTGCGTGCCGCACCACTGGAGGAACGGCGAGTGCACTGATGCCCCACGCCGTCGGCCGAACCGTGGACTCGGACGCTGGGCAGGAGTCGGCCGGACGGACAGCGACCGACACCGGATACACGGCGGTCGAACACGCCGTCGAACTCACCGGGGCTCATGCCGCCTGGAGTCCGCGAATTAGTAATGGGATCCATTTTCATATAGCGTCTCCCTCGTCACTCGAGGAGGAGAACCATGGCCGTCCCCAAGCGGAAGATGTCCCGCAGCAACACCCGCCACCGCCGCGCCCAGTGGAAGGCCGCCACGCCGACGCTGGTGCCGGTCACGGTCGACGGTGTACGTCACCTCGTACCGCAGAACCTGGTCAGGGCCTACGAGCGCGGGCTGCTGCGCCCCCAAGGCTGAGGGGAATGAGGATGGCGCACGACCGGCTGCCGGTGACCGTTCTGTCCGGCTTCCTCGGTGCGGGGAAGACCACGCTGCTCAATCACGTGCTCGGCAACCGTGAGGGGCTGCGCGTCGCGGTCATCGTCAACGACATGAGCGAGGTCAACATCGACGCGGCGCTCGTGCGCGGCGGCGAGGCGGCCCTGTCACGCACCGAGGAACGCCTGGTCGAGATGACCAATGGGTGCATCTGCTGCACGCTCCGCGACGACCTGCTGGTGGAGGTGGACCGGCTGGCCCGCGAAGGGCGGTTCGACTACCTCCTCATCGAGTCCAGCGGCATCTCCGAGCCCATGCCGGTCGCGGCCACCTTCGCCTTCGCACGCGACGACGGCGCCACCCTCGGCGATCTCGCCCGCCTGGACACCATGGTCACGGTCGTCGACGCCGCCAACTTCCTGCCCGAACTGGCAAGCGGCGACGAGCTCGTCGAGCGCGGCCTCGACCAGTACGAGGACGACGAACGCACCGTCAGCGACCTGCTGATGGACCAGATCGAGTTCGCCGACGTCATCGTGCTCAACAAGCTCGACCTGGTCGACGACGCCGACGCCGAGCGGCTGCGGGCGACGCTCGCCCGCCTCAACCCCGTGGCGCGGATCGTGCCCGCCGTGCACGGACACGTGGAACTCAAGGACGTACTCGGCACCCGGTTGTTCGACCTGGAGCGGGCCCAGCAGGCCCCCGGCTGGGTCATGGAGCTCAATGGCGATCACGTCCCGGAGACCGAGGAATACGGCATCTCCTCCACCGTCTTCCGCTCCGAACTTCCCTTCCACTCCGGGCGTTTGTGGCGGTTCGTGACCGCGGAGATGGACAGCGGCGCCTACGGCCAGATCCTGCGCTCCAAGGGCTTCTTCACCCTGGCCAGCCGCCCGCATGTGACGGGGCTGTGGTCGCAGGCCGGCTCCGTCGCCCGCTTCGAGCCCTCCGCCGCCCACGACACCGACAGCCCGGCAGGCCAGGAGCTGGTCTTCATCGGCACGCACCTGCACACCGAGGCGCTCCACTCCGCGCTCACCGACTGTCTGATGGCGGACGGCGAGAGCCAGCCGGCCGACGACCCGTTCCCCGCCTGGGACACCTACGGCATCGACGACACCTGCGACCACGAACATCCCGAGCACCCCGAACTCGTGGCGCGGCCCTGAGACTCCGGGCGGGCGGTGGTCGCAGCCACGGCACCGCCCGCCCGGTACATCCCGTACACACGAGGACCGAAATCGGGAGGCTGGCATGACGGAGCACGGTGTACGGCTGGGCACGGTCCAGGAAACCCTTCTGACACCAGCCGTGGCACCGGCTTCTGGGGCCCGCCCTTCCGCGTCTTCGCCCCCAGCGAGATCACCCTGCTCATACTCCGCTCCCCGCAGCGCCCCCTCACACACACGCGATAACACGGAGTGGGCCGACAATCCCTCATGGACCGGTTCACCGAGTCAGATCCTGCCTCGTGATTGGCGATGAGGCGGAGTTGACGACCGAGCATCGCGGGGCCGAAGATCCGGGGCGCGTGCCGGTGGACCGGCTCGTCACGGAGACAGGGAACCCGCGCGCACGTCTGGCCGGCGCCGACCTGGTGGCGGTGATCGGCGACGGGGAGAGCTGGAGCGGTTCGAGCGCGCAGGCGGAACTGACGGCGTGCCCTGAGCCCTTGGATACCTGGGTCACACAGGCGTAACGCAGGGACGGGCTGTCCAGTCCCCCAATCCCGTGCCCACTGAGGACATCCGAAAGCGTGGAAGACCGGTCCCTGACGCGTTGCGTGGCCTGGCGCGCCTGAATGCGTCCGCAGGAGCAGGCCAGCACGGGGGGGAACCAGCCTGCCCCTGCACGTCGGAGCCGGCTGCCCCCTCCGCAGAATGCGGGCTCGTCGACCCTCATGATCGGGTCACCTTCTCCAGCGCGTTCTGGCGCCGACGCGACCCACGTGGCCGCCGTACGCGGCGGGCCAAACGGCGGGGATGTGCTCCTGCACCGGGTACCCACTCATGTTGACCGTCCGGGCTCCGGTCGCTGACGGCATCAAAAGCGTCACTGTGAGTTGTGTCCGGTGCTCCAAGGTGGACGGATCGCCTCCGAACAGCCTGTGGTCGCCGGGTGCACCCGGCGTTGTAACGGTCGGCCTCGGCGGCCGGCTGTCAGGCGCCGGCGGAAGACGGCAGGGCGCTGAGGAGCCGGCGGCAAGATGGTGGGCAACTGGTGTCTGCCCGCACATCGCTCCTTCTGTCCGCGCGGCACGGTCGGGAGGGGGTGTGTTGGCCGGTAGTCAGGGGGGACGATGGAAGCCGAAGCGCCAGCAGACGACGGCAGGTCCCGCTCGAGCCGGGTCGGCGGTTCGCCCATGTGGCGCCGGACGGCAGAAGGAGTGGCTGCCATGAGCGAAGCCGAATGGCCTGCTGCGAACATCGGCTGGGCAAACGCCCGCCGGCCGGAAGGCGAGCCGTCGCAGCCGAGCGGGTTGCTGGATCTCCTCGGTGTGGCGGCGGTGCTGCTGGACGCCGACGGACGGGTCGTCCTGTGGAGTCCGCAGGCCGAAGAGCTGTACGGCTACACCGCCGAGGAAGCGCTCGGGCAGTACGCCGCGCAGCTACTCGTCCACGAAGCACGCTGGGACTGGGTGATCAAGAAGTTCGCCGAGGTCATGGAGAGTGGCCAGAGCTGGGGCGGCACGTTTCCCATCCGGTGCAAGGACGGCACCACGCGGCTGGTGGAGCTGCGCAACATGCGACTGCTGGACGACCACGGCGACTTCTACGCCCTCGGGCTCGGCACCGACTCCCCCACGCTGCGCGAGGTGGAGCGGGACGTCGCCCTGTCCACCCGGCTGATCTCCCAGTCCCCCTTCGGGATCGCCTTCCTCGACACCGACCTCAAGTACGTGGCCGTCAACCCCGCTCTGGAGCGCATGCACGGCATTCCTGCGGCGGAGCACCTCGGCCGCCACTACCGCGAGATCATGAAGGCCACGAAGTTCGAGGTGCCCGAGGCTGCGATGCGGCAGGTCCTCAAGACCGGGATCCCCCTGGTTGACCAGTCCACCATCATCGGCCGCACCCCGGCCGACCCAGAACACAAGCACGCCTGGTCGATCTCGTTGTACCGGCTGGAGGACCCCCGCGGCCGCATTCTCGGGGTGGCCGACATCGTGGTGGAGGTCACCGAGCGCTACCAGGCGGCCATGGAGGCCACCGAGACACGGCGACGCCTTGCTCTGATCGCCGACGGCTCCGCCCGTATCGGCACCACCCTGGAGATCGACCAGACCGCCCGCGAGCTGGCCGATGTCACCGTTCCCGACTTCGCCGACCTGGCCGCCGTCGACGTCCTCGACTCCGCCCTCGACGAACACCGCCCCGCCTCCCGCGACGGCCCTGCGGTCTTCCGCGCCCTCGCGGTGAAAGCCGCCTACCCCACCGAGGCCGCCAAGGCCGCCGACCCGCCCGGCCACACCGCCGCCTACGACGCCGACAGCCTGGCCGCCCAATGCGTGCGCACCAGCCGTCCCATTCTGGTACGCCACGCCGACGGCAACGACCTGACGCGCATCGCCCGCGACGAGCGCGCCGCCACCCTGCTGGCCCGCGCCGGAGTGCACTCCTACCTGGCCGTCCCGCTCACCGCACGCGGCACCGTCCTCGGCTTCCTGGGCCTCGCCCGCGCCCGCGACCCGCGGCCCTTCGACGAGGACGACCTCGCCATCGCCACCGAACTGGCCTTCCGCACCGCGGTGTGCATCGACAACGCCCGCACGCACCAGAACGTGCGCAACGCCGCCGAGACCCTGCAGCGCAGCCTGCTCCCCGACCACCCGCCCGACCTGCCCGGCCTGCAGGTCGCCTCCCGCTACCTGCCCGCCCAGGCCGCCTACGAAGTCGGCGGCGACTGGTACGACGTCCTCCCGCTGGGCGGCGACAGGACAGCACTGGTCGTGGGCGACGTCATGGGCAGCGGCATCGATGCCGCCGCCACCATGGGCCGCCTGCGCACCGCCACCACCGCCTTCGCCCGCCTCGACCTCGACCCCGCCCAAGTCCTTGAGCACCTTGACGCGATCACCTCCGAGCTGGAGCAGTACATCGCCACCTGCGTCTATGCCGCCTACGACCCCCACCACGCCGAATGCCGCATCGCCAACGCCGGCCACCTGCCCCCCGTCCTCATCCGCCGCGGAAAGCACCCCCGATTGCTCGAACTGCCCACCGGCACCCCCCTCGGCGTCGGCGGCATACCCTTCGAAACCACCACCGTCGGCTTCGGCCCCGGCGACCAGTTGGTCCTGTACACCGACGGACTGGTCGAGACCCGCCACCACCCCATCGACGAACGCCTCGATGTCCTCCTCCGCCTCCTCGACGCCCCCGACTCCCCTCTGGAAGAAACCTGCGACCGACTCCTTCACGGCCTACGGAACCCCGACAACCACGACGATGTCGCCCTGCTGATCGCCCGCGCCCTGCGCAGCACGCCGCATCGCGAAGACCACCACTGAAAAGGGCACCGAGACGCCACCGAGACTGCGACTCCCAGCCTCGGGAGACCGCAGCCGAAGGCCCAACCTGAGAATTCCTGGCGACGGCGTGCTCGATGTCGGCGAGGACATGGAGCCAGGCAAGTACAAGACGGCAGAGCCGGCCGAAGCCGCGTTCGAGAACTGCTACTGGGCGCGCAGCAAGGACGTCTCCGGAGGTCGATTCGCAGCGCATGGCGCAGCCCGTACACCACTCCGGATCGCCTGGTAGATCCACTAGGAGTTCCGGTACCTGTGCCCGCTGGGCACCCGACCACCACGCGTTCCGTACACGTCGGCCGACGTAAGTCTGGCGTGCAGGGGCAGACCCGTCACGGGGGGGAACCAGCCTGCCCCTGCACGTTGGAGCCCGCTGCCCCCTCCACAGAGGGCGGGCCCCTCAACCCTCGTGATCGGGTCGCTCCCTACAGCGCACCACGGATCTGATGTGTCACACGTGACCGCTGTCCGCGCAGACAGCCGAGCAGTCCGGGATACACGATCCGGCACGCGACCGCGAAGGCAGCCTCGTCACCTTCCTGGGCCCGACCGACGGCCGCGCCCAATGCCCCGTCGTACGCCTGCACGCGGCGGGTTCCACTCGTATGCCCAACGCAGTCCGTCTTCGCTCGCATGGCCTCTCGTCCGCTATCGCCCTGCCACTGGGGACTTGACGGCCGGCCAGTGCCACTCCGTGTCGCGTTCTCATGCAGTCGGGCACTGAATCGCCCGGTCACTTACCGCGGGGCGGCTGGACCCATCGCTCGACGATGGGTGAACAAGCAATCGAAGCTCCTGGCAGCGGCGTGATCTTGGTCAACAGCCCGTTGCCGCCAGGAGCTTCACTTTCCGTACCGCCTACATCCGCCAACACCCCAGCCGTCAGGTTGGCAGGGCGTCACCGACTGGCGGTCGGACTGCAGGTCAGAGGGAGGCGCTGACGCTGACGTGGTTGTACTGGCCGGCGGCGCCCAGAACCTCGTTCTTGACGGCATCGAGCTGCGCCAGGACATCAGCGCTGCTGACCGCCGTGGGGCCGGCGACGAGGCTGGCGTGCGGGTTCAGGCCGCCGGAGACGTCATCGAGCGCGGCGTCGGAGATCTCAACGGTCTGAACCTGGGGAGCGGAGTTCATGATGAAACTTCCCTTTCGTATGGATGATCCACAAGGGGGGCGGCCCCGCTGGGGACAGATAGCGGGCCTCGGCCGCAGGGGAACGCGCGATGCCCGCTTCCGGGACTTTCGCGCGGCTCCCGCGGTGCAGAGGATCAAAGCACGGGGCACACCGGGCGACCAGTCAACCGGAGCACACATCCAGGAAGTTGAACGAACAGGCTGCGCATTCGTGCAGACCCGCACACGACTTGCGGGCAGCTTCTCCACATGCCACGCGGCGCCGGGACCGAGCCGGTGCTGCGACTACGTTTTCGAACGGGATACTCCGCACCAACAGGGCATCACGCGGCAGGCGCTCATGCGGGTCCCTGGCGCACCGTGACGCGATTACGCATTCGATGTGCAGATTCGCCGAAGCCGGAATACCGCCCCACCTCGGCCACTGACCGTCGTCCATCGATTGCAGAACGTATCCCCGGCTCGGGGCGGCGTACGACGAGCGCAAATGACGTGCCCAGCGGCGACGGTGTCGCCGCCGATGGTCCTCAATCAGAAGCGGATGCACCGCCGCCCAGTGGGCCGGGCCACGCCAGACCCGCACGGGCTCCAGCCCACAGCCGCGCACTGCGGCCTCCTGGAACGCGAGCCGAGCCGCCGCGGGCCGCCAGAGGAAGGACGACCATGCCCAACAGGAACACCCTGATCAGACCCCGGCCTGGGCCACCCGCATCGACGGCCGTGGTACCGCGCGCATCCCACAACAGGCAGATCAGCGCCCTCCCTACCGCACACGTGCCCGTCCTCACCGACCACCGTTGCCATGCGCCAAGTCGGCGTTATGGCGGTCGGTCAGCCGGGCCAGGTTCCGGTCAGGCGTCGGGTGGCGGTGGCGCCGCCGCGGTCGACGGCAGCTTTCACACCGGCGAAGATCGCGCCCTGCAGGACGGCTGCCGACACCACCTCGCGCCAGGTGCGGTGCTCGTCGGTGGCGTCGGGGGCGTCCTCCTCGTGCCCGAGCCTTTTCCAGACCTGCTTGAACACCGCACCGGCCAGAACACCGCTGACAGCGCCCATGGCCATGCCGACCGGCTTGTAAGCGATCTTCGAGGCTTTCATCGGTGCCTCCTGGAGCGGCGGATGAGGAGCACCGCGATGAACGCGCCTGCGGCGGCGAGCAGCGGGGTGCGGTGCGCCCGCGCCGCCTCCATGCCCTGTCCGGCTTTCTCGCGCACTGGGTCCGGTGCCTTGTCCCGGGCCAGCTCAGCGACGTGCAGGGCCTTGTCCGCGACCTGCTCGGTGGCCGCGGCGGCCTTTGCGCGCACCGGCTCCGGGGTCCTGTCCTGCACCACATGGGCCGCATGCGTGGCCTTGTCCCTCAGCTGAGTCCTAACCTGTGTGGTCTTCTCGGCGACCTGCTCCTTGACGGCTGCCGTCTTCTCCCGGGCGCGGGTCTTGACGTCGGTCTTCGCAGCGAGCGCCTCGACGGTCTCGCCGAGTTCCTCACGGGTCGCCTCCACCTGCTCACGCAGTTCCTCAGGGGCAGGGGTTGCCTCATCGCCCGTGTGCGGCTTGTCCTCGGTCATCGCTGTGCCCTCTCCTTGATCTCGGCCACATCAGCCTTGACGCTGTCCACCGTCCGCTCGGGCGTAGCTGGGGATGCCTTGCTGACCTGCTGCTTGCCGAGAGCCGCCATCAGCGCGGTGACGGCGGCCAGGACGCCGGTGACGATCAGAGCCGCCACCCACACATCCATGCTGAGCGACAGCGCGGCGATCACGGTGGCCACCAGCGCCTGCAGGGTGAGCACACCCATCAGGCCGGCGCCACCGAACAGGCCACCGCCCTTGCCGAACCGCTTGCCCTTCTCGGTCATCTCCGCCTGTGCCAGGCGCATCTCGTCGCGGACCAGCTGCGACAACTGCTGCGAGGCACGCTGGACCAGGTCGCCCACCGGTTCCTGCGCTCCGGCGCCGGTGCGGTGGGAGCCGTCTGCTGTCATGGGTACTCACCTGTCCTTCGTCGGCGTTTGCGGCAAGCCAGTGGGCGTTGGCTTGTGCTCGCCAGACCCTGGCCCGCTCATTGGTCTGATCGGCTGTCCGGGTACCCCCGCATTCCCGCATCACCGCTCGTCAGAGCACCCGTCGCCACGGCAGACGCGGTGCGCCTCGAACCAGGGCGGCCGCGGCCAGCCCGATCACTCCTCCGGCAGCCACATCGCAGGGGTATGCGCACCGCTGTGCACCCGCTCCGCGGCCACCATCACCGCCGACATCCCACCGGCAGCACCTGCGGCCGGCCACACCGGCGCGACAGCACCCGCGAAGGCGAAGGCCGCGGCGGTGTGCCCGGAAGGGAAGGAGGAGCTGTCCGGGCGGTCCTGAAGTTCCTCCGGCGGGACCCATTCCCGCGGTGGGCGCCGCCGGCGACACAGCTGCTTGGCAACCCCGTTGGACAGCACCTGGGCCATCGCCATGGCCGCGACCCCCACGGCGGCCGCCGCACGGCCGCGCCACCCGCCGAGGGCGGCCATCACTGCGGCCGTCGCCCACCTCACCTTGGTGTGCTCGGCTGCCTCCTGCACCGCGGGCGCGACCCGCCGCACCCAGGGTGGTCCCCACCCGATCGCCCGTCTGGCCAGCCGGCGAATCCCCGTCGTGCAGATCCACCATCGCTCCCATGACCAGCCGACTTCCCGTCCAGAGACATGCCACACCAGAGCCGCGATCGATTCGGCTCCGCCACCGACGGGACCGGGGTGCCGGGCGTCGGTGAGTACCACGACGGCATGGGCTAGGTGTATTGACCCGGGGCGTTGTTCACGCGGCTGATAGGTGGCTGGCCGCCGAGTGCGGTGTGGCAGCGGTGATGGTTGTAGGTGTGCAGGA
>NZ_JBITCM010000041.1:0-36811 GCF_044453205.1 Streptomyces sp. NPDC051738 | reverse complement strand
ATGGTGTGCGGTGTCTGCGGGAGCTGGGTGTGACCCGTTTCGTCGAGTTGGGTCCGGACGGCACCCTCACCGCACTGACCCAACAAGCCCTCGACCACGACCAGGACGCCGCGGTCCTGCCCGCCCTGCGCCGCGACCGGCCGGAGACCGAGACCCTGGCCAGGGCCGTCGGCACGCTGCACATCTCGGGAGCACCGGTCGACTGGCAGGCGTACTTCGCCGGAACGGCGGCCCGCCCCGTCACACTGCCGACCTACGCCTTCCAACGCGCGCGGTACTGGATGCGCGCCGACCACGGAGCCTCCGGCGCGCAAGGACCGGGCGACACGGGCCACCCGCTGCTCGGCCACCGGACGGCCGTGGCGCACACCGGCGACCTGCTTTTCACCGCCCGTATCCTGCCCGACACCCACGACTGGACCGTCAATCACGCGGTCCTCGACACCCCGGTGCTGCCTCCCGCAGCCCTGGTGGAGGCGCTGAGCCGGGTGGCCGATCACGGCGACGCGGGCACCCTGCACCGTCTCACCGTGCGCAAGCCCCTGGTCCTCGCCGACGACGGAACGGCGGACCTGCAGATCGTCCTCCACGCCGACGACGGTGCGGGCCGGCGCCCCTTCTCGGTCCATCTCCGCTCCGACGACGCACGGTCCCCGTGGACGCTGCACGCCGACGGCGAGCTGGCGTCCGGCGACCAGCCGTCCGAGGCCGCCCGGCACGGCGCCGACCACGGCGAGGTCCGGCTCCCGGACGACCTGCTGCCCGACGCCGCCCGCTACGGACTTCACCCGGCACTCGTCGAAGAGGCCGTACGCGCCCTCCTCGGCCCGGCCCCCGCGGGCAGCACCCGGATCGCCGGAGAATGGCACGGCGTGCGCGTGCACGCCACGGGTGCCACCACGCTGCGCGTCCTGGCCGAACCCGGCGAGGGAGACGAGGTCTCCCTGCGTCTGCTCGACACCGCCGGGCAACCGGTGCTCACGGTCGACCGGCTCGCCTTCCGCGACGTGCCCGACGACGAGTTCGCGCCGCCCGGTGGCCGGGCCCTGCCGCTGTACGCCCTGGCCTGGCAGCCGCTCGACCCTCCGGCGCCCACCCCCCTCTCCGACGGCTGGGCCGTGATCGGCCCGCAGGACCTGCGGGATTCGCCCGGCATGGCAGACCTCGACGCGGTCAGGTTCCCGGACGTGCCCGCGCTCGCCGCCGCCGTGCGGGACGGGGCACCGATCCGGCAGCTCCTCGTCGAGTTCGGCGGCGGGGCCTCCGCCACACCGCGTCCCGCCGGGCAGGCGCTGACCTTCCTTCAGCAGTGGCTCGCCGAACCGACGCTGGAGGACACCCGCCTGGTCATCCGCACCCGGGGCGCCGTCGCCGTCGCGGCCGAAGGGGTCGCCGACCCGGACGCGGCCGCCGTCTGGGGACTGCTGAGGTCCGCTCAGGCGGAGGCTCCCGAGCGGATCGTGCTGCTCGACACCGACACCGACACCGACACCGACACCGACACCGACTCCGGCACCAACTCCGACACCGCTCCGCTGTCGGCCGGCGCGCTGTCCCACCTGCTGGCCTCCGGCGAACCCCAAGCCGCGCTGCGCACCGGCACCCTGTACGCGCCCCGGCTGCGCCCCGTCGCACAGGACGCCGTCCTGGACGCCGAGAGGGCCGGTGCGCCCGATGAGGAGGCGCACGGCACCGTGCTCGTGACCGGCGGTGCGGGACGCCTCGCCGACGTGTTCGCCCGCCACCTGGTCGCCGAACACGGCGTACGGCACCTCCTGATGCTGGACGACCCGGCCGACGGCACGGGGCCCGCGCCCGAACTGCTGCGGGACCTGGACGCGTCGGGGGCCGAGGTCATCGCCGTGTCCTGCGACCTCGCCGACCGTGCGGCCCTGCGGGCGGCACTGACCGCGATACCCGAGCACCGTCCGCTGACCATGGTCGTGCACATCGCCGACCCGTCCGACGACATCGCGCTGACCGACCTGACCGCCCAGCGCCTGGACACGGTGCTGCGATCCACGGCGGACACGGCCTGGCATCTGCACGAACTCACCCGCGAACTCGACCTCGCCGCCTTCGTGCTGTGCTCCTCCAGCGCGGGCACGATCGGTGCGCCCGCCCAGGCCGCCGATGCCGCGGCCGCCGCGTACCTCGACGGCCTCGCACGTCACCGCACGGCACTCGGCCTCCCCGCCAGGTCCCTGGCCCTCGGGCCGTGGGCGTCGCAGGGCGCCACCGGTGACACCGCGCCCGCCGAACACGACACCGCCCGTCTCCCCCTGCGCGAGCTGACGGTCCCGGACGCGACGAGCGCCTGCGACGCGGCGCTGCGCACCGGCCTGCCGGCGCTGGTCGCCGTGCGGCTGGACGGCACGGCACTGCGCGCCCACGCCCACCTGCCCGCCGTACTGAGCGACCTGGTCGGGACCTCGGGCCGGGCCCGCTCGGCGGGCACCACCGCCGACGCGCCGGCGCTGCGCCTGGAGGGCCTCACCGAGCAGGAGCGGTACCAGGCCGTGCTCGACCTGGTCCGGGCCGAATCGGCCGCGGTGCTCGGCCACGCGGACGCCGGCGCCGTCGCCCCCGACCGGGCCTTCCAGGAACTCGGCTTCGACTCCATGACCGCCGTCGAACTGCGCAACCGCCTCACCTCGCGGACCGGCATCGCCCTGTCGGCCACGCTCGCCTTCGACCACCCCTCACCCGCGGCGCTCACCGAGCACGTACTGGCGCGGCTCCTCCCGGAGCACCAGTCCGCACCCCACTCACCCGTGGACGCCGAACTGCGGCAGCTGGAAGCGCTGTTGGTGCGGGCACCCGAGGACGCGACGGAGCGCCGCGACATCGTCGTACGGCTCCAGACGCTCCTGTCCCGGCTGACCGAGGCGCACGACGAGGAGCCGTCCGCAGACCTGACGGGCCGTATCGAGGCGGCCTCGGCCGACGAGATCTTCGCCCTCATCGACGACCAACTGGGCGGATCCGCCGACTGATCCGGCAGATCACCGCCCCTCCGTACACAGAGGAACAAGAGGTTCCCCATGTCCACCATGTCCAACGAAGAGAAACTGCTCGACTACCTCAAAAAGGTCACCGCCGACCTGCAGAAGACCCGCCGGCGGGTCGCCGAGCTGGAGTCGGGCAGGAACGAGCCCATCGCCATCGTCGGTATGGCCTGCCGCTTCCCCGGAGCCGAGTCGCCGGACGATCTGTGGCAGCTGGTCATGGACGAGACCGACGCCATCTCGGAGTTCCCCACGGACCGCGGCTGGGACCTGGACAACCTCTACGACCCGGATCCCGCCAAGCCCGGCAGGACCCACGTCCGGCACGGCGGATTCCTCAAGGACGCCACCCGGTTCGACGCCGCCTTCTTCGGGATCTCCCCGCGCGAGGCCCTGGCCATGGATCCGCAGCAGCGGCTGCTGCTGGAGACGGCGTGGGAGGCGTTCGAGAGCGCCGGCATCGATCCGGCGGGCCTCAAGGGCACGCGAACCGGCGTGTTCACCGGGCTCGTCGAGCAGAGCTACCTCGGCCTGCCGACCCCTGCCGAGTTCGACGGCTACCTGATGACCAGCATGCTCAGCAGCATGGCGTCGGGTCGCATCGCCTACGTCCTCGGCCTCGAAGGCCCGGCGGTCTCGGTCGACACGGCGTGCTCGTCGTCGCTGACCGCCCTGCACCTCGCCGTGCAGTCACTGCGCTCCGGGGAATGCACGCTCGCGCTGGCCGGAGCGTCGTACGTGGCCGCGAACCCCGTCGGCCACATCGACTTCTCCCAGCAGCAGGGCCTCGCCGCCGACGGCCGGTGCAAGCCGTTCTCCGCGTCGGCGGACGGCATCGGCTGGTCGGAGGGTGTGGGGTTGCTGTTGGTGGAGCGGTTGTCGGATGCGCGGCGCAACGGTCATACGGTGCTCGCGGTGGTGCGGGGCAGCGCGATCAATCAGGACGGAGCGAGTAATGGGTTGACCGCGCCGAACGGTCCGTCGCAGGAGCGGGTGATTCGTGAGGCGTTGGCGAACGCGCGGCTGAGTGCGGCGGACGTGGATGCCGTTGAGGCGCATGGCACGGGTACGACGCTGGGTGATCCGATCGAGGCGCAGGCGCTGCTGAACACCTACGGTCAGGAGCGGCCTGGCGCGGATCGGCCGCTCCTGCTGGGGTCGTTGAAGTCCAACATCGGGCACGCTCAGGCCGCCGCGGGTGTGGGCGGCATCATCAAGATGGTCCAAGCCATACACCACGGCGTCCTGCCGAAGTCGCTGTACTCCGAGGAGCCGACCCCGGTCGTCGACTGGGAGGCGGGCGCGGTGGAGCTGCTGACCGAGGCCCGGCCCTGGCCCGAGAGCGGACGCCCCCGCCGCGCCGCCGTGTCGGCGTTCGGCGCCAGCGGCACCAACGCGCACGTCATCATCGAGCAGGCGCCCGCCGCGGACGAGACCGACGAGCCCGCGTCCGCCGACGGCACGCTCACCCCGCCGTGGGTCCTGTCCGCGAAATCCACCGAAGCGCTGCGCGACCAGGCCCGCAGGCTGCTGTCCCACCTGGAGGGCGCGGCCGACGCGCGGCCGTGGGACGTGGCCTACTCCCTGGCCGCCGGCCGCTCCCAACTCGGCCACCGGGCCGCCGTCATCGGCACCGGACAGGACGAGATACTCGCCGGTCTGCGTGCGCTGAGCACCGGCGAGAACTCGGCGCACGTGGTCACCGGACGGGTCGCCGAACCCGGCAAGACCGTCTTCGTCTTCCCCGGCCAGGGCGGCCAGTGGCCCGGCATGGCGGTGGAACTCCTGGACACCTCCGAGGTGTTCGCCGCGCAGATCCACGCCTGCGCCGAAGCGCTCGCGCCCTACGTCGACTGGTCCTTGGAGGACGTGCTGCGCCAGGCCGAGGGCGCTCCGTCGCTCGACCGGGTCGACGTCATCCAGCCCGTCTCCTTCGCGGTGACCGTGTCCCTGGCCGCGCTGTGGCGTGCGCACGGAGTCGAGCCCGCGGCCGTCGTCGGCTCCTCCCAGGGAGAGGTCGCCGCCGCCTACGTCAGCGGCGGTCTGACCCTGGAGGACGCGGCGCGCGTGGCGGCCGTCCGCAGCCAGGTCACCAGCGTCCTCGAAGGCCGCGGCGGCATCGCTTCCGTGGCCCTGTCCCGTGACGAACTCGCCGCCCGCATCGAGGGATGGGGCGACCGGCTGTCCATCGCGGTCATCAACGGTCCCGGGTCCACGGTCGTGTCCGGGGACCACGAGGCGCTGGAGAAGTTCGTCGAGGAGTGCAAGGCCGAGGGCATCCGCACCCGCCGCTTCCACGCCGACTACGCCTCCCACTCCGCCCAGGTCGAGGAGATCCGCGACCGGCTGCTGCACGACCTGGCACCCATACGCCCCCGGCAGGGCACCGTGCCCTTCTACTCCACGGTCACCGCCGGACCGCTGGACACCACCGAACTCGGCGCCGAGTACTGGTACCGGAACCTGCGCCGGCCCGTGGAGTTCGAGGAGACGACCCGCGCTCTGGTCGGCCACGGACACCACACCTTCGTCGAGGTCGGGCCCCACCCGGTGCTGGCCCCCGTTCTGGAGGACAGCCTCGACAACCCGGTCGTCGTCGGCACCCTGCGACGCGAGTCGGGCGGCCTGACACAGTTCCTGACCTCGCTCGCCAAACTGCACGTGGGCGGCGGAACCGTCGACTGGCCCACCCTCTTCGCCGGGCACGACGTGCGTCGCGTGCCCCTGCCCACCTACGCTTTCCAGCGCGAGCGCCACTGGTACGAGGCGTCCGTGGCCGCCGGCGACACGGGCCGCCTGGGCGTGGCCGCGGCCGACCACCCGCTGCTCGGCGCCGCCGTCGCCGTGGCCGCGTCCGGCGAGACCCTCCTCACCGGCAGGCTCTCCGCGCGCACCCACCCCTGGCTGGCCGAACACACCCTCCACGGCGCGACGGTGGCGGCACCCGCCCTGCTCGCGGAACTGGCGGTGCGGGCCGGCGACGAACTGAGCCTCGACGCCGTCGACGAACTCACCGTCCACGAGCCCTTGGTGCTTCCCGAACAGCAGGGAACGCAGATCCAGATCGCCGTGGCCGATGCGGACGCGTCCGACGCGCGCGCCTTCACCGTGCACGCCCGGCCCGACGGCGGCGACGTGACCTGGCAGCGCATCGCTTCCGGGCGGCTCGGCCGGAACGGCAGCGGCGGCGCCGACGAGCTGACCCAGTGGCCGCCGGCCGGCGCCCGGGCGCTCTCGCCGGACGACATCCGCGAGCAGCTCGGCGACGGCCACCCGACCTCCGTCTGGCAACGCGGCGACGAGGTGTACGCGGAGGTCCGGCTGCCCGACGAACTGCAGCGCCAGGCCCTGGACTTCGCCCTCCACCCCGTACTGCTGCAGGCCGCGCTGCGGCCGCTGCCGCTCGCCGTGGACCCGGCCGGAGCGGCCGGGGCGTGGCTCGCCACCCGCTGGCGGGGCTTCCGCCTGCACGCCACCGGCGCCGCCGCCCTGCGGGTACGCATCCGCCCCCTGGGACCCGACACGGTGACCGTGACCGTCGCCGACCAGCAAGGACGGCCGCTGGCCACGATCGAATCGCTCACCGCGCGCGCCGTCACCCCCGACGAACTGGGCCGCAGTGCCGCCCGTGTGCAGGACGACCTGCTGCGCGTCGGCTGGCGGCACCTCCGGCTCACCGCCGACGAGGAGCCCCTCACCCTGGTGCAGCTGGACACCGACCGCTTCGACGCGGCACCGGCGGCAGACCTGGACGCCGTCGGCGCGGCCGTCGCCGGGCCCCGTCCCCCGGCCGCCGTCCTGTCCTGGCACGCCGCACCCGCGGACGGTGACCCCGTGCGCGCCGTGTACGACGCCACGCACCGGGCCCTGGAACTGGTCCGGCGCTGGCTCGCCGACGACCGGCTGGAGAACGTGCCGCTGGTCCTGGTCACCCGGGGCGCCGTCGCGGCCGGCGACGAGGACGTCACCGATCTCGCGGCCGGGGCCGTGTGGGGTCTGCTCCGCTCCGCGCAGGCGGAGTCGCCCGGCCGGTTCGTCCTCGTCGACATCGACGGTGACGAGGCCTCCCGAGCGGCACTGCCCGCCCTCATCCGCTCCGGCCAGGCCCAAGCCGCCCTGCGCGCCGGCCGGGCCCTCGTCCCACGCGTGGCACGCGTCGACGAACCGGCCGCCGACACCGTGCCCGGCGGCACCTGGAACCCGGACGGAACCGTTCTGATCACCGGCGGCACCGGCACCCTGGGCGCCCTGTTCGCCCGGCACCTGGTTGTCGAACACGGCGTACGGCATCTGCTGTTGACCAGCCGCAGCGGCCCCGCCGCGCCCGGCGCCGGCGACCTGCGTGACGCGCTCACCGCACTAGGAGCCGAGGTCACCGTCGCCTCCTGCGACACCGCCGACCGCGAAGCCCTCGCCGAACTGCTCGCGGCCATCCCCGCCGACCGGCCCCTGACCGGTGTCGCGCACGCGGCGGGTGTCCTCAGCGACGGCCTCATCACCGCGCTGAGCCCCGAACGGCTCGACGCCGTGCTGCGCCCCAAGGTCGACGCCGCCTGGCATCTGCACGACCTCACGCGGGACCTCGACCTCTCGGCGTTCGTGCTGTTCTCCTCGCTCTCCGGGGTGATCGGCAGCGCGGGCCAGTCCAACTACGCCGCCGCCAACTCCTTCCTCGACTCGCTGGCCCTGCACCGCAAGGCCCACGGGCTGCCGGCGACCTCCGTGGCCTGGGGCCTGTGGGAGCAGCTGAGCACGATGGCCGCCGGCCTCGACGAGGCGGACGTGGACCGCATCGTCCGCTCCGGCTTCGGCCTCGTGGCCTCCGACCGAGGGCCCGCCACCCTGGACCTCGCGCTGCGCCTCGGCCACGCCACCCTGGTCGGCGTCCCCGTCGACGTGGCCACCCTGCGCGAACACCCCACCCGAGCCCCCCTGCTCTTCGCGGACCTGGCCCGCACCCCGCTGCGCCGCAGCGCACACGACGGTGCCCTCGGCGCGGCCTCGCTGGCCACCCTCCTGGAGGGACGCTCCGAGGAGGAGCGCTACCGCATCGTCCTCGACGTGGTCCGCGCCGAGGTGGCCGCGGTACTCGGCCACCCCGACCCCGGCGCCATCGGCGCGGAGCATCGCTTCACCGAGCTGGGCTTCGACTCGCTCACCTCCGTCGAACTCCGCAACCGCCTGAGCGAAGCGGTGGGTAGCCGGATGCCGGCCAGCCTCGTCTTCGACCGGCCCACCCCCGGCCTGCTCGCCGCCCACCTGTGCGCCGAGGTGCTGCCCGGCGGGGACCCGGCGTCGGCACCGGCGCCGGAGACCGACTTCGCCGCGGAGATCACCCTCGCGGAGGACATCCGACCCGCCGACGAGGTGGTCCGCGTCACCGCGAACCCCCGGGAGGCGCTGCTCACCGGCGCCACCGGCTTCCTCGGCGCCTTCCTGCTTCGCGACCTCATGGCGACGACCAAGGCGACCGTGCACTGCCTGGTCCGGGCCGCCGACGAGGACGAGGCACTGCGGCGCCTGAAGGCCAACCTCGAGTGGTACCGCATCTGGGACGAGGTCGACCCGGACCGGCTCCGCGTCGTCGTGGGCGACCTGGCCGCACCCCGGCTCGGTCTCGACGAGGACCACTTCGACCGGCTCGCCCGGACCGTCGACGCCGTCTACCACGCCGGGGCGGCGGTCAACTGGATCCAGCCGTACCCCACGCTGCGCGCGGCGAACGTCACCGGCACGCAGGAACTGCTGCGGCTCGCCGCCCGGCACCGCACCGTGCCCCTGCACCACGTCTCGACCACCGGCGTCTTCCCCGGGCCGGTCACAAGGGGCGTGCCCCTGGAGGTGACCGACCCGACCGGACCCGGCCGGGCACTGCCCAACGGCTACACGCAGAGCAAGTGGGTGGCCGAGCGGATCATCGACCTCGCACGCGACCGGGGACTGCCGGTGAACGTCTACCGCGTCGACCAGGTCGCCGGAGACCAGGCCAACGGCGCCTGCCAGACCCGGGACTTCGTGTGGCTCACCGTCAAGGGCATCCTCCAGGCGGGCTGTGCCCCCCGGGACCTGCCCGGCGTGTTCCGGCTGATGCCGGTCGACTACGCCAGTGCCGCCCTGGTGGCCCTGTCGCGGGCGGAGTCCGCCGCGGGAGACACCTTCCACCTCTACAACGACAGCCACGTGACGCTGGAGCGGATCGTGAGCCGGCTGCGCATCGCCGGCCACCAGGTGAGCGAGATCGCCCAGGCCGACTGGTTCGACCTGATCAGGGCCGGCGCGGACAACGCCATCGCCCCCCTGCTGGACGCCGTAGAACTGCTCATCGAGGACAGCGAGTCCTTCTACCCGGCGATCTCCACCACCCGCACGACCACCGCCCTCGCCGGCACCGGCATCGACTGCCCGCCGGTTTCGGACGAACTCCTGGACACCTACATCGAGTTCTTCGCGCGAAGCGGCTACTTTCCGGCCCCCGCACAAGGCTGACGCCCCGCCGGGCGGCAGATCACGGAACGGACCGGGTCCGCGGAATTACCGCCCCGTGAGTGCCGCCCGGAAAACTCACGGGTGCCATCGAAACGAGGAGACAGCATGACCCGTACGGATATCGAAGCCGCATCCGTCCTGGAGGCGGTGCGGGCAGTGGTGCCGACACTCCGGGAAAACGGAAAGGACGGTGAGGACCGCCGCTGGATCGCCGACGAGAACGTCGAAGTCCTGGCCAAGGCGGGCGTTTTCAGGACCGGTGTGCCCAAGCGGTTCGGCGGCCTGGAATTCTCCGTACCCCAGCAGATCGACCTGCTCCTCGAGATTTCCCGTGGCTGCGGATCCACCGGCTGGGTGTGCGAGGGCTGGATCACCGGAGCCTGGATGATCCGGCTCTTCTCCGAACAGGCACAGCAGGAGGTGTACGCCGGCGGCAGCGCCCGTGTCTCCGGCGGGTTCACGCCGTCCGGCACGCTGGTGCCGACCGAGGGCGGCTACCTCCTCAACGGCCGCTGGAGGTTCACCACCGGCTGTCGCGGCGCCGACTGGAACCTGGCCGCCACCAACCTCCATCTGCCCGACGGTTCGGTGCGCCAGGCCCTCACGGTGCTGCCGATCGACGCCCTCACCCTTGAGGACGACTGGCACACCATGGCGGCCGCCGGCACCGGCAGTTCGACGACCGTCGCCACCGACGTCTTCGTCCCCGAACACCGCGTCGTCGACATGGAGGAGGCCTTCACCACGGGCGGCGGCGGCCCCACCGGCCCCGGTGAAGGCCGGGACTACGGGCTGATCAGCGTCGTGATGGCAGAGTCCACCGCCACCCTGATCGGCATGGCCCAGGGGGCCTACGAGCTGTTCCTCGAGCGGGTGCACCGGCCGATCTCCTACACGCCGTGGCAGGACCAGGCCGAACACCCCCTCACCCAGGTCCAGGTGGCCACCGCCGCCGCCCAGATCGCCGCGGCACGGGCACTGCTCGCCGGGCAGGCGGACGTCGTCCAGCGGCGCGCCGACGCCGGGGAGAAACTCAGCCCCGAGGAGCGGGCCACCCTGCGGGGCATCTGCGGCTACGCGGTGCAGCTGGCCAAGGAGGCCACCCACGCGCTGTTCACCGCCAGCGGCGCCTCGGCGATCCAGCGCGGCCTGCCCATCCAGCGGTTCTTCCGCGACGTCCAGGGCATCTCGATGCACGCCATGATGACGCCCGACGCCAACCTGGAGGTGTACGGGAGGGTCCTGCTCGGCCTGGAGCCGAACACGCCGTTCCTCTGACAGCCGGGGCACCACCGACGAGTCGGCCTCCACGACATCCGGTCGTGGAGGCCGACTCATGTGCGCTGCACCCGCCGCGAGGCACCCTGGACCCGCCCGCACCGCGGCGCGGCATGACGAAACGCCCGTACCACGCGGTGGTACGGGCGTCCGGTGTCGTCACTCAGGCCGAATCCAGCACGGCGACGGCCGCGCCGGGGCAGCAGGCGGCCACGTCCTCGGCGAACTCGATGTCGTCGGCCTCGGTGAGGTCACCCCGCACCGGCTCGCCCAGGCCGTCCTCGGTGAGCCGGAACAGAGCCGGATGCATGGCGGCGCACAGCCCGGAGGCCACGCACGCCTTCTGGTCGACTTGAAGGATCGCCACGATGTCCCCTTCCGAACGGTGGCCGCTCACCGCTTCCCGTCGCCGTGCAGATGGACCGGGAACGAGCTGATGCTGCGCACCAGCCACATCTCGTCGTAGCGCAGCTCCTCGGCGGGCACCGCGAGGCTCATGTCGGGGAACCGCCGCATGATCGCGGGGATGGCGACCGCCGCCTCCAGCCGGGCGAGCGCGGCTCCCAGACAGTTGTGCAGGCCGTGCCCCAGCCCCACGTGCCGCGGGCCGGTACGGGTGATGTCGAGCCGGTCGGCGTCCGGCCAGCGGCGCGGATCCCTGTTGGCCGACCCGACCGCCGGTATCACCGGAGCGCCCGCGGGCAGTGACACCCCCGCGAACTCCAGGTCCTCCTTGGCGAACCGGAAGAAGCCCACCGCGACACCGCCGTTGAAGCGCAGGAACTCCTCCAGCGCCGTGTCCTTCAGCTCGGGACGCTCCAGGAGCAGCCTGCGCTGGTCGGGCCGTTCCAGCAGGGACAGGACGGACGTCCCGATCAGGTTCCGGGTGGTGTCCAGGCCGGCCATGATCAACACGGCGATCATGGCGACGAGTTCGGTCTCGTCGAGCCGGTCGTCGCCGTCCCGGGCCTCGATCAGCGCGGATGCCAGGTCGTCCGCGGGGTTGCCGCGCTTGTGGGCGATGAGTCCGCGGCCGTACTCCGCGATCTCCTCGAACGCCCGCCGATTGGCGTCCTCGTCCTCCGGATCGGTGTGGAACGCACGCTCGATGGCATGGATCATCTCGTTGAAACGGTCGAGCGGGAAGCCGAGGATGTTGCCCATCAGCGCCGCCGGGATCGCGCCCGCGTAGTCCATGACGTCGGGCTGGTCCTGCTTCTCCAGACGATCCAGCTCCGCCTCGACCACCGCGTGGGTCGGCTCCTCCCACTGCGCGATGCGCCGCGGCGTGAAGGTGCTCATCGCCAGTCGGCGCACGCGCGTGTGGTCCGGCGGATCGAGCATCGTGATGATCCGCTCGATCGCCGTGCCCTTGCCCACCGCCATTCCGCCGTCGACGAACTCCTTGCTCGCCCAGGCCGGGTTGGTGCTGAACCGAGGATCCCCCAGGAGCTGCTGTACATCGTCGAAGCGTGTGGCTATCCACAGCGGAATGTCGCCGACGGGAAAGCGGAACTGGTGCATCGGAGAATTCTCGCGAAGCCATTCCAGCGTGGGATACGGGTTTTGGTAGTACTCGTACCCGAACAGTTCGGTGGGCGGTGCTGGTGCCGTCATCGAATAGCCTCTCGCCTGAGTTGGGGACACATGTGCCCGGGCCGACCGGAAACCGGTGAACACGCTAAGGCGAGCGGCCCAGGGCACAGTCACGCGTCGGTAATCAGGGAGCCGCGCGCACCTAAGGCGGCGCCGGCCCCCGGATCACCCGCCGAGGATTTCGGCCACCTGGGCCGCCGCGGTGAATCCGGTCTCGATGGCACCGTCCATGAACCCGTGCCAGCCGTTGGCTATGTCGCCGGTGGCGAACGCCACCCGGCCCCGGGGCTGCTGGACCGACCTGAGCGGACCGGTCAGCACCCCGGGCCGCCGTACCGCCCAGCCGCCACGGGAGTACGGGTCACGGCCCCAGTGCTGTGCCTTCACCGCCACGACCTCGATGCCGGGCACGGCCTTGCGCAACTCGGCCTGCAACGCCGCGGTGTTGGTCGGGTCGAAGGTGGAGTTGGCCGAGAAACCGATCATGATGTTGCCGTCCGCGCGTTCCTTGAAGGGCACCACGTTCAGCAGGGGCGCGCCCGCCTGGCCCTCCACGTAGAAGCGACCGAGGTCCGCGCCCCGCACGTGCATGAGGAACTTCTGGGAGGTCCGTACGCCCAGGCCGTCCGTGGACAGCTTGGTGTACTCGGCGGGCAGCCCCGGGGCGAAGGCGATGGTGTTCCAGGCGTTCACGGGCACGGCGACGACCACGGCACGCGCGGTGTACGTCTTGCCGGCGCGCGTGGTCACCTTCACCTTGCGGCCGTCGTCCGTGACGGACGCCACCGGCGAGCGCAGCACCGGTGTGACCCCGGAGTCGTCGAGGATCGCCTTGACCAGGGCGGTCGACCCCGCTTCCGGGCGGTCGGTGTTGACGCTCATGTAGCCGTCGAAGCTCCAGCCGGACAGGGACCACCAGTGGGCGACGCACGCGAGACCGACCGTCGACGCCGAACCGGTCAGCCCACCGACGGTGTTGCTGATCAGCAGTTCGTCGTCCGCGCTGTAGCGCAACTGGTCGAGCCGGTCGCGCATCGACAGGGCGTCGACCGGACGCACCAGGTCCTCGCGGTACAACGGCTCGAAGGGACGCGGGAAGTAGTCGCGCGAGCCGTCGAAGAACGGGGTGATCAGTTCCGACTGTCGTGCGTACACCTCCGCGAGGGGCATCTCACGAAAGCCGGTCGCCGAGGGCAGGAAGGCACGGGTCGGCGCGGCGTCCGAGACGATACGCATGCGGTAGCGCTCGATCTCCGCCCAGACATGCTTCTGCTTGCGGTCGACCCAGGTTCCGCCCATCTCGACCTGTTCGCCGGCGAACGAGGAGGTCCACACGCGGCCGCCGATGCGGTCACGGGCCTCCAGTACCCGCACGCTCAGTCCCTTGGCCGTGAGTTCCCGAGCGGCGGTGGCACCCGCGAAACCGGCGCCGATGACGACGACATCGGTGGCCGCGTCCTCGGGACCGTCGGCACGGGCGGCGTTCAGCGTGACGGCGCCGACTCCGGCCGCCAGCGCGGTGGCCCCGGTGGCCTTCAGAATCATTCGGCGCGAGGCCGCATGCCTCGGTCCGGAACCGGGAAGGTTGTCTGCAGCGTTCATGGTGCCTTCCTTGGTGACCCCGTCCCAAGACGACGGGGAGAGGTGGCGAGCTGTGTGGACGACGTGATGTCCCGACGCGAGCTGCGGCCGAATGCACCTGCGTCGGGCATCGCGTGTGTGGGGGGGGGAAGGATCCGCGTCGGCACGTTGCTCGTCACCGGGGCGGGGACCGGGAGACGGACGCGACGGGCGGCCGTATGGGACACGTCGGAACAGCGGTCACCCGCGCAGGGGTGGGGTTCCGGGCATGGTGAACGGCGCCTTGGACACGGACTGTTGGGCCGGGCGGCGGCGACGCGCCGCCCGCGCATGCTGTCAGAGGTGCTGGATCGCAGCCCGTGGCGCGCAGATCGAGACCATGGCTGTCCTGTCTCCCTTCGATTCCCCCGTTGGCGCCCGTGCACGGTCCCGCACCGGTGGGTACGGGAACACGGGCCGACCCCGCCGGCTTGCGTCGCGCCGCAGGATCCGAACCCACCTTACGGGTGAGGAATTCGGCCATTGCCATCGTGCGGTAACGGCCCGGTAATCGAGGGAGATCCTGGCTCAGGAACGACTGGTGCTCGTCAGCGCCGCGCGCGTGGACCGGCCCAGTTCACGTGCCAGGGAGTGCAGGTGCTCGGGGGCGTCGGCGGGGTGCGGACGCTCGGCGAGGACGAGGACCAGACATTCCAGGACCAGCGCCGACACCAGCGCCCGGTGCCGAGCCGACAGCTTCGTACGGCCGCCTCGGACGGAGCGCCCCGCCGGGCGGCGCCCGGCGTCGAGCGTGCCGAGCAGCACCCTGCGGGCCTCGTGGGAGAGGGCCGAGCGCAGGGTGCTGTCACGGCGTTCCGCCGTGCTGAGCGCGCGGGCGAGAGACGCCTCGAAAGCGGTCAGCACGGCGGTCGCGAAGGGAGCGGCCGACTCGGCGCCCGGCTCCGTGCCCGGCTCCCGTCGGCCGACGGGCGGCGGGTCGACGGCGGTGCGTTCGGGGGGCGGGCCGTCGGCCGGAAGGGGGTCGGCGGCGGTACGTCCGGCGGGGGAGGGGTCGGCCGCGGTGCGCTCGCGCTGGGCCGTCGCCCGCGCCAACCCCTCGGTGAGGGCCTCGGTGAACCAGCGCCCCGCGGCGGCCGCGTCCACCACGCCGAGGCTGTCCCCGGCTTCGATCCCGGTACGCATGGCTGCTCATCCCCCCGGCGGTCACTCAGTGACGGGGCACGGTGTGCTGGAACCGGCCACCGAAGAAGAGCAGCCCGGCGTCGGTCGATCCGGTGCGCGCGCCGGCCACGTCCCCGATGAATATCGAGTGGTCCCCCGAGTCGTGGAACTCGGACAGCTCGCACTCCAGCCAGGCCAGCGCGCCCCGCAACAGCGGTGCCCGCGTCAGCGGGCCGGGCTCCCAGTCGACCCCGTCGAACTGCTCGGCGCCAAGCGGCCGGTTCTTGTCCGCGAAGTGCCGTGCCAGGCCCTCGTGGTCCGCGCTGAGCACCGACACGCCGAAACGCCGTTCCGCCGTGATCGCCTTGTGCATCACCGCGCTGTGGGACACACAGCACAGCACGGTGGGCGGGGTGAGGGAGACGGAGCTGAAGGCGTTGGCCGTCATCGCGTGGATGTGGTCGCCGCCGACGCTCAGCACGACGACACCGGTCGCGAACCGCGACATCGCCTCGCGCAGCTCGGCCGGCGTCGCCCGGAGCGCCTCGGCGCCCTCCGAGGCGGTCGTGGAACTCATCCTGAAACCTCCGGGAGACTGTGACGAGGAACGTGGGGACCGGTGCCGCCGGCCCGGTCAGTCGGCATACGAGTAGAAGCCCTGCGCCGTCTTGCGCCCGAGCATGCCGCCCTCCACCATGCGCACGAGCAGCGACGGCGGTGCGTACAGCGGTTCCTTGAACTCCTCGTACAGCGAGTCCGCGATCGAGGCGACGACATCCAGTCCGATCAGGTCCGCGAGCTGCAGCGGGCCCATGGGGTGGGAGCAGCCCAGCCGCATGGCCCGGTCGATGACCTCGGCGGTGGCCCATCCCGACTCCACCATGCGCACGGCGGCCAGCAGATACGGGATCAGCAGCGCGTTGACGACGAAGCCGGCCCGGTCCTCGGTACGGATCACCTGCTTGCCGAGAACGTCCGTCACGAAGCGCTCGGTACGATCGCGGACCTCCTCCTCGGTCAGCAGCGACCCCGTCAGCTCCACCAGCGGCAGCACCGGCACCGGGCTGAAGAAGTGGACTCCGACCACCCGCTGGGGGCGGCCGGTGGAACGGCCCAGCCGCATGATGGGCAGGGAGGAGGTGTTGGAGGCCAGGATCGCCTCCGGATCCTTGACGATCGTGTCCAGGCGGGCGAACAGCTCCACCTTGGCGCTCTCGTCCTCGCGGATGGACTCGATGACGAACTGCCGGTCGGCCAGCTCGTCCAGGTCCGCCGTCAGGTAGATACAGGCCAGGGCGGCATCCCGTTGCTCCAGGGTCAGCTTCCCCTTGCCCACCGCCCGGTCGAGCGACGCCTCGATGCGCCGGCGTCCCGGGGCGACGGACTCCGGACGCGAGACCACCACGGTCACGTCCAGGCCCGCCTTCGCGCAGATCTCGGCTATCCCGGCGCCCATCTGGCCGCAGCCGACGACACCCACCCGGTGGATGCCCGGCGCGTTCTGCACAGTCGTGGTCATGCTGTCACTCCCCAGCGGATGAGGCCGGCGCCCATCGACATGCCGCCGCCGAAACCCGCGAGCAGCACGATGTCGCCCTCGTTGAGATGGCCTTGTCGATTGGCCGTATCGAGCGTCACGGCGACGGCGGCGTTGCCCGGATTTCCGTACCGGTCGAGAGTCCGGTGGGTCATGGCGGCCTCCAGGCCGGACCGCTCGACGATCTGCGCGAGCATGACCCCGTTGGGCTGGTGGGGCACGAAGTGGTCGATGCGGTCCCGGGACACACCCGCACGCCGGCACAACGTCTCGACGAGGCCGGGAAAGTTCTCCAGGACGAAGTCCCGCACCGCGCGGCCCTCCATGCGGAAGAAGTGCGAGCCCTCCCGCAGGGTCCGCTCGGACGCCGGCAGACGGCTGCCGCCCGCCTCGACCCGGATCAGCCGGTGGCCGTCGCCCCGGCTGGCCAGCTCCACGTCGATGAAGCCGTGAGGTGGCTCGACCTCCCCGACCACGGCGGCGCCCGCCCCGTCCGCCATCAGCACGGCCGTACGCCGGTCCGTGAAGTCCAGGATCCGCGAGTACACATCGGCGCCGATGACGAGTGCCCGGCCTCCCGGGCGTCCGGCGAGCAGCCGGCGCGCGATCTCGAGTGCGTAGACGAAGCCGCTGCACACGACATTGACGTCGAAGCACACCGCGGCATGGGCGTCCAGACCCCGCTGGACGTGGTACGCCGTCGGGGGCTGGGGGGAGTCCGGCGTGGAGGTGGACACGATGAGGTAGTCGATGTCGCCGGCCGTCAGTCCCGCCGACTCCAGAGCGCGTTCGGCGGCCCGTACCGCCAGGTCCGAGGTCGCCTCGTGGGGCGCGGCGAAACGCCGGGCGGTGATGTGGGTGCGCTCCTCGATCCACTGCGGGCTGACTCCCACCCGGGCGGCGATCTCGTCGTTGCCGATCTCGTCCTTGGGAAGGTAGGAGCCCGTGGCCAGGATCCCGATGGGCCGCTCGTCCATCACAGGCTCCGCAGTGGATTGAGCGCGTTGGCGCCGATCCTCTCCCGCAGCTGCGGGTCGGTGACCCCGAGGCCTTCCTGGGGGGCCTGGCACAGCACGGCGACCTTGCCGAGGTGCTGGTTGGTCTGCACGAGTCGGGCCGCCTCGCCCACCTCGTCCAGGGTGTACACCGACGAGAGCACGGGGGCGATCTTGCCGAGCGCGACCAGCCGGTTCAGCTCGGCCTGTTCCTGGAGGTTCGCGGCGTGACTGCCGATGATCCGCTTGGAGTTCATCCACAGATAGCGGTTGTCGTAGGTGTGCTGATAGCCGGTGCTGGAGCCGCACGTGACCACGGTGCCGCCGCGGCGTACGACGAACACCGAGACCCCGAACGTGGCGCGGCCTATGTAGTCGAAGGCGACGCTGGGGTCCTCGCCGACCTCGCGGCGGATGAACCGCCCCAGGCGCTTGCCCTGCTCGATGGTCTCCTCGGGCGTCGTCGCGTCGCCCAGGCCGATCTCGGCCCGGTTGACGATGACATCACAGCCCAGGGCGCGCAGGGCCTTCGCCTTCTGCTCGGAGCCGACCACTCCGACCGGGATCCCGCCGGCCTGCTTGACCAGTTGCACCGCGAACGCCCCGAGGCCACCGGTCGCGCCCCAGATCAGCACCACGTCACCGAGCTTGATGCGGGCGCCCTTGTCGCTGATCAGCATGCGGTAGGAGGTCGCCGCGGTGAGCAGCACACCGGCCGACTCCTCCCAGGTCAGATGACCCGGCTTCGGCAGTAGCTGACTGGCCTTGACCACGGTGTACTCGGCGAGGCCGCCGAAGTTCGTCTCGTATCCCCAGATGCGCTGCTCGGCACCCAGCATGGCGTCCGCGTGCGTGGCCGGCTCGTGGTCGTCCACCTGGACGCAGGAGACGACGACGTGGGCGCCCGGGCGCCAGCGCCGCACGGCGGAGCCGGCCCGCACCACGACGCCGGAGGCGTCCGAGCCGATCACCTGGTACGGCAGGTCGTGCCGGGCGGCGTGGCCGCCCTGGCGGCCGAAGCGCTCCAGGAACCGGAAGGTCGGCACCGGTTCGAAGGTGGCGGACCACACCGTGTTGTAGTTGATCGCGCCGGCCATGACCGCCACCAGCACCTCGTCCGGCGCCAGTTCCGGCATGGCCACCGGGCCCACCCGGATGGACCGGCGTACGTCCTTGTCCTGCGCTCCCTCGAACATGCCGACGTCCTCGGCGCGCAGATGGGCGGCGTCGAAATGGTCCGGCAGCTCCTCGCGCGCAAGAACCTCCTCCGGAGCACCCGAAAGGAGAGCCTCGGTCAGAGAATCCATCGTGATCCGTTCTCGTGAGATGGGGTCTGAGGGGCGACAGGCCCTAGGCGTTCGGGGTGTGCATCACCGGGCGGTCGATCGCCATGATCCACTTGCCGTTCTCGTCCCGCACGAGCACGTCCGTGCACCGGCCGTCGAGCTTCTCGGGGGAGCCGTCCGCGCCCACGGCCTCCACCGAGAAGTCCACGATCAGCAGCATCGTGTCGCCCGTGCGGTAGGTCCGCCGCACCGTGGCGGTCAGCTTCGGCTTGGTGGCGAGGAACTCCGTGATGGCCTGGGTGCGCTCGGGGCCGGTCAGCGTCCTGCCGGTGAGGTTGGAGATCGCGTCCGACCGGTACAGCTGGTCGAAGACGGCGCCCTCACCGGAGTTGAAGGCGTCGGTGAACACGTCGTTCTGCTGGTGCGGGTCGTCGGTGAGGGTGAGGTCCAGGGCCTGGCTCATGGTCGGGCTTCCTCGCTTCATGGTCGGAGTGCGGGCAGCCGGCGCGGCCGCCGGGACGGGGTGGGGGAGGGGCGGGTCAGATGTCGGTGCCGTAGGGGTTGTCGATGGCGAAGCGCCACTGGCCGTCGCCGCCGCGCCGCAGCACGTCCACGCCGACGCCCTGTTGGCGCTCGGTGCCCTGCGGCGTGGGGATGTCGATCGTCCAGTCCACGGCGAGCAGCGCGGTGTCGGAGATGACGTACGACTCGAGAATCTCGATCTTCATCACCGGCTGCTGCGCCAGATATTCGGCGAGTCCGGCCCTGCGTTCCGCGCCGCTCACCGGCTTTCCCTTTTCCCAGACGGAGACCGCGTCCTCGGTATAGAGCCGGTCAACTGCGGCCGGGTCGCCCGAGTTGAAGGCACGAACGTAGTTCTCGGCGTGCGCGAGGACTTCTTTGGTCAGCTCGTCGCTGGCTACGGTCATGGTGATACCGCTCCCATTCTTGGTGAATTCCACGCCGCTGTGTCTTCGGCGTGGTTGAACCATGGAACTGCGAAAGCGCCGTCACACGGTATGGTCGGCCGTTCCATCAACCGGTCATCGAAGGGCGAAGAGCCGGTAGTTACCGCGCCGTTACTGCCCTCGTGAGGGGCCCGTGTAGCTTCCTCAGGCGTTAGGCGGCGGTAGTTCTCATTCCGCTGCCGATTCGGTGCCGGAAACCCCGCCTGTTGGGCGTAGGAGCGGTCCCTTATCCGCTGCCGCCGATGCGGCAGTGAAATTCACCGCGACCCCCGATCGGAGCATTACGATGATCAACGTGTTCCAGCCCAGCCTGGGCGCCGAGGAACTCGAAGCAGTTTCAGAAGTGTTCGCCACCAACTGGCTGGGACACGGCCCCCGCACCAGGGAGTTCGAGGCGCGGTTCGCCGAGCACCTGGGCGTCCCGCCGGAACACACGATCTTCATCAACGCGGCCACGGCCGGACTCTTCCTCGCCACCGAACTCCTCGGCCTCGGCCCCGGAGACGAGGTCGTGCTGCCCTCGGTGAGTTTCGTGGCCGCCGCCAACGCCGTGGCGGCCACCGGCGCGCGCCCCGTGTTCTGCGACGTCGACCCGCGCACCCTCAACCCGACGCCGGCCCACGTGGAGGGCGCCCTGTCCCCGCGCACCAAGGCGGTGCTCCTGCTGCACTACGGTGGCCTGCCCGGCGAGGTGGCGGCCATCGCCGAGCTGTGCCGCAACCGCGGCGTGACGCTGATCGAGGACGCCGCCTGCGCCGTCGCCTCACGCGCCGGCGAGACCCGGTGCGGCACGTTCGGCGACCTCGGGGTGTGGAGCTTCGACGCCATGAAGGTCCTGGTCACCGGGGACGGCGGCATGCTGTACGTCCGCGACGCCGAACTCGCCCGCAAGGCCCGCAGGCTCGCCTACCACGGCCTGGACAACAAGGCCACCGGCTTCTCCAAGGCCAAGGTGTCCGACCGCTGGTGGGACCTGGAGGTCAGGGAGTACGGCCGTCGCCTGATCGGCAACGACCTCACCGCGGCGATCGGCACCGTGCAACTGCGCCGGCTGCCCGGGTTCGTCGCCCGGCGCCAGGAGATCTCACGGCTCTACGACCGGCTGCTGGCCGGCACCGGGGGCGTCGTGCTGCCGCCCGCGCTGCCGGACGGCCAGCACAGCACGCACTACTTCTACTGGGTGCAGCTGGACGCGGCGATCCGGGACCAGGTCGCCGCCGATCTGCTGGCCCGCGACATCTACACCACCTTCCGCTACCCGCCGCTGCACAAGGTGCCCGCCTACGGCGCGGGACTCCAGGACCTGCCCGGTGTCGAAGAGGCGTCCGCGACGACTCTGCTGCTGCCCCTGCACCAAGGCCTCGACGACTCCGAGGTGCGCACCGTCGCCGACGAACTGCGCAAGGCGGTCGAGCACCGCCTCGCCGCGGCAGATCACTGACGGCGGCCGCGAGAAGGGAAGGCGGACCACCCGTGCGCATCTCCGAAACAGCGGTCCCCGGGGCGTACGTCATCACGCCCCGTCACCTCGCCGACGAGCGCGGCGCGTTCTTCGAACACTTCCGGTCCGATCTGCTCGCCGACACCCTGGGACACCCCTTCGTCCCCCGGCAGATCAACTACTCCGTGTCCCACCGCAACACCCTGCGCGGCCTCCACAGCGTGGCCATACCGCCCGGACAGGCCAAATACGTCACCTGTGTCCGCGGCGCACTCCGTGACATCGTCGTGGACCTCCGGGTCGGCTCACCGACCTTCGGCACGTACCAGACGACCCTCCTGGACGCGGAATCGGGACGCGCCCTGTACATACCCGAAGGCGTCGGGCACGGATTCCTCGCGCTCAGTGACGACACCTGCATCTGTTACGTCCTGTCCAGCGAGCATGTGCCCGGCACCCAGATCGACATCAACCCGCTCGACCCCGATCTCGCCCTGCCCTGGGGTTTCGACGAACCACCGCTGATGTCCCACAAGGACGCCCACGCCCCGAGCGTCGCTGAAGCCGAAGCGGCCGGAGTTCTCGCCAGGTGGCCGGCGGCGACACGAGGCACACAATCCAACGCCCTAAGGAATTCACTGACATGAAGGCTCTGGTGCTGTCGGGCGGGTCGGGTACGCGCCTGCGCCCCTTCAGTTATTCGATGCCCAAACAGCTCATCCCGGTCGCAGGCAAACCGGTTCTGGAACATGTGCTGGAAAGCATCCGCGGCCTGGGCGTGACCGACATCGGGATCATCGTCGGTGACCGGGCCTCCGAGATCGCCGAGGTCGTCGGCGACGGCGCGCGCTTCGGCGCCCGCATCACCTATATCCGGCAGGACCAGCCGCTGGGTCTGGCGCACTGCGTGCGTCTGGCGCGCTCGTTCCTCGGCGAGGACGACTTCGTGATGTACCTCGGCGACAACATGCTGCCCCAGGGCATCGACGGCCTCGCCGCCGACTTCCACCAGCACCACCCGGCCGCGCAGGTCGTGGTGCGCAAGGTCGCCGACCCGCGGGCGTTCGGCGTCGCCGAACTGGGCCCGGACGGCACCGTGGTGCGTCTCGTCGAGAAGCCCGAGCAGCCCGCGAGCGACCTGGCCCTGGTCGGCGTGTACTTCTTCACGCCCGCCATCCACGAGGCCGTCGACGCCATCCGGCCCAGCGCGCGCGGCGAACTGGAGATCACCGACGCCATCCAGTGGCTGGTGACCCAGGGCGCCGACGTCCGGGCGGGGGAGTACGCCGGCTACTGGAAGGACACCGGACGCGCCGAGGACGTACTCGAATGCAACCGGTGGCTGCTGGCCCGGCTCGCCCCGCGCATCGACGGAGACGTCGACGCCACCAGCGAGATCGTCGGCAGGGTCGTCATCGAGGCCGGGGCCCGCGTCGTGCGCTCCCGCATCGTGGGACCGGCGATCATCGGCGCGCACACCGTCGTCGAGGACAGCCACATCGGGCCGGACAGCGCCATCGGCGAGCACTGCCTGCTGCGCGCCACCCGCCTGGCCGACTCCATCGTCATGGCGGGCGCCTCCATCACCCAGGTCCCCGGCCTGGCCGCCTCCCTGATCGGGCGCGCGGCCAGCGTCGGACCCAGCGCCCACATCGACGCCCACCACCGGCTGGTCGTCGGCGACCACACGCGCGTGGAGGTGGCCGCATGAGAGTCCTGGTGACCGGCGGTGCCGGGTTCATCGGCTCGCACTACGTACGCACCATGCTCGCGGGCGGCTACGCGGGCTACGAGGACGCCCACGTCACCGTGCTGGACAAGCTCACCTACGCCGGCAACCGCGACAACATCCCCCTCGGCCACCCGCGGCTCGACCTGGTCGTGGGCGACATCTGCGACCGTGACCTGCTGCACGACCTGCTGCCCGGGCACGACGCGGTGGTCCACTTCGCCGCCGAGTCCCACGTGGACCGCTCCCTGGCCTCCGCCGACGCCTTCACCCGCACCAACGTCCTCGGAACCCAGGTGCTCCTGGAGGCCTGCGTGAGGGCCGGCGTACCACGGGTGGTGCACGTGTCCACCGACGAGGTCTACGGCACCATCGAGCACGGCTCGTGGACCGAGGAGTGGCCGCTGCTGCCCAACTCGCCCTACGCCGCGTCCAAGGCGGCCTCCGACCTGATCGCCCGGGCCTTCTGGCGCTCCCACGGCCTGGACCTGTCCATCACCCGCTGCTCCAACAACTACGGGCCGCACCAGCACCCCGAAAAGCTGATCCCGCTGTTCATCACCAACCTTCTCGAAGGCGAGCCGGTCCCGGTGTACGGCGACGGCCTGAACATCCGCGAATGGCTGCACGTCGACGACCACTCGCGCGCCATCCAGCTGGTCCTCACCCGCGGCCGGGCCGGTGAGACCTACAACGTGGGCGGCGGGAACGAACGGACGAACCTGGCCGTGACCGAGCGCCTGATCGAGCTGGCCGGTCTCGACCGGTCATGGATCCGCTACGTCCCCGACCGCAAGGGACACGACCAGCGGTACTCGCTGGACGAGACCAAGATCCGCGAGGAACTGGGCTACGCGCCCACCGTCGACTTCGAGCGGGGCCTGGCCGACACGGTCGCCTGGTACCGCGACAACGCTCACTGGTGGAAGGCGTCCAAGCACCGCGGCACGCAGGAGCCGACGAGCGGCGACCACACGGAGCGCCCCGCCTCCCGGCGGCCGGTGAAGGGGGCGCGATGAGCACCGCGACCGTCCTGCGCCCGCGCGTCGACGACCGCCTGACCCCGCGGTTCGCCCGGTCGGCGGCCGCCACCCGGGCCGGCGCCTTCCTGCCCACGGACGCCTTCACCGACTGGCTCGCGCAGCGCGCCCGGGCCCACCGGTTCCGTGTGGACCGGATCCCGTTCGCGGAACTGGACGGTTGGTCGTTCCGCGACGACTTCGGGGTGCTCGGCCACCACAGCGGCAAGTTCTTCACCGTCGAGGGGGTCTCCGCCACCATCGGCCCCGACCCGCTCCTGCACTGGCAGCAGCCGATCATCAACCAGCCCGAGGTCGGCATCCTGGGCATCCTCGCCAAGGAGTTCGACGGAGTCCTCCACTTCCTGATGCAGGCCAAGATGGAGCCGGGCAACCCGAACCTGCTGCAGCTGTCGCCCACCGTCCAGGCCACCCGCAGCAACTACACCAAGGTCCACCGGGGCGCGGACGTCAAGTACATCGACCACTTCGTCGAGCCGGGGCGCGGCCGGGTGCTGGCCGATGTGCTGCAGTCGGAACACGGCGCCTGGTTCCTGCGCAAGTCCAACCGGAACATGATCGTGGAGACCGACGAGGACGTGCCGGTCGACGAGGACTTCTGCTGGCTGACCCTCGGGCAGATCGGTGAACTCCTGCACCGCGACAACGTGGTGAACATGGACGCGCGCACCGTGCTGGCCTGCGTTCCCAGGGAGCCCGTCGAGCACGAAGCGCTGCACTCCGACACCGAGGTCAGGTCCTGGTTCACGGCGGAACGCTCCCGGCACGACGTGCGGGTGGACCGTGTGCCCCTGGCCCAGGTCACCGACTGGGTGCGCACGCCCACCAGCATCGAGCACGTCGGACAGCGGTACTTCCGCGTGGTGGCCGTCTCGGTCCAGGCGGACAGCCGGGAGGTGGCCGCCTGGTCGCAGCCGCTGATCGAACCCTGCGCGCGGGGCGTGATCGCCTTCGTGACACGCCGCTTCGCCGGAGTCCCGCACGTGCTGGTCCACGCCCGCGTCGAGGGCGGCTTCCTCGACACCGTCGAACTGGCCCCCACCGTCCAGTACACCCCGGAGAACTACGCCCACCGCGGGGCCGGCCGGCGCCCCTCCTTCCTCGATTCCGTGCTGGACGCCGACCCGGCCGACATCCGCTACGAGGCGATCCACTCGGAGGAGGGCGGCCGCTTCCTCAACGCGGAGAGCCGCTACCTGTTCGTGACGGCGGACGCGGACCAGGCCCCGGACGACCCTCCGCCCGGCTACCGCTGGGTCACCCCCGGCCAGCTCAACTCCCTGGTCCGGCACGGGCATTACCTCAACGTCCAGGCGCGGACCCTGCTCGCGGTACTCAACTGCGGTGCCGTGCGGCTCTGACGCCGGCCGGCCGCGGGAACCATCCACGACGACCAGAAGGAAGACAACATGACAGCCGACCCGAGCAGCGCCGCAGCCGTCCTCGAGGCGGTCACCGCCGTCGTGCCGACCCTGAGGGAGAACGGCACGGAGGCCGAGGACCGGCGCTGGATACCCGAGGAGAACATCGACCTGCTCGACAAGGCGGGGGTGTTCCGTATGGCGGTGCCCGGCCGCTACGGCGGGCTCGACCTGCCCCTGGCGGACCAGGTGGCGGTTCTGGAGGAGATCTCCCGCGGCTGCGGCTCCACCGGGTGGACCGCCGCCGCCTGGGTGTCGACCGCCTGGATGGCCGGCCTGTATCCGCAGCAGGCACAGGAGGAGTTCTTCGAGAAGGGTGCCGTGCGCGTGTCGGGCGGCTTCACCCCCAGTGGCAGCCTGACGCCCACCGAGGGCGGCTACCTCCTCAACGGCTCCTGGCGCTTCAACACCGGCTGCCGGGCGGCCGACTGGGACATGCTCGCCGCGCTCCGAGAACACCCCGACGGCTCGGTGGACGTCGTCTACGCCCTCGTTCCGATGACCGAACTGCAGATCGCCGACGACTGGCATGTGTCGGCCGCCATCGGCACCGGAAGCTCCACCACGACGGCCAAGGACGTGTTCGTACCCGCCCATCGGGTCGCGGACGGCGAGGCGGCCGTCGAGGGCACCCTGCTGGACCACGTCGGCCATGCCGGCCGTCGCTACGGACTCATGGGGTTCGTTCTCGCCGAAGGCGCGGCCGTGTACATCGGCATGGCGCAGGCCGCCTACGAACTGTTCGTCGAGCGACTGCCGGGCAAGGCCATCGCGTACACCAACTGGGAGGAGCAGAGCCGGCACCCGGTCACCCAGATCGGCGTCGCCACGGCCGAGAACAAGATCGTGGCGGCCAGGGCCCTCAACGCCCAGGTGATCGACCTCCTGCAGCGTCTGGCCGACGGCGGGGCGCACCCCACCGTGCAGGAGCGGGCCACCATCCACGGCCGCTGCGGATACGCCATCCAGTTGGTCAAGGAGGCCGTGGAGACGCTGCACTCCATGAGCGGGGCGTCCGCCCTGTCCCGCAGCGCCCACTTCCAGCGTTTCTACCGTGACCTGGAAGGTCTGTCGCTGCACGGCATGATGACGCCCGTCTCCAACCTGGAGGTGCACGGCCGCGTCCTTCTGGGCCTCGACCCGGACAGCCCCGTTCTGTAGGAGCCACGGCGCAGGGGTGCCGCGTCGCAGCGGCGCGGCACCCCGTACCGGGGAAACAGCTCAGCCCGGTCCGGCAAACCGAATCTCGGTTTGCCGGACCGGGCTGAGTGCGTGGGTCAGGCCTTGGGCTGCTTCAGGACCTCGGTCAGCGCCGAGATGCTGTGGTCGCCGTGCCCCGCCTCGACGGCCCGGTGCAGCAGGTCGTGGAACGGCTTGTGCCACGACATGTCGAGTCCGGCTTCCTTGCCCAGCTCCGCGTCGTGCGCCGCGCCCGCCACGAACAGGTTCACCGACGACGCCGGCTTGCTGTAGTCGCCGGCATCGATCTCCTCGGCGAACAACGGCAGCACCGAGTTGATCATCTCGAACCACTTGATGCTGAAGCGGACCATGGAGGACGCTTCCAGGCCGCGCGCCTGAAGGGCGGCCGCTCCCTGGAAGAAGCCGACGAGTGCGGGCAGCAGCGTGCCGCCCACCGCCATCTCGTACAGCGCGGCCAGGTCCGCGTCCTCACCGAGGAACACGGTGTCGCCGCCCATCACCCGCAGCGTCGACTCGAACTCGTCGAAGACACCCTTGTCGCCGCCGTAGTACAGCAGCGTGTCCTCGGCTCCCACGGCGGAGGGCACGTTCTTGACCGCACCGCCCAGGAAACGGGCACCGCTCTCCAGCGCCCAGGTGGCCGTCTCACGGGCCCCGGCGGGGGACCCGCTGTTCAGCGTGACAAGGGCGCGTCCCTTCAGCGCCTCACCGGCCGGCTCGAGGGCCGCGCGCGTGTCGTCGTACGTCGTCAGACAGGTGATGACCAGAGGGCCGGCCGCGACCGCGTCCTCGACCGACTCGGCCTGGACGGCGCCCTTTTCCACCAGCGGAGCGGCCTTCGAGGCCGTCCGGTTCCACACAGTGGTCGGGTGACCCGCCTCGATGAAGGCTTCGGCCAGGGCCGTGCCCATCGAGCCCAGCCCGATGACGGTCACAGGGGTGCGGTTGTCCACAATTGCTCCCGGGTGTCAGATGGTTGGCGATGAAGTAGGGGGGGCGCCGCCGACATCAGGGCCTGACGCGTGCGTCCCGCAACACCGGCTCCATCGTGGGTCGCGACCCCACAACCCTCAAGCGCGTCCCTCGGTGTTTGTCACTTACTTTTCGGAAAGTGCGTGACCACACGAGCCGGCGCCAGAAATCGAGTGAGGTGCCGTCGCGATTCCCGTTCGGATTACCCCGCAGTGAACGTCGATTGGGCGTCTCTCCGTAGCGTCACTCGGGCCCCCATGCGCCATTGTGCCGACGCGACCAATGAGGAGCCGGCACTGGAATCGAGGAGAGTTTTTGCATGCGCGTGCTCATGACGGTGTGGCCGGCGGCCGCGCATCTGTATCCCGTGGTCCCGCTGGCATGGGCCCTGCACAGCGCGGGACACGAGGTCGTCGTCGCCTCGCACCCCGATATGGCTTCGACCATCGCATCGGTGGGACTCACCTCGATACCCCTCGGCGACGCGCAGAGCATGCCCTCCCCCCGGGCCGCCACCCGCCCGGTGCCCCCGGCCATGACCGAGGAACTGGACGCCATCGAGCGGGCCTTGGACCTGCCCCCCGCCGACGCCGACCCATGGAAGATGTTCCGCACGTTCGTGCTTCCGGCGATCTGGGACTTCCACCCGGCCGACGCCACGCCTGCCACACCGCCGCCCGGCATCGACGACCTGGTCTCCTTCTGCCGGTTCTGGCAGCCCGATCTGGTGATCTGGGACCCCTGCTGGCCGTCGGCCGCCGTGGCGGCACAGGCGTCGGGTGCCGCCCACGCCCGGCTGCTGTGGGGCCTGGACTACTGGAGCTGGGTGACGGAACGCATCGGCGGTCTCGCGCCCGAAACCAGGGCCGGTGTGGACCATCCGCTCGCGCGCGCGGTGCGGCCCGTCGCCGACCACTACGGGGTGGACGTCGACGACGAGTTGCTGCTCGGCCAGTGGACCATCGACCCCATTCCGTCCGCGATGCGGCTTCCCACCGACAACCGTGTCGTCCCGGTCCGCTGGGTGCCCTTCACCGGTACCGGAGCGGTCCCGCCCTGGCTGCGTCAAGCGCCCGACCGGCCGAGGGTGGCGCTGTCCCTGGGCGTGTCGGTCCGCCAGTTCTTCAAGGACGGCGAGGAGTTCATCGCCGCCATGCTGCGCAGCGTCGCCGACCTCGACGTCGAGGTGGTCGCCACGTTGGACAGCGCGCAGACCCAGGGCATCGACGTGCCGCGCAACGTCCGCACGGTCGACTACGTCCCCCTCACCCAACTGCTGCCGAGCTGCTCGGCCATCGTCCATCACGGCGGGATCGGCACGTTCGGCGCGGCGTCGGCGATGCGGGTGCCGCAGCTCGTCACCGTCGGGGACATCGAGATCGGTGTCCAGCACGACGACGGCACGCACACCTCGTTCACGGCCAAGCACATGGACGCCCCACCCACGTCGCAGTACGTGCTCTCCCGCGGCGCGGGCCTGGTGCTGGACCGCGCCGAGCACTCCGTCGAGGAGATGAGCAAGAGGCTCGCCCGCGTCCTGAACGAGCCCTCCTTCCAGGCCGGCGCCGACCGCGTCCACGAGGAGCTGTTGGCCACCCCGAGCCCGCACGACATCGTCCCGCTCCTCGAGCGGCTGACCGGCAACCGACGGAACGGGGGCTGACACACCACCATGCGCTACACCCACCTGGGCCGGACCGCCCTCAAAGTCAGTGAGATATGCCTGGGCACCCTGAACCTCGGGGTCAGGGCGAGCGACGAGGAGAGCCACGCCATCCTCGACACCGCGCTCGACCACGGCGTGAACTTCCTCGACACGGCCAACCAGTACGGCTGGCAGAAACACAAGGGCTACACCGAGGAGTTCCTGGGCTCCTGGTTCGCCCGCGGCGGCGGCCGGCGCGAGAAGGTCATCCTCGGGACCAAGGTCGCCGGCCCCATGAGCGACTGGCCCAACGACTCCGGGCTCTCGGCACGTCACATCATCGCCTCCTGCGAGGCGTCGCTGCGGCGGCTGCGCACCGACTGGATCGACCTGTTCCAGATGCACCGCATCGACCGGCACGCCCCCTGGGAGGAGGTGTGGCAGGCGATGGACACCCTCACCCAGCAGGGCAAAGTGCGCTACGTCGGCTCCTCCAACTTCGCCGGATGGCACATCGCCGAGGCCCAGGAGGCCGCAGCGCGCCGCCATTTCCTCGGCATCGTCTCCGAGCAGAGCGTGTACAACCTCGTCACCCGGCACGTCGAACTCGAGGTGATCCCGGCCTGCCAACGCTATGGGGTGGCCGTACTGGCGTGGTCACCGCTGCACGGCGGGCTGCTCGGCGGCGCCCTGCGCAAGCTGTCCGAGGGCAGCGCGATGAAGAGCGCCCAGGGCCGGGCGGCGGAGGCGCTGGAGGAGCACCGCGAGGCCGTCACGGCGTACGAGAAACTGTGCGCGGACCTCGCGGCGGACCCCGCCGAGGTCGGTCTCGCCTGGGTCATGTCCCGCCCGGGTGTCACGGCACCGGTGATCGGCCCGCGCAGCGTCGAGCAGTTGCACGGGGCCCTGCGGGCCACGCGACTGAGCCTGAGCGACGAGGTGCTGCGCACCCTCGACGAGCTCTTCCCGCCGGTGGGACGGGGCGGCCCCGGCCCGGAGGCCTGGGCGCGGTGAGCGGAGCGATGCCCGCCTGGTTCAGGCCGTCGGCTTCTTGAAGGTCTCGATCAGGCTGGTGAAGCTGTCCGCCGCGTGTCCGGTGGTCATGCCACGCCGGAAGATCTCCAGGACCGCGGCGGGCAGGGTGGCATCGACGCCGGCGTCCTCGGCGGTGCGCACCACATGGTCGACGCTGGCCACGCCCATGGCCAGCCTGTCGACGTCGCCCGGGTGTTCGCCCGCGTCGATGCGGGGCGTGTAGAAGCCGAAGAAGTCCGGCATCGAGGCCACCGTGCCGGACAGAGACGGCAGCATGTCCTGTGCGCTGATCCCGTGGGCGTCGGCCACCGCGAGCGCGTGCAGGTACGCGAGCGCCGTCGTCCAGAAGACGTCCAGCTGGAGCTGGTAGTACAGCGCGGCCAAGCCGGGGTCCTCACCCCGGTAGTCGGCCCTGGTGAGTACCTCCAGCGTCTCCTTGACCGCCTCGAACACGTGCCGAGGGCCGCTGTAGAAGGTGAAGGAATCCGGCTCACCGATACCCGCGGGAGACGCCTGCACGCCACCCGTGAGGTACTCGGCGCCGTGGCGGGCCGCCCACTTGGCCGCCTCCCGTGCCTTCTCCGGGGTGTCCGAACTGAGGTTGACGACGACCTTGCCCGACAACGCGTGCGTGGCAGGCTCCAGGATGGCGTACATCGCGTCGTAGTCCGTCAGACTGAGGACCACCAACTCGCCGGCCGACAATGCCGCCGCCGGTGTGGACGCCGACGCGGCTCCCTTGGCCACCAGGTCGTCCGCTCTGCTCGCGGTCCGGTTCCACACGGTCACCGGATGGCCGTTGTCGAGGAACGCAACGGCCATCGCGTGCCCCATGGGCCCCAGCCCGATGACGGTGACCGGCTGCTTCTGCATGAATTGCCCCCACTTTCCTGAGCGCGGCCGCCGTCCGTCCGAGATCCTCGCGCCCGAGCCGTCGCAGCGTATGACGCGTCGTCAATGGCGCGGTCATCGCGCGGTAATCACCCACAGCCCCGGCGTCCCGCCGCCCCCGCCTGTCAGACTCCCCCCATGACCAGTGATCTTCTGAAGGGGAAAGTCGTTCTTGTCACCGGCGCGAGCAGCGGCATAGGCGAGGCGGCTGCACGGGTGTTCGCGCAAGAGGGGGCGGTGGTCGTGGTCACCGCTCGGCGGGAGGACCGGCTGGCCGCGCTCGTGGGGGAGCTGCGCGACAAGGGGGCGGAGGCGGCGTACGTGGTCGGCGACGTCCGCGTCGCCGAGGACGTCGCGAGGGCGGTGGAGTTCGTCGTCGCGCAGTACGGTCGGCTCGACTCGGCGTTCAACAACGCCGGGATCGGTGGCGACCGCACCCCCTTGCACCAGATGTCGGACGACGTCTACGACAGTGTCATGGACACCAATGTCCGTGGGGTCTTCAACTGCCTGCGCCACGAAATCGCCGCCATGCTGCCGAACGGCGGCGGTTCCATCGTCAACAACAGCAGCGTCGGCGGTCTGGTGGCCATCCCCACGGCCGCCCCGTACATCGCGTCCAAGCACGCGGTCGTCGGGCTGACCCGGGCCGCCGCCGACGAGTACGCCAAGCAGGGCGTCCGGGTGAATGCCATCGCCCCGGGGACCACGCGCAGCGAGATCACCCTCGACTGGTTCGGCCGTAACCCAGGGCTCCAGGATCTGGTCGACTCCCTGACGCCCCAGGGGCGTACGGCCGATCCGGAGGAGATCGCGCAGGCGGCGGCATGGCTGCTCAGCGACCGCTGCCCCTTCCTGACCGGCACGGTGATGCCGGTGGACGGCGGTTTCGTCAACCAGTGACAGCAGTCCAGTGACAGGAGATCGGTGACGGCAGACCGGTGACAGCAGACCGGGGAGCGCGTCCGGCGGCAGTGGCCGCGGGACGCACTCCCCGGTCCGGGAGTCACCGCATCGGCCGCGTCACCGTACGGATGTCCGCCGTGAAGGCCGGCGCGTCAGCCTGGGCGCCCGTGACCCGGACGGCGAACTCCCCCGGGCCGACCGGGCCGAGCACGCGTGCGTCGATCAGACACGGCTCCTCGAACTCGACGTAGCGCGAAAAGGTGGTGGTGACCGAAACGGGCAGGGAGGCGATCGGGGCGAGCACTGCCTGGGCCGCCTGATGAGCCGCCTCCCACAGGACCAGTCCGGGGACGTGGTCGACAGGGTGGTCGAAGAGCAGCACATTGCTGACGTCATTGCGCAACTGCCAGCGGTGCGGCACGGCCGTGGGCGCGAGCACCACGTCCGCGGCGCGGCTTCGGCCGACGAGTGCGGCGTCGACGGGGGCCGGGAGCGGCCAGTCACCCCAGTCGACGATGAGGTGGTCGCCGCGCACGCGCCGGTACGCGGCCGGGGAGATCCACGCGAACTCGGTGTCGGCCCGCGCCACGGGCTCGCCGCCCGGGGACGTCCGGATCTCCATGTGCATCGTGTGAGCGGCGCGACGGCCGCTCTTGCCCGGGGAGACGGTGATGTCGACGACCAGGGTCGAAGGTCCGGTGTCCGACACCCGGAAGTCCGGTGCGACGGTGAGGTCGAGCGAGTTCAGCAGGGTGTGGTGCTCCAGCGGAACCTCGTACTCGGCGTGGGCGATGGTCAGGCCGCTCTGTCTGATCGTCTGGGTGAGTAAGCGTGGATCGTAGGGCTGTCCGTGCGGGGCGGCGGGCCAATTGAGGCGCAGCGTGAACGAGTTCTCGCTCACGCGCCGCCAACTGTGGATGAGAACGGATTCAGTGTGTTTGAGGTGGGTGTAGGCGCCCAGGAGCAACCGCGAGGGCGAGTCCCCGCGGGGTCGAGGTAAGCAGCGGGGCGCTACAGGGATTTCGGGCAAGATCTCCCCCTTGGATCCGGCCTGCAAGGCAGCTGCATGAGTTGCGTTGTAAAGTACCGGCCCCCCGTCCGGTTTTGGAGGCTGAGTAAGTGTGAGTTCAAGCACTAGTAAAGGAAAGGTCATGGTGGTGTGAGTGGCCAGGCAGGAACGGGCGATCCGCACACGCAGGGCCATCCTCGAAGCCGCCGCCCGGATGTTCAACGAGCTGGGCTACGAGGCCAGCACCATCGGCATGCTCATCGAGCGGGTCCAACTCACCCGAGGGGGCGTGTACTTTCACTTCACGTCCAAGGAGCAGCTGGCACGCGCGGTGCTCGACGAGGCCGTGACCAGGGAAGGGCTCGTGCCGCAGGCGCTGAAGCTGCAGGAATGGGTCGATCTGGCGCTCCTGTTGGCGTACCGCGTCCCCAGGGAGCCCGTGCTCAGCGCCTCGATACAACTGGCCGTCGACCCCAAGGCGCGGTCCTTGTTCGGCACTCGGTGGCCGGACTGGATCGCCGTGTCGACGGAGCTGCTCACGGAGGCAAAGGAGCGTGGCGAACTCCGTTTCCACGTCGATCCGGCGCAGGTCGCCCGGCTCGTGGTCGGGGCCTGGACCGGTGTCCAGCTCGTCACCGAGACGCTGCCCGACCGCGATCTGTCCCAGGAGGTGTCGGCCCTGTTCGCCCTCGTGCTGCCCAGCGTGGTGCCCACCGAGGTGCTGGCCAAGCTGGACACCTCTCCCTACCGGGCCGAACACCTGCTGGCAGCCGCTCGGTCATCCGGCGGGCAACCCGTCCCGGTTACGCCGTCCTGACACGGAGCCGACGGCCCTGGCAGGCGCCTATGGCAGGGCACACCCGGAGACGGTCGGTCTTCGAGCAAATAAACCGGACCGAGTGACGGTTTGTGTAAGAGTGGATGGGCGGGTGCGCGCGTTACGCGCCACCTCGTCGATCGCATGACCGACGTCAACAGGGGGATCCGTGCGTCTGAGCCTGCTCAAACCCGTCTGCACACACATGGACTCGTCCTGCGAGTCCATGCTCGAGGAACTCGGTGCTCACCTCTTCGGATCCCTGCAGCGCAGTGGTCAGCGACTCAAGGCCGAGCGGTATGTACGCGGCCTGCTGACCGTGCCGGGGCGCAAGACGCTGCGCAACATCGCCGCCCAGTTCGAGGGCGGCGCGGCGCAGCAGAGCGTCCATCACTTCATCAGCGAGTCGCCCTGGGAGTGGATGCCGGTGCGCCACGCCCTGGCGCAGTACGTGCAGAGGAACCTGGCGCCGGATGCCTGGGTCGTCAGGTCCACGTTGATCCCCAAGGTCGGCTCGCACTCGATCGGTGTCGACCAGCACTCCCTCCCGCACATGGGCCAGACCGTGACCGGCCAGCAGGCAGTGGGGGCGTGGCTGGCGTCCGGCAGGTCAGCGGTGCCCATCGACTGGCGCCTGCGACTGTCCGGCCGCTGGCTCAGCAGCCCCCGCCGGCAGCGGGCCGGTATCCCCGCCGGCGTCACGGCCGACTCCCTCGACGACTGCGTGCGCGAGGCGGTGTCGGCCATCACAGGCATCCCCGAAGTCCAGCACGGCCCCGTGGTGGTGGACGTCGACGGCATCGACGCTCCGGCCCTGGCCCGGCACCTCGCCTCGGCCGGGATCCCCTTCGTCGTGCGCGTCGACCCCCAGGAACAACTGCGTATCGACCGGTCGGAGCTGCCGAAGTACGGCGACAGAGTGCGTACGGCGGCGGAGTTGGCCTCCTCCCTCATCAGCTTGCGGCAGCAGGTCAACACCGGTGAGCGCCCTGTGACGGCCGTGGCGATACCCGTCACCCCCGCCGAGCCGGCCGCCGCGGGAGGCGGTGGCATGACGCTCGTCGGCGAGTGGCGGAAAACGGTCGCCAGGCCCGGGAAGCTGTGGCTGGCCGGTGGTGGCCTCCAGTCGATGCGGCAGGTCCTGTGGCTCACCGTGCTGCCGCACGTCGTCGCGCGCGACTTCAACGCGATCTCCGACAAGGTGGGGATACGGGACTTCGCCGGCCGGTCCTTTCCCGGCTGGCACCGCCACGTCACCCTGGCCTCCGCCGCCCACCTGGCCGTCGCCCTGGAGAGCAGCGCCGCGCTGCCCGCCGTACAGTCCGCGGCACGATGGTGACGTGCCGCACAGCAACCTACCTACCGTCCGGTAATGTGACACTCTCGGCCTCGTACAGGAGACTCACAGGCTTCCGCCCTCTAGCGTCGGAGCTGTCCGGATCGACCGACCGGACAGCGACACGAGCGCCTCACGGCGGCGGAAGGAGCGTGCGGCCAGTGCAGTTCCACCTCATCGGCCCATTCCGGATCACCACCGATGAAGGCGAGACGTTCGCTCCCAAGGCCCCGAAGATCTGCCAGATGCTGGCCCTGCTGGCACTCCAGCCCCGCGAACCCGTCGCGGCGGAAACCCTGGTCCGTGAGCTCTGGGGGGAGAACCCGCCGAGCGGCGCACCCCGCACCCTCCAGACACACGTCTACCACGCCCGTCGCATGCTCCACGATGCCCAAGTGACCACCGGTGAACGGAAGTTGCTGCTAACCCAGGCTCCCGGTTACTACCTCGACATCGCCCGCGACGAAGTCGACGCATGTGTCTTCGAGGAACTCGTGCGACTCGCCCAGCAGGAACTTCACCAGGGGGCACCGGAAAAAGCGGCGGCGCACCTCAACCGGGCGCGCGGTCTGTGGCGCGGCCCCATGTTGAGCAATGTGCCCGTCGCCGGGGTGCTCCACGGCCGCATTGCCCACATGGAAGAACTCAGGATCCGCGCCCTCGAACTCCGCGTGGAAAGCGAATTCCAGCTGGGCCGCTATCGGGAGGTCCTCCCGGAGCTGCGGATTCTGGTCAACGACCACCCTTTGCACGAGTGGTTCCACGGCAGGCTCATCTCGGCCCTGCACCGAGCGGGCCGCCGGGCCGAGGCCCTGCAGGCCTACCAGAACCTCTACTCCGTCCTCAGACGCGAACTGGGCCTTGAGCCCTCGGAGGAACTCCAGCGGCTGCAGGCCGACATCCTCAACGCGAGCACCGACGGACCTCTCCTGCACAGGTGCCGCCCCAAGGCACTCTCCTCACCGGCGGAGTTCACGCGCCTGTGGGACTCCGCCGTCGCCAGCTGACGACGAAAGTCCCAGAGAAATCCAGCCACCAAGCGCCCAGCCGGCGGCGGCCGGGATGACTGAGGGCATGACACTGGACTGGTCCCGTCTGAAGCACGCCTATGGAGCCGCATCCGACCTGCCACGGCTCTTTGACGAGATCGGTGATCTCGAGCAGCCAGCTTTGCCGCCCTGCCCGTTCTGGCAGACATCGCTACTGGTCGCAAACCGGGCGGTCGCCGGCCGGCACTTGGGTTGGCCGGCCGCATCGTCGTTGAGGAGCAGCAACTTCACGAGCCCGGTTACGTCCAGGCCCGCTACCCGGCTGCGATCAACGAGCTGCACCAGCCGACCCGGAACGTACTGATGGCAAAGCTTTTTGAGGGGAATGAAGCGCTCCGGGATCGGTGGAGGCTCTATGCGTTGACTCCAGCCGCCGGTTGGGGCTGGTGTTGAGCGTAGTAGTTGATCTCGTGTTCGTGGG
>NZ_JBITCM010000040.1:0-41956 GCF_044453205.1 Streptomyces sp. NPDC051738 | reverse complement strand
CCCTCCGCCACGCCGGCCGCGACTACCTCCGGCCCCTACGAACCCTCGGCCTCACGTGACGAACCCGGACAGATCCCGAACATGCAATGACCCTGCCCGTGTAGGGGCCTCCAACGCGAGGTGTAGACCTTCCTCACACATCCGAACGTGCGCGACAGCTCAGCCGCCTGCACATCACTCGGATAGAAGCGGTATTTAAAAGCCCGCTTCACGCGGGAAGTTGCCATGCGTCACAAATTAGTGCGACCAAATGTGAAGATCAAACCTGCGGGTCAAAACACTGCGATCCGCCCAGGCGGCGAATCACAGCCCCTTGCCCTGCTCCGCAGGAGCTTCGCTTCCTCTCCCGGTTGAAGCCGGGAGTATCCACCAAGGAGACCTGATGAAGCACACGAGGTGCTGACGATCCTGGTGCAACTCGCCGACGGCGCAGGAGACCAAGCAGAGACGGCGCGACGGCTAGCCCGGGAACTTGCCGCGCGCATCCCTTCGGCTACCTGACCGACGGACGGCGGGAACCACCCCGCCTCTCTGTGGAGTGCTGGGCTGCGGGTGTCGGTCCGGCATGTGTTTCATAGGAGCCGGTCCGCCGGGAGGTGTTTGCCCTCATGGGGCGGCTGGCTGTTGGGGTGGTTGTGGATCCAGGACAGTCCGCCCAGGTCTAGGCGCTGGCGGGTGCGGGTGACTGCTACGTAAGCGAGACGGGCTTCAGCATCGTCGATGGGTTCGGGTGATGTCGTGGTGTCCGGCTGGTCGTTTGCGGTGTCGTTCGGGCGGGAGAAGTCGTCGGCGATTGCACGCGGGGCCATTCGCGTCCACTGGCCTTGTGGGCGGTGGTGACGGTGACCTGGGCATGCGGCTCGGGCACGAGTTGGGCAACGGCGGTGAGGATGGCGTCGGTGCCGTGGGCGTCGACGAGGTTGACCAGGGGCTGCAGGTGGCGTCCTGCCGGGTCGTGGGCGGCGTAGTCCTGCAGGTCTCCCCAGCAGGGGAAGAGGATGAGTTCGGGGTGGTGGGTGCGGCGGCCTTCTTTCAGGTCGCGGGCCGCGAGGGCGAGGGCCTGCAGGCTGTCTCCTCCCCCGGCCAGGGGAACCCGATATCCGGCGGCCATGAGGGTCATGACCTGGGCCATGGCGCCGACGTTGGTGCGGCACAGTACGGCGTCCGGGTGGGTCACGGGGCCGAGTTCGGTGGGCACGGCGGGGGTGCCGGTGAGGCGGATCGGGGCGTCGGCGAGGTGCAGCCAGCGGTTGGCTTCCACAGCTAGACCGGGGCCGAAACGGAAGGACTGCGACAGGGCAAGCTGGGTGCCGTCGAAGCCCGCCATCATGTCTTTGGCGCCGCGCCAGTGGTAGATGGCCTGGGCGGAGTCGCCGACCATGACCAGCTGGGCGCGGTCGCGCTGGGCGAGGAAGACCTGCTCGATGACGGGGTTGGTGTCCTGGGCCTCGTCCAGCAGCAGGAAGGCGGCGTCGAGGCGCGGCAGGGTGAGGGCCCAGATTTTCAGGTAGTGGTCGTGGTCGAAGCGAACTGTGCCGTCGTCGGGGTGTTGCAGGTCGGCCCAGGCTTTGCGGGCGAACGGCGCGATGTGGGCGGCGAGTTCGGCGTGGAGGTCTTTGTCTTAGAGGCCGCGCATGTGGGGCACGTGGTGGCGGGTGATGGCCTCGTCGGCGGGGTGGCAGAAGCGGGTGACGGTGCGCAGGGCGGCGTTGGAGAGGGCCTTTTGTGTCACCTCGCGGTCGCCGATGCGGATGGCCTTGGTGATGCCGAGGGCTTGTCCGGTTCGCCAGGCCGGGCGGCGGGGTGCGTTAACTGGCTCTAACAAAAGCTGTTGATCACGTGATTATCGGTGTGGTCTGTCGTTGGTTTGGTCGTGGGGAAACGTCGGTCGCGGCCCTGGATCGTGTCGGATGAACTGTGCTCGCTGATCGAGCCGTTGCTGCCGGAGCCGGCGCCGAAGATGGTCGAGGGCAGACCTCGAGTGCCGGACCGGCAGGCTCTGTGCGGGATCCTCTTCGTCCTGCACACCGGGATCCAGTGGGAGTATCTGCCCCAAGAGCTGGGCTTCGGCTCGGGCATGACCTGCTGGAGGCGCCTGGCGGCCTGGAACGAGGCCGGGGTCTGGGACCAGCTGCACGTGCTGCTGCTGGAGAAGCTGCGGTCGAAGAACCAGCTGGACTGGTCGCGGGCGGTGATCGACTCCTCGCATGTCCGCGCGGCCCGGCGGGGCCCAAAAGCGGGCCCAGCCCGGTCGACCGAGCACGGCCGGGCAGCAAGCACCACCTCATCGTCGACGGGCAGGGCATCCCGCTCGCGGTGTCGCTGACCGGGGGCAACCGCAATGACGTCACCCAGCTCCTGCCTCTGCTCGACAAGATCCCTGCCATTGCGGGGCGGGTCGGCAGACCACGCCGACGACCCGACGCTCTCCTGGCCGACCGCGGCTACGACCACGACAAGTACCGCCGCCTGCTCCGGCGACGCGGGATCCACTCCGTGATCGCGAAGCGAGACGAGCCGCACGGCACTGGCCTGGGGACATTCCGCTACGTCGTCGAGCGCACGATCGCCTGGCTCCACGGCTTCCGCCGCCTACGCATCCGCTGGGAACGACGCGACGACATCCACGAAGCGTTCCTCGCACTTGCCGTCTGCCTCATCACCCACCGCCACGTCCAACGGCTTTGTTAGGGACAGTAAGTAGGCGTCCGCATTCCGTTCGGAGTTTTGATCAGTCGAACGATGAGTTCTTGCGGGCTGCAGGGTCAGTACGGACATGACTGCAACGAACTCGCCGCCTGTCGTCTCCCGTCTGGAGTGGCTGGCGGCAATCGACACCCTGCGCGCCCGGGAGAAGGCGCACACCCGGGAGGGCGACGCGATCGCCGCCGCCCGGCGCCGCCTGCCCATGACCGAGGTGGACCCCTCGACCCTGCTCGTCGGAGGCAAGGGACCCGTCCCCTTGATCGACGTCTTCGAGGGCCGTACCCAGCTGTTCGTGTCGTATCACATGTGGCATGACGGCCGCCCCGCCGCCGAGCAGTGTGAGGGCTGCACCTTCTTCACCGGCCAGGTCCGTGAACTTTCCTATCTGCACCAGCGTGACGTCACCTTCGCTGTCTTCTGCCAGGGGCCCTACGAGGAGTCGGACCGCTACCGCCGCTTCATGGCCTGGGAGCTGCCGTGGTACTCCGTACCCGCCGAGTCTCACGAACGGCTCATCGCCGGTCGCCACTTCGGGATGAAGGCGTGCTACCTCCGCGACGGGGACTGTGTCTACGAGACGTACTGGACCACGGGCCGCGGCGTCGAACCCATGGCGGCGTCGTACGGCATCCTGGACATGACTGTCTACGGACGGCAGGAGACCTGGGAGGACTGCCCACCGGGCTGGCCACAGCCCTACGAGACCCGCGGTCAGCAGTTCCGCAAGGACGGGCGGCCGACCGCGCAATGGGCACGGATCGCGGCCGGGCACGACGACGGCCTCCACGATGGACAGGCCAGCACGGGCAGCTCGGGCTGCTGCTCTTGAAGCCGGGCCCGAAGCAACAGCCCAGCCGTCGCCCAAAACCTCCCGCCGCCCGCTGCACGCAGCCGCTCAGAAGGCGTCCGATTGCCGTTCGGCGGTCTTGATCAGTCGAACGAGGTTCCTGATGGGGTGATGCTGGCGGTGCCGGGACGCCGATCGTTGGGCGCAGTCTGTCTTACGTTGGTGCCATGAGCGATCACTCCGAGGCGCCTGTCGCGCCCGTTAAGGCCTATGAACCCCCTTACTACGTGGCTGTCTTCACTGCGGCGCGGACCGAGGACCAGAGTGGCTACAGCGAGACTGCCGCGCGTATGGAGGATCTGGTGAAGGATGTTCCTGGGTTTTTGGGGATGGACCAGGCTCATACTCCTGGTGGGTTGTCCATCACCGTCGGGTACTTCCGCGACGCCGACGCTCTCACGGAGTGGCGGTGTAACGCCGAGCACCGCGCGGCGCAAAGGCGTGGGCAAGTCGAGTGGTATCAGAGCTACACGCTGCATGTGGCGAAGGTGGAGCGGAGCCACGGGTTCATGCGGGCGTAGGTCGTGCAGAGCCCGACGGCAGCTGACCGGCCGACGTCATTTCAGCGGCTGTCCCGCCATGAGCTCGCATCGAACGGGGTGGCTTCGTTGTCGTACCGGGCATCGACCTCGCTGGCCGTCATCGCGGGTGGCAGCCGGATCTGTCGTGATCTTCTGGTGATCCAGGGACGTCAGAATGGTGTGATGGACCATCACTTCGTTGGCATCCCCGAGTTGACCGGCGTTCCTCGTGTTGCGGTCGTTATCGATGTCATGCGCGCCTTCACCGTAGCTGCTTGGGCCTTCTCGCGTGGAGTCGAGAGGATCGTCCTGGCCTCAACGGAGAGTGAGGCACTCGCTTTGAAGGAAAGCCGCCCGGGTTGGCTGGCTTTGAAGGACGGGGCTCCGGCAGCGGGCTTCGATGCGGTGAACTCACCTGGCTTGCTGAGGTCATGTGATTTTGCTGGGCGCACGCTGGTGCAGAAGACGACAGCAGGAACTGTGGGTGCGCTGGCCGTTGCGGGCGCGCCGCTGGTTTTGTGTGCGAGCTTTGTGGTGGCCGGCCCGACTGCACGGTTTCTGCGGGCTGCGGATTGCGGTCCGGTGACGTTTGTTGTCACCGGCGAGGGCGGTCAGGCCGACGAGGATCTGGCCTGCGCTGAGTACATTGGCCAGTGTGTGGCCGGGGGTGATGTCGAGGCGGCTCCGTATCTGCGCCGTGCGAGGACTTCTCGTGCTGCGGCGGACCTTGCTGGTGGTCTGCGGAGTGGATTCCATCCGGACGATGTCGATCTCTGCTTGGAGATCGACAGGTTCCCCTTTGCGATGGTGGCTCGCCGGGAGGAATCTCTCATGGTGCTCCGTCCTGTTGCGGTGTCTGACATTCCGTCCGGTATCCGCTGACCTGTTGGGACTTTGGGCTGTCAGGTGGCAGCGCTCACCCCATCAGGGCGGTGTCGTGTGCGGGGGTTCTGCCGGAGGGTGGCCGGGTGGGGATGGGGCCGGCGCAATCGGCGCCTTGGGGGTCCGGCTCTTGGCATGGTGGCGTTGGGTATCAGGCAGGGCTCTTCTCGGCGGCCGGTTCCGTCTTGGGATGCTGTTTCTGGGGCGCTGGCTGGGCAAGTGGGAGGCGGCTGCCGGTGTTCGGCCGTATTTCGCCTAGGCCGTGTCTGACAATTGGTCTTGCCGTGGCACGATTTCCTTGTGGAGAAGGAGAGCGTTGATGCGGCTTGAGCGTGGAGCGACTGGGTTTTGGGGCCACAGTGACGAACTGGTTCCGGAGACGGACGTGACGCTCTTTCGTAGTGTCTGCTGGGAAGCCGCAAGAGGGATCAGGGGCCGTGTCAGCGAGCTGGCCGGCGCCGGGGCGTCCAACTTCCACTCGGTGACCATCACCAGCCGACTGGAGGCGTATGTCGTTCTGTGCCACGCACACCTGCCGATCATCGCCTTCGCCAGTGCACCTCCTGTGCCAGGGCAGCCGCTGTCAAGCTTCGTGGACCCTCCGCCGTGGGTGGCTGGCTTCGAAGGCGCCGGTTTCCGCTGCCTGCCCGTTGAGGATCTGAGTACGCCGATGTCCGGGGTGGATGTGACTGAGCTGGCGGAGGTGGAGCTCACTCAGATCCGTTACTGGCACCCTGGGGCATTGAGCGACCTGCTGTTCAACTGGTGGGACTGAAGACCGATGTCTCGTCACTGCCGACCCACCTGGGCGACTCCCCCTGGCTCGCGGAGCCAAAGGATGAGCGAGGCGAGGTGCAGTCCAGCGAGGTAGCGGGCTGCCAGCTTGTCGAAGCGGGTGGCAATGGCCCCGGAACTGCTTGAGCCTGCTGAAGCAGCGTTCGATGACTTTGCGGGCCTTGTACTGTTCGGCGTCGAACGCCGGAGGCCGCCCTCCGGCTGCCCCGCGCCGCTTCCGGCCAGCGGCCTGATCGGCCCGTTCCGGGATGACCGTGCGGATTCGGCGTCGGCGTAAGCCGAGCCGGATGGCCCGCGAGGAATATGCCTTATCCGCGATGACACTCTCCGGTCTGCGACGGGGCCGCCCGGCCGAAGGCCGGGGCACCCGCACCGCGTCCAAGACCGTGTCGAACATCGTGGAGTCGTTGACACGGCCCGGTGTGACGACGATGGCCAGGGGCAGACCCCGGCCGTCAGCCGCGAGGTGGACCTTCGTGGTCAGCCCCCCCTCGGGAGCGACCGAGCGCCTGACAGCGGCAATGCGGTCGATCGGCAGGAGGCTTCCGTCCAGGATCACGAAGGCTTTGTGGGAAGCGGCGCGTACCGCTTCGGCGAGGCCGGGAGCGAGGGCGGCCAGCAGTCCGACGGCCTCGCTCACGTACCGGTAGACGGTGCTGAGGCTGATACCGAACCCGGTGGCCAGCTGGGCGTAGGTGTGTCCGCATCGCAGGTGGGCCAGGACCAGCAGTGCCTGCCGCGCCGTTCCGAGCCGGCGCCACCGTGTTCCGCGTTCACGGCGCAGGGCTGTCAGCTTCCCGGCCAGGAACCGTAGGGCTGAACTGAACACAGGCTCCGGACCGGTCTTCAGAGTGCAGGCAGTGGAAGTGCCACCCGTGGTCCCAGACCGAACTCCTCGACCTCGTCGCTACTGACGACCGCGACGGTTCCCGCAGGGATGCCAGGAAGGGTGGCCACGCGGGACGCCACCGCCAGAAGATCCCCCTCAGCGGCTCCGGTGATGAAGAAGACGTAGACGTCCCCGTCCTCCTCTCCCTCATCGAAGACTTCCACGTCACCCTGGTCTTCGAGATCGGACAGGAAGTCCTCGACCTCCTCGATCCAGGGAAACAGGTAGGAGCCGTCCGACAGGCCGGGCGTCGGCAGCAACGGCACGTGGATCTCAACAACCATGGTGGGCACATAGGTCATCTTGCCCCCACAGTCTCCACCTGGCTCAACCAGGAGCGAGCCGCGTCAACAGCCCTGCTGAGGTTGAAAAAGGGCTCATTACATCCAGATGAGAACCACTGGTGACACCGAAATGAGAAGTCGCACCCTGGTCGGCGAGGCCGTGGCAGACCAGCGGACCGGCCTGGAGAAAGAGTTCGTGGCTGGAATCGACCGCATCGAACGCCGCCTGGAACAACCCCCCTCCCGCCGGATGTGTTCGACGACCTGCAGTCCCGGATCGGCAAGCTCCTCTCCAGCCACCGCTCCACCCTGGCCAGCGAAGCACTCAGCGGCGCCAGCCGGCTCCTCGAAGTACTGACCGTGCTCGCCCTGGCCCTGTTCTGCGCCATCTTCTTCACCCACTCCGGCGACCGGCAGTGGCAATGGCTGTGCGAACAGCTCCCCCCGGCAGCACGGCAGCGCACCACCCTCGTCGGCATCGCCCTGGCCGCCCTGCGCGTACCGCTCGCCCTCCCGCTGGCACTACTGGAATTCCTCGCCGCCTTCATCCCCCTGATCGGCTTCCCCATCGCCCTGGCCGTAGCGGCCGTGGTCGCACTCGCCTCGAAAGGGCCCCTCACCTCACCGCCGGGCTCGTCGTAATCCTGATCGTGGTCATCGGACAGATCGAGGGCCACCTCCTGCAGCCCATCGTGATGAGCTGGGCCGTCCAGCTCCACCACGTCGTCGTCGCACTCGCCGTCGTCAGCGGAGCCGTCGCCGCCGGAGTCATCGGCGCCGTCGTAGCCGTACCACTCGTAGCCGTCACCTGGTCCATCCGCCAAACACTGCGGACCACCAGCGGCAACACCGAACAGAACACAACCCACACCAACCACAACCACACCCCCTGAACACCCCCGGCACCCTCCACACCCCGCCCACCCCCACCGCCACCCACTGCCGCACACCCCCAAACACCCCAACCACTCACCACCACGAGTGACACACAAACCACCACACACCACAGCCCGGTGCACCTGCCTCCCACAGCAAGGCCGCGCGGAGCAGACGCACCAGGCCACGACAGACAGGCCTTCACCCCGGGTTCCAAGAGACCGTCAGACAGCCCCCACGGCGCGCGCGTTACGCCAACAGAGGGAAAACGCTCCAGGATGCGGCGCGCCTCACCCCGGAAAAGACTGTGGACATGCCGACTGCCCCTCCAGCTGCCGCCCCTTTGCCCGATTGAGGTTCCCGATGAAACCGAAGCACACCCCCCGTCCACCCCGTGGAAGGAGGCACCAGTCCTTCTCGCCCGACCCCGCCGGGCACGACAACGCCGGCACCCGCCGCGAACGCATGCACCTCGCACTGGCATGCTCAGCAGCTGGCATACTCCTCACCAGTTGCGTCGCCTCCGCCGACACCACCACCGAACACCGGGTCGGACGCCCCCCGGCGCAGAGCCCGGAGGTAATAACGTCGGCGAAGCGCAAGCCGGCCCCGGCTCCGCCAGGCAGTCCCAGCACGCGGACGTCGGCCCAGACCGAAGTGAAAAGCGCGCTCTCTCGCTTGCTCGAACCGATCCGAACGCAGAGCGGCACTCAGGTGTCCGTCGCCGTTCTGGAGCCCAGGACCAGCCGACGGGCGGTGTACGGCTCACAGAAACACATCACCGCCAGCCTCGCGAAAGTGAACATCCTCGCCGCCCTGCTCCTGCAAGCCCAACGCGAAGAACGCTCCCTCACCCCCTGGGAGACCTCCACCGCCGCCTCAATGATCCAAAGCAGCGACAACGACTCCGCAGGCGCCCTATGGCGACGCATCGGCCGCGGCCCAGGACTCGCCCACGCCAACAAAGCCCTCGGACTGACCTCCACCACCCCAGGACCCGACACCCACTGGGGCCTCACCCAAACCACCGCCACCGACCAACTCACCCTGCTGAGAACCGTGTTCACCAACCACTCACCACTCAGCAAAACCTCACGCGACCTCATCCAGACCTACATGGGCCGGATCGACGCCGACCAGGACTGGGGAGTATCCGCGGAAGGCAGCCGCTGGCGCCTCAAAAACGGCTGGCTACAACGCACCCACACACAACGCTGGACCATCAACACCATGGGACGAATCGAAGCCCATGGACGCCCCTTCTACATCGTCGTTCTCTCCCACGGCAGCCCCACCATGACCCACGGCATCACCACCGTCGAGCGAGCAACCCAAACAGCCATCCACGCCCTCTGCAGCAACCCCCCTCCCGTACCCCCCATCACCCATTAGCCGCACCAACACCGCCCCAGGAGGGCATCTACTACGGTCTGGCGATTTCTTGCCGAAGCTGGTGGGTGAAGCTGCGCAGGAGGTCCAAGGTCTCCCGGAACTCGGCCCGGCGGTCGTCCCTGCCGTCGGTGGGCCGGGTGCTCCAGACGCGACGCGCGAGAGCATCGGCGAGGTCGACGGTGTCGTCGGCGCAGAGCAGGTAGAGGGCTGAGCGTGCCTCCTGCATCCGGTTCGCCAACTCGTTGGCTCCGGGACCGTCGTCACTCAGCTGCGTTTCCTTCAGGTAGTCCAGTAGCTGAACCACGGCCGTGTTGAAGCCGATCCCGGCTTTGAGCTTCTGTTCGCGAAGCCACATGCGGTCCTGTCGGCGTGCGGTGAACCACGAACCGAGCAACACCCCCATGAGGCCGATAGCGGCCCCGATGGCCACGGACAGGATGTTCTCCACGGTCAGCTCCCCCCCGACGTACAGCGACGCCAGGCTACAGAGGCCGTCGGAGGCTCCGCACTCGATGAGCGCGATCACATGCCTAGAGTTCGGTCATCCGAACCAAAGGGCCTCGGCCCTCGGCTTCCGCTCTCCTGAACCTGCACGCCAGCCGCAATGAGTCTGTCCTGAAGGCCACAGCCGACACGACCTTGGTGGCCTCGACAACGTGAGCCGGCTTCGCTCGGCAGCGGGTTTCGGCCCGCTTAGCGATCTTTCGGGCCTGATCTGGCAGTGGAGTTTGGCCCCACCAGACCGCGCGGCATGCTGATCCGACATGCCGGGCCCGACGTAGGGGGCATGGCAACGGGGCGGGAGGATCACGTTGATCGTCTGGGTGAACGGTGCGTTCGGCAGCGGAAAGAGCACGCTGGTGGACGAGTTGCGTCCGCGTTGGCCCGAGGTACTGGTCTATGACCCGGAGATGGTCGGCTATGTGCTGCGGGAGATCGTGGAGGTGCCGACCGGCGATTTCCAGGACCTTCGGCTGTGGCGACGGCAGGTCGCCGACCTGGCGGTGGGACTGGTTGAGGAGTATCGCCGCCCGGTCCTGGTCCCCATGACCTTGGTCGACCCTGGCTATGTCGGTGAGATCTTCGGTGCGTTGAAGGATGCGGGCATCGATGTCCACCACTTCTTCCTCAAGGTCTCCCGAGAGGTTCTGGAGCAGCGGATCGATGGCCGGGTCTTCACCCCGGACAGCCCTGAGCAGGACGAGAAGGTTCGGCGCTGGTGCAAGGACAGGATCGCGCCATGTATGGCCGCGGCCGACACCTTGCCCAGCGACACGGTGTTCCTGGACGGCGAGCTGCCCCCGCAGGAGTTGGCCGACCAGGTGCTGGCCCGGGTCCTCGCCAGCGGAACCTCCGGGGTGTGATCGCGATGCCGGCGGTTGAGGTCAGCCGCCCCTGACGGTGAGGGCAGCTGCCGTGTGGAGCTGGCCCGGTGCGGGTCGCCCATGCGGCGAGGGCGGACTCGGCGCTGCGTGACGTGCCTCCCTCAGCCCGCCCCCGAGCGCCCGAGCCCCGCCTCGCGGGCGCGGACGATGGCCTCGGCACGGTCGGCCACGCGGCGCTTGGCGAAGATGCTGGAGACACGCTTGCGGACGGACTTCGGCTGGGGCACGAGGCGGTGCGTGATGTCGGCGTTGTTCAGGTCGCGGGCCATCAGGTCGAGGACATCCCGTTCGCGAGCGGTGAGTTCGGGGAAGGGGTGGACCGCGCCGCTCGCCACGGCAGCGGCGAAGTAGAGGGAGCGCCTCGCCGAAACCTGCTGCTGAGGCGCTGACCCGGAGCCCGGGCGACGGGGTCGGTGTCCTGCGCGCCCGGGCTCGCGTCGTCGCCCTGATCGCCTCCGCCGTCTCACCGCCCGACGGCGTACGGCTGGGCGGATGCGGGCCCCGCGGGCCTCGGCTCAGCGGCGGCCGCCGCCTCCGCCCGTGCTGGTACCGCCGGTCGTGGAGTTGACGCAGCCGGTGCAGGGGCCTGTGCCCTGCTGCAGGTACCGGTGCTGGTTGGCCAGGTCGATCGTGGGTGTCAGCGAGGTGTCCTCCGTGGGGATGCCGATGCCGAACCGGGCATAGAAGGCGAGCAGGCCGGCGTCGGCGCGTTCGACGGCCGCCCGGGTGCGGTCGTAGGCCACCGTCGTCAGGCGGCGGACGTCGATGCGCACGAGTCGGCCGCCGTCGGGCGGGGGCCGGCCGATTCCTTCGCCCCACTGGTGGAAGATCTTCTTCACCGGGCCGTCCTCCACCAGCCCGCCGAGGTATTCCTTGATGAGCTGTACGGCTTGGTTGTCGCCCAGGTCGAGGGCGTCGAAGGCGCGGGTGATCGCGAGGGAGGCGAGCTCGGCGAACCGGTCGGTTTGCTGCTCCCGCTCTGCGGTGCGCTGTTGGCTCTCGTCGAGCTGATCGAGCCGGCCGTCGAGGTCGTCGGCCTCCGGGGTCTGGGCCGGTTCTGGCGCCGGGTCGTCGAGAGCGAGGGTGGCGGCCTGGAAGCGGCCGACCTGTCGGGCGATGTCCAGCGCCGTTTGGTTCACGGGCTCTCCGGGTGGCGAAGGAGCGGCCCGGTGCACGGCGAGAATCATGGCCCTCAGCCGGGCGGCGGCCCGGGGATGCGCCGAGACCTGCTGATGTATCTCCTTGTACGCAGCCGCAGAGCCCTCGGCGTACTGCCGGCGCTGAACCTCGAGGGCGTATCTCTCCGCCACCGGCCGCTTCCATGCGCCCTCGGACACCGGAGCCGGAACGACGAGGAACAGCAGGGCGACCATGATGCCGATATTGATCCCTGAGAGGGACCGCCGTGCGAAGTTGGCGGTGATGCCCAGCGGCAGCCGGGATTCGCTGAAGCGCGCCGGGCGCAGCCGCCCTCTGACCCGCGCGACCTGGTCCGTCCAGCGCAGTACGGCGTAACTGCCGACAGCCAGCACCGTGTAGGCCGCCATCCAGTACAGCCAGTGCACCTCGGTCAGTCCTTGGACCTTTTCCACCATGCCGCGCACAACGGTGACTTGGAGCGGGGTGAACGACAGTACGTTGGCCAGCCACACCATGAACACGGTAAGCACCAGGCCGAGTTCCACGGACAGGACGATGTCGGCCATCGCCTGCACCGTCGGCCGCGTCGATTCCGTCAACTTTCGCCAGCCGCGCCAGGAGAGCCAGATGGCGAGCGGGAAGAAGAGTCCGGCGGCCGGCGTGAGGGTCAGTACGTCGCCGGAGTAGAGCTGCTCGACGGCGAGGACGACCAGAAACACGCCAGGGAGATCCGGGAGATGGCGCACGAGCAGGCGTTCGGACGCACCGCACCGCTTCACCGCGAGCAGCAACGTCCAGCCGCCGAAGAAAAGCAGCGCCACCAGGGGGACCAGACGGGAGGGGAATGCGCGGAACAGGACGAGGAGCAGTGCCACCGACGGGGCGACCGTGCACAGCGCGAGGGCGGCCGCGGCGACGTATCGGCGGTGCCGGAACCAGCGGATCAGGGATTCGACGAGCAGCCCGCCCACAGTCTTCGGCACGACCATGAGGACTGCCGCGAGGCCCAGGCCGAAGATCGCCCCGAAGAATCCGCCGAAGGCCGCCCTGACGACGGCGAGGAGTGCGGACCCCGGTCCGTCGATCTCCTGCCGGGTGCCGAGGCGCCAGGCCGCCCACGCGCCCACCCCGAAGGTGACGTACAGGGCCAGGAGTTCCGGCACGCCACTCGGCGACTCCTCGTCATCGCGGGCAGCCGACGCGGGTCCGGTCGGATCCGGTGTGGCCGGAGTCGGGGTGCCCGGAGTCGGTGCGGCTGGAGTCGGTGCGGCCGGAGTCGGTGTGCCCGGATCGGGTGCGGGCTGCGACCTGCCTTCGTGCAGCCGACAGGCGACTTCGAGGAAGATCTCCAGATTGGGTACCTGGTACCGGGGCCTGGCGAAATATGTCGGGAAGTCGCTCCCACGCGAGGCGACCATGAGGTCGCCCTCGGCCGTGAGGGAGAGCGAGTCGACGTCCTCCCAGGTGGTGAACTCGTCCCGGCCGCGCCTGCGCAGTATGGTCAGCCCGTCCTGGCTCAACACGAGGTCTCCGAAAGAGACTTCACCGCCGCTCAGAGCCGTTTCGACGGCCGGGGCCAGCCGCGCGTCCCGGACACCCTGCAGGATCGCCGGACCCCACTCCTCCTCCTGAGGGAGCTGCGCGCCCCTGATCACCGTACGAGTGCGCAGGCCTCGGATTTTCTCGCCGCCGATTGCGGGGCTACGGTGCGCCGCCCCGAACGTGACGACCGTCCCCTCGGGGTTGGACAGCTTGTAGCGATTCCAGCCGGTCGTGAAGACAGCGGTCGAATGCCAGGGATAGACCGCTTCCGTACCGTCGGCCGCAATCGCGACGAGGCCCTTCTGGTAAAGGCGGAACTCCACTCTTGTGTGCCGCCGATCCCACAGCACTCGGACAGCGAACGGCCCCAGCAACGCCAGCCCGCCGAGCGCGCTCGCCGCGACGGCTCCCTCCCAGTCGAAGAACGCACAGAGGAGGATCGTCAGGAGGTAGGTCAGGGCCGAGAAGGGAGTGAGGGCCAGCAGGAGCAGCGCGTACGCGGAGAGCTTTCTTCGCTGCGGGCGATAGGTACCGCAAGGACGCCCCAGCCCCGGGCGCTCCGCGCCGTCCTCTGCGCCCATGAGCTCATCCATCCCAAAAGGTCCCCCACAACACCGCATGCGTGACAGCCAGTTGATGTTGCGCGGCACGGTAGCACCCGAGCCGGCGGTACCTGGAGCCGATATGCCTCCGGCGACCTCACGCGGTACTCAATGGTTGGCGCTGCGAAAAGGCCCTTTCCGTCCCGACGTCAGAAAGCGACGCCCACACGCCCACACGCACACGGGCCCACGGGCCCACGGGCCCACTTACTCGTACGTCACCCAACGGGCCCGATACGCAGGACGGCGGCAGTGTCGCGGATCTCGACGACCTCCAGGCTCATGGCGTCATTGATGGTCGCGGCTGGTCCCTTGCCGCAGCGGAGCCCGACGCCGCCGCTGCCCTCCGAGGACACGCCGCCGCCACCGGAACAGCCCGAAACGCTGTAGCCCGATCCCGTCAGCGGCGCGACCATCTCGACCTCGTCGGCGGTGATCGCCGTCACCTTGATCTGCCCGAGGCCGTACGTTTCCGGCACTGTCACGACGTCCCCCACTGCGACCTCAATCTCACACGTCCCGTCAGCGCACGGCCCGGTCGGCGAGGGCGACAGCGAGGCCGTCTCCGTGGGAGTCGGACCGGGGTCGGACGCCGGCGCCCCGGAGCCGGACCCACTGGGCCGGCCCTCGGCCGGGGACCCGTCCGACGTATCCGAGGAACACGACGTGAGAGCGGCGAACACGACAGCGACAACAACGCCGACGACGGCGGTGGAGGACGTTCTACGCATCATGGCCGCCATTGAACCCCGCCTCGACCGGGACCCCTCCCCGCGCAATCCCCTGCCACCGCAGTCCCGAGCGGTGGTGAACGGTCCTGAGCGGTCCTGAGGGGTCCAGCGGGGCGGAGAATTTTTGATCCGTACCCGCTCCCTCAAAGGAGAAACGCCTCCCTTCAAGCCATGATCCAGAATTGCCGAAGGGTTGCGAATCAGCCCTTCCATCTGCGCGAAAGAGCCAACCCTGCAGCCTGGATCGCGTATCCGTTTCGGCCATACAGAGACGGGTGGTTGATCATTTCTCTGATGGTGACTAGCGTCCTCATGTGCGTGCGGTCTGCATATGCAGATTCCGCGCCGCCCTTTCAAGAAGTGAGCGAGGGTACGGGGGATCAATGCCGATACGAGAAGCCATTTCCGAAAAGTATTCACCCTTCTCGGAAAACCTCCTTGAGGCATTCTCGGCAACGGTGGAAAAGTATCCCGAGAGGGAAGCCGTACGCTGCGGCGAGGAAAGTCTCAGCTACCACCAATTGGACTTACGCGCGAACTCGCTGGCCAACAGGATCCAGCCACACGCGTCGGCAGGCGATCAGGCTGTTGCCCTCATGGTGAATCGTTCCGCCGACATGGTGGCCGCCGGGCTCGCCGTCCTGAAGACCGGCAACTTCTATGTCCCCCTCGATCCCGCCACCCCTCGCGCCAGAGTGCGGGCGGTCCTCGAAGACGCGGAGCCGCCCCTCGTCCTGGCCTCACGCTCGCTGGCCGGCCAAGTGCCCACGGGCGTACCCGTGGTGTACGTCGACGACGTGCCCGACGATGCCGATGACGCGACGTATACGGCACCGGATATCGCACCCTCAAACCGTGCCTATGTCATCTTCACGTCCGGAACCACGGGCCGCCCCAAGGGTGTCGAGATAACCCACCACAACGTCCTGCGGCTCTTCCACAGCAGCCAGGCCCTGTTCGAATTCGACCACGAGGACGTGTGGTCCCTTTTCCACTCGTTCGCCTTCGACTTCTCCGTGTGGGAGATGTGGGGAGCTCTCCTGCACGGTGGCCGGATCGTCGTCGTCCCGGGTGACACCGCCCGGGATCCGGCCGCGTTCCGCCGGCTGCTGGCCGAGGAGCGGGTGACCGTCCTGAGTCAGACTCCCACCGCGTTCGCCCAGTTGGTCGCCGAGGAGGCCCGCCACGACGAGCGGCTCCCCCTGAAGTGGGTGGTGTTCGGCGGGGAGGCGCTGCGTTTCACCGACCTCGCGCCATGGCTGGACCTGTACGGGGACCGGACTCCGGCGCTCGCCAACATGTACGGCATCACCGAGATCACCGTGCACGCCACGTTCCGGCGCGTGTTGCGCGAGGACCTGGACCGCGGCGGCAGCCTGATCGGCCGTCCGCTGCCCGATCTCGGCGTGCTCATCGCGGACGAGGACCTGGCTCCCGTTCCCGACGGGCAGCCGGGCGAGATCGTGGTGACCGGTCCCGGCGTCGCCAGGGGCTACCTGGGCCGTCCGGAACTGACGGCTCAGCGCTTCGTCACGATCACCGGCGCGGACGGCCGCACTGTGCGCGGCTACCGCTCCGGAGACCTGGGGCGCCGGCTGCCCGACGGCGACATCGAGTACCTGGGCCGAGCCGACGAACAGGTCAAGATACGGGGATTCCGCATCGAGTTGGGCGAGATCGAGGCGGCGCTGACGGCCCATCCCGCCGTCCGGCAGGCCGCTGCCGCCCGGGAGGACACCGACGGCACGCCGGCCATCGTCGCCTATGTCGTACCCGACCCGTCGGTCCCCCTGGACGAGCCCGGCCTGCGCGCCCACCTGCGGGATCGACTGCCGGACTACATGGTGCCCGCCTCTCTGCGGACCCTCGACGCCCTGCCCCTCACGCCCAACGGAAAGCTGGACCGGGACGCGCTCGGCGGACAAGGGGCGCCCCTGCCCCACGCCCCCGCCGACACCCCCCTCTCACCGGGCGACGCGTTCTCCGGCTCCCTGCGCCAGCAGTTGATCCGCGAGCTGTTCGCCCAAGTGCTGGACCGCGACAGGCTGGGCCCCGACGACGACTTCTTCGCGCTCGGCGGCCACTCGCTGACAGCCATCCGTGTGGTCAACCGGATCCGTGCGCTGCTGGGCGTGGAGGTCGCCCTCAAGGACCTGTTCGACACCCGTACCCCGGCGGCCCTCGCCCGCAGGCTGGAGACGGGCGCCGATTCCAGTCGTCCCGCCCTCACGCCGGCGGACCGGTCCGGTGACATCCCGCTGTCCTTCTCCCAGCAACGGCTGTGGATCCTGCAGCAGGTGCACGGGAAGAACCCGGCGTACCACATCCCCTATGCGCTGCGCCTGAGTGGCCGCGTCGACGTGGCGGCTCTCGAAGCGGCCCTGCGGGACGTGGTGGAGCGGCACGAGATCCTGCGGACGCTGTACGTGGACCGGGACGGCACCCCGTACCAGAGGATCCTGGCTCCGGCGGACGCCGCGCTGCGGCTGGTCGTCCGCAGTGCCTCCCCCGGCCAGGTGGACGGACTGCTCACCGAGGAAGCGCGGCGGCCCTTCGACCTTGCGGCCGATCTGCCGCTGCGTGCCACGCTCTTCGAGACCGGCGCCGAACGCAGTGTGCTGCTCCTGGTGCTGCACCACATCGCTGGTGACGGCTGGTCGCTCGAACCGCTCATGCGGGACCTGACGGAGGCGTACACGGCCCGGCTGTCCGGCACGGCGCCGGCGTGGCCGCCCCTGTCCGTCCAGTACGCCGACTACGCCCTGTGGCAGCGGCGTCTGCTGGAGGGCGACGACCGGCCCGGAACTCTGGCGGCCGGGCAGCTCGCGTTCTGGCGGGCGGCGCTGGAGGACGCCCCGGAGGAACTGGCGCTGCCGGCCGACCGTCCACGCCCCGCCGACCCCAGCTTTCTCGGTGACATGGTTCCCGTCGACCTCGACGAGAAGCTGAGCGCCGATCTGGTCGCCCTGGCCCGGCGCAGCGGCTGTACGGTCCACATGGTGCTCCAGGCGGCGGTGGCCGCGCTGCTGACCCGCCTGGGAGCGGGCACCGACCTCCCCATCGGCAACGCCGTCGCGGGCCGTGACGATCAGGCATTGCACCAGCTCGTGGGCTTCTTCGTCAACACGGTGGTGACGCGCGCCGACACCTCCGGCAACCCGAGTTTCGCGGAGCTGCTGGGCCGGGTGCGCGCGGGCAGTCTCGCCGCCTACGACCGTCAGGACCTGCCCTTCGAGCGGCTGGTCGAGGTACTGAATCCGCCCCGCTCGGCCGCCCGTCACCCACTCTTCCAGGTCATGTTCGCGGCCCAGAACGGTATCCCGGACGACTTCGCCCTGCCCGGACTCGAGGTCTCGTCCCAGCCGGTGACCACCGGCACCGCCAAGTTCGACCTGTCCTTCAAGTTCGACACGGGGGGTGCGGCGCCCCACGCGCCGCAGCGCATCCTGGGCGACCTGGAGTACAGCCGGGACCTCTTCGACCGGGAGACCGCCGAGCGCCTCGCGGCGTGCCTGGTCCGGCTGCTGCGGGACGTGGTGGCGCGGCCCGACACACGGCTCGGCCGCCTCGCCGTTCTCGATCCGGCCGAACACCGGCTGCTGGTCGTGGACCGCAACGACACGGCCGCGCCCTTCCCCCACCGGAAGACCGTGGCAGACCTGGTCGAGGAGCAGACGGACCGCAGCCCTGAGGCGACGGCTCTGATCCAGCAGGATGTCCGCTGGACGTACCGGCGCCTCGACGAACGCGCCAACCAGTACGCCCACCTGCTGCGCGACTTGGGCGTGGGCCCGGGCACCGTTGCCGGGATCTGCCTGCCGCGCGGCCCGGAGGCCGTGGCCGCCCTGCTCGGCGTGTGGAAGGCGGGCGGCGCGTACGTGCCCCTGGACCCGGAGCTGCCCGCGGAACGGCTGCGCTACATGGTCGCCGACAGCGGGGCCGCCCTCCTGGTCAGCCGGGGCGACCTCGCCGACGGCATCACCCCGGACGGCACCGAGGTGGTCCGGGTGGACTCCGACGCACGGCTCGACGCCGCCCCGGTCGTACGGCCCGTCCGCGAAACCGGCGGGAAGGATCTGGCGTACGCCATCTACACCTCCGGTTCCACCGGCAGGCCCAAGTGTGTGCTGATCGAGCACGGCGGTGTGGTGAACCGGCTGCTCGACATGGCACGGCGGTTCCGCCTCACCGCCCAGGACATCAGCCTGCAGATCACCTCTCTGGCCTTCGAGCCTCCGGTGCGCGAGATCTTCGGGCCGCTGGCGGTGGGCGCGTCCGTCGCGCTGCTGCCGGAGGAGGGCAGCCGGGATCCTGGTGTGGTCATCGACGCCATTCGCGTCAGCCGTCCCACGGTCATCCTCTGCGTCGTACCCTCGCTGCTGGAGTCGATCACCGTCTACGGCGCCGACCCGGCCGACTTCTCCTCGCTGCGCCTGGTCGGCACCGCCGGGGAGACGCTGCGCCCCGGCGAGGCGCGGGAGTTGCTGGACCGCTGGGGCTGCGAGGTGGTCAACCAGCTCGGCCCCACCGAGACCACGATGATGAGCGTCGTCCACCGGGTGCGCCCGGCGGACCTGGACGGTGTCATCCCCGTGGGGCAGCCGCTGGCCAACACCCGCGTCCACGTCCTCGACCAGTGGCTCAACCCGGTGCCGGTGGGCGTCACGGGCGAGCTGTACCTGGCGGGCGTCGGCGTCGGGCGCGGGTATCTGGGGCAGCCCGGCCTGACCGCCGGGCGGTTCGTCGCCGACCCGTTCGGTGCGCCCGGCGAGCGGATGTACCGAAGCGGGGACCTGGCGCGCTGGCGACAGGACGGCGCCCTGGAGTTCGCCGGCCGGGCCGACGACCAGGTCAAGGTGCGCGGTTTCCGCATCGAACTGGGCGAGATCGAGACGGTCCTGAGCGAACATCCCGGCATCACACGCGCGGCGGTCGTCGTACGCGAGGACGTGCCCGGCGACAAGCGGCTCGTCGCCTACGTGGTGCCGGGATCGCCGGACGGCCCCGGTCCCGGCGAGCTGCGCGACCACCTCTCCGCGCGGGTACCCGAACACATGGTGCCGGCCGCGTTCGTGAGCCTGGAGACCCTGCCGTTGCGCGGCAACGGCAAGCTCAACCGGGACCTGTTGCCGGTGCCTGACCTCACCGGCCACGTCAGCGCCCGACGGCCCAGGTCACCGCGTGAGGAAGTGCTGTCCGAGCTGTTCGCCGAGGTGCTCGGACTGCCCTCGGTCGGCATCGACGACGACTTCTTCCAGCTGGGCGGGCACTCCCTGCTGGCGGCCCGGCTGATCAGCCGGGTGCGTGCCACCCTGGGGCTTCGGATCGGGATGCGCACCCTGTTCGAGGCACCCACCGTGGCCGGGCTGGCCGAACACGCCGGCATCGGCAACGGGGACAGTGCCCTGGAGGTCGAACTGCCGCTGCGGCCGGGCGGCACGCGGCCCCCGCTCTTCTGCATCCACCCCGGCGGCGGTCTCAGCTGGAGCTACGCGGGCTTCCTGAAGCACATCCCCGGTGACGTCCCGGTCCACGGCATCCAGGCGCGGGGCCTGCTTCACCCGGACGACATGCCCGCCACGGTGGAGGAGATGGCCGCCGACTATGCCGAGCGGATCCGGGCCATCCAGCCCGCCGGCCCCTACCACCTCCTCGGCTGGTCGTTCGGCGGCATCGTCGCCTTCGAGATGACCGCACAGCTCCAGCGGCAGGGCCATGAGGTGGCGTTGCTGACCATGCTCGACTGCTATCCGGGCGTGCCCAACCACTACCGCCTGGACGACCGGGAAATGCTGGCGGCGCTGCTGGACCCGTCCCGGCCGCAGGTCATCCCGCAGGAGGGATCGCCCGAGATCGCCAAGGCGGTGGAGATCCTGCGGAACGACACGGGGGCCCTCGCCAGCCTTCAGGAACCCCAACTGGTCGCCCTGCTGACGGCGATGGCGCACAACCGGCACATCGTGGGCGCGTACGAGCCGAAGCGGATCACGGGCGACGTGCTGTTCTTCATGGCGACGCAAGGCCGCACCGAGGGAGCTCCCACGCCCGACGTCTGGAAGGAGTTCGTGGACGGCGAGGTGGTCTGGCACCCGATCGAGACCACCCACACGAACATGAACCACCCGGCCCCGCTCGCGGAGATCGGCCGTCATCTCTGCGCCGCCCTCGAACGGCCGGTATCCCCCCACGGAGCCGGTACGGCCCCTGCGAACGGAGACCACTGATGACGACGAACCCCTTCGACGATCCGGATGCGCTGTACCGGGTCCTGCGCAACGCGGAGGGCCAGTACTCGCTGTGGCCGTCCTTCGCCGACGTCCCGCCGGGCTGGGACCTGGTCCGCGCGGACCGGCCCCGCCCGGAGTGCGTGGCGTATGTGGAGGAGCACTGGACCGACCTGCGTCCGGCCGGCCTGGTGGCCTCCGGACCCGGTCCGCACCTCGGCACGGGTGGGTGACCGTTGTCCTCGAACCTCTGGGTCCTGCGCGATCGCTCGGTGCTGTGCCTCCTGTCGGCCCGTTCCGTCTCCCTGCTCGGCAACGCGATCGCTCCGGTCGCCCTGGCCTTCACCGTGCTCGAACTGCCGGACGGGTCGGCCACCGGGCTCGGTCTGGTGCTCACCGCCCGGCTGGCGAGCCAGGTGGTGTTCGTCCTGCTGGGCGGCGTCGTCGCCGATCGGTGGCCCAAGTACCGGGTGATGGTCGGGGCGGACGTGGTGGCCGGGCTCGCGCAGGGCGTCGCGGCCGCGCTGGTGATCAGCGAGCACGCCTCGACGCTCTCCCTCGCCCTGCTGGCGTGCGTCAACGGCGCCGCCGCCGCCCTCTTCGAACCGGCCTCCCGGTCCGTGATGCCGCAGCTGGTCTCGGGGAATGTCCTGCAGTCCGCCAACGGCCTGCTGCAACTGGCCATGCGCGGCGGGAACATCATCGGTGCGGCCGTCGCCGGGATCCTGGTCGCCCTGGTCGGCGCCGGGCCGACTCTGGCCATCGATGCGGCCTCCTTCCTCGTCTCCGCCGTGCTCCTGTCCGGGATCCGGCTGAAGTCGACCCCGCCGACCGGAACGTCCACGTCTTTGGTGCGGGAACTACGGGACGGTTGGAAGGAGTTCACGGCACGCCAGTGGGTGTGGGTGATGGTGGGCCAGCTGTGCGTCGTGAACGTGCTGCTGGCCGGCGGCTTCTACGTGCTCGGCCCGGTGGTCGCCAAGGACGAGTTGGGCGGGGCGCCCGCCTGGAGCCTGATCCTCACCGCCCAGGCCATCGGCTACGTGGTCGGCAGCACCACGGCCGTACGGCTGCGCACCCGCCGCCCGCTCCGGCTGGCGGCACTGCTGACCATGGGCTTCCCGCTGCCCTTGTTCCTGCTCGCGTCCGGGGCGCCGGTCGCCGCCGTCGCCGTGCTCGCCTTCGTGGCGGGCGTGTGCATCGACGTCTACGAAGTGCTGCTGGACACCGCCCTGCAGCAGAACGTGCCCGAGGACAAGCTCGCCCGGGTCATGTCGTACGAAGCCGTGGGCTCGTTCGCGTTCGTTCCGCTCGGGCTCGCCCTCGCCGGTCCCGCGTCGGCGGCGCTCGGCGTCGGTCCCGCGCTGGTCTGGGCCGGCGCGCTGATCGTGCTCGCAGGACCCGTCGTCCTGCTGCTGCCCTCGCTGCGTGCGGTCGACGAGGGGCAGTCCCCGCAAGGCGCGACATCCGCGGTCTCCGTCCCGGCTTCCGGCCCGCCCGAGGATCACTCGGACACGGGCGCCGACCCGGCCCGCGGCGATCACCGATTGGAGGAGTCATGACCACGTTCGCCACGACCAACAGCACCGCGTCCCACCGCCGGCTCACCGGCTGGAGCGGTGACGCCGACTACTTCGTCTTCCGCGAGTACGACACCTTCGAGCCGGGGGCGCTCCTCGACGTCCTGCACGGCCGGATCGCGGGAGTCATGTTCCGCGGCATGGTGAAGCCGGGCACCTGCACCGAGCTGGCCGAGCGGTTCTGGGCCAGCCCCGCCAGGAGGGCCCGCGGCGTGGAGGCACCCGGCTACTTCCTGGGCGCCTACCACTACCACAAGACCACCGCGGCATACCTGGACGAGACCGCGGAGGTGGCCGCGGCGCTCGACGACGTGCTGGCCGTTCCCGACGATCCCCTGAAGATCTTCTTCGCAGGCCTGGACAGGGCGCTGGCCGAGGACGGCGCCACGGTACGGCCGGCCCGGCACGAGGACCGGGAGGCCTGCCGCGGACTGCTGCGCTCCTGGCACGGCCAGGGCGAGTACGCGCTGGCCCCGCACGACGATCTGTCCCAGTGCACCGAACCGCAGCAGGCCGACTTCGAGATACAGAAGGTGGCCGGGTACCAGCCCGCGGCGCTGAACATCTGCCTGGAGAACGGCGACGGCGGCCGGCTCGCTTACTGGAACATCCGGCCCGACGAAACGTCCAAGCACGCACTGGGCCTGCACTACACGGGGTCGCCCTACCCCCTGGACACCCTGGAGGGCATCGAGCTGAAGTGGGTCGACGTGCACGCCGGTGACGTCTATGTCTTCAACGGCGCCCACGTCCACGCGGTCGAGCCCAACACCGATCCGCAGCTGCGCCGTACCACGCTGGCGGGCATTCTCGGCTTCGTCGACGACAAGACCGTGGTGTCGTGGACATGAGCGACACGCGTCCCTTCCCCGCCCGGCTGCTGCGCAGGCCGTCCGAGGACGCCGAGGCCCGCGTCTTCTGCTTTCCGTACTCCGGTGTGGGCGGCTCGATGTTCTCTCAGTGGCCCCGCATGATCGGCACCGCCGAGGTGTGCCCGATCCAGCTCCCGGCCAGGGAGAACCGGGTGCGGGAGCCGCACTACGGCACCTACGAGGAGCTGGCGGCCGATCTGGTGAAACAGCTGCTGCCCTATCTGGACCGGCCGTTCGTGCTGTTCGGGCATTGCGCGGGCGCGCTGCCCGCGTTCGAGACAGCGGCCCTGCTGGCCGAGCGGGGTCTGCCACTGCCGCACCGGCTGGTCGTCTCGGCCCAGGTGCCCCCGCACCACTGTCCGCAGGACCGTTTCCTGGACATGGACGACGAGCAACTCGGCCGGGAGCTGGGCCGGATCATCGTCGAGCGGGGCGGCGAGCCGCATCCCGCCCTGATCGAGCTGACGCTGGAGGTGCTGCACCAGGACCTCGACGCCAACCGTGTCTACCGCCGGCAGCGTCCGCTGACTCTGCCCGTCGGCATCACGGCGCTGCACTGGGCCGACGACGAGGAGATCACCCTGGAGCAGATCCGGCCGTGGCAGGAGTACTCGGCGGACGTCCGGTTCCCTGTGCTCGACGGCGGGCACTACGCCTTCCTCTCCGCACCGGAGCAGCTGACGGACCTGTTCGCGTCGCTGCTCGCCGACCCGAGGAGCCCCGAGCCGAGTGGTGCGGGGACCGGTCACGGAGGAGGTCGGGGCTGATCATGCAGACCATTCACGGGGTGTTCGCCGAGCGGGTCCGCGAGACACCCGACGCGGTCGCGGTCAGCGCCTGCGACGGCGAGCTGACCTACGCCGAACTCGACGCCAGGGCCGACCGCACGGCGCGGCGGCTGTGGCGGCACGGGGTGCGACCCGGAGACGTCGTCGCCGTGCACGCCGAGCGCTCCGCCGCGGCGGTGGCGATGATCCTGGCCGTGCTCAAGGCCGGTTCCGCCTACCTGTCGCTGGACGCCCGACAGCCCTTCGAACGGCGGCAGACGATCCTCGACGACGCCTCGGTGAAGGTGGTGTTGTCGCAGGCCCACCTGGCGGCCGAGATGTCGAGCCACGGCCGGACGGTACTCACCCCGGACGGCGACGGGCAGGCGGACGACGGCGGGCAGGCGGACAGCGGCGGGCAGGCCGCGAGGCCGGCCGCTGTGACCACCCCGGAGGACATCGCCTACGTCGCCTACACCTCGGGGTCCACCGGCCCTCCCAAGGGTGTGTGCGTTCCGCACCGGGCGGTGCTGCGCCTGGTGGTCGGGACGGACATCGCCGACATCCGCCGGGACGACGTGTTCCTCCAGTTCGCGCCCCTCGCCTTCGACGCGTCGACGTGGGAGGTCTGGGGGGCGCTGCTGGCCGGGGCTCGGCTCGCCGTTCCGCCGCCCGGGCAGCTGTCCGCGGCCGAACTGACCGCGTACGCGGGCCGCGAGGGCGTCACGATGATGTGGCTGACCGCCGGTCTCTTCCACCATGTCGTCGACACCGGTCTGGCCGAACTGCGCGGGCTGCGCTACCTCCTGGCGGGGGGCGACGTACTGTCCGCGCCGCATGTCGCCCGCGCCGTCGCCGCCCTGCCGGAGACCACCGTCGTCAACGGGTACGGGCCCACGGAGAACACCACGTTCAGCTGTTGCCACCCCATGCGGGAGGCGCCCGTGACCACGACGGTCCCGATCGGCCGGCCGATCAGGGGCAGCGGGGTGCGGGTCCTCGACGAGCGGCTGCGCCCCGTGCCGGAGGACGGGGAAGGCGAGCTCTACGTCACCGGTGAGGGCCTGGCCCACGGCTATCTGGGGAACCCGGGACGGACGGCGGAGCGGTTCGTGGCCGACCCGTACGCGGCGACGCCCGGCGCCCGCATGTACCGCACCGGAGACCGGGTGCGGTGGCTGACCGACGGCACGCTGGAGTTCCTCGGGCGCGACGACGACCAGGTGAAGATCCGGGGCTTTCGGGTCGAGACCGGCGAGGTGGAGTCGGCGCTGGCCGCGGTGCCCGGCGTGGCCCGGGCAGCCGTCGTCGTCCAGCGGGCACCGTCCGGCGAACGCCGGCTGATCGGCCATGTGGTCGCCGATGACGGAGGTCAACTCTCCGCGCTGGACGTGCGGGAGCGGCTGGTGCGGGTGCTGCCCGACTACTGCGTGCCCGCCCTCGTGCGGATCGTCGACACACTGCCGCTCACCCCGAACGGCAAGGTGGACCGTGCCGCTCTGGCCGCCGCGTCGGTGCAGGAGAGGCCCGAGCTGAGCGCGCCCCATCGGGCGCCCGAGTCGCCGGTTGAGCGGGCGATCTGCCAGCTGTGGACGGACCACATCGGCGTCCTCGGGGTCGGCGCGGACGACGACTTCTTCGAGATCGGCGGGCACTCGCTGCTGGCCGTGACGATCCTGGGCGAACTACGGCGGTCGTACGGCGTCGAGATCTCGCCGCGCTCCCTGTATCTGGACCCGAGCCCCGCCGGGCTGGCCCGGGCCGTGCAGGAAGCGAGGTCGCGATCGTGACGGAGAACCCGGCGGGCGGCTGGTCGGTTGCCGACCTCGACACGGTCGACCTGGACGGCGTCGACCTGTTCGACGCGGGCTTCCACGCCGCGAGCGACCCCCATCTGACATGGGCGGCCATGCGGCGCCGGGCGCCGCTGCACCGTCAGGAGCTGCCGGACGGACGCGCCTTCTGGTCGGTCACCCGCTACCAGGACGCCTGCCGGGTGCTCGGTCAGCACCGCGAGTTCACGTCCGAGCGGGGCAGCCTTCTCCAACAGCTCGGGCGGGGTGACGCGGCGGCGGGCAAGATGCTCGTCGCCACGGACCCGCCCCGCCACGGCGAACTGCGCCGCCCGCTGCGGGCCCTGTTCAGCGGTGCCCCGCTGATGGCGGCCGAGCAGCGGATCCGGGCTGCCGTGGACGCGGTCCTGCGATCCGTCGCCGACGACGAGGTGTGGGACGTGAGCGAGCACGCCGCGCTGCTGCCCATGGCCGCGGCCGCGGCTCTGATGGACCTGCCCGAGGAGGACTGGCCGGACCTCGTGCGGTGGACGGGCATGGCGGCGGCGCCCGAGGATCCGGTCCACCGCACGGGCAGCAGCGCCGCGACGCTCGCCATCGCACACCACGAGCTGTTCGAGTACTTCGCGCGAACGGCCCGGTCGAGGGCGGGCACCGAGGGCGACGACCTCATCCGCCACCTGACGGCCGTATCCGTCGACGGGACCGCGCTCACCCGGGACGAGGTCGTCGTCAACTGCTACAGCGTGCTGCTCGGCGCCAACGCCACCACTCCGCACACCGCGGCGGGCACCGTGCTCGCGCTCGCCCGGAACCCGGAGGTGTACCGGGCGGTGCGGGAGAACCCGGAACTCGTCCCGGAACTCGTGGAAGAGGGACTGCGTTTCACGTCCGCTGCCCGCTCCTTCCTGCGGCACGCGGTCCAGGACGTCGAACTGAGCGGCGGCCTGGTGCCGGCGGGGGACGCGGTGGCGGTGTGGGTGGGCTCGGCCAACCGTGACGAGACCGTCTTCGCCGACCCCGAGCGGTTCCTCGTGCCCCGGCCCGACAACCGGCACATCGCGTTCGGATACGGCCCCCACTACTGCCTGGGCGCAGCCGTCGGCCGGCTGACCCTGCGCGTCCTCTTCGAGGAGATCGTCGCCCTGGTAGAGGAGTTCGAGCCGGCCGGGCCGCCGCGCCGGCTCGCGTCCAACTTCGTGGCGGGGTTCACCCGGCTGCCCGTCCGCACCCGGCTGCGCGCGGACGCACGCCGACGCGTCCCGCCCCAGGCCCGTTCGCTCTGAGGGAGAACCCATGACTGCCTCTGTCACCGACCTGCTCCTGGATCTCATACGCACGCACCTGGGCGATGAGGAAATCGGCCCGGACGACGACTTCTACGCGATGGGCGGGGACTCGCTCACCGCGCTGCGCGTCGTCACCGAGGCGCAAGGCCGAGGTCTGTCCGTCTCCCTGCGGGACCTCCTGTACTACCCGACGGCCCGCGATCTGGCGGCCCACCTCGAACAGGCCAACACCTCCGAACAGGCCAGTGCCGGACAGTCCCTCGGGGCAGCCGCGTCCGGCGCCGCCGGGCCGGCCCGCGCCGGTCTGCTCGACCCGGTGGACCGGGCCCTGGTGCCCGACGCGGTGACGGAGGCGGTCCCGGCCTCGGCGCTCCAGGTCGGGATGATCTACCTGTGCGAGGCCAGCGGGGATCCCGAGCTGTATCACTCCAGGACGGGCTGGAGGACCCGGGCGGCCTTCGACGAGAAGCTGTTCCGCGAGGCGCTGACCACGGTGAGCCGCCGCCACCCGGCGCTGCGTACCTCCTTCGACCTCGGTACGTTCTCAGTGCCCGTCCAGCTGGTGTGGGCCGAGGTCGAGCCACGGCTCACCGTCGAGCCGGCTGACCAGGACGGTCCTCACACGGCAGCCGAGCTCGCCCGGCGGTGGAGCGCGGAGCAGGTGAAGCGGCCCCTCGACTGGAGCGGGGCGCCGCTGCTGCGCTGCCATGTCGTGACCGAGCGGGACTCCTTCCAGGTGGCGCTCTCCTGCCATCACGCCATCGCCGACGGGTGGGGGCTGGGCCGGATGATCGTGGACCTGCTCACGGTGTACGACGCGTTGCTGCGGGGCGTCGCCCCCGACCTGCCGGAGCTCCCCGCCACCGCTCACCAGGACTTCGCCGCCGCCGAGGCCGCGGCCATCGCCTCCCCCGAGGCGGCGGAGTTCTGGCGGGCCGAGGCGGACGTGCCCGTGCTGCTGATCGACCCGGGCGTCCGCACGGCCGCGGCGAACGCGGTCGGCCAGCACGCCTTCGGCCTGGAGCCGGAGCTGCTCGAGGCGTTGCGGTCGGCGGCGCGGCGGTCGGGGGCGTCGCTGAAGGCCTTCGTGCTCGGCGTGCACGCCTGGACGCTCGGCGCCTGGCTCGGCCGCGACCAGGACATCGTCACCGGCGTGGTGGTCAGTACCCGTCCGGAGACCGCGGACTCCGACCTGGTGGTCGGCCTCTACCTGAACACACTCCCCATGCGGTTCGTGCGGACCGCGCGGTCGTGGGCGGAACTCGCCGGGGACGCCATGACGGCCGAGCGGCGATCCATGCCCCACCGGGCGTTTCCGCTGGCCCAGATCGAGACCCGGCTCGGCCGTCCGGCCTTCGACGTCACGTTCAACTACACCGACTTCCACCTCTACGAGGGTCTCGGGAACCTGACCGCCCTGCGGGCCGACGGCTGGTGGGTGGAGGGCAAGCCCAGTTTCCCGTTCCGTGTCGACTTCGAGGTCGAGGGGCTGGAGGGCGGCAGCCGCGTCGTCGTGGACTTCGACCCCGACCTGGTGGATCCGAATCAGGCGGAGCATTACGCCGAGTTGTACCGTCAGGCGTTGGCCGCTGCGGCCGAGGATCCCTCGGCCCCGGCCCAACTGCCGTCGGTATCGCGGGCGGTGCGCGCATGACGGGGGGTCGGCCGGTCATCGCCGTCGTCTACGACAAGGGAGCCGTGGCCGCCGGGGACATCGCCGTGGGGCTGCGTGACCTCGCGGACATCGTGTTCGTCGTGGCACCCACCGATCATGTGGCGCGGCTCGCGGAGGTCCTGGACACCCTGGGGTCCGTTCTCCCGCTCACGGGTGACCCGGCGGTAGATGCCGCCGCGCTGCGCGGGTACGGGCCGTCGGCGCTCGTCACCTTCAGCGAACCGATGTTACGGACCGCGGCCCGGCTCGCCGCCGATCTCGGGCTGCCCTTCCACGACGAGGACACGGCCCGGCTGCTCACCGACAAGGTGCGTCAGCGGCGACGGCTTCGGGAGGCGGGCGTCGACGAGGTGCGCAGCCATCCGCTGCGGGTGCCGGCGGACTGGTCCACGGCGGTCGCGGCGGTCGGTCTTCCGGCGATCGTGAAGCCCGTCAGAGGTGAGGGCAGTCGCCACACCCACGCGGTGTACGACGCGGCCGCGGCCCCGGCTCTGCTGGCCGACCTGTTCGCCGCCGTGCGCACGTCCCCCGGCCACGAAGCGCCGCTCGTCGTCGAGGAGTTGCTGGTGGGCAGGGCCGGGCTGCCGTCCGGTGACTACGTGTCCGTCGAGAGCCTCTGCGGCCCCGACGGAGTGGTCCACTTGGCGCTGACCGGAAAGTTCCCGCTGGTCCATCCCTTCCGGGAGCCCGGCCAGTACTGGCCGGCCCAAGTGTCCGAAGCGGAACGGCAGGAGATCCTCGACCTGACGACGCGGGCGCTGATGGCCCTGGGCGTGCGCACCGGCCTGACCCACACCGAGCTCAAGTTGACCCCGTCGGGTCCGAGGATCATCGAGGTCAACGGGCGGGTCGGCGGGCACATCAACGAGCTGTCCCGGCGCGCCTGCGGAGTCGACCTGGTGCGGCTCGCGGGCCGACAGGCACTCGGCGAGGAGGTCGAGGCCGGCGAACTGCGGCCGGAGAAGGTGCACTTCCAGCACCACGGGCTCGCACCGGTCGCCCCGTGCCGGTTCGTCGCCGTCCACGGCCGACGGGAGGCGCGGCAGCTGGACGGGATCTCCGGGTACCGCACCTTCGTGCGGCCCGGCGACGATCTGCCCGGCGGGGTGATGACCCACGAGATGGACATTCTGTGGGGCGCCTGCGACGACCACGACGCGATGACCGCCGTTATCGCGAAGGCCTTGGCGGTTCTCACCTACGAATTCGAGGACGTGGACGGCATGCACCGGGTGTCCGCCGCGTCCCTGCTGGCCTGACCCGAAGTCACGAACCCTACCCAGAGAGGACGACATGGCAGCACTGACGACGGTCACCCGGTCGGCCGAGAGCCTGGTGACCGAGCTCTTCTCCATCATCGACGCGGCACGCTGGGACGACCTCGGCCGCGTCTTCGCCGAGAACTGTGTCTACGACCGTCCCGGCTACGAGCCGCTGCGGGGCCTGGCGCGAATCGAGCGGTTCTACCGCGTCGAACGCGTCATCGCCTCCGGGCGCCATCAGGTACTGCACATCGTCAGTGACCTGGAAGCCGCCGCCTGCTGGGGCAGGTTCGCCGGCACGAGCCGGTCCGGTGAACCTCTGGACGAGCAGTTCGCGGACACCTACACGGTGCGCGACGGCCGGATCGTCGGCCGTCGTACCTACTTCTTCCGGCCGGCGATCTGATGGCCACTCAGACGAGACGCGGCGCGATAGCCGCTGTGGTCGATCCCCGTACAGGGCGGTGCATCGGCGAGGTCCCGCTGCTGTCCGCAGAGGACGTGCCCCGTGTCGCGCGGACGGCCGCGGCGGCGGCGCCGGGCTGGGCGGGGACGACCGTGGATCAACGGGCCCAGAAGATCCGGCACCTCGCCGACGTCCTGGCCCGTCGACTGCCCGAACTGGCGCCCCGGTTCAGCCAGGAGCACGGCAAGACGCCGGCCGAGGCGATGGCGGAACTGCAGCGCGCGGTGGAGACCCTGCGGTGGAGCGCCGACGCCGCCCTCGAGGTCACCCGGCCCATCGCGCTGCCCGAACGTGCCGGGGTCGCGCGTGAGGTCGTGGTGGACGCGGCCGGCCCTGTGCTGGCGATCGTGCCGTGGAACTTCCCTGCCGTGGTACTCGCCCGCAAGCTCGGTCCGGCGCTCGCCATGGGCTGCTCCGTCGTCGTCAAGGGCCCCGAGGAGACCCCGTGCGTCGCCGCCGCGGTGGCCCGGGCGGCGGCCGAAGCCGGGCTGCCCGACGGTCTGGTCCAGGTGGTGCACGCGGCTCCGGCCGAGGCCGAGGCCCTGGTGCGCCGCCCGGAGTTCCGGCGCGTCTCCTTCACGGGCTCCACCGCCGTCGGCCGTCTGGTGGCCGCCGCCGCTGCGGAGCAGCTCACCACGTGCGTCCTCGAACTGGGCGGCCACGCACCGGTGATCGTGACCGAGGACGCGGATGTCGAGGCCGCGGCGGACGCCCTCACGATCGCCAAGTTCGGCTCGACCGGCCAGAGTTGCGGCGCACCGAGCCGTTTTATCGTGCACGAGCAGGTCGTCGACGCCTTCGTGCGACGCCTGGTGCGGTGCGCGCCCGCCCCGGACAGCGAGCCGGGCGGCACGATGGGGCCGTTGAACAGCGCGCGCCGCCGCGACGCCGTGCACGCCTTGGTCGAGGACGCCGTACGCGGCGGCGCGCGCCTGCTGCTCGGGGGGCGCGTCCCCGGGACGGCCGGTTTCCACTATCCGGCCACTGTGCTCGGCGACGTGCCGCCGCAGGCGCGGATCCTGCACGAGGAGCCGTTCGGTCCGGTCGCGCCGGTCGTGCCCTACCGCGACGACGCCGAAGCCGTCGCGCTGGCCAACAGCACCGCGTACGCGCTGTCGGCGTACGTCTACGGCGAGACCGCACACGCGCGGGAGCTGGCACGGCGGCTCGACGCCGGGAGCGTCGGCGTCAACTGCTCCCCAGGGGCCGCGCCCGACGCGCCCCTTGGGGGACGAGGCGCGAGCGGGTACGGCTATGAAGGCGGCGTGCAAGGCCTGTTGTCCTTTGGGGCGTTGAAGGTGGTGCAGCACCTGGACCGGCCCACGAGCGGCGCCCCGGACGAAGTGGAGGCCGACCCCACCGGCCCCGGAGTCAGTCCCTGAGGAAACCTTCGACCGAGTGGCGGAAGTACTCCGGTTCGTCCAGCCACGGATGGTGGCCGGCGCCCGGAACGGTCTCGAGACGGCCGTGCCGATAGAGTTCCGCGGTCAGCGCGGCCGGCCGGGTACCGGCGACGCAGTCCTCGGCGCCGGCCAGCACCAGCACCGGGACGGCCACCGACCCCAGGAACCGCAGCCGCTCGGCGGTCGCCTGCTCGGCCGGGTTCCCTCGTTGAAGTTCTCCCCTCCCTTCGCAAGCTCAGGAAGGGGATTCCTGTCTACCTTGCGGCGACAGGTTTGACGGTTTTACCCGCCCTGCGACCGCGCCTTCCGGCGGCCGGGACCTCCACGATGACATGGCCGATCCGGTACAGGTGCAAGATGTTCCTCGCTGCATTCCAGTCGGCGTTCGCCGTCCAGCCGCAGTCGGGGTTCTTGCATACGAACAGTTCCCGGCTCTCTCGGTTGCCGGGGATGGTGAAGCCGCAGGCTGAGCATCGCTGGGAGGTGTGTGGGGCGGGGACCTTGACGAGCCGGCCGCCGTAGCGGGCGGTCTTGTACGTCAGCATCGTCACGGTCCGGCCCCATGCCTCCTGGGCGATGGAGCGGTTCAGTCCGGCCTTCGCCTTGGCCCCATTGCGCAGGAACGCGCCCTGCTGCTCGGGGTCGGGCCTGGGGGCCGGGCTCTTGGTCATGCCGAGGATGTTGAGCTGTTCGACCACCAGCACGCCGTACGTGCGGGCGAGATACCTGGTCGTCTGGTGCTGCCAGTCAAGGGCTCGTCGCGTGGCTTTTGCTCGGAGCTGCTTGATCTGGTCGTAGGTGTGCTGCAAACGCTTGGAGGTCTTCTCCCCGCGTTTGCGGAACGTCTTGCGGTGCGCGGCCTGCCGCTCCAGCTTGAGGAGCTTGGCCTTCTCCTTCTCAGTCAGCCACCTGTCACGGTCGGAGTCACCGTTCGGCAGGCGCGGCGGGCGCCCGTGGTCCTGGTGGTCCTTGTTCGAGAGGGCGAGGGGGATGTTCACTCCGGCGTCGATGCCGGCCTCCGGCCCCCGGTGCGGCTCAGGGACGCGTTCGAGGGTCTGGATGCGGAAGGCGATGTGCCAGCCCAACGCGTCCTTGACCAGCCGGGCGCCGGTGATCCGGTTCTCCTTGTTCGCCCGCTGGCCGACCGGGAGATCCTTGGTCCAGCGGAAGCGGACCCGGCCCACCTTGGGAATGTTGACCATGCCCCACCGGCGGTGGACGCGGACGATGTTCAGGTCCCGGCCCTGCGGAATGTCCACGGACATCGGCGAGCGGAAGCGGCCCTTGTAGCTGGGCTCCTCCGCCCGTCCCTCCCAGCAGTTCACCCACGCCCGGTGGTACGTCTTCAAGACGGCCTGCGCGGCCTGGGCGGGAAGGACGGCGAGGTAATCGAGATCCTTACGGGCCTGCCGTATCGCAGCGTCCGCGCCTGCCAGGGTGCGCTTGCCCTTGGGCATCATCTGCCACCAGGAGTGCAGGCAGTTCCACATGGTGCGGGCCGCGTGCGCCTGGTCATCCATGACGCGGATCTCGGCAGGGCTCAGTGCCAGTCGGGCGCGGTGCCCGAACTGCCGCTTCACCAGGCCGAGTTCGCTCATGACGATCACTCTACTACAATTGGTTTATGTCACCACGCTGGAATCCAAACCCTGACGTACGCACCGGCCGTCACGTCGTCTACAACCTGCACGTGCACTTGGTGTTTGTCACCAAGTACCGGCGCAAAGCCATGACGGACGTCATGCTGACGCGCTGCGAAGAGATCATGCGGGAGGTGTGCACGGACTTCGAAGCCGACCTCAAGCAGTTCAACGGCGAGGAGGACCACGTACACCTGCTCGTGCACTACCCGCCGAAAGTCCAGCTCTCCAAGCTGGTCAACTCCCTCAAGGGCGTCTCCGCCCGCCTGCTCCGCAAGGAGTACGACGCGCACGTGCGCCGGTACCTGTGGGGCGGCCACTTCTGGTCCGGCTCCTACTTCGCCGGAAGCTGCGGCGGGGCGCCCCTGACCGTCATACAGCAGTACATCGAGCGACAGAAACGCCTTGTGAGCTGAGATCAACAGTGCAGACCCGTGCTCCGGTGAGGGTCACCCCTACTTTGAGATGGCCTTCACCATCCGGCCTGAAGGCCGGAGCACTGGCCAAGATCAAAGGTAGAAGGCGTCGTAGAGCCCGGCGGGAGGCCGGACGCGGTCGGCTTCATGGTGGGCGCGCGTCTCGTCGGTCCACCTGCCGTACAGAAAGGGAGCCAATCGCCGCTGGGCTTCTTCGGCCTCGGCACCTGACACGCCCGTGGCCAACAGTTCCGCGGCCTCAGAGGCGGAGCGGTACCACGGCTCGTCGGCGCGGCGCGCCCTAAGGGTGGCGACCTCGGCCGAGTCGACCTCCCGCCCGACGCGGCCCGCGGGCGCGACCAGCGCCAGACGGCGCACCCCGTCCGCGAAGGAGGCCGCGTAGTGCTGGGCGGTCAGGGCACCTGCCGAATGCGCCAGTACGTCCACGGGTCCGGCTCCCAGGTGACGACGCAGCGCCTCCAGATCATGGACCTGTTCGGAGTACGCATAGCCGGCCAAGTCGGCCGGCACATCCGAAGCACCCGCGGCGCGTGAGTCCACCAGGACGAGCGTCCGATGCCGGTCGAGCCCGCCCAGGTTCCCCAGGCTCCGCACGTCCGTTCCCGGCCCACCGGCCAGGCACACCAGCGGCGGGCCCTGCCCGAGCATGCGATACGCGATCTTCGTCCCGTCGTGTGCCACGACATACGGCATCCCTGGGCTCCTCCTAGCCGTTGAGCTTGACCCATTCGGGGTCGGGGCCGGTGTGCAGCTGACGCGCCACGACAACAGCCCGAAGTGCGCGGTTAGCGGTTCGCTTGCGCATGAAGAGACGTACGGTCCCGCCCCGCCAAGCACTCTAGATATGAACTGATATGAATGCCTCGCGTGCAGGAGAGGCCCGCGTGTATCACGGGCGGTGTACGTCCGCCGCAGGCACGGGCCACCGCCCCTGCGGCCCGAGCAGCGCGCGGAGAGGTTCATGAGACGTCTGGATCCCACCGATCCGCATGCCATCGGCGGCTACCCCCTGTTGGCGCGACTCGGCGAGGGCGGCATGGGGCAGGTGTTCCTCTCCCGCACGGCGTCGGGTCGCCCGCTGGCTCTCAAGACCGTACGCACCGAGTTCGGTCTGGACCCGGGGTTCGAGCAGCGGTTCGCCCGCGAGATCGCCAGCAGCGACCAGGTGCGTTCCCCGTGGACGGTGTCGGTCGTCGATTACAGCCCCGCGGGTCACCGGCCGCAATGGCTGGCCACGGAGTACGTGGCCGCGCCGTCCCTCGCGGACTGGGTGGCGTGCGAGGGCCCGCTGCCCGAGTCCGCCGTCCGGGCTCTGGCGGCGGAACTCGCCGAGGGGCTGCGGGCCGTGCACCGGGCGGGGCTCGCGCACCGCGACGTGAAGCCGTCCAACGTGCTCCTGGCACGCCGCCATCCGCTGCTCATCGACTTCGGAATCGCCCGGGCCGCGGACGACACCCGGCACACCCGTACCGGCGGTGTCATCGGCTCCCCCGGTTACATGGCACCCGAGCAGGTCACCGGGGGGATATCGGCCGAGCCCGGCGACATCTTCGCGCTGGGCGCGGTCCTGGTGTACGCCGCCACCGGGAACGGACCTTTCTGCACCCGGGCGAGGATCCGTCCGCCGCCCAACTGCTCTACCGCATCGCGCACGAGGAGCCCGTACTGGACGGCGTACCGCGGCCGCTCGCGCCCTTGCTGGCCGCCTGCCTGGAGAAGTCACCGCAGGCCCGCCCCACCGCGGACGCGCTGTTGGAGAGGCTCGCGGCGAGGCCCGGCGTCTGGGCCCCGGCCCTGCCGCCGGGCCTGGAGGCGGACATCGCCGCGCGGGAAACCGAGCTGGCGGCGCTGCTGGAACACTCCGCACCCCTCCCCCCAGAGTCCCAACCAGCGCCGGACCCTGCACCGCAGACCGGGTTCGGGCCACCGCCCGAGTACGGCTCGCCGATCGCGTACGGCCCTCCCCCCGCCCTCCCGTCGAATCCCGCTCCCGGCCATGTGCCCCTCGCCCCGTCCGGGGCCGGTTCGGCGCCCGGCCGGTCGTCAGCGCGGGCATGGACGGCCGCCGTGGCCGCGAGCGCGACCGCGGCCGTCGTCACGGCGCTGGCCTGGCCCGACGGCTCTGACGACGCGGCGGGTGGGAACGGTCGTACGACCCCGCCCACCTCCACGTCCCCCTCCCCCACCGCTGCCGGGAATGCCCTGCCCGCGTCCTGGGTGGGCACGTGGAAGGGCACAGGCCCCGGTAGCCCCGCTGGCGACGGCATCATCAACGCGCGCACGACCCGGGTGGCCGTGACCGTCACCCTCCACGCCGCGGACCGGGGCGAGATGGTGGGCAGACAGATCAGCCACGTAACCGAGGAAGGCACAGGCCGGGACCTCGGGTGCACCGAGACGCTGCGTCTGCGGGAGACGCATGGAACGTCCATGGTCTTCGAGGCGGTCACCAGCGCTCCCACGGATCCGTCGGCCGGAGTGCTGTGCGCGCGAGGCAACCTCTACACCCTGGCGAAGACCCGCGCCCACACCCTGACCTTGGGGGACGAGGGCAGCCAGACCACAGGATCGCCCTCCCGGCTGACCCGCTCCTCCTGACCCGCTCGGAGTCCTGCGGGTGAGCGATCAGGGTGTCCCGGACCGCTCCTGTCGCAGGCACCGTTGACCCGGGCTCAAGCACCCCTCATATTGCTGGAGTTCGACGGAACACCGCGCTCAGCACGCCGGTGTTTTCGCTCCGTAGGGGGCTGGAGGACATGTGGGTGGGGTCTGGCTGGTCTTGGCGCTCTTGTTTGTTGCGGGTGCAGCGGGGGGTATACGGGCAGGCTGGCAGCTGCACCGCTATCCCGGCGGCCGGGAGTATGCGTTCGGGGCCGGACATGAGGCTGAGAGGCAGAGGCTGGACAGCCGTCGTGATGCTCGCTGCGCAGCACGGCTCTGCGGGAGCTCGGGGAGGCTCGGGACCGTGTCATCGCAGCTGATCAGGCCTACGAGCGGCGCATCGGCGAGCTGACGCAGGCATGGCAGCATCTGCAGGAAGATCTCGGCCGGGGCGAGCTGACCAACGGGCCGTTCGGCACGATGTCGCTGTATCAGCACGTGGTGGTCTTCAAGGGCGAAGACGTACCGCTGAAGGGCCTTGCGGTAGAGATGAAGAGGGGCGAGAACCACCACTACCTGTATCTGACCCTTCCCCAGGGCTACCAGGATTTCGAGACGTTCGCATTCGACGAGTACGCGGAACACCAGGTCCACAGCTTCGAGTTGGCGATCCGCAACGCGGTCATCGCGGAGGAGGGGACCTGCGCCGAGCGCGAGGCGTCGATCCGCACAGTGGAAGCGCACCTGGCGGCTGCCCGGGCGGACACCGGCCCGAAGCAATCCGCCCGTGAGCACCTGGACTCGGTCCGCGCCCGACAGGACAACGACGGCAAGCTCAACCAGGCGCTGGCGGAACTCGGCACAGCACTCGACCGCTGGGAGCAGCGCACTGGGCGTCGGCCTCCTGCCTGACCGGGCGGACGGTGTTCAACGTCGCTGTGTTGAGCGGTGTTTGGTGAACAAGCTCAGATACGGCGCACGGTGTGCAGTGTCTTGGCGTACGTCCCCGAGCCGTCGAGCAGGGACGCGCCGCCCAGGTCGGACATGGTGGGCCCGTTGGCCGTCTTGCGGCTGGAGAGGAAGCGGCGTTTGCCGCCGTCGTCGAGACCCAGATAGATGCCGACATGGTCGACGGTCGGGCTGACCCCGTCGTCACCGGAGTCGGCGTTGAACAGCACCAGGTCGCCCGGCTGGAGCAGGGCCGCGGCGGGCGGGGTGGTCCCGGTAGCGCGGTCGACGACCACGCCCGGCGCGTAGTCGGCGATGTGCCGGGACTTGCGCGGGATCCGGGTGCCCGAGGTGTCCTCCTCGGCGGCCAGGGGAACGCTCAGGTGGTAGCCGTAGACCATGCGCGTATAGCCCGAGCAGTCGAGGTTGCCGACCTGTTTGCTGGATGGCCCCTTGTACGTGCCGCCCGGGAAGGTCCAGCCCACCTTCATGTACTCATGGAAGTCGGCACCCTCGAGCCGGTAGCCCTGCGCGTCGAGATAGCCGTAGCCTGCCTCGCCCAGCACTTGCTTGCCTTGGGCCGGTCCGGCGCCGGCCGTGACCGCCGGAGCGCCGCCGAGGAACATCGCGGCGTACGCCAGTACGTCCGGGACGGTGGATCCTGCCCAGCCGCGGATCGTCTGCTCCAGCTCGGCGGTCCAGGCGCCGTCGAACGGCTCGGGCAGCAGCCGCGCCCAGTCGCCGTGGGTGACGGTCGGCAAAACCGCCCAGTTCGCGGCGGCCACCTCGAAGCGGGTCACGGACAGTCGGACCGGCAGGTTGGTGCAACCGTCGTTGGCCAAGGCGCGCAGGCCCACCCGGCCCTTGGCCAACGTGGGCGTGGAGTCGGTGACATCGAAGGCCCACGCAGACGGTTCCGCCGACGCGGACTGCCAGGCCTTCGCCTGGATGCGGGTGCCATCCCGGCGCACCCGGATCGTCCAGTCGGTCCCCGCCGGCACACCCGTGGCCAGGGGGACCGCCGTTTCCAGCGGGGTCACGTCGTTGTCGACCTCCTTCTCCAGCCGCATCTCGACCGCCCCGGAGGTGCGGAAGGACAGCCGCGCCCGGTAGTGGTTCTGGGTGCTGCCGTAACCGAAGGTCAGCGCGAACGAACAGGCCTGACCCGTCGGGACCTTGTCGAACCTGGCCGTGCAGTGCACGTCGACGTCGGTGATCTCGTCGTCGCGCAGGCTGGCGTGCCGGCTGTACCCGGCGGTCGTGAGGTCGATGATTCCGGTGCCCGGCACCACCGAGAAGTCGGTCCTGAAGGTTTCGGACGTGACCCACCTGCCGCCGCCCGGCGAGGTGCCCCAGTACACCCGGTCCTCCTCGTCCGACGCGAGGTCCGGCAGCGCCCGCTGGAAGTCGTCCACGAAGGGCCGCTTGTTCTCCACGAACGTCCGCTGTGGTCCGGGGAGTACGACGGTTCGCGCGCCGTGCGTCAGCAGCGCGACGCGCTTGCCGCCGGAGGTGACCTCGGTGCGGGGCGGGGTGCCGGAGAGCACTGTGGTGGTGAGTGGGGTGGTAAGGGCCACCGGCGTGAAGTACGAGGCGCCCAGGGGCGCCATGGTCACCCACGAACGGGCCGAGGACAGACCACCCGGCCCCGGGAAGCCCGGCACGTCCGCCGCCGCGGCGGCACGCGCCGGTGCGGCGGCCAGACCGGTGAGCGGGGCAGCGGCGGCCGAGGCCGCGAAGGCGGCGAGGAGTCTTCGACGAGATGTGTGAGACATGTGTTGCATGATCCATGGCCGCGCACAGAAGCGTCGCGGCACCCCCGACTTCGGCCAGTGCCAAGCGGACTGAGCGGTCCGGCGGGGTACGACAGGCAACGAAGCCGTCGCGGGCAGCCGGACGGAACCACACGGGCGTCGCGCACGTCCCAGAAGTACCGAATGCCGTACGCAGCACACAGGGGGCGAGGCGTGTGACGAGGCGGAAGAGGTGGACGGCCGTGGTGGCCGCGGCCTGTGCGGCAGGGGCGGTGACCGCAGTGGTGGCCGGGTCCGCTGTCTCGGACAGCGATGCCGACGGTGTGTCTCCGGCCGGGCCGAAGGACGGATCTGCGACGTCATCGACGTATCGGCCGCAGGGGGTCGGCAGCGGGGCCACCGAGAATGAAGAGCCGGGGTCGGCCTCGACCTACTGGACGGATGAACGCAGGCGCAGCGCGTCCCCTGCCCCGATGCCCGAGCCGCACGAACCGTAGAAGGCACGGCGCCATGTGCGTGCAATGGCGCCGTGCCTTGTGCTGCCGCGGCAGCAGGACTCAGTGCTGGGACACGTCGTTGTAGACGTTGATCGCCCCGTCACCGTGGTCCGACGACCAGACGTGTTCGTCCTCCCACTCGTCGTCCGGGACATTGGGGTCGGTGTCGTCGATGTGAGACATGGTGCCGATGATGTAGCCGCCGCCGCTGCTGTTCAGGTCGTCGATCCAGGGGCCGCCGCTCGATCCCTGCCCCATGTCGCACACCATCTGCAGCCGCTCGTCCCAGTACCAGATGCTGGCGTCCTCGGTGTCGTCCTGGCAGTAGTACAGCTCATCGCTCGGGAAGTCACGGCCGTTGCCCGCTCCCGGGTAGCCGAGGAACGTCACCTCGCTGAAGTCCTGGCCGTAGCCGAAGCGGAACCCTTGAGCGCCGGTGAACTCCTGCAGGTTGCCGTTGGCGGCCTGGGGAGAGACCTCCACCGCGGCGAGGTCGTACTGGTAGTCCTCCTCGTCCTGCCAGCCTGTGGTCGTGTTGACGTAGGTGGCCTCCCACAGGCCGTGCGGCGCTTGGCCGTCGTCGTCGTCCGGGGCGAACGCCATCGTCCCGACGTCGTAGTACGCGTCCTCGCCCTCACCACCCGGGTGAACGCAGTGCCCTGCGGTCCACAGGGTGTTGCGGTTCTCAGCGTTGATGACGCTCGCGGTGCATTGCATGCCTTGGCCGTCGTTGTTGACGACGAAGAGGCGTCCGGTGGTGATCGCGGGCGCCGATCCGGCCCTGCCCCAACGCTCGGCGTCGTTGACCTCCAGCGGCGACACGTCGCCGCTCTGCGCACTTTGGGCCTTCGGCGCGGTGGGCGGTGCGGACAGTGGGGCGAGTTGTCCGGTGGCGGCGGTCTCTGCCGCGCGCCGGGCGCGCTGGGACTGCTCAGCGCTCAGTTCCGGGAGCGGCACCATCTCGGCCTCAGCCATGCGCTTCGGTGTCCAGTACGCCGAGGCATCGGCCCCGGGCGACGCGACTGCGCCTGCCCCCGCGGAGGCGGCCGCGACCCTGCCTGCTGAACTCTCACTGGTCTCTGCCCCGGTGGCCGCCTGTGCGGGCAGGCCGAGTGCCACGACGGCAAGCGCGATGCCGGTGAGACCGACGCGTAATGCTCTCCGTGCAGATGTGTTCACCCGTGTTCCCCCTTGATGTTCGGTGCATGGATGTGTCGACCGAAACGGGCACAGCGTGGGACACCGGCCACTACATGCAATGGCCATGACAATAAGCGCTTCGACGCCCCCGCCGCGCTCGACACAGCTTGGGAGGGGGATTGGGCGGCGATCAACGCGCGTGACAGGGGTTGTCTGAAAGTTCGCAGTTTCCGGCTGAGAGCGGCGGGTTGAGCGGAAATGGTGTGGTTGAAGGCTGTGGGAGTGGTGAGCAACGCGGCACGTCGCCGGTGCAAGGGGAGAGCACGGTTCCGACGAAACCCGGAAAGCTCGTCCCCTTCCTTGCGTCCTCGGGTCACGGAACATCGTCGTGCCCTCGGGTGCCTCCGGGATCAGCAGCCGGCCGCGCTTCGTGAATGTCGTACTGCCGTCGCACGAGAGCGCGGAGGTCACCGGCTGACTCCGTCTCCCCCGACGCATCTTGGCGATGCGGCGCCATAGTCCGCCTCTGTCGACAGCGGGTGACAGAGCTTGGGCAAGTTCGGTCAACGCCTCGGCCTACTCGGCATCCTCACCGATACGCGCCGCCAGTGCCGCCACCTGGGCGTGGATTTCGCGCGCCGCGTCAGTTCGCCCGACGGCGACCAGCGCGAGCCCGAGCCGTGCGAGGCCATCGCACAGGGCATGCTCGTGCGCGACGGGGTCCTCGGCCGCGAGCCGCCGGAAGACCTCGACACCATCCTCGGCCTGTACGACGACTTCTTCGAGGCTGCCGGCCTTCCGCTGCCGCGTGCCAATGGTGAGGGTCTCCTCGGCGGCGACGCTGCGCTTTCCCAAATCACTTTCCTTATGGGCCAAGTTGGCAAGGGCACGCCCCAGTTCCGGCTCACGCTTTGGTTCGTTCTCAGTGAACCTCTTTCATCCTGAATAATCGCAGGTCAAGAGTGTGTGGATGGCTCGGACGGCGGTGCCGATACGCCGGGTGGAGCATCGGGCTC
>NZ_JBITCM010000039.1:0-49412 GCF_044453205.1 Streptomyces sp. NPDC051738 | reverse complement strand
CGGCTCGATCCACTTCGGATCATCCGCTGAGATCACCCCACCCATGCCCAGCCAACGCACCAACCGCCCCACCGGTTACGGGACAACCTCTAGGGTGTGGGTGGATAGGGCTATCCGTTTTCAATCCGGAAAGCCCTATCCGATTCGTGATCGAGCGTAACACGGGAACTGGATAGGTTATTCCGGTTTGCTAGCCTGGCCGACATGAACCCCCAGGACCAGCGTGCCGACGGCACCGGCAAGACGGCCCGCCCGGCAACCCCGCCCCTGCGCAGCGACGCAGAGCGCAACCGGGAGCGGATCATCGCCGCCGCACGCACGGTCTTCGGGCGCGACGGGCTGAGCGCCTCGATGGCCTCGGTCGCGCGGCAGGCCGAAGTCGGGATCGCCACCCTCTTCCGCCACTTCCCCGGCAAGGAGGACCTGGTCGCAGCCGTCTTCGCGGACCGCATGGAGGCGTACGCCCAGGCCACCGCCGAGGCGCTGGCGGACCCGGACCCGTGGAGCGGCTTCACCGGTTACATCGAGAAGGTCTGCGCGATGCAGGCCGCCGACCGCGGCTTTGCCGACATCCTGACCATGAGCTTCCCAGGCGCCGAGGCCCTGGAGGCACGGCGCACCGAGGCGTTCCACGGCTTCCTCGGACTCATCGGCCGCGCCAAGGATAGCGGGCAACTCCGCGAGGAATTCACCAGCCGCGATCTCGTCCTGCTGTTGATGGCCAACGCCGGCGTCCTCAGCGCCACCGGCGACGCCGCCCCGGACGCCTGGCGCCGCCTCGTGGCATGGATGGTGCAGTCCTTTCAGGCCCCCGCCCGCGGCCCGCTACCGGACCCGCCGGAGGACGCCGCCCTGTACGAGGCCATGCGACGCGCCAGCCACGGCGTCAACCTCCCCGAGACCGGCAAGCGGCGCTGAGCGATCGGCCGACGCCCCGACGGCAACCGCGCTCTGCTGGCGGGGTGGCTCGTGCCGCGGCGCTCGGCTGGGTCTCAACGTGCGTCAAATTGCCGCAAGTAGCGCTCGTAACGCACCTCTGCGTTTCGTCCCGATTTGCGCTGGCGAGGCTGTGAACTGCGATCACTTACACACGTTTTGTTCCACACGTTGTGTGATGACGCACCATGTTGAGTGTGTCGCGATCCTTGAGCCTGCGGCAAAGGGTGCCTGACCTGCAGGTTCGGGTGGTGTGCGTAATGTGCGCTGTGGGCGTTACGGGCGATACCTTGACGCACGTTTGACGCACGTTCTGACGGGGCGTCACTCGGTCGATGGAGCAGGTCAGGTGAGGCGGGATACGCAGTTCCCGAGCCCCGTGTATACGGAAACTTGGCGAAGATCGGTCAGGTTTTGCCAGCGCTGATTTGCGGTGCAAGGAGCGCTGCAGTTCGCGGTCTGGCGGGTCAGGGAGTCTGGCGGAGAGTCCGCTCAACAGATGGGTCCGTAGGGGCTCCAGCCGTGCATGAACGGTTGGAGGTCCTCTGTGCGGGGCTCGGGGATTTCCGGTAGCAGCGGTGAACCGTTGAGCGGATCCAGGCGTTTCACGTACAAGATCGCCCGAGCCCGGACCGTGGAACCCCAGAGGATCTGGCCTGATCGTGGTGCAGCGTTTCCGGGCCAAGCCCAGGTCGTCTCAGCGTGAGCCATAGGGAGAGGACCAAGGCGCGCGCCGAACAGCTTCAGCTTCGGGGTGCCCTCGCTGAGGCGCGACCGATGCTGAAGAAGGAGTGCGGGGCCAGGTTCTTGGTACTTCCGTTCGGTGTGATCGTGGGAACGCCGGCGATCGGCCGTCCTCACCGGCCGGTTCAGGATCAGGAGGGCCGCCCGGTCCGCAATGCCGCGGTGACCGTCATCGACGCGCGGGGACGTCAGACGTCAGCTGGTGCGTAGCGAGACCGGTGAGTACGCCGTGGCGGGTCTCCCGGAGGAGTAGCTCAGCGTCGTGGTCTCGGCATCCAGCCTGCATCCAATGGTGCGTCGGACGCTGCTGCGGACCCGGACGACGATCCGGTCGGACTTCGCCCTGCACGGCAGGCCGCGAGGCCGCCACGCCAAGCCGACGCATGTGCTCAACTCGCCGTTACAACCGGCGTTCAGTGACGCGGTATTGAAGGCGACGTGGCAGGAGATGACGCTCGCACTGATCGGGGGGGCAGGTTATTTGCCAGGCAACCAGAACCGTTGAAGGTGCGGACGGTGTCCCGCCATCCCGGGGATTCGGCGGTCGCGGACGAGGTGTTCCGGAGGCGACCGCCGGAATCTTCCGGCCCAAGTCCTGGCGCCGGAGGCACTCACCGTGCGTATCCGGCCTGGCCAGGCCCTCCGGCTCAGCCGAACTGGCCCACCTGGTAGTCGCCGGCCGGCTGGCGGGTGATGATGTTGATGCGGTTGTAGGTGTTGATGACCGCGATGAGGGAGGTCAGCGCGACGAGCTGGTCCTCGTCGAAGTATTTGGCGGCGTTCGTCCACGCCTCGTCGGTGACCCCGCCGGCTGCGTCCGCGACCCGGGTGCCCTGCTCGGTCAGCTCCAGCGCGGCGCGCTCGTCCTCGGTGAAGACCGTCGCCTCACGCCAGGCGGCGATCAGGTTGAGCCGCACCGAGGTCTCCCCGGCGTGGACCGCCTCCTTGGTGTGCATGTCGGTGCAGAAGCCGCACCCGTTGATCTGGCTGGCACGGATCTCCACCAGGTGCTGAATCGTGGTCGGCAACGTCGAGTCCGCCAGCGCCTTGCTGGCCGAGTAGAGGTGCTTCACCACCTTGGCCCCGAGGGAGTTGCCGTAGTAGTCGAGACGCGGATCCATGGGGATCTCCTAACCGAGTCGCAGTTACGCACTATTGACCGGGCAGCACCACAAGGTGTGACACCGAAGGCGGTGTGATGTGGCGGGAGTTCGCGACCGGCGGTCAGACGGCCAGCCGGTCAGCAGTGCATGAGCAGCAGGATGGCCGTGCCCAGAGCCATCGATCCGTGCCAGAAGTGCTCGTAAGGCGCGTGCGCGTCGGTGGCGACGTCCACGGTGCCCGAAGTTCCGCGCAGTGCGGGCATGTCCCGGGTGAGTGACCGAAGCGCGCACGCGAGGAGGTACAGCGTCAGCACTCCGGTGACCAGATCGCCGCCCTTCGTCTCCATGGAGTGACCGAGGTGCATCCAGGCCATCGCGGCCATGCCGGCGGCGTGGGGCAACCGCCGTACGAGGTCGGCCAGTCGGGATGCCTGGGAGCGCCCGCGTGCGCTCGCCGGGAACCACACTGCGCCGACTGCGAACAACGCCGACTGCGGCACCTCCGGCAGCAGGTGTCCCCAGGCCCACGGCATCACCGCCATGGACAGGGCCATGGCGGCGTGCAGGGAGCGGTCGACTCGACCGCGCCACCCGGAACTCCGGGTCAGGACGCCCTTGCGCACCGCGTGCACGGCCGCTGCCGCGAACAGCGCGGTCAGCATCCAGTGCACGACGTCGGCGGCACTCATGCCTCGTCGCCCTCTTCCACGCAGCGGACGGGTCCTGTTCGCATCCGGCCCGCACAAGCGGGGGAGCCGCTCAACCGGTGGGCCGCGGGGCACGCAGGTGGGCCCGCTTCTCCAACTCCTCCTCGTCGACCAGCGTGAGCATCGGTTGACCCGGCGCGCACATCATGGTCACGACGAACCGGGTCCGCGCATCGGTGAGGTCGTTGCCGTCCTGATAATGGATTACGTCACCGCCCGGCTCCCAGAACGTCCCGCCGGCCCCGATCACGCGCTCCGGCTCTCCCTCCAGCTCGAAACGGACCGCGCCCTCGACGACGTATCCGAACGCCGGCCCCGAGTGGCGATGGGGCGGAGTTCCCGGGTCTCCGGGCTCCCACTCCACCTGAATGGTCATCGCCGAGGCGCCTTCGGGGACGGAGATCGGTGCGGCGTCCTGCAGCATCGTCGCCGCCGTCTTCCACCCCTCCGACCGTGGCTGCTCGACGGTCCCGTGCACTGAGTTCTTGTCCGACATGGGTCGCACCTCCATGCGTCCGGTTCGTTGCCAGTGATGACCGGATGCGCGGTGGATCCGTGACACCGGGGCGGCAACGGCGTCACAACATCGGCGCGAGCCCGGTCCTAGCTGTAGCGGGCGGTCGGCCTCATGCCACCGACCGGCACCGGTCACATCCGGTCCCGGTCGGCGCCTTCCCCTCAACCCCCGTCCCGCAGGAGGCTGCCATGATCGATCCGGCCAGGCCCGCCGAGGCCACCGCCACCAGCGAACTGGACCAGCTGCCCGACCGTGACGCCGAGGAGACCGCCGAATGGCAGGCGTCGCTCGACGCCGTCGTGCGCAGCGCAGGCCCGGAACGGGCTGTGTACCTGCTGCGGCGGGTGTACGAGCACGCGGCCAGGACCGGCATCGCGCTCCCCGGGCTCCTGTCCACCGACTACATCAACACCGTCCCGGCGTCGGCGCAGCCGGCCTTTCCCGGTGACCTCGCCATGGAGGCCAGGATCACCGCCCTGAACCGGTGGAACGCGGCGGCGATGGTGACCCGCGGCGCCCGCTTCGGGCTCGGTGGCCACATATCCACGTACGCCTCGGCGGCCTGGCTCTACGAGATCGGGTTCAACCACTTCTTCAGGGGCAAGGACGGGGACGGTTCGGGCGACCAGCTGTACTTCCAGGGGCATGCCTCGCCGGGCATCTACGCGCGCGTGTTCCTCGAAGGGCGCCTGAGCGAGCAGCAGTTGGACGGCTTCCGGCGGGAGGCGGGCGGCGACGGTCTGCCGTCGTACCCGCATCCCCGACGACTGCCCTGGCTGTGGGAGTTCCCGACCGTCTCCATGGGGCTCGGCCCGCTGGCCGCCGTCTACCAGGCCCGGTTCAACCGCTACCTGCACGCCAGAGGCATCAAGGACACGTCCGCGTCCCGGGTCTGGGCCTTCCTCGGGGACGGGGAGACGGACGAGCCCGAGGCGACGGCCGCCCTGGCGCTCGCCGCCCGCGAGCGGCTCGACAACCTCACCTTCGTCGTCAACTGCAACCTCCAACGTCTGGACGGTCCCGTACGGCCGAACTCCAAGATCGTGCAGGAACTCGAAGCCAGGTTCCGCGGTGCGGGCTGGCACGTCGTGAAGTCCCTGTGGGGCGAAGCCTGGGACCCCCTTCTGCGGCAGGACACCACCGGTGCCCTGGTCCACCGCCTCGGCGAGGTGCCCGACGCCCAGCTGCAGACGTACGTCACCCGGGACGCCGCCTACATCCGCAAGCACTTCTTCACCGGCGACGCGCTCTCCGGCATCGCCGCCGGGCTGAGCGACGGCAGGCTGACCGATCTGTTCGAGAACTCCCGGGGCGGGCACGAGCCGCTCAAGGTCTACGCCGCCTATCGGGCCGCCGTCGAGTACCGGGGCGCGCCGACCGTCGTCCTTGCCCAGACGGTGAAGGGCCACACGCTGGGCCGGGCCTTCGAGTCGCGCAACGCCAACCACCAGATGAAGAAGCTGACGATGGCGCAGTTCCGCGAGATGCGGGACCTTCTCGAACTCCCCATCTCCGACAGCGCGTTGAGCGGTGACTTGGTGCCGTACTGGCACCCCGGTGAGAACTCGGAGGAGGTGCGGTACCTGCGCGAGCGGCGTGCCGTGCTGGGCGGTCCCGCCCCGGTGCGCAGGGTGGTGGCCAAGCCGCTGAAGCAGCCGCCGGCCCGCCCCTTCGAAACCCTGGAGAAGGGCTTCGGCAACCAGGAGGTGGCCACCACCATGGCCCTGGTCCGCCTCGTCAAGGACCTGATGCGGGACCAGGACACGGGACCGCGCTGGGTGCCGATCATCCCGGACGAGGCCCGCACGTTCGGCATGGAGTCCCTGTTCCCGACGGCGGGGATCTACTCACCGGACGGCCAGACCTACGAGCCGGTCGACGCCGACCAGTTGCTGTACTACCGGGAGGCCAGGAACGGTCAACTCATCGACGAGGGCATCACCGAGGCCGGTTCCCTGGCCGAGTTCACGGCCGCGGCGACGTCGTACGCTACGCATGGCGAGCCCATGATCCCGTTCTACATCTTCTACGCCATGTTCGGTTTCCAGCGCACGGGCGACCAGTTCTGGGCTCTGGCCGACCAGATGGGGCGCGGGTTCGTCATCGGGGCGACGGCGGGCCGTACGACGATGACGGGGGAGGGACTGCAGCACGCCGACGGACACTCCCACCTGCTGGCGTCCACGAATCCGGCCGCCGTGTGCTACGACCCGGCCTTCGCGTACGAGATCGGGGTGATCGTCAGGGACGGGCTGCGCCGCATGTACGGCGACCGGCCCGAGGACGTCTTCTACTACCTGACGGTCTACAACGAACCCAAACCGCAGCCGCCGATGCCCGCCGGGCCCTCGGTCGAGGAAGGAATCCTGCGGGGCATCTACCGTTTTCGGCAGGCGGAGACGAACGAGGAACGACCGCGGATCCAGCTGCTGGCGTCCGGCACGGCCATCCACTGGGCGCTGGCGGCCCAGGAACTCCTGCTGTCCACCTGGGGCGTCCACGCCGACGTCTGGTCGGTGACCTCCTGGACGGAGCTGCGCCGCGACGCCCTGGACGCCGACCGGGCGCGGCTGCGGGGTGAGGAGCGCGTCCCGTACGTGACGGAGGCGCTGGCGGGTGCCCCGGGCCCCGTGCTGGCGGTCAGCGACTGGATGCGTCAGGTGCCCGACCAGATCAGCCAGTGGGTCGGGCACGACTACTCGTCGCTGGGCACGGACGGCTTCGGCCTGTCGGACACGCGTGACGCCGTACGCCGGTACTTCCGGGTGGACGCCGAGTCCATCGTCGTCGCCGCCCTGGACCGGCTGGCGGGTGTCGGCGCGGTCCACGCGGAGACGGTCGCACAGGCATGCGAGTGGTACGGATGGCACGAGTGACCGTGACAGGCACGGGCGTCACACGAGACGGGACTCTCCGGTCTACCAGTCGTCCGGATCCACGCCACGACGCGAAGGTGCCCTCACCATGGCGATTCAGCCGCCCGACCTGCCCACCGAGAAGGACTTCGACGGAAAGTCCTTCGCTCCCCTCTACACCACGACGGTGACGGTGACCGGCGGTTCAGCGGCACACGGGCGGGCCTCGGGCAAGGCCCGCTCGGCCGACGGAGTCCTCGATCTGGATCTCCGCACCCCGGCCGAACTGGGAGGAGACGGCCAGGGAACGAATCCCGAGCAGCTGTTCGCCGCCGCGTTCGCCGCCTGCTTCCACGGGGCGCTGAGCCTGGTGGCACGACAGACCGCGTTCGATCCCACGGCGATCGCCGTCGAGGCGACCGTGGCGTTTGGCCGGGACCCCGAAGACGGCGGCTACCAGTTGCATGTCGACTTGGTGGTCAGGTGGCCGGGCATCGCCCCCGAGACCGCCGCTCCGCTCCTGGAGCGGGCCGATTCGCTCTGCCCCTACGCGAGGATGGCCTGGCGGGGTACGCCGACCACCATCACGCTGGCCTCCTGACGACACGGCGGGCTGTCACAGATCGCGGGGCCGTCCGGTCGTAGTGAGTGAAGACCCAGGCGATCGGAGTGGACCGTGGCTGTCACCGAACAACGTCTTGCCACCACGGTGCCGGTCTGCGGGCGGCGATCGAGCTGGCCGGGGCTGGCGTCGACGTCCTCGCCGTCGGCAAGCGCCCGAAGGAGGACGCCCATACGGCACTGGCGGCCGGCGGCATCAACGCCGCGCTGGCCACCGTGGACCCCGAGGACAGCTGGCAGCAGCACGCGGCCGACACGCTCAAGGAGAGCTATCTGCTGGCCGACCCCCGCACCGTCGAGATCGTCACCCGGGGCGCCGCCCGGGGCATCGACGACCTGGAGCGCTACAGCATGGCCTTCGCCCGGGAGGAGGACGGCCGGATCTCCCAGCGCTTCTTTGGCGCGCACAAGTTCCGGCGCACCGCGTTCGCCGGCGACTACACCGGTCTGGAGATCCAGCGCACGCTCGTCCGGCGCGCGGAGCAACTCACCATCCCTGTGCTCGATGGCGTCTACATCACCCGGCTGCTGGTGCACGACGGCGCTGTGTTCGGTGCGTACGGATTCGACCTCGCGACGGGGACGCGCTACCTGATCCACGCGGACGCCGTGATCCTTGCGGCGGGCGGTCACACGCGCATCTGGCGGCGTACTTCCTCGCGGCGCGACGAGAACACCGGCGACTCCTTCCGCCTGGCCGTGGAGGCGGGGGCCCGGCTGCGGGACGCGGAGCTGGTGCAGTTCCATCCGTCCGGGATCATCGAGCCGGAGAACGCGGCCGGCACCCTGGTCAGCGAGGCCGCCCGGGGCGAGGGCGGGATCCTGCGCAACGTGCTCGGGGAACGCTTCATGGCCCGCTACGACCCCGACCGGATGGAGCTGTCCACCCGCGACCGCGTGGCGCTGGCCGCCTACACGGAGATCAAGGAGGGCCGCGGTACCCCCAAGGGCGGCGTCTGGCTCGACGTCTCCCACCTGCCCCGGCAGACGATCATGACGCGGCTGCCTCGCGTCTACCAGACCCTGCTGGACGTACAGATGCTGGACATCACCCGCGACCCGATCGAGATCGCACCCACCGCGCACTACTCGATGGGCGGCGTGTGGGTACGACCCGAGGACCACAGCACCGACGTCCGCGGCCTGTACGCCATCGGTGAGGCATCCAGCGGGCTGCACGGCGCCAACCGTCTCGGCGGGAACAGCCTCATCGAGCTGCTGGTCTTCGGCCGCATCACGGGGCAGGATGCCGCCGCCTACTCGCAGTCGCTGACCGCCCAGCCGCGGTCGGCGTCAGCGGTCGCGGCAGCCCGGGCGGAGATGGACGAACTGCTCGCGGCCGACGGGCCGGAGAACGTCCGCGCCCTGCAGCGCGCCATCCGCAACACCATGACCGAGCACGCGGGAGTCGTACGCGACGAGGAGGGCCTGCGCGCCGGGCTGGCCGAACTCGCGGTCATCGAGAAGAGGATGGAGGACGTCGGCGTGCACCCCGACATCGCCGGCTACCAGGACCTCGCGCACGCCTTCGACCTCAAGTCCGCCGCACTGGCCGCGCGGGCCACCCTCGAAGCGGCACTGGAGCGCCGCGAAACCCGCGGGTGCCACAACCGCAGCGACTACCCCGAGCCGGATCCCGCTCTCCAGGTCAATCTCCTGTGGTCCCCGACCACCGGTATCACCCGCGAGAGTATTCCGCCCGTCCCCGACGAGATTTCCGCCCCGATGGAGGAGGTCTCGACCCAGGGAAAACTCGTCGAATAAACCCCTGTCACAGATAGAGCCCCGGCCCTGTCTCTACTGGTACAGGCACCAGGAAAACCCGAAAGGAATGTCGTCATGAAGGTCGTAGTGATCGGTGGGACCGGGCTCATCGGCTCGAAGGTGGTCGCCCGGCTGGGCGAGCACGGGCACGAGGCGGTCGCGGCCGCGCCCAACACCGGCGTCAACACCCTGACGGGCGAGGGGCTGGCCGAGGTCCTGGAGGGCGCGTCGGTCGTGGTCGACGTGTCCAACTCCCCCTCGTTCGAGGACGACGCCGTCATGGAGTTCTTCCGCACCTCCACGGCCAACCTGCTGAAGGCGGAGACCGAGGCCGGTGTGCGGCACCATGTCGTGCTGTCGGTCGTCGGCACCGAACGCCTCCAGGAGAGCGGGTACTTGCGCGCCAAGCAGGCCCAGGAGGACCTGATCAAGGACTCCGGCATTCCCTACTCCATCGTCCACGCCACCCAGTTCTTCGAGTTCATGAAGGGGATCGCGGACTCGGCCACCGAGGGCGGCACGGTGCGCCTGGCGCCCGTGAAGATCCAGCCCATCGTCTCCGACGAGGTGGCCGCAGCCGTCGCCCGCACCGCGGTCGGCACCCCGGTGGGTGGCGTGGTGGAGGTCGCGGGCCCGGAGGCGTTCCAGCTCGACGAACTCATCCGCAAGGTGCTCGCCGCCGAGAACGACCTCCGCACGGTCGTCACGGACCCGCAGGCTCGCTACTGGGGTGCCGAATTGCAGGAGACCACACTCCTGCCGGGTCCGGGCGCGCATATCGCCGAGACCAGGTACGCCGACTGGCTCGCGCGGCAGTAGTAAACCCAGCGGGTGGCCCTTGCCGGCAGGAGAGGGCCATCCCTGCCTCCGTGAGGGAGCGGGCGCCGAGCTGCCAGGGCTGACCTTCAGGGTTGCGCCGACAGAGTTCTGCGCCCTTGTGCCGCACGGCGTTCACCGTCCGTCATTCCGCCCCAAATCCCCTCGGCCTGTCCCGTCCGCACAGCCCAGTCGAGGCACCGCTCCACGACAGGACAACGGCGGCAAACAGCCTTGGCCTCGTCGATCTGCCGAAGCGTCGGGCCACTGTTTGATATCGGGAAGAACAGATCGGGGTCTACGCGCAGGCATTCTGCCCGCTCGCGCCAGTCCATGGCATGACCACCTCGTTCGGGAGTCAGGGGAAAGAAGTGCGGGGCTGCCATATAAGACCAGGTAACCGGCGCATGTGTGACACACGGCCGAATTTCGATTCGGCGGGCCGGGCCTGTCAAAAGGACCACTGGTTCCCGGTCTCAGAGGCGGAGCCGAAGACCGACGGCATCCATGCGAGCAGGCGGTGTGGGAGAGGAGGGCGTATGGACCGGGGCGACGCGGTGCCGATCGCCGAGTTGCTGGAGGAACGCCGGTTTCTGCTGGAGGTTGCCAACTGGATGCTGGGCAACCTGGCGGAGGCGGAGCGCGTTGTCGGCGAGACCTACCTTCGTTGGTACGAGCTTCCCGATGCGGTGCGTCGGGGGATCACTGTTCCCCGGTCGTGGTTGGCGAAGACTGCGGGTGCCATTTGCCTGAGCCGGCTGGCACTGTCCGGCCGGGGGACGGCCGGGCACGAGGAGGACCACCGGACACGGCCGACGGACGCGGAGGAGGAGGCCGGCCGGATCGTGCTGGACGCGCTGGAGTCGCTGTCGCCGGCCGAGCGGGCGGCGTTCGTGCTCGACGCCTTCGGGATGGCCCCCGGCGCGGTGGCCGACATCGTGGGCCGTACGGAGCCGGAGGTCGCCGAACTCACCGATCGGGCCAGGCAGTGGCTGCGGGTTCGGCGTTCCCAGTCCACGACACCGCAGCAGCACGATGCCGTGGTCCATGCGGTGCTTCGGGCATGCGCAGCGCAGGACGGCGAACTGCTTGCGTCTCTGCTGTGTTCGGACGTCATCGCGTTCTTCGACGGTGGCGGCAAGGTACGGGCGCTGACCGGGCCGGTCCACGGCAGCCGGCCGGTCGCCGACAGCCTGCTGACACTCCTGGCCGGTCGCCCGCGCACCGGTCTGACCGCGCAGTCCGTCAACGGCCGTACCGGCCTCGTCGCCCGCTACGGCTGTCAGGTTGCCGCCGTCATCAGTCTCGACGTCGCCGACGACCATGTCGCCCAGGTCTGGGTCATGCTCAACCCCGACAAGCTGCGGTCGTGGAACCGACGCCGGACCCATGGCGGCTCGGGCTGGAGCCCGTGACCGCGGTGGAGAGCGTCACCTTGCCGCGGTCACACACCGTCCGACGCAGGGCCGGAGGCGGTTTCGAAGCGGGAACGCGAGCCGAGGAACGCGGCGATCTTGCTCGGGCTCATCACCCACATCAGCTGGAAGATGCCGGCCTTCGAGGCGGACGCCGTCATGAACGTCACGGGCCGGCCGTCCTTGCTGACCATCACACCCGCGCCTCCATTGGCGTCGACCAGCGTGAACTCCGCTCCCCGCCAGAACGGCCGATAGGTCGACAGCCTGGCGACGCGTTCGCGACCCAGCACGGGTACTCGGGCGCAGCCCCGCATGCCGTTGCCGTCCGACAGGCTCACGGCATCGGGGGTGAGCAGGGCCTCCAGCGCCGCCACATCCCCCGTCTGAGCAGCTGAGACGAAGACGGTGAGGAGGCGTCGGTGCTCGGCCGCGTCCACGCTCTCCCGTTGCTCGTCCGACAGATGCTTGCGGGCACGGCTCACGATCTTCCGTACGTTCACGAGGCTGAGCTCGAGGATTCCGGCGATCTCGGCATAGGAGTAGTCGAACGCCTCGCGCAGCACGTACGCGGCGCGCTCGGTGGGGGTGAGTTTCTCCATCACCAGCAGCAGCGCCAGCTCCAGGGCCTCCGCGCGCTGAGCCCCCACCTCCGGGTCGGAGCTCGTGTCGACGGGTTCCGGCAGCCACGGTCCGACGTAGGTCTCCCGACGCACGCGGGCCGACTGCGTGACGTTGATGGCCAGGTGGGTCGTGATGCTCGACAGAAAGGCAGCCGGATTGGCCACCACCGAGCGGTCGGTCAGCTGCCACCGCAGCCACACCTCCTGGACCACGTCCTCGGCCTCGACCACGCTGCCGAGCATGCGGTAGGCGATGCCGAAGAGACGCCTCCGGTGCTGTACGAAGACGGAAACGGCCGCGTCGAGGTCGTCGCGTGACCTGGGGGACGGTTCGAGAGGCATGATCCTGTGGTCTCCGTTGCTCAGTTGCACGTGCTCTGTTGACCGGATCCGCCTTCTACTGTGACGGAACCGGGGACGGTGGTCACCCCGGCGAACACAGGGCCACAACGACGCACGCCACGAGCGCGACGGTGAGGAGGGCCATCGCGGCGAGTGTTCTCCGGAGCCGGCGCCAGGTCCGGATGCGATGTTCTTCCACGATGTGGATACGGACGGCGATGTGATCGGTGACCATACGGGCGACGTACATCTGTTCGGCGACGTACCACTGCTCGATCTCCCGCTTCTGCTCCCGGGGCAGCCCCTGTAGCCGTGCGGTGAATCCCGCCACGCGCCGACGGGCCTCTCCCGCATGGGCCCTCCGGTACAGGTAGCTCTCGATGTCGATCAGGCCACGGGCGGCCTCCTCGCGCGTGTCGATGGCGTGCTCCCGGTGGAAGGGCGACCCCCATATGCTCATGCGGCGGTCTCCTCACCCGTCAGACCGACGCCGGGGCCCTGTGCCTCGCCGCGACGCAGCTTCTTCTCCAGGCCCCATGCGGTGTAGAAGCCCGCGTAGCCGCCGCCGACGATCAGAATCTCGCGCATGATTTCCTCGGGTGCTTGTCCGACATCAGTTAGACCGGGCAGCGCGGGCAGATGTGACAGCCCCCGTCCCGGTCTCCGGTTCGGGGCGCGTGTGCATGGTCGGCGTCGTCGCCCGCGGTCGTCACCGCCTGGTGGATCTCGACGGTGAGCGCGTGGATGAGCCGGGTCAGCTCGGTGTTGTGACGCAGTTCGAGTTCCTGCGCCTCGTAGTCGTGGGCGGCCTTCTTGCGGGAGAACTCGGCCTGCCGGTTCTGGCCGATCATCACGAAGGTCGACAGGAAGATGGCCTCCAGCGAGACGATCAGCGTGAGCGTGTCTCCCACGGGCTCTTCTCCATCCACAGCATCCATCCCGCGAACAGGACCGCGTGGATGTAGACGAACCGCATCGACCCGGCGAACCGGGCGATCCAGTCGGCCATGCGCAGCTCGACGTCTGCGGCGCGCTCCCTCTGCAGTTCGAGGTAGGCAGGATGCTTGCGTACCGGGGACGCAGGCGGGGTCCCGGATGGCACCTTGGTCGGACTGAGCACAATGACCTCCAGAAGGGCAGGTCCCGTCAGCGGGGTTCGCCGGGGCCGCGCAGGAGTTGGCGGACGGTTCCGTCCAGGTTCAGGTGGCATTCCTCGGTGCCTGCGGGCACCACATCAAGGGTTCGCCGCAGGAAGGCGTCGAGGGCCCGCGCCGGGGCGGTCACGATCACCGCGTCTCTCTTCGCGCAGGGGGCCAGCGCGATGTGTACCTTGCCCACCCACGGACGGCGGGACGGCCACACCTGTACGTCGCCCATGCCGGCGAGCCCCTGCTGTCCCTCCAGGAGGAGGTCGCGGCCGATCACCCACTCCACGGATTCATCGGTGAACAGGTGAAACGTCAGGGACACCGCGTAGGGATCGGCGCTGTCGTAGCACAGATCGAGCATCACGGGCAGGACCACCTCGTCGGCGAGGACCAGGCGGACGGGTATTCGGGCCACTGCCAGACTGCAACTGCCGGGTTTTCTCATCTCATCGCCGCTCGGTGAACCGGTGGGATCAGGGGAGGTCCAGGGAGATTCATGGACTTCCCGATTCTGTGAGGGCGCCCGAGGCCGCGGCATCAGTCAAACGACCCGCAGATCCGCCGCCCCCGGTCATCGGTGTCACATCAGGTCGGATGACCGATGCGGGACTCCGACCGCGCGAGTGACACTGGCCGTCCGCGGCGACGGGGGGTGAGAGGAATCAGTGAAACTGACAAGGTTCGGCCACGCGTGTGTCCGGCTCGAAAGTCCCGGGGGAAGCCTGGTCATCGATCCCGGATGCTGGACCGAGGACGAGTCGGTGGAGCGCGCCGACGCGATTCTGGTGACGCACGAACACGTCGATCACTTCACCGAGGCCCGTGTGCGCAGAGCCGCGGAGGCGAATCGCGGTCTGCAGGTGTGGACGGTGGCGGCCGTCGCCGAGGTGCTGACCGGACTGGGTGATCAGCTGCACGTCATCGGTCACGGGGACGTGTTCACGGCCGCCGGTTTCGAGATCGAGGCACACGGTGCCCGGCATGCGACGCTGCACCCGGACGTCCCGGCCGTCGCGAACACCGGCTTTCTCGTCGACCGGAGCCTGTTCCATCCCGGCGACGCGCTGACCGTGCCCGACAAGCCGGTCAGAACACTGCTGGTGCCGGTGCACACACCGTGGGCCCGCGTCCGCGACCTCATCGACTGGGTGCGTGAAGTCGCGCCGGAGCGGGCCGTGCCCATGCATGACGGCACGCTCAACTCGATGGGGATCGCGGTGGTCGACGGTCTGCTGGGGGAGAACGGGCCTGGAATCAGCACCCTCTACCTCAGGTTCAACCCCTTGGAAGAGCTGGACGAGATCTGATTGCTTTCCCGAAGAGCGCGGCGGTCGTACTGTCGAAGGCGGTCATGGTCACTTGACGGCGGTCATGGTCACCTGACTGATGCAGGCACCCGCGAACCGGTGCAGGGTGTCTCCAGGCCCTCCCGCTGCAGGGCGGCAACGCGGCCCCCACGACGTACGGAGTTTCCATGTCACTCCGCTCTCGCGCCGAACGACCGGCGGACGCGAACGGTGATGCGCCGTACGGGCTGGTGGGTCGTGCACAGCAACTCCAGCAGATCACGGCTCTCCTCGGGCCGGGAACGGTCGAGGGCCGTGCTCTGCTGCTGTCCGGGGAACCGGGCGTGGGCAAGAGTGCACTGCTGGGTGAGGTCGCCGAGGTCATGGCGGCGACGGGGGCCCGGGTACTGTCGGCCGCCGGTGTCCGGTCCGAGGCGGAGCTCGCGTACGCCGGCCTCCACCAGCTCCTCTTTTCGCTGAGCGACCGGTACGAGCACCTGCCGGACCCGTATCGGGAGGCTCTGCGGGGTGCCCTGGGTTTTGGCGGCGGTCCGGTGCCCGACAGGACTCTCGTCACGGACTCTGTGCTTTTCCTGTTGCGCCGAGCGGCCGCCGAACGCCCCGTGCTCATCGTCGTGGATGATCTCGCCTGGCTAGACCGGGCCAGTTCGATGGTCCTGGACTACGTCGCCCGTCGGCCGGCGAGCGACCGTATCGGCTTTCTAGCCGCCTCCAGGACCGGAACCGGAACCTTCTTCGAGCGGGCCGGACTTCCCGAGTACGAGCTGCCGCCACTCGACCACAGGGCGGCCACGGAACTGCTCGGGGCACACTTTCCGGAACTCGCCGTGCGGGTTCGGGACCGAGTCCTGGCTCAGGCGCAGGGCAATCCCCTGGTGCTGCTGGAACTCCCCACCGCGCTGAGCGGCCCGCAACGCGGCGCGCTGGCCGATCTGCCCGCCGCACTGCCCCTCTCCCCGCGCCTGAGGACCCTCTACACGCCGCAGGTGTCCAGCCTTCCGGCCGCATCACGGCGGCTCCTGCTGCTCCTCGCGCTCGACGGCACCGGAGATCTGGGCGTGCTGGGGACGGGTTCGGCAGACTCGGGGACGCCGAAGGCCCTGGCAGCGGCGGAATCGGACGGCCTGATCACCGTTGACGCCACGAACCGCCGTGTCGCCTTCCGTCATCCGCTGATCCGGGCCGCGGTCATCGAGACCAGCACGCTGACCGAGCGCTGCCGGTCTCATCGCTCGCTCGCCGAGATCCGCGCGGAGGAGCCCGAGCGAAGAGCCTGGCATCTCGGAGAGGCGACCCTCGTTCCCGACGAGCGGGTCGCGGCGCTGCTGGAGACGGCCGGGCAGGGCCTCGCCCGACGGGGCGACGCCGCGGGAGCGGTCGCCGCCCTGACCAGATCCGCTGAACTTAGCCCCCGTCCCGAGGACCGAGGACGCCGGCTGACGGAAGCCGCCTACCTCGAGGCCCACGCGACCGGTGAGCTGCGCGCGGCCGCCGAACTGCTCGGCGGCGCCCGGAAAGCCGCCCCGGACCTCACCGGCTCTCTGCGCACCGCCACCACGGCAGCGCTCGTCCTGCTCAACAGCGGCAACGGCGACGTCGAGACGGCGCACCGCCTCCTCGTGGACGCCGTCGAGACCGGTACGCACGGCTATGACGCCGGGGACGACACACTCGTCGAGGCGATGCACACCCTGTTTCTGGTGTGCTGGTGCGGAGGCCGCGCCGACCTGTGGGATCGCTTCGAGACGGTGCTGCGACGCCTCAAGCCGGCTCCTCCCCTGTCGCTTTCCGCGTGCAGCAGGACGCTGGCCGAACCGGCACGTACCGGAGCGGCCGGACTGAAGGAGCTCGATTCGATCCTCGCCGGCCTCCCCGACGGGGAAGACCCCGGGCGCATCGTCCATGCCACCATGGCCACGGTCACCCCGGACCGGCTCGCTCAAGTGCGCGACGTCTCCGGGCACGTGGTCCGCGAGGGACGCCGTGGCGGCCCCGTCCGCCAGTACATCCGCGCACTCATGAACCTGTGCCTGGACGACTTCCTGATCGGCCGGTGGGAGGCAGCCGGAACGCTGGCCGACGAAGGTCTGAGGATCTGTGAGGAACACCGGTACCGGTTCCTGTCCTGGTACTTCCACTACATCCAGGCGCTGCTCGCCGCCGTCCACGGGCGCTTCGAGGAGAGCCGTGCGCTGGCCGACCGCATCACGCAGTGGGCCGTGCCCCGCGGCGTTCTGGGAGCGGTGGCCTGCGCCGGCCATGCCCGCGTCCTTGCCTCACTCGGTGAGGGGGATTACGAGGCCGCCCATCACCACGCCGTGGCGATCAGTCCCGCCGGCCATCTCGCGTCCCATGTTCCCCACGCCATGTGGGCCTGCATGGATCTGGTGGAGGCGGCGGTCCACACCGGGCGCACCGCCGAGGCGGAGGTGCACGTCCGCGCGGTACGGGAGTCGGGGATCGTGTCCTTCTCTCCCCGGCTGGCCCTGCTCGTGGAGGGGTCGGCTGCGCTCGTCCCGCTCGACGACCAAGCGCCCGAACGTTTCGAGCAGGCCCTGGCCGTCCCGGGAGTGGAAGACTGGCCGTTCGATCTGGCGCGGATACGACTGGCCTACGGGGAGCACCTGAGGCGCATGCGCTCGATCACGGAAGCACGGGCGCAACTGGACGCGGCGGCTCAGGCGTTCGAGCGCCTGGGCGCCCGGCCGTGGGCCGACCGGGCCGCGGGCGAACTCCGCGCCACCGGCCGGTCCCGGACCAGGGCGACGCGCGACTCCGTGACGCTCACCGCGCAGGAACTGGAGATCGCTCACCTGGCCGCGTCCGGGCTGACCAACAAGCAGATCGGGGAACGCCTCCACCTGTCCCCGCGTACCGTGGGTTCGCACCTCTACCAGCTGTTCCCGAAACTCCAGATCGCCTCACGCGCGGCACTCAGAGATGCGCTCGCGGCACTCCCTCAGGGCCGGTAGACCATCCCCGGCCGGGGCTTGGCAGGGGCGAGCAGCTGGGACACCGTGACGATGGTGTAGCCGCGTTGTTCGAGCGCCTTGAGGATCCCCGGGATGGCGGGCACGGTTCCCTTGTGCAGGTCGTGCAGCAGGATGATGCCGTCGCGGTGGGTCTGGTCGAGCACCCGCTGGGTGATCAGGGCCGAGTCGGTCGTCTCGTAGTCCTTGGCCGTGACGCTCCACAGCACCTGCGCCAGCCCCAAGTCCCGGCAGATCCCGGCCACTTTGCGGTTGGTGCGGCCCTCCGGCGGACGCATCAGTCCGGGCTTGCTGCCGGTGATCCTCTCGACGGCGTCCTGCGTCCGGGTCAACTCCCGGCGGGCGTCCTCGGTGCCGAGATCCGTCAACCGCTCGTGGGTCCAGGTGTGATTGCCGATCTCGTGCCCTTCGTCCGCCATCCGGCGCAGGATCTCGGGGTACTTCGCGATATGGCCTTTGCCCTGCACGAAGAAGGTGACGTGCAGACCCTCCTGTTTCAGGATGTCCAGCAGCCCGGGGGTCGTCGGGCTGGGGCCGCCGTCGAAGGTGAGGGCGACGCACTTCGCCTTGCGGCAGTCGACCTTTCCGGCCACGGATCCTGATGCCTTGGCGCGGGCGGCGCGCGGCGAGGTGTGATCGTAGGTCGTGACCGTCAGGGCCAGCGTCAGCGCGACGGTCAGGACGGCGGCCACGGCTGTGGTGACGGCCATGAGGATGCGAGAGCGTCGTATTCGCGTGGTGATTCGCGTGGTGATTCGTGCGTTGATTCTTGTGTTGAAGGGCATGCGAGATCCATCCCTGGACAGGGTTCGTGGTGATTCCGAGTGGGTTCGCCTCGCGCTATCGCGCGCGGGTGAGAGCCGGCTTCGCGGCGAGGTCCCGTATGCGCACGTCCAGCGTCAGCCGATGCCTCAGAAGGCGTCCGAGCCGACGCTCCACCAGGCGGTGGATCAGCAGGGACAGCCCCAGCATGCAGATGACGGATACCGCCATCGAGGGCAGTGGCCCCAGCCCCGGGAATGCGCGGACCAAGCCCTTGGCCAGGGGAATTCCGAGGCTTTGGTGGACGAGGTAGAAGGGGTAGGTGAGCGCCCCGGCGGTGACCAGCCAACGCCGTCGCAGCCGGGCGAGCGGGCCGATCCCGGCGAGGGCCAGCAGCCCGAGGCAGAGGGTGAGTACGGCCGCGCAGACGGCCCAGGAGGGCGGGCGCTCGCCAGGGGGTACGGCGGCGTGGTCGGCCACCCGCAGTTGGAGCACGGTGAGTTGGTAGCACCAGGCGAAACCGAGCAGCAGCCAGAGCAGGAGGTTCTGTCCGAACCTGTACATGACGTAGAGCACGATCCCGGCGACGAACAGGCCGGTGTACCGGGGCATTACGAACTCGTCGAGCAGTGGTGAGTGGAGTTCAAGGGTGATGACGGCGGCCAGGAGCCAGGCTCCGCAGAACGCCACCACGCGCCGGTAGGACAGTCCGAAGACGAGCAGCGCGGCCATCAGCAGGTAGAAGCGCGCCTCCACCCAGAGGGTCCAGCTGACTCCGTCGACCAGATCGAGCCCCAGCGGCCCCGGAGCCATCGTCAGGTTCCCCAGGACGGTACGGGGGTCGACGCGCGTGGCGGCGGGCCGATGGCCCAGTCGCGAGACCAGGACGAGAAGGACGACCAGGAGCACCGCGCACCAGTAGGCCGGGAAGAGCCGTGAGATCCGGGAGACCGTGAACTGTGCGGGAGTCCGCCCCCAGCAGCTCATGCAGATGACGAATCCGCTGATGAGGAAGAAGAACTCGACGCCGAGCCAGCCGTAGCGGCTGATCTCGTGCAGGATCGGGGCGAAGTCCCGGAGCTCGGTCCGTCCCCAGAAGTGCGGGGTGGGGGTCCCGAGGAAGTGGTATGCGGCCACCATCACCGCTGCCACCAGACGGAGTCCGTCTATCGCGGCCAGGCGCTTCTGCCCGCTGCGAGGTTCAGAGGACGGCATGTCGGAAGCGGGGCCGTCTCACGCGGTGGGCAGGGGCGAGCGGCTGACGCGTATCTTCGACTGGCCGTGCGGGCGTTGCTCCCAGTCCTCCATGAAGCGCGCGTGCAGGCCGTGCTTGTCGGCCAGGGCCAGGAGGGTCTCGGTGCGGTAGTAGAAGTCCTCGCGCAGCACCTGGTGTTCGGTGCCCTCGGTGCGGTCGAAGGTGAAGTCGAAGAAACCCGTCTCGGTGAGCACGCGGCCGACATGCGCAAGGCATTCGTCGATGACGTGCAGCGGGGAGTGGGAGAAGACGCTGTGCGCGTGGATGACGTCGAAGTGGTCGTCGGGCAGGAAGTCCAGGGTGAGGTCGCCGGTGATGGTCAGGTGCGGCAGCTTGTCCTGGAGTTGGCGCTCGACGAGGGTCTTCTTGGCGGCGATCAGGATGTCGGGTGAGATGTCGATGCCGTAGTAGTTGCCGGTGTCGAGGTGGCTGATGAAGCGCCAGCCACCGCGCAGGTTGCCGCAGCCGATGTCGAGCATGCGGTGTTCGGGACGCAGCCCGTGCTCGATGAGGTAGTCGAACTGCATCCGGCCGAGCGCCAGCCAGCGGTCGTGGGTCTGGCTGCCGACCGCGGCCTCCGGGTTGCGGCGGGTGTCCGAGGCCATCACGGCCCGGTAGTAGCCGACGTGGTCGGGGTGCTTGAGGCGCAGCCACGCGTCCCGGCCGGCTCGGCGGAGGTACGGGACGACCCGGCCGGGGTGGCGCAGGGCGTAACCGGTCTTGTGGGTGAGCGCGGCGCGGTTGCTGCGCAGCTTCTTCGGCGACTTGGCGTCTGCGGGCATGGTGAAGCGACCTCCGTGCGAAAGGGATCCCGGTGCGGGAAGGAGAAGGGAAGGGGGTGGAGCAGATGTGCCCAGGTGCGGTCGCCGCGGTCAGACGCGGCGGCGCAGGAGCAGCACGGTGACGACCGTGAGGACGACGGCGAGGCCGCCGAGGACGGCACTGTCGGTCCACTGGTAGGTCCAGTAGTCACCGGCCGGGTTGGCCTCGTAGAAGCGGGCCACGTACCCGTGCGTCGCCATGCATTCCTTGAGCTGGGTGCCCGATGGGAAGGGGCAGTTCAGTACGTCGTCGTGGCGGCCGGAGGCGGTGATCAGGCCGTAGTTGCCGGTCGACCACTTCTCGCCCATCGGCGCTTTTGGGGTGCTGCCGGCGCTGGTGTAGGTGTGCGGCGGTACCAGCAGGCGGGTCCGGTGCGTCCACTCCAGCAGGAGGGTAGTCGCCCCGGTCACCAGGAGGGTCAGGCCCATCGCGGCCAGGACCCGGCGGGCCAGCAGACCCAGCAGCGTGCCGGCCGCCAGGCCGAACAGGGCGGCGGACACGACGCGCGGGCCCGAGCCGCTCAGGGCCGTGTTCTCGTACCAGAACACGCCGTAACTCCGGTCCGCGGCCGGTCGCCACCACCACGCGAACACCGCGGCGAGCGCGCCGGAGACGACCACCGTGGTCACCGCGGCGAGCGCCATCCGGGAGGCGAACCACTGGCCCCGGCTCACGCCCTGGGCGAGAACCATGCGATGCGTGCCCAATTCCCGGTCGCGGCCCAGCAGGGGGGCGCCCCAGAAGACGCCGATGATGACGGGCAGGGCGATGTTCAGCGCGCCGAGGTACTTCAGCGGCTCGATGTCCAGCAGCAGGAGCAGGTCGGTGTCGGACCGCGTGCAGGACAGCGGCCCGGGGTCGCAGTGGTCGAACAGCCCGCTGCCCAGGGCGTCCAGCATGCCCGAGCGGTAGTACGCGGCGATCGCCACAGCCAGCGCCAGGGCGAGCGCACCTATGCCGGCCGGCACGCGCTGCTGGCGCCAGGCGAGCCAGAGGGAGCCCTTCACGCCGCCGCCTCCGTTCGCTCGGCGGGTGCGGAGTGCCCGGGGTCGCCGGCCTGGAGGTAGCCGATCAGGATGTTCTCCAGCCGGGGCCGCTCGACGTGCCAGTCGCCGCGCAGCGGTCCGTGCTGTCGTATCAGGGCGGTCAGCTGTCTGCCCGTGGTACGGCGCCGCACGATGGTGTGCTGTCCGGTCAGCGCGCCGTCCTGGTCGGCGGGTCCGGTCAGTACGGTGTGGCTCTCGCGCAGTGCCTCGGCGTCCTCGCTCAGTTCGACGCGGCCGTCGCGCAGCACCAGCACCCAGTCGCAGGTCTCCTCGATTTCGGGCAGGACGTGCGAGGACAGCACGATACTCATGCGGCGCTCGGCGGCCTCGGCCAGCAGCCCCGCCATGATGTCGCCTCGTGCCACGGGGTCGAGGTCGGCCAACGGCTCGTCGAGAAGCAGGAGTTCGGGTTGCTTGCCCAGTGCCAGGGCGAGCGCGACACGAGTGCGCTGGCCGGGGGACAGCTCGCCGACGCGGGCGTGGAGCGGGATGTCGCCCTCGCGGACGATCCGCTCGGCAGCGGTCCGGTCCCACGAGGAGTTCAGCTTCTCGCCCATCAGCAGGGTGTCCGCCACGGTGAAGCGGGGGTAGAGGGGCTTGTCCTGGGTGAGCAGGGCCACCCGGGCGCGGGCCTCGGGCGTGCCGGGTGCGGTGCCCAGCACGCGCACCTCCCCGGAGCCGGGCCACAGCAGGCCGCCGGCCAGGTGCAGCAGGGTGCTCTTGCCGGCGCCGTTGCGTCCGACGAGGGCGGTGATACGGCCGTCGGGGACCGTGAACTCGCAGTCCCGCAGGGCCCAGCCGCCCCGTCTGCGGTACCGGAATCCGAGTCCCGTGGCGCACAGCGCGGCCGGCGCTTCAGGCTCGGTCATACGTCCTCCTTCTTTCGTTCCCGGTCGCCCGGGGTGTGGCTGTCGTGCTCGTGGTCGTGGGCGTCCAGGGCGGCGGTGACGAGGGCGAGGACATCGGCCCGCTCCAGTCCCGCGGCCCGTGCGCGTGCCACCCAGTCGGTGACCTCCCCGCGCAGTGGGGAGTCGTCCTCGGCGCCGGGCCGGGCGAGCGACCGGGTTACGAAGGTGCCGAGGCCACGGCGCAGTTCGACGAGGCCGGCCTGCTCCATGTCGCGGTAGGCCCGCAGCACGGTGTTGGGGTTGATGGCGGTCGCCGCCACTACCTCCTTGGCCGTGGGCAGCTTGTCCCCGACCTTCAACGTGCCCATCCGGAGCGCCCGTTCGGTCTGCTCGACGATCTGCACGTAGGCCGGTACGCCGCTGCCACGGTCGATCCGGTAGTCGATCACGTCGCCTTCCTCGGTTCCACCATACTTGTATTAATGAATTAATGGAAGCATGGTGGATGTTCGGCCGCCGTGTCAAACACCGGTGGATCACTGGGTCTCCTGGCGGGGCGGGAGTGCGGCCAGGGCCTCGCCGAGAGTGACACGGGAGTTGATGCCGAGCTTCGCGTAGATCCGATGGAGGTGGGCCGCCACGGTCCGGTGGGAGAGGAAGAGCTTTTCGCCGATCTGGCGGTTGGTCAGTCCTGAGGCGGCGAGTGTGGCGATCTGGTGTTCCTGCGGTCGGAGCGGGTTCGCCCGCAGGTCCTGACGTACCAGGACGGTGGTACGGCCGGTGGCCCGCAGTTCCCTTGCCGCCCGGGCGGCCCAGGGGGTGGCTCCGAGACGGCGGAACGTGTGGAGGGCGGAGGCGAGATGCGCTCGGGCGTCCTTGGCGGCGCGTGCGCGTCGAAGGTGCTCGCCGTAGGCCAGACGGACGCGCGCGAGGTCGAAGGGCCAGCGCTCGGCATCGGGCACGGAGAGGGCTTCTTCGAAGAGGCCGGCGGCTTGGTCCTCAGGGGCGGCAATGGCTGCCGAACCGGCGGTGACCAGTGCGAGGCGGCCGGAGATGCCGGGCAGGCCCGTCTGCCGCAGCGTGGCGACGTGAGCGAGTGCGTCGGCTCTGCGTCCGCTGCGTACCGCGGCTTCCACGAGGTCGAGGGGAACCCACAGCGCCAGCGGGGCATGCGGGGCCAGCACTCCCGGCGGACTGATCGCCGACGCGTTGAGGTAGCCCTCCTCGTAGTCGGCGCGTCCCAGGGCGGCGAGTGCCGTCATGTGCCGGGCGAAGTGCTCGACGGTGCGGGCGCCGCGGGGGACCGCCCACCTCGTGATCCGCCGCGCCAGGCTGTGCACCGTGCCGTCGTCTCCTCGGGCCGCGGCCAGCAGACCCTCGGCCCGGTGGAACTGCCGGGCCAGCAGCTGATAGCCGTGGTCATCGCAGAGTGCGAGACCCTCCGCGGCGAGGCGAGCGCACTCGTCCCACTGGCCCGTCATGAAATCGTCCAGGCACAGCACCACCATCGCGATGAGGGCCGAGGCGACCGCGCCTCCTTCGCGCCCGTCCTCGACGACGCGCCACAGAGCCGCACGGCACCCCGTCGCGCGGTCCACGAAGAGTGCCGCCATCGCGATCCGCTCGATCCGGCTCGGGTCGGTCTCCCGGTGCAGTCCGTGGATCACGGTGTCGAGCAGTGCGAGGGCTTTTGCGCTGGACCGTGCCGGGTCGGCGTAGACGTCGCCGAGCAGCCCCTGGAGGGGCGGCAGCGGCACGTTCAGCCGCGCCATGGCGCCGTGATATCCGTCCCAGAGTTCGGGACTGCCCGCGCACAGGCACACCCTGCGCAAGGTGCACAACGCTTCGAAGACCGCCTCGTCGTCACCGCCGTCGGACCGGCCCTCACGGGTCATGATCGCGCCGACCAGCAGCCGGTGCGCGGTGGTGACGTCGCCGTCGCGGTTGAGCAGCACGTTGGAGGCCGCGGCCGCCGCCTGCAGCGATCCCCTGAGTCCGGGGTCGGCGCGCCGGGCCTCCACGAGCAGCTGTGCCGCCGTACGCAGTTCCCCGGCGACGTCACAGCCCACGTAGGCGGCTTCGGCCAGGCGTCGGCCGCGGTCCGCGGGGTCGGGAGTGAGGTCGGCGGACCGTACCAGCGCGTTGAAGGCACCGACCGCGTCGCCGCGCCGGCGGACCCGGTGGCCGGTGCGCTCCAGGAGCGCCGCGACCCGCTCGTCCGGATCGGGCGTGGCTTCGGCGAGGTGCCAGGCCCGGCGGTCGGGCCGGTCGGACAGCGCGTCGGCCAGAGCACGATGGGCGTCCACACGCTGACGGCCGGTCGAGCCCGACACGATCGTCGCGCGGATCAGGGGATGGCGGAAGGACAGCCGCCCGAGACCCCGGTCCTCGAACCGAACCAACTGGGCCCGCTCTGCCTGGGCCAGAAGCGAGAGCACGTCCTCGCCGGAGACGGCGGCCCGCAGAACGGGCAGGTCACCGCTGCCCTCCAGCGCTGCCACGAGCAGCAGCCGGCGGGTCGGCTCGGGCAGCTGGGCGACCCGGGACGCGTACAGCTCCTGTAGACGACGGCTGAGCGGGAGCACCTCGGACAGCGCGCCTCCCGCGCCGCCTCGCGAGTCGCCGAGAGTCGCGGGCAGTTCCAGCAGGGCCAGGGGATTGCCGCCGGCCTGCGCGAGGACGCGCTGCAGTTCCCGCGCACCGAGCAGCGGGAACCGGGTGCCGACCAGGCCGGCCGCGGCGCCGTCGTCCAGAGGCGAGATGGTGAGCTCAGGAAGCCCCGCCCGCTCGAAGAAGCTCTCGAACCCCGGCCGTGACGCGGCGAGAAGGCCCACTCGACTGCCGGTGAGCCGCCGGGCTGCGAAGGCGAGCGCCGCCGCGCTGGCACGGTCGACCCACTGAAGGTCGTCGACGACGATCAGAACCGGACGCGCGCGTGCGGCCCGGCGCAGCAGCGCCAGCACCGCCCCGTAGACGACCAGGCGCTCCGTCGCGGCGCCCTCGCCCGTGCCCAACGCCACCATCAGTGCGGCACGGTGGACCGGGTCGAGTCCGTCGCGTTCGTGCAGCACCGGTTCGAGTACGTGGTTGAGGCCGGCGAAGCTCAGATCCGCCAGGAACTCGACCCCGTCCAGGCGCAGCACCAGCACACCGGCCGACGCCGCGGCCCGCGCCGCAGCATCCAGGAGAACGGACTTGCCGACACCTGGGTCGCCCGACAACAGCAGAACCCCGCCGAGACCGCCGACCGTCTCGTCGACGAACGACCGGAGCAGTTCCAACTCCTGGTCACGTCCTACCAGTTGCTCGGACGTGTTCCGCGACACCGAGCTTTCAGCGGCCACAAACGGCCTCCTTCGAGAACTGACGTGGCGGACCCGGCCGGGCCGAGGAACGGAGGAGGTCCGCGGGCCGCGGCCCCGCGCGAAGCGGCCGGCCGCACAGCAGGCCCCCTCCCCTCGGCGACTCAGCCGGCGGAAGGCCGCGGGGCACGCAGATGGGCCCGCTTCTCCAGCTCCTCCTCCTCGACCAGCGTCAGCATCGGCTGGCCCGGCGCGCACAACATGAACACGACGTACTTGGCCGGCGCGTCCGACGAAGCGTTGCCGTTCTGGTAATGGATCACGTCACCGCCCGGCTCCCAGAACGTCTCACCGGCCTGGATCACGTGCTCCGGCTCGCCCTCGAGCTCCCACCGGACCGCGCCCTCGGTGACGTAGCCGAAACACGGCCCCGAGTGCCGGTGCGGAGGAGTCCCGGGGTGACCGGGCGGCCACTCGACGAAGACGGTCATCCCCGAAGCGCCCTCGGGAATGAAGGGCGGCTTGATGTCCGCCAGCATCCTGGGCCCGGTCCCGTCCGGGCCGACGGGCCCATGCCCATGCCCATGCCCATGCCCATGCCCATGCCCATGTCCGTGCTCGTGCGTGTCGGCTCCGCCGACCGAATCCTTCTCCAGCACTGTGCCACCTCCGTAACCGGGCCCGGAACACACGACCGTGTCCGGACGTACACAACCCGCTTCGTAGTGATGACAAGGCATGCCGCGCATGTGTGACACGTGGGTCGGGAGCCGACGTCCGACGCCATCGCGGAACGCCATCAAATGACTGAAGCAACTCGCCGCCCGGATACGGAAGCTGAAGAGGCCCTGGACCGGTCGCGGATCACGGCCCTCGTTCCGGTCCGCCACGCCCGTGATCGTCGGCCACACCTCACCCGACAGCACAACATGAAGGAATCACGAAATGATGCACGAAAGCGCAGGTCATGGCATGAGCGGTGCCCGATGAGCGAGGAGACCGGCGGCCTGACCGTCGGCGTCGATCTCGGCGGCACGAAGATCGCCGCCGGAACGGTCGACCCCGGTGGGGAGATCGTCTCCCGTGTGCGTCTCCCCACTCCGCACGACCCGGACCGGATCGCGGAGGCGATCGGCGAAGCGGTCCAGCGGGTCCGCGAGGGCTGGGACGACGTCCGGGCGGTCGGCGTCGGAGCCGCCGGTTACGTGGACGCGGACCGCTCCACGGTGCGTTTCGCGCCCAACCTGGGCTGGCACGACAAAGCGATCCGGGACATCGTCCAGGAGGCCACCGGGCTTCCGGTCGTCGTCGAGAACGACGCGAACGCCGCCGCATGGGGCGAGTTCGTCCACGGAGCCGGTGCGGGACACGAGGACATGCTGATGATCACCGCGGGCACCGGCCTCGGCGGAGGCATCATCAGCAGGGGCCGGCTCTTCCGCGGCCACTTCGGCATGGCGGGCGAGATCGGCCACTACCGGGCGGTCCCCGACGGGCTCCCGTGCCCCTGCGGTCAGCACGGCTGCATGGAGCAGTACGCGAGCGGAGCGGCCCACACGCGCCGCGCCCGCGAGATGGCGGCCGCCGATCCGGGGCGGGCCGCGGCGGTGCTCGTGCTGGGCGACGGCACCCTCGCCGGCCTGCAGGGGCAGCATGTGACCGAGGCCGCCCAGGGCGGCGACCCCTTCTCCCTCGACGTGTTCGCCCGCTCGGGCCGCTGGCTGGGCCAGGCTCTGGCCGACGTCGCTTCGATCCTCGACCCGTCCGTCCTCGTCATAGGCGGGGGACTCGGCGACACCGGCGAACTGATCCGCCGTCCGGCCGAGTTCGCCTACCGGCGGGCTCTCGGCGGCGGCGAACACCGGATCTACGCCCAGATCCGCACCGCCACCCTCGGGCAGGACGCCGGTCTCGTCGGCGCAGCGAACCTGGCCCGTCTGCACGAACTGCTCTGGTCCCCGGCGGCCGTCCTCTGACAGCGGGCCGACGACATTTCGCACCGACGGACCCGGTTGCCGACCGTGCCCGCAAGGCAGCCCCGACCCCCATCCGCTCCCTCCCCTCTACGACCGGCGTACCCACTCGGCCGCGAGCCCCGCCCGCGCGCCCGCGAACCCGGTCCTGTGAAGGAGTCCTCGACCATGACCGCCAACGCCACTCCCGCGGAGCCGGCCCGACCGATGGCCGCACCCCGCACCACCAACCTCCGGCGTATCACCTACATCTCAGCCGCCGCGTCGATCGGTGGCTTCCTGTTCGGTTACGACAGCGCGGTCATCAACGGGGCCGTCACCGGAATCCAGGAGCGGTTCCACGTCTCCTCCAGCGAGACGGGCACCATCGTCGCCTCCGCCCTGCTCGGTTCCGCCTTTGGCGCCGCCGTCGCCGGGCGTCTTGCCGACCGCATCGGCCGCTTGCGGGTCATGCATCTCGCCGCGCTCCTCTTCGCGATCAGCGCACTCGGCTCGTCCGTGCCCTTCTCCGCCTGGGACCTGGGAGCCTGGCGGGTCGTCGGCGGCATGGCGATCGGCCTGGCCTCGCTGATCGGGCCCACCTACATCGCCGAGGTCGCGCCGCCCGACCACCGAGGTCGGCTGGCATCGTTCCAGCAGGCGGCCATCGTGCTGGGGATCACCGCCTCCCAGCTCGTCAACTGGGGTATCGCCCAAGGCGCAGACGGCAGAAGCGAGAACCTGCTCGGGCCTCTGCGCGCCTGGCAGTGGATGCTCATGGCCGCCGTCGTCCCGGCGCTCGCCTACCTGCTCCTCACCCTCCGCATCCCGGAGTCGCCGCACTTCCTCGTCGGCGCAGGCCGCCTGGACCGCGCCCGCGAGGCAGTGCGAGACCTGCAGGGGACGTATACCGGGGCCGAGGTCCGGATCGCCGAAATCCAGCACGCGCTCAGGACCGACCACAAGCCACGGGTACGGGATCTGCTCGGCGGCCGGTTCGGGCTGCTGCCGATCGTGTGGGCCGGGATCGGGCTGGCCGTCTTCCAGCAGCTCGTCGGCATCAACGTCATCTTCTACTACTCGTCGCTCCTGTGGCAGTCGGTTGGCATCGACCAGTCCGACTCCCTGCTGATCAGCCTCTCCACATCGATCATCAACATCGTCGGGACCGTCGTGGCGATGCTCCTCATCGACCGGGTGGGCCGCAAACCGCTCGCACTGACCGGCTCGGCCGGCATGGCCGCCTCGCTGGCCCTCGCCGCCTGGGCGTTCTCGTACCGGACGGGAAGTGGCGGCAGTCTGTCCATCCCGGACACCCAGGGCACCGTGGCGCTGATCGCCGCCCACGCCTTCGTGTTCTTCTTCGCGGTCTCCTGGGGCGTGGTGCTCTGGGTGATGGTCGGTGAGATGTTCCCCCTGAGGATCCGCGCCGCCGCGATGTCGGTGGCCACCGCCGCCAACTGGATCGCCAACTGGGCCGTCACCGAGAGCTTCCCCCGCATGTCGGACTGGAACCTGTCGTCCACCTACGCGATCTACGCGGGCTTCGCCGTGCTCTCCTTCGTCTTCGTCGCCGTCCGGGTGCGCGAGACCAACGGCAAGAAGCTGGAGGAGATGCAATGACATCGCCGTGCACTTCCCGGCCGGACGAACAGGGCGTGCAGCCGACGGTGGCCGACGACGATGACCGGGCCGTCTGCTCGACGGCGGGCTGGTGGCAGGCCGCGTATTGCCGGGGCGCCGACACCGAGACCTTCTTCCCGCTTCCGGGCGACCAGGCCACCATCCAACGGGCGCTGGCGATCTGCGAGTCGTGCCCGGTGCGGAGCCCCTGCCGGCGGTACGCGCTGAGCCGCCGTGAACGGCACGGCATCTGGGGCGGACTGACCGAGCAGACGCGCGAACTGCTCATCCGCATGGGGCCGCCGCTGACTCTGGAAGTCCCGGACAGGCTCGTGCCCCGCGCTGGTCCGGCCGACGCGACTGCGCCGCGGACCGGACCCACGGAAGAAGGCTGACAGGGCTGATGAAGCCTGGCATCCCTCGACGCGGAACGCCCCCCGGTGAACAAACCGGTTGACGACACCGTCAGGGCAGGCGACTCCTTCATTCGCTGAGAGCGCCCGTGCTTCCCGAGGTAGCGGTAACACTCTTGAGCGGTGCTGGGTTAAGCGACCCCACCGGCCAGGGCACGCAACGCGGGGACAAGGAGGGAGTACGCCGGCAATGTGGCGGCGTCGTAGCCGACTAGCGCCATGCCGAAGCCTTCCCAGTCGAGGGGATACGGCGTGCCGGCGGTGATGTTGGCGGTGTGCAGGTCTCCGTGGGCTGTCGTCCAGTCGGTCGTCCGAGGGCCGGGCATGTAAAGGAAACGCGATGACGGCGAGGTACTCCTTGCTGGTGCAGCCGCCTTCCCTCAATCCGCATCGGCCGGCTCGACATGATGGCCGAAATGCCGCTCTTGCGAAGGGTCGAGTGCATACCAGTACAAGGCCGGCGTGCAGAGTCGTCCAATACGCCAGCCGTTGGGGGGGGGCAACCATCACCACTGTGGGCGGGGTGGCCACTGCCTTGATCGGTGTGGTGGCCGGCTCATTGCTCACCTGCCGCAGCGATCGCACGCATTGGGCACGTGACAAGCAGACCGCAGCCTGCTCGGCGATCGTTGCCGAGTCCACCCGAATCCAACTCGCTCTGCGTCGCGCCTGGAAACACGGCGATCCGGTGGACTGGGTGCCTTGGAACGTGGCCTTGGGAACGATCTGGCTGGTCGGCGGTCCCGCAGTCGTCGACGCCGCAGCACGGGTCGACGAAGTGTTCTGGGATTGCAGCGATCAATTCATCCGGCAAGTCGCCCCCGATGAGCGGTCCTGGGGCGAGGCGCGCGACCGAATGGAAACCGTGCGGCTCCACTTCATCAATACCGCACGCCTTCATATCGATCCCCAGCGCTCACGGCTCACCCAGGTGCCTGTCAGCCGGCCATCCCAGTCGCGCCTTGCAGGCCCGGGCCCAGAAGAGGCCGGGGCGCCGGACGCCGCATAACCACGATTCTTCCGTTCTCGTCCGGCTCGGGCTTTCGGCTCTGCGAGGGAGAGTACGAACGGGCACCAGGCCGTTCGGCGGAATGTCCTGGTGCTGCTGCCTCCATCCGGGATCGTCGTGTCGTCACCCGCCCAGTCTGGTGACCAGACGCCCCGCGCTTGGCCGATCGGACTCAGCGGCGCTCATGTCACGACCGGCAGGGCCTGCTCGGCCCAGATGATCTTTCCCGCCCGGGTGTAGCGGGCGCCCCACCGCTGGGCGATCTGTGCGACCAGGAAAAGCCCCCGGCCGCCCTCGTCAGTGGTTCGAGCATGCCGCAGTCGCGGGGAGGTGCTGCTCCCGTCGGACACCTCGCAGATGAGGACGTCATGGCGAATCAACCGCAGGCGGATGGGTTCTGCACCGTAGCGGATGGCGTTGGTGACCAGTTCGCTGACCAGAAGTTCCGTCGTGAAGGACAAATCGTCCAGCTGCCACTCGGTGAGTCGGCGGCCGACCAGGGCTCGCGTCTGGGCGACGATGGCCGGCTCGGCGGGCAGGTCCCAGGATGCGACCTGCTCAGGGCCCAGAGTGTGCGTCTGGGCGACGAGCAAGGCCGCGTCGTCGCACAGTGGCATCGTCAGCAGGCTCTCGAAGACGTTGCCGCACAACTCTTCCAGTGCGGTGGCCGGATCGGCGAGCGCCCCCGCCAGCCGGTCCATTCCGGTGCCGATGTCCTGGTCATGGCCGGTGACCAGGCCGTCGGTGTACAGGGCCAGGATGGAGCCTTCGGGGAGGTCCGCTTCGGTGCATTCGAAGGGAAGGGTGCCGACGCCGAGCGGCGGCCCCGCCGGGAGGTCCAGGAAGGCAGCAGTGCCGTCGGGAGTGACGCTCACGGGCGGGGGGTGGCCCGCGCTAGCGGCGGTGAGTGATCGGGCCACGGGATCGTAGACGGCGTAGAGGCAGGTGGCTCCCGACGGGCCGAGCGCGGTGGAGTCTGCCTTAGTGTCCTCCGCGTCCTCGGCCTCCTCTTGTGCGAGCCGCATGACCAGGTCGTCGAGATGGGCCAGGAGTTCCTCGGGAGGCAGATCCATGGCGGCGAGGGTGTGCACCGCGGTGCGCAGTCGCCCCATGGTGGCCGCGGCGTGGATTCCGTGCCCGACCACGTCTCCGACAACCAGAGCCATGCGCGCACCGGAAAGCGGAATCACGTCGAACCAGTCGCCTCCCACGCCGCTGTGTGAGCCGGCGGGGAGGTAACGCCAGGCCACGTCCAGGACCGATCGGCCTTCCGGCCTGCGTGGGAGCAGGCTGCGCTGCAGCGCAAGGGCGGTCGTCCGTTCGCTCTCAAAGCGACGGGCCGTGTCCAGCGAGAGCGCGGATCGTGCGACGAACTCCTTGGCGAAGAGCAGGTCGTCTTCGTCGAAGGGCCGCTGGTGGCGTGAGCGCACGAACGTGGCCACACCCAGACGGGCGTTCTCGACAGCCATCGGCACGATCATCAGCGAATGGATGCCACAGGCCCGGATCCTGTGCGCACGATCCGCGCTCTCCGCCACCCACGCGCTGGTGTCGACATTCAGGACGCATTCCAGAGTGGCCTGTCTTGCGGTCAGGGCCTGGGCAGTTGGCGAGGACGGGGCGTAAGTGACCAGATCCCCTGTATCCGAGGATGACTCCGGGCATCCTTCATGGACTGACCGCTGCCCCGCGCGCCGCAGTGTGGTGCTGCCGCCGGCCCGCCGGGAGTCCGGTTCCTCGCCGTGGGCGATCGATTCGAGGAGGTCGATCGACACGAAGTCGGCGAGGAAGGGCACGGCGGCGTCGGCCACCTCCTGTGCGGTACGCATCACGTCCAGCGTGCCGCCGATTCGTTCTCCGATCTCGTTCATCAGGACAAGCCGCTCGTGGGCCTGCCACCGTTCGGTGACATCGAGCACGAGACAGGAGACGCCTCTCACCTGGCCGGACGGATCCTCAAGCCGGAAGAACGAGGCCGAATACGCGCGTTGTCCGTGCGGATCGGCCACGGTCGGGCCCAGGTACTGGCGGTCGATGAGCGGCGTGCCACTCGCCAGCACCTGTCTGATCTGTGCCTCCAGGGCCGCGGCATCGGGACCGGGGAACACCGCGCTCAGCCTCTGCCCCATGCGCTGCTCGCGCGGGATGCCGACGGTCTCCACCATCGCATCGTTCAACCACAGGCACCGCAGATCGGTGTCCAGCACGGTGATGCCCACCGGCGCACGCGCGAGCAGCCCCTCCATGACCGAGTTGTTCACCCCCCACCACGGCGACTGCACCACGTCGAACGCGTGGACGAGCCAGGAAAGCCGGCCGGTGGGGTCGGTCTGCGGGCATACCTGCACGACCAGCGAGAGGTGGCGCCCGTCTCTGTGCCTCACCACCGTGTACCCGCCCCACACGGTGTCCGTGAGGCGGAGCCCGGATGCCGCCGTCCGCCCGGTCGGGTCCGTCCGGGGCACGATCAGTGTCACGGCGCGGCGGTTCAGCACCTCTCGTGCGGGATATCCCAGGAGTCGCTCGGCGGCGTCGGACCACTTGACGATCAAACCGTTCGCATCCACCACGGACGTGGCGGCCCGAGCCGGCTCGGCCGCCTCGTGTGGTCCAGCACCCTCCGAGGCGACCACCGCTGTCCCTTTCGGTCGAACGAAGGAATGATCCGCCGCGGGCTCAATGCAATAGCAGTGAGTCAATGCCGTAGGGCGAATTCTTTTCCTTCATATTCTATAGCGCCGCTCACATAGGCCACCGATGCGCGCCCCGGCATCACACAGTGGTGACGACCTCGTCGTAGGCCAGGCGCGGGCTGCGTGAGAACCAGGCGGCATCTCCGGGCGTGCCGATGTTGACCACGACCAGTACGGAGTGCTCGCCGTCACCGAAGAATTCCTTGTCGATCCCCTCGGCGTCGAACCCCGTCATCGGGCCGGCCGCCAGACCAGCGGCGCGGACGCCGACGATGAAGTAGCCGACCTGCAACGCCGCATTGAGCGCAGCGGACCTCTCCCGCGCCACGCGTTCGGCGAAGAACAGGTCCTTGGCCTGCGGGAAGTGCGGGAACTGGGTCGGCAACTCCTCATGGAACTCGTTGTCCGCGGCGAGGATCGCGACCAGTGGGGCGGTGGCGGTCTTCTTCTGGTTGCCCTCGGCGAGATGCGGCACCAGCCGCCGCCGTGCGTCGTCGGAGCGGACCAGGACGATCCGCAGCGGCTGCTGGTTCATCGAGGTGGGGCCGTACTTGACGAGGTCGTAGATGGCCCTCATCTGTTCGTCCGTCACCGGCTCATCGGTGAAGGTATTGGCCGTCCGGGCCTCTCGGAACAGAAGGTCCTGGGCGGCGGGGTGGAGTGCGAGAGACATGACGTTTTCCCTATTTCGACAGTGGTGGATGGTGTGCGCAAAAGAGTCGGGCGCTGACGCCCGGGAAATTTACGGCTGTGATGATGCGCCTGCGACTCGGGCGTGGTCGCCGGGGACGCCGCCTGGGCCGACGGCTTCGAAAAAGCCGGGCGTCGACGCGGCCGCGCCCTGCGGTCCGCTGGCATCGCCACCAGCTTGGGGCAGGCACCGGCCGGGGGCATCGCCTATTCGAGGGATCCTTGCTGCTGCGAGGTCGGCCGGAGCGTGCCACAAAGAACGCGGTCTGGATGAACCCCGCGAGCCCCAGGTCGACGGCCTTCACCTGCTCGTCCGGGGCGAGCAGCACAGGGTGGTGCGGCGTGATGTCGGAGTGGATGCGGTGTGCCCGACGCGCGGGACGGGGATGGCATGGATGTGTCCGCCCCGTCCGCTGGCAAGGCACGCCTTCCGGGCTAGCGCAGCCACGTGGCCGGATGCCGTGATCCCGGCCGGCGCGGAGGCAGAGGGTGTGCGAGGCGTGGACGCCTGTCTTCTCCACACGCCGGCGGGCGACGTGTTCGTCGAGCAGTTCACCGCTCTGGAGGCGGTGGTAGAGGTGCCGCCGCCGGGACCGACGCCGGTGCCGGTGAATTCGTGTCAGCGCTCGAGGACCAGGGCGAGACCCTGGCCGACGCCGATGCACAGGGTGGCGACGCCGACTCCACTGCCTTTGCGGGCGAGTTGGTGGGCGACGGAGCCGGCGAGGCGGGCGCCGGACGCGCCGAGCGGGTGGCCGAGCGCGATCGCGCCGCCTTGCGGGTTGAGGATCGCCGGGTCGAAGTCGGGCCATTCGGCGAGGCAGCCGAGGACTTGTGCGGCGAACGCCTCGTTCAACTCCAGCGTGGACAGGTGGTCGAACGTCTTGCCGACCTTGGCCAGGGCGCGGGTGACGGCCTCGACGGGGGCGAGTCCGAAGTAGTGCGGGTCGAGCGCGGAGACGCCGGTCGCGGAGACGCGGGCGAGGGGTTCGCGGCCGGTGGCCTTCAGGCCCTCGGCGTCGACCAGGAGCAGCGCGGCGGCGCCGTCGTTGAGGGGGGAGGCGTTGCCCGCCGTCACCCTGCCGTTCTCCTTGCGGAAGGACGGCTTCAGCCTGGCCATGGTCGCCAATGACGCCTCGGCCCGTACGCACTCGTCGGCGCCGAAGACGACCGGGTCGCCCTTGCGCTGCGGGATGGAGACCGGTGCGATCTCACTGTCGAAGAGCCCGGCCGCCTGAGCGGCGGCGGCCTTCTGGTGGCTGTGCAGCGCGAACTCGTCCTGTTGCTCACGGCTGATCTTGTGCTTGTCGGCGATGAGTTCGGCCGATTCGCCCAGCGGGATCGTCCACTGCGGGTCCATGTTCGGATTCACCATGCGCCAGCCCAGGGTGGTCGAGTGCAGCTCGGCGTGGGCGGCGGGGAAGGGCCTGTCGCTCTTCGGCAGGACGTAGGGTGCGCGGGTCATCGACTCGACGCCGCCGGCCAGGGCGATGGAGGCGTCGCCGAGCGCGATGGCCCGCGCGGCCTGGATGACGGCTTCGAGGCCGGAGGCGCACAGCCGGTTGACGGTGACGCCGGGCACGGAGGTGGGCAGCCCGGCGAGCAGTCCCGCCATGCGGCCGACGTTGCGGTTCTCCTCGCCTGCGCCGTTCGCGTTGCCGAAGTACACGTCGCCGATCAGCGCCGGGTCCAACTCCGGTGTACGCGCGAGCAGTTCACGGATGGCATGCGCGCCGAGGTCGTCCGGGCGGACCATGGCCAGGGAACCGCTGTATTTACCGAACGGCGTGCGGACCGCGTCGACGATGTAGACGTCCCGCAGTGTCATGACGAGAGCTCCTCGGTGATGTGAACCTTCGCGTCGGTCTTGTCCACGATGTCGTCGGCGCTCACGCCCGGCGCGGTCTCGACGAGGACGAGCCCGTCGCCGGTGACGTCGAGGACGCCGAGGTCGGTGATGATCCGGTTGACGCAGGCCTTGCCAGTGAGCGGCAGCGCGCACTCGGTGAGGATCTTCGGTGAGCCGTCCTTGGCGGTGTGCGTCATCACGACGATGACGGTGCGCGCGCCGTGTGCGAGGTCCATCGCGCCGCCGATCCCGGTGACCAGCTTGCCGGGGACGGCCCAGTTGGCCAGGTCCCCGCTCGCGGAGACCTGCATCGCGCCGAGCACGGCGACGTCGATGTGCCCGCCGCGGATCATGCAGAACGAGAGCGAGGAGTCGAAGAAGGAAGCGCCGGGCAGGACCGTCACCGTCTCCTTGCCCGCGTTGATCAGGTCCGGGTCGACTTCGGCCTCGGTCGGGTACGGGCCGGTGCCCAGGATGCCGTTCTCCGATTCGAGGATCACCTCGACGCCCGGGGGAAGGTGGTTGGGAATCAGGGTGGGCAGCCCGATGCCGAGATTGACGTACTGGCCGTCCTTCAGCTCGCGTGCCGCCCGCGCGGCCATCTCTTCCCGCGTCCACGCCATCAGCTGCTCACCGTCCGACGCTCGATCGTCTTGTCCGTCGCCTGCTCGGGGGTGAGGGCCACCACCCGCTGTATGAAGATGCCCGGCAGGTGCACCGCGTCCGGGTCGATGCCGCCCGGCTCGACCAGCTCCTCCACCTCGGCGATCGTGACCTTGCCCGCCATGGCGGCCAGCGGGTTGAAGTTGCGGGTGGACTTGCTGAAGACGAGGTTGCCGTGCCTGTCGCCCTTCGCGGCCCGCACCAGCGCGAAGTCGGTGCGGATGCCGCGCTCCAGCACGTACTGGGTGCCGTTGAACTCGCGGACCTCCTTCGGCGGCGAGGCCAGCACCACGCCGCCCGAGCCGTCGTAGCGCCAGGGCAGCCCGCCGTCGGCGACCTGCGTACCCACCCCGGCCGGGGTGTAGAAGGCGGGGATCCCAGCGCCGCCGGCTCGCAGCCTTTCAGCGAGCGTGCCCTGCGGGATCATCTCGACCTCCAGCTCACCGGCCAGATACTGCCGGGCGAACTCCTTGTTCGCGCCGATGTACGACCCCGTCACCCGGGCTATCCGCCCGGCCCTGAGCAGCACGGCCAGGCCCGACTCCATCGCCCCGCAATTGTTCGAGACCACGCCGAGCCCCGACACCCCCCGCTCGAACAGAGCCTGGATCAGCACATTCGGCACACCGCTCAACCCGAACCCGCCCACGGCCAACGACGCACCCTCCGGCACATCCGAAACAGCCTCCAAAGCCGTGGCGACCACTTTATCCATCTTCTTTACTCTGCCTCTCGCCAATGTGGACCCATCGGACGCTGTTTTCCGTAACGCGACATCAAGAATTCGGTCGGGCTCTCTAATGTCGTGGCGCGGGCCGTGGGAATAGCGCGAGCGGCTTTGCCGCAGACCCGCCTGCCTCCTCGCGTCCCACCTGACAGACGCGTGCTTCCACGGTGCAACGCCTGGGCATCCATCGGCATCCCGCAGATGGGGGATATCGCATCCGATCCACAGGCCGCTGGGTCGGTGCACGTCGCGCGAAAAGGGTATTCCCGCGCCGATCCGCGTTATCACTCGCAGATCTTATTGACGCACATCATCCGAGTGTCGACGCTTTCCTCCATGAATACAGGAGTGGTAGGACCGAGGAAATTCTCATGAAGACATTCGTGCACCGGGGACAGATCACCAAGGTGGTCTTCGGCAGCGGTACGCGCAGCCGCATCCCGGAAGAGGCCGATGCTCTCGGATGCCGTCGGGTGCTCATCCTGTGCACACCTGGTCAGGTGGACCAGGCGGCGCAGATGCGCGACCTGCTGGGTTCCGCAGCAGCGGGAACTTTCGCCGAAGCGGCTGCGCACACCCCTGTCGACGTCACGGATAAGGCGGTCGCGTACGCCAGAACTGTGGGAGCTGACTCCGTGCTCGCCCTCGGCGGTGGATCGACCATCGGCCTCGGCAAGGCCATCGCCGTACGGACCGGTCTTCGGCAGCTGGCGCTGCCCACCACCTACGCGGGCTCGGAGATGACGCCGATCCTCGGAGAGACCGAAGGCCGCAGGAAGACGACCCGACGGCTGCCGGAAGTGCTGCTCAACACGGTGGTGTACGACGTCGACCTGACGCTCACACTTCCCGTGGCGACATCGGTGGTCAGCGGCATCAACGCGATGGCGCACGCGGTGGAGGCCCTCTATGCACAGGACCGGGACCCGGTCGCCTTCCTGATGGCCGGTGAAGCACTCGACTCCCTCATCCGATCCCTTCCGGTCGTCGCGCAGCATCCGGACGACGCAGCGGCGCGGGCGGACGCGTTGTACGGGGCGTGGCTGGCGGGCACGTGCCTCGGCACGGTGGGCATGGCCCTGCATCACAAGGTGTGCCATGTGCTGGGCGGCACGTTCGGGCTTCCGCACGCCGAAACGCACGCCGTCGTCCTTCCACATGTGGTCGCCCACAACGGGCCGGCGGCCCCGGAGGCCATGGCGCGCATCGCGCAGGCGCTGCGGGGGGACGACGCCGCGAGCGGCCTCTACGACTTCGCCGGGCGGCTCGGCGCCCCCCGGGCGCTGCGGGACCTCGGCATGCCGGAATCGGGGATCGAGCAGGCGGCCGAACTCGTCATGAGGGACAGCTACTGGAATCCGCGACCAGTGGACCGGAACGCTGTCCGCGCCCTGCTGACCCGCGCCTGGGCCGGGGAAGCGCCGTCGACCTCACCCGGCAACGAAGATCCTCAGTCCGGCTCCGTCCTCGAAGCCTCGACCACAACGGGAGCACGCCATGCGTGATCTGACCAGCGACACCATCACCGAGGCCGTGATCTCGACCATGCGGGACACCAAGGACTCCCGCCTCGCGGAGATCATGGAATCGCTGGTGCGGCACGTCCACGCCTTCGTCCGTGACGTGGAACTGACGGAGGAGGAGTGGGCCCGGGGAGTGGACTTCCTGACTCGCACCGGGCAGATGTGCACCCCGACGCGCCAGGAGTTCATCCTGCTGTCCGACGTGCTGGGCGTCACCATGCTGGTCGACGCCCTGAGCAATCGACGCCCTGCCGAGGCCACACAGAACAGCGTCCTCGGCCCCTTCTTCAGGGACGACAGGCCGCAGCCCCCCGACGCCGCCGACATCTCCGGAGGATTGCCCGGCACCCCGCTGTTCTTCGAGGGACGAGTCGTCGACCGTGAGGGAGCGCCGGTGGCCGGCGCGGCGGTGGACGTGTGGCACAGCGACGCGGAGGGCCACTACGACGTGGATGTGCCCGGCCGGGTCGACCCGGCCATGCGTGCGCTCTTCCGGACCGACGAGACGGGACACTTCGGTTTCCGTTCCATCCGTCCGTCCAGCTACCCGATACCCGGTGACGGCCCGGTCGGCGAAATCATGGGCGCGACCGGCCGGTCGCTCATGCGCCCCGCCCATGTGCACCTGCTGATCGAGGCTCCGGGATTCCAGCGCGTGACCACCATGCTGTTCCCTTCGGACGACCCGTACCTGGATGCGGATCCGGTGTTCGGGGTCAAGGAGTCGCTGGTCGCGTCCTATGACACATACGCGGCCGACTCCGGGCCCAGGCGCGGGCCGACCGACCAGCCGTACACGGTGCTGCGCCACACCTTCGTCCTCGAACCCCTCCCCGCGGACTGAAGCGTCACCCCACCGCGTAAGCAGTCGGCTGTGCGTGCCATGAACGAGGGCCGGCGCGCGCCTTGACCCGGAACTCGGCGAAGCACGATCCGGCCACCCCGCGCGCCGACCTCGCGTACGTCACAGGGCAGCCGCCCGCCTTCCCGCCCCGCTCGAACGATCAAGCCCGCCAACACACCCAGCAGGACGGTGAGTTCACCCAGCGCCCTGCGCAACAAAGGCCGACGCCCTTCCCGACTTTCACGGAGGTCCTGCGATGACTGAAACCCTTGACATGACCGTCGATTTCCGAGCCACGATGAGCCGGCTCGCCACGGGTGTCAGCGTGATCACCACATGCTCTGGAAGCAAACCCATCGGCATGACGGCGAGTGCCGTGTCCGCCCTCTCCCTGGACCCGCTCCAGCTGCTCGTCTGCATCGGCAACCACCTGTACACGCGGACCGCGATCGCGGAACACGGCCGCTTCGCCGTCAATGTCCTCGGCGAGGACAGCGAGCACCTGGCGCGGAACTTCGCCGTTTCCAAAGCGGACAAGTTCGCGGGTGTCGAGACCTTCGACGACCACGGCGTGCCGGTGTTGAAGGACGCCATCGCGGCTGTCGTGTGCGACGTCGCCGAGGCGCTCCCCGGTGGCGATCACACCATCTTCGTGGGTGACGTCCGCCAGTGGGCACACAAGGCGGACTGCCGGCCGCTGGTCCACTTCGCGGGCGGCTTCGGCACGCTCAGGGCCGCGCACTAGTCCTGGCGGCAGCGGTTCGAACCAGGCCGCCTGGCCCGTGACCGGGCCGGCCACCGCCCCCGATGTCCGGCTCCTGCGAGGCGAGCTGCGGACATCGGGGGCTCCGCTCGTTTCGACGACCCCACGGAGAGTGTGATGACCAGCTCCGTTGCGGCATTCAAGCTGCATCCTGCGGCCCAGCCCCCGCATCTTCTGACCCGCCCGCGTCTGCTGCGCCGGCTTGACGCGGCGACCGAGCCCGTCGTGGTGCTCTCCGCGCCGGCCGGCGCCGGCAAGACGGTGCTCCTGACCGAGTGGTCGCGCCGCCTGGTGGCTCGCGGAGAGTGCGCCTGGCTCAGCCTGGACGCCTACGACAACGCCCCGGGCCGGCTCTGGTCCTGCATCCTGCGGGCGCTGCACCAGGTACTGCCGGACCTGCCCGCCCGCCTCGACGGCGACGGGTGGACGGTCGATGCCTGGCTCGAGGAGATCCTGCCGAGTCTGGTGAGCGGACTGGGCGCACAGAGGCCGCTCACGGTGATCCTCGACGGACTGGAATCCATCACGGACGTCGACGCGGTCCGGAGCCTGGGGGACTTCCTGACAAGGCTTCCCCACGGATTCCGCATCATCGTGTCGACCCGGCACCTCCTCGGAGGTCCGCTGCCGGCTCTGCGCGCCAGGGGCCTGGTCGCTGAACTCGACCAGCACGACCTGGCCTTCACCCCTGAGGAAGCACAGGCCGTGCTCACCGGTCTGCTCGGATCCGCTCCGAGCGCGGACACGTCGAGCGCGCTGTATGAGGCCACCGAGGGATGGGCGGCGGGGCTGTGCATCATGGGGCGCGCTCTCGCCCGCTCCGTGAACGAGGTCGATATGGACAGGGAGTTGGCCCGCGGCAGGCAAGCGGTCTCCGAGTACCTGGCCGGCGAGGTCCTCTACCGGCTCACCACCGAGCAGCGCGAGTTCCTGCTGCGCACCAGTGTCCTTGACGAGCTGAGTGCCGGGCCATGCCAGGCCCTCGCCGGGGAGCGGGCGGGCGCGGTGCTGCGTGAACTCGCGCGGACCGTGCAACTGCTCGTGCCCGCCGCCGATCCGTCGGCGTACCGGCATCACCGAGCACTGTCACCGCTGCTGTCCGACGTCCTGATGTCCGAAGGGCCGGACGCTGTCGTGTCCCTGCACCGGTCGGCGGCTCAGTGGTACGCCCGGCGGAGGGAGACGACCGCGGCCGTACGGCACTGGGTGCTGGGCGGCGATGAGCCCGCGGCCGTCGCGTCGGTCCTCGACGGCTGGGAGGAGGCGGTCTCGGTAGGCCGTGGTGCGGAGGTCACGCATTGGCTGGAGCTCTTGCCGCCCCGCATGGTCGCCGCCGACGCGAGATTGTGCGTCGTGGCGGCCATGGCGGCTCTGTCGGGGGGCACCCCGGAAACGGCCCGGCGCTGGCTGGATGTGGCCCAGCTCAGGAACACGGGATCGGAGACGGTCGGCGAAGGCAGCACCGTGTCCGATGCGGCAGCCGTCGCTCAGGCCGTGGCCTGCTATCTGAAGGGCGAGGTGCTGACCGCCGACCGTCTCGGCGAATCCGCCGTTGCCGGCACCATGCCGTTGACTTCCTGGCGTGCCCTGGCCTGTACGGCCCGGGGTACCGCTCTGCTGTGGACCCGCCGGTACGAGGAGGCGGAGGCGCTGCTCGGCGAGGCGACCCGTGATGCGCACGCCGCCGGGCACGGTTTGGTGCTCGTCCGCGCGCTGGGTTTGCGGGCGGTGTGCGCGCTGCTGGCCGGACGGCACGAGCAGGCGCGCATCCTGAGTGACGAGGCACTCCAGGCCGCCGCGACGGCCTGTCTGGGCGGGCACTTCGTCACTGTGTCCGCCTATATCGGCCGGGCCGGCCTACTCCTCGAAGAGGGAGACATCGATGAAGCCGAACGGGTTCTGACCGACGCGGAAGCGGTGCTGGCGGGCTCGGCCCGGACCGGAAGCGAACCCCAAGTACGCGCCCTGTGCCACGTCACGCGGGCGCGGCTGGAGAATGCGCGACACAACACGGACGCGGCCCGGGAGGCCCGGGAGGCGGGCGAGCGGGCAGCGGCCCGGTGCGAGTCGCCAGGGGCACTGATGGATCTGCTCGGCCGAGTCGGCGAGGACACGGCCGTGACGCCTGCCGCCCCCGGTCCCCAGGAACTGTCGCTGGGGGAGCGCCGAGTGCTCCGGGCTCTGTGCGGTCCGCTGACGCTGCGGGAGATCGCCTCCGAGCTCTATGTGTCCCACAACACGGTCAAGACACAGGTACGGGCCATCTTCCGCAAACTCGACGCGCACGACAGGAGCGCAGCGGTCGCAAGGGCCCGGGAGCGCGGTGTGCTCTGACCCGGGCCCTCGTATTCTGCTTACTTGGCGTCCTGGCGTCGGGCGTAGTCCGCCTGAGCCGTGTACGCGGTCTCCTTTTCCTCCTCCACCTTCTCGATGCCGCAGACCTTGCGCGCGAGGTCTGCCATGACGCCGCTCGGGGACATCTCGGCGCGCTTCATGGTGAGTGTGCGGATGGCCAGCAGGGGCGTGCCGTTGAAGTTCTCGAAGGTGCTGATGCGGTCGCCCCAGTCGGACAGGAACAGGTCGCGGATCACCCGGCTGATCTTCAGCCGGTCATGCGGCCTGCCGACCGGTCCGGTCTGCAGCGCCTCCAGCCACGGCCGAAGTTCGGGCCGCTGCCACTGCCCCTCGGTCGGGAAGATGAGCGAGGCACGACCGGCCAGGTCGACGATCTCGTGGGCCATCTCGGCGACGTTCTCGAGGTAGTACGCCCGCCCGAAGTCGAACATCAGGACGTTCGGCTTATAGAGGCCGCCGGGAGTGTGGAACCCTTCCTCTTCGGAAGCGACCACATGTGCCTTGAGTGTCTGGTGGAAGCCGGCGAACCGGGAGATCCGGGTCTGGACCGGCGGCAGCTGGTAGGTGCCGATGTGCTCGGTGACCAGCAGGGCCAGACCGAGCATCAGCTCGGCGCGCACCATCTGCCGGACCAGGGCCTGGTAGTGCAGCCAGTCGAAGACGCGCTGCGGGTACAGCGACGCGTGCTTGGGGTTACCGATGTGGAACACCTGGTTCCAGGGGATGAACACGTCCTCGAACACGATGACGCTGTCCAGCTCGTCACCCTGGGAGGCGAGCGGGTGCTCGACCTCCTCCCCGTCCCGGACGTTGCTCTCGCGGCAGATGATGGTGACGCCGGGAGTGTTGGGCTTCACCGCCCCGAAGATGATCTGCTCCGGCAGAATGCCGGGGCGGTAGAAGACGCCGATGTGGATCCAGTCGCCGAAGGCCGCACCTGTGCCGATCGCCTTCACGCCCCGCACGGTGATGCCCTCGTCAGAGGTGCCGACCACCTGCAGGGCGGGGGACTCGGCCTGGGCGGAATCGCGTGAGCGGTCCGTCTGCGGGTCGACGAACGCGGGCGTCGTGTTGAGGTCGCCCTCCCGCACCAGGTTCCAGAAGTCGAGGATCCCCTTGGTCAGGTCCCTTCCGTCGGTGCCGACGGCCTGGCTGCTCCAGGGCTCCGGGTCGTCGACGTAGGTCAGCAGGACGTAGTTGTTGACATCCGGGGTCCGCGGGGTCGCCCCGCCACCCGTTTCCCGCAGGACCGTCTCCATGTAGCGCCGCTTGCGCTTCAGGTCCTCCTTGGAGCGGTGCTGGAACCACGTCATGGACCGCCGGACGCCGTCCTCGTCCACGAACGTCATGACGTCCTGGAGGTCCGGGCGGTGGTGCAGGTCGTAGAAGTCCGCGAGGCTTCGGGCGTACGCCCGGGTCTTGGGATGCGTGGCCACGTTGTCGACGAGTTCGTCGCCCACCCACACCGTGCGGCCGTCGTTCAGTGCTGCCAGGTATTCCTTGCCTGTACGCACGTTGTGCTCCTCTCCAGGGGCAATCCGGATGGCACGGAGCATGCGTCGCGGCAGGGTGAGACGACGGCGCACAACCGGCAATCACCCGGGTGAAAGCGGCGATCTCCGGGGGAGCGACGTTGAGGGCGGATGCGGCAGTGCGCCATGCTTCCCCCATGAGCAGCACAGACCCCGCCGACGACCAGGCCGGTGGGCGTGGGAACCAGGCCATGACCGGGCTGCGCCTGCGGGGACGGGACCGCGAGATCGTGGTTGTCCGTGAGGCCCTGGACGCGGTTCGTGGCGGACGGAGCGCCTGTGTCGTCGTGGAAGGCACGTCCGGAGTCGGCAAGAGCCGGTTGCTCGCGGAGCTGGACGGGATGGCGCGGCGATTCGGGTTCGATGTGGTGTCGGTACGGGCCGATGAGCTCGACCAGTACGCGGCAGGAGCCGCAATGCAGTCCGCCTTGCAGTCCTCCGACGGTTCCAACCGAGCCGGGGCAGCAACCGACGACCAGCGGCTCTGGCTGCTGGACAGCATCACGGACGCCCTGGAGGACCGGGCTCAGCGCGCCCCGGTGGCCGTGCTTGTGGACGACGCGCAGTGGGCGGATCCGGCCACGCTCTTCGTGCTCCGCACCCTGCCTGGACGACTGGCCGCCTCGCGGGTCCTGTGGGTCCTGGCGGTACGGTCGGACACCGAGCGGCCGACCGTGGCCAGGGTGCGGGAAGACCTCGAACGCCTCGGAGCCCGATGGCTGACCCTCGGCCCCCTGCCACAGCAGGAGCTGCACTACATCGCGGCCGATGTCCTCGGGGCGAGCCCGTCACCTGGTCTGGCCAGGCTCCTGCGAGGCGTCGCGGGCAATCCCTTCCTGGCGATTGAACTGATGCGCGCATTCGCCGAAACGGATGCCGTCAAAATGGAGGCGGGCGAGGCGAGCCTCCTGCACGACAGCATCCCCAGCAGATTCCGGCGGAGTATCGCCGGGCGTCTGGACCGGCTCCCGGAAGACGCCGTGCGCCTGCTCCAGATCGGGTCGGTCCTCGGACGCGAATTCGACCTCGGCACGGCCGCCCGAATGCTCGGCAGGCATGTCGGCAGCCTGCTGTCCGGCGTCGAGGCCGCCCTGAACGCAGGTCTGCTCTCGGCCGACGGCCCGCGACTCGCCTTCCGTCACGACCTCATACGGCAGGCCGTCCACGAGAACCTGCCTCTGGCCGTACGGACCGCTCTGCACCGGGAGGCGGCCGACAGTCTGCGTGTCATCGGTGCACGATCGGCCGAGGTGGCCTGGCACGTCGTCATGTCAGGCGGCCCGGTCGACGACGATGCCGTGACCACGCTGTCCACCGCCGTACGGGAACTGTCCTCGTCGGCCCCCGACGCGGCTGCGGACTTGGCTCAGCGGGTCGCCGGACTGCTGCCCCCACAGGACCGGCGTCGCATCTCCCTGCTGACCGACGCCGCCGAGTACCTCGGCCGGACCCGCCGGGTTCACGAGGCGCTCGACCTGGTCGACGCCACTCTGCCGGAAGGTCTTGAGTCACTGCAGGAGGCATACCTGCGCCTGGTGGCCGCCGAGATCCACCAGGCCGCGGGCGACGACGCCGCCGCGATGACACACCTCCAGCAGGCCCTGGACCTTCCCGCGCTGCCGCCCGACGTGCGCGTCCGGCTGCTGAAAACCAAGGCGACGGGCCACGTGTACCTCGGGGACATCACCGCTGCCGAGCAGACCGACACCGGCCTGGTCGAGGCCGCCTACCAGAGTCACGATCCCGCCGTCGTCGTCAGCGCCATGGTGTTCCAGTCGCAGACAATCTTCTATCGCGGGCACCTGGCCCGCGCCCTCGAGCTTGCCGAGGAGGCCACCCGACGCGCCGGCACCCAGTCCGCCGCGCTCTACCTGCGGCCCCCGCGGATTCCAGCGCTGTGGCTGGCCACCGTGCTGACCAGCACCGACCGGCTTGCTGACACCGAGCGGATTCTGCGGGAGGGACAGCGGGAAGCGGAGGCGCTGGGCCTCGGCTGGTCACTTCCCCACTGGCATGCCGCCCGTGCGTGCGCACTACTCGAACAGGGAGCGCTGGACGACGCGGCCGTGGAGGCCGAGGCCAGTCTGATGGTGGCGGACGAACTCGAGATCACTCTGCCGAATCCGCAGGCCCGCTCCGTGCTGGCACTGGTGGAGATCAGACGCGGTGACCTCGCCAAGGCCGCGGACCACCTCCGCGCCGCGGAAACCGGTTCCGGCACGAAAATGCAGCGGTACGGCCCTTGGGTGTCTCTGGCGCGCGCCGGTCTGGCGGACGCGGAGGGCGAAGACGGCGAGGCGGCGGCGGCACTCACGGGAAGCTTCGCAAGCTGTGAGCCGACGCGGCTGCTTGCGGTACCTCCGTCCCACTGGCCCGGGATCGTGCGCATCGCGCTGGGGGACGAGGACCCGTCGGTCGCACAGGCCGTGTCCGGCGCACTGCGCAGCCTGACGGCACAGGACGAGAGCCAGCAGATCATCGGGGCGGTCCGCGCCCACGTGAACGGCCTGCTCGACCGCGACCCGCGTGCGCTGGTGTCCGCCATCACCGGCTACCGGAACACCGGCAGGCCGTTGGCCCTGGCGGCGGCCTGTGAGGACCTCGGCGAGCTCATGGCGGCATCGGCCGATACGACGCCGGCGATCCCGTACTTCGAAGAAGCGGGTCAGCTGGCGTCGGCCTCAGGAGCCGGGCGCGATCAAGAACGGATCAGGCGGCGCCTGCGCCAGCTCGGCGTGCGCACCACCCCCGTGCGGAACCACACGGCCAGCCCTCAGGGGTTGGGAAACCTGACCGAATCCGAGCAGAAACTGATCCCGCTCGTCGTTCAGGGCCTCACCAACCGGGCCATCGCCGACCGGCTCTACGTGTCCGTGCACACCGTCAACACCCACATGAAGCACATCTTCACCAAGCTCGGTATCAACTCGCGGGTCGAGCTGACCCGGCTGGCGATCGAGCGGGGCACCAGCGCCGACGGGGCCGACTGAGCGGTGCACCCACCGCAGGGCGCGGCGGCAAGGATCCCTTGAATGGGTGACGCCCGGCTCCGGCACCGCCCGTAATGCTGGACCCAACGGCGTGGCCTCCGGCACAGCACCGTCATTCGCCCCGCCGGACCGCGACGCACTCGACTCCATCAGTGAGTTGATCACAATCCGATGCTTCAGCGACCGAGTCGTGCCGCTCGCGCAGACCCGCGCCGCGAACGAGGCGCGCTCGAAAGGAGCACTGGCGTGGCAAGGCCGTCACCCATGTCGCCGACGGATGGTCAACCGCAGCCCAAAGCGGTCGGGCCCGGCGCTCCTACCAGCACCGAGCGCGGATACCGCGGCCAACTCAGGGCTGCTGTGACCGCGAGCGCGGCCCCGCACGGATACACCCTGGCGCTGTGGACCGCCACCGCGGTGACGTCGTCCGAGCAGGGCGCCCCAGGGGCTGCTGAAGTCCTGGCGCTCCTTGTCGGCGCGACGCTCGCCTTCGTCGCGTTGGCCGCTGCCGCCCACGGCGCTGCCCCTATGACGCCGGGCTGGTCCGCCCACGCCGGCACGCGGATCTGGGCGGCCTTCCATCTGCCCATGGCGGCTTGCGCTGCGCTGGTCAGCCTGCTGCTGACACGGTGCTGTTCAGGGCCCCTCCTGTGGGGGCTCGTCGGCACGACCACGACTGCCGTGTACCTACTGGGTGTCAGCGCCCAGTTCCTCTGCTTTGCAGTTCGCCATGTCACCCAGAAGACACAGACATTCACGCGCAAGAGATTCACCATGCGCCTCGCGCTCGACCCCTCCGCCCAGGACCTTCTGTTCCGGCAGGCACGGACCGTCAACACTTTCGCCGACGAGCCAGTAACGGACGACCAGATCGAGGCCATCTACGACCTCGTCAAGTACGCTCCCACCTCGATGAACCAGCAGCCCCTGCGTATCGTGCTGGTCCGATCCGCCCAGGCGCGCGAGCGCCTGGCCAAGCACCTGTTGGAGGGCAACCGCAACAAGACCGCGGCCGCCCCGCTCGTCGCCATCCTGGCCGCGGGCAATGAGTTCCACGAGGAACTGCCCAGCCAGTTCCCACACTTCCCACAGGCCAAGGATCTCTTCGCCGAGCGTGCCGTGCGCGAACGGTCCGCGCATCTCAACGCGCTCCTCCAGGTCCGCTACTTCATCATCGGCGTCCGCGCCGCCGGCCTGGCCGCAGGACCGATGACCGGCTTCGACGCCGAAGGCATCGACAAGGAGTTCTTCAGCGACGGCGAGCACTCGGTCCTCGCCGTCATCAACATCGGCAGGCCGGGCTAGAACGCGTGGTTCACACGCTCCACACGTCTGACATACGCGCAAGTGGTCACCACAGCCCGATCGAAGGGCAACGGTCGGCCGACTGCACCCGCGTCAATGCCCATGGAGCAGTGTGCATCGTGAATTTGCAGGTCACGGGTCTGTTGTGCGTGGGGTTCTCGATGCTCGGGCTGGTCGCGGGCGGATGACTTCGGTGAAGATCGTCGCCCGATGACGTCAACTGGCCTTAGTTGGCCCGACGTTGGCCCGCTGCCAAGGGGCGCGGCGACAGCCTGCTGCTCGCGCCGTGACGGCGTAGGCGCGTCCGCACGGATGTCCTGCTCGTGATCGTCTTCGCAACCTTCACGTGGCAGGCAGCACAACGAAGGGCTCTCGCAAGGACGTGACTTGTGGGAGTACTTTCGGCGTACGGGGCGTACTGCAAATCCAACACCTTGGACTCGTACTCGAGTTGGATGTGACCCAGTGAACCTCTTTCATCCTGAATAATCGCAGGTCAAGAGTGTGTGGATGGCTCGGACGGCGGTGCCGATACGCCGGGTGGAGCATCGGGCTCGC
>NZ_JBITCM010000038.1:0-50317 GCF_044453205.1 Streptomyces sp. NPDC051738 | reverse complement strand
CCTGATGTTGTGCGGAGGGATGCGTTCGCGGAAGCGTCACGCTTCCGGGGCGAGTTCTACGAGTGTCTGACCGCTCGGCGCGACGAGTTGTTCGAACTGGTCGACGCGATGCTGTGTGCGGACGGGGCGGTGAAGTCTCCGGTCGACTTGACGCTGTTGCCCGAGCATCGTCGTGGGCACGGAGCGATGTACGGCGGCCTGAATCACGGCCGGATCGACGTGGATCGGCTGCGGACGGTGCTGGCCGGGTTGCCGCTGCCGCGGTTCGACGGCGGGCGCCTGGTCCTGGCGGTCGATGTGTCGCCGTGGCTTCGCTCGGACGCGCCGTGCTCGGCGGAGCGGCTGTTCTGCCACGTCTACGGCCGCGCGAAGACAGCGTCGCAGTTCATCCCGGGCTGGCCCTACTCCTTCGTCGCCGTACTGGAGCCGGGAGCCACGTCCTGGACCGCGATCCTGGACGCGGTCCGGCTCGGCCCGGTGGACGACGCGACCGCGGTCACCGCCGACCAGCTCCGAGGAGTCGTCGAACGGCTCATCGCCGTCGGCCAGTGGCAGACCGGGGACCCGCATATCGTGATCGTCAGCGATGCTGGCTACGACGTCACCCGCCTGGCATGGGTCCTGCGTGATCTGCCGGTCGAGCTGGTCGGCCGGGTCCGCTCCGACCGCGTCATGCGACTGCCGAAGCCGCCTCGTGTCTACGACCCGAAGGGCGGCCGGCCGCCCAAGCACGGCCCGGAATTCCGCTTCACCAAGCCGGAGACCTGGCCCGAGCCCGCGATCACCACGGTCACCGATACCGCCAACTACGGCAAGGCAGAGACCCAGGCGTGGGACCGGGTCCACCCACGGCTCACCCACCGCTCCTCCTGGCTCGACCACGACGGTGAACTTCCCCTGGTCGAGGGAACGTTGATCCGGTTGAAAGTCGAGCATCTGTCGAAGGACCGGGATGCCCCGCCGGTGTGGTTGTGGTCCTCCACGACCGGCGCCACCCCGGACGACGTGGACCGCTTCTGGCAGGCATTTCTCCGCCGCTTCGATCTGGAGCACACCTTCCGCTTCGCGAAGCAGACCCTCGGCTGGACCACCCCGAAACTCCGTACTCCCGAAGCGGCGGACCGCTGGACCTGGATCCTGATCGTCGCCCACACCCAGCTCCGGCTCGCCCGGCCCGTCACCGCGGACCTCCGCCGGCCCTGGGAGAAGCCCACCACCTCCGACCGGCTCACCCCGGCCCGGGTCCGCCGGGGGTTCAGGAACATCCGCGCTCGCCTCGCCTGCCCGACCCGTGTTCCCAAACCCCGGGGCGCAGGCCCGGGACGGCCACCCGGCGCCAAGAACAAACACCGGGCGCCTCGCTACGACGTCGGCAAGACCGTCAAACGCCCCGAAACCCTCAAGGCCATCGGCAAACCCGGAAGATCTTGGTAGATAAAGAACAAGCTGAGAGCCTGTGTCTGAACTCCTGATGTGGATCTTTGGGCGGGGCGCTGGCGCAGGAGCTCCAGGTTCTGCCACATCACGCCGGCCTCGATCTGGTCCCGGGGTCAGCCCCGTCTCCTCGGCCAGCTCCTCTTCGCTGATCCGGCCCTCGTACTTCTGGCCTGGGATGAGGGACAGGCTCTGATGTTGGTCGGGGTAAGGCGGATCATCAGCATGCTTTGCGGTAAGGCAGGTCCGGCAGATGCGTCCGTAATCAGCTGGCCGCCCAAGGGCCGAAGTCCTGCGGCGGCAGTCGTTCTCGTCGTTCAGGCTTGTGCCGCCCGGTACATTCGGTGCTCAGCCCAGGCCTGTATCGCTGCGTGCAGGCGATCTGGTCGTAGGAGTGCCCGGCCCCTGCATCGTCGAAGATCGTGTGAGGCAGGTCGGCCAGCTGGCGCAGGTGGATGCCTCAGGGACAGGGGGGTTGATAGGCGACGGCTCCCACGTACTGCCGCCACTGCTTTCTGGAGAACGTGTGCTCGGTGGCGGCACAGATGCGCTGGATGGCCCGGTCGGCGTTCAATTCCCACAGCAGGGTTGTGCCATCTTCGCTGCCCGTGGCGAGAGTGCGCCCGTCAGCGCTGAAAGTCACCGCGGTCACGGGTTCCGTGTGCCCCTTGAGGGGGTTGCCGAGAAGGGAAGGCTGAGGGGTGTCGGCGAGGTTCCACAACCGGGCGTCCTCATCGTCGCCGGCGGTGGCGAGGGTGTGCCCGTCGGGGCTGTTCGCTATCGCGGCGAAGGACGTGGTGCCGCCGGCGAGGAAGCTGGCAAGGCTGGTGCGAGGGCGTGCGACGGGTTTGGGGCGTTCGGGAGCTGTGATGTCCCAGAAGGAATAGGGATCGTCGTAGTTGCCGGCGATCAGGGTGCGTCCGTCGGAGCTGAAAGCCACCGAGACGAGGTCGCTGGTGCTGGTAGTGAGAGGGCGGCTGTGCCGCTTGGGGCGTGCAGGGGTGCTGGTGTTCCAAAGCCAGATCTTGTTCTGATCGGCTGCGAGGGCAAGAGTGCGCCCGTCGGGGCTGAATGCCAGCGCGGAGATCCAGCCGTCCACGGGCACGCGGAGGGCAGGGCGCAGGAGTGTGGGGCGTGCGGGGTCGGTGGTGTCCCACAGCCACAGCGCGCCGCCGGTGCCCTGAGTGGAGGTGGCTGCGGTAGCCAGGATGCGTCCGCGGGACCCAAATGCTGCGACGGTGCCGGGGAGAGGGGTGCCACGGCGCTGGGGCCGTGTCGGGTCGGTGGTGTTCCACAGCCGGACCCCGCCCCCGGTGTCGCTGTCCGGGGAGTCCTCGGCCGTGGCGAGGGTGTGCCCGTCGGGACTGAAGGACACTGCGGTGACGGAGCCTGGTCGGCGTGTCAGGAAAGTTGGGGGGAGCGTCCAGAGTCGGACCGTTTCATCGACGGTGATCAGGCAGTGTCCGTCGGGAGTGAACGTCAAGGTATGTGTCCCTGGCCGGGCGAGGGGTCGGCCCAGGGCGGTGGGGCTGTCGGGGTTGGTGACGTTCCACAGGCGCACTGTGGTGTTCTGGGCGGTGGCGAGGGCGTATCCGTCGGGGCTGAAGGCCATCTCGGCAACGCTGTCGTGGGGAACGGCAAGAGGGGCGCCGAGGCGCTTTGCTTGAGAAGGACGCGTGGTGTCCCACAACTGGACGGTGCCGTCGGGCTCATCGTCGGTGGCGGTTGTCGTGGCCAGGAGGTGGCCACGGGGGCTGAACGCTGCCGCGCGGCCCGGAAGAGGGGTGCCGAGGCGCTTGACCTGTGCGGGGTCGGTGGTGTCCCACAGTTGAACTTCGTACTCTCCGGAGGCGGCGCCGGCGGTGGCCAGTATGTGTCCCTGAGGGCTGAACACGGCCTCTTCGCCGAGGATGGGGGTGCCGAGAGGCCGAGGGTGTGCCGGGCGGCTGGTGTCCCACAGGTGGACGTGTGTGTTCCCGCTGCCATCGTCGTCGTCCGCGGTGATGGCCAGGGTCTGCCCATCGGGGCTGAAGGCCATTTCGTTGGCGACATCGATGCGGACAGGGGCGCTGAGCGCGGTGGGGTGTGCGGGCCGTGTGGTGTCCCACAAGCGGAGCGTACTGTTCGTGCTGTTGGGGTCGGGGCTCTCGGTGACGGTGGCCAACACGTCCCCGCGGGGACTGAATGCGGCCTTGTCGCCGGGGACGGGATGGGCGAAGTGTTTGGGCGCGGCGTGACCGGTGGTGTCCCACAGCCGGATCTTGCCGTCGGTGAGGACCGTGGCCAGGACGCGCCCGTCCGGGCTGAGCGCCGCCTCGTCGATGTCCGCCTGGCCGGGGAGGGTGGAGAACAGGGGGGCCGCTGCGGCATTGATCAGGTTGGTGTAGGCCTGCGGTGAGCGGTTCATGCGGTAGGCGGCGATATCGAGTTGCGCTGCGACGGACACGTTCTGGCTTTGGGCAGACACCTCTGTGCCGCGCAACTGGTCCGCTTCGGCGGAGACGTGCTGGGCTATGGCAATGTCACGTTGTGTTCGGGCGGTGGCCCGTTGCTGGAAGGCGGTGACGGCGGCCGCGGAGGCGATCACAGCCAGGATGGCGAGGGCGGCGATGAGTGTGCGCAGTCGCCGTGTGCTGCGGGCGGCTGCCTGCTGCTCGCGGCGGCGGGCAGCGGTGCTATCGGTGAGGAATGCCGCTTCCAGCGGTGTCAGACCGCCTCGGCGATCGGGTGCGGCGAAGGCGTCTTCCGCTTCGGCCAGGCGGGTGCCGCGGTAGAGGGCCCCCGGGTCGTGGCCGAGGCCGTCCCAGGCGTGGGCTGCCTCGGTCAGCCGGCGGTGGACGCGTAGATGCGCGCGGTCTTCCTCGATCCAGCCACGCAGGCGGGGCCAGGCGGAGATCAGGGCCTCGTGGGCGAGGTCGACGGTGTCCTCGTCGAGGGTGAGCAGCCGGGCGCGGGCCAGCCGGTCCAGGACAAGGGCTATGTCATCTGGGGAGGCGGTGCCGAGGTCGAGTTCGCTCCGGTCGACCGGGCGCCGGGTGTCCTGGGAGCCCTCGCCGGGGGCGATCAGCCGCAGCAGGATCAGCCGGGCCAGGCGAGCGTGGCCGGCAGACAGGCGGGTGTAGACCTCCTCGGCGGTCTGCGCGATCGCGCCATGCACGCCGCCCGCCGCCTCGTATGCCTCCATGGTGAGCGCCCGGCCGCGGCGCCGCCGCCAGGTCTCGTGCAGGGCGTGGGAGAGCAGTGGCAGGCCGCCCGGCTCGCCGCCGGACTCCTCCACGAGGCGGGCGGTCAACTCGCGCTCGACGATCAGCCCGGCGGCCTGGGCGGGTCTGACGACGGCCTCGCGAAGCTCGGCCGGGCTCATCGGTCCCACCAGCAGGTTGGCCTCGCGCAGGGCGTCGGCGAGCTCGCGGTGCTCGGCGCAGCGGCCGTAGAAGTCGGCGCGCAGGCCGAGGACGACGTGCAGCCGGCTCGCGGGCTCGGCGGCGGCCAGCAGGCGGGCAAGGAAGCCGGCCCGCTCTGCCGTGTCGTGGCAGAGGGTGAAGACCTCCTCGAACTGATCCACGACCAGCCAGGTGTCCCCCTCGCCCGGGGCCGGTACGCACACCGTGTCGTGGCTGCGCAGGGGATGCTCGCCCGGGGTGAGGATCCGCACCGCCGCCGGCCGGTGCGGTCCTTCCAGGCTGCGCAGGCGGGGAATCAGCCCGGCCCGCAGCAGGGACGACTTGCCGCTGCCGGAGGGCCCGAAGACCGCAAACACGCGATGCTCCGTCACCGCGCGGGCCAGCGCATCGGTCATCTCGTCCCGGCCGAAGAAGAGCTCCGCATCGCCCACGTCGAACCGGGCCAGGCCACGGTAGGGGGAAGGGGCGGTCTCGTCCGCCACGAGGTCGGCGGCCCGGGCCTGCTCCGTGACCGCCTCGCGCCAGCGCTGCTCCCACGCCTGCTCATCGCCGCCGCATGCCCGCACGTAGGCCAAGGCCACCGGCAAGGAGGGCAGTTGCTCTCCTTTGGCCGCTCTGGACAGGGTGGCGACCGAGACCTCCACCTGCCGGGCCATCTGCCGGTAGGTGATGCCGCCCGCTTCCTGACGCAGCTTGCGCAACTCGAACGCAAACCGCTGAACCGGACCCATCCCCGGATCGAGGTCCGCCTCCGGACGCCCCATATCGCTTCCTCCCCCGTGCCGCCCCGTGACCAGTAGCGGCGTCTCATCCCAACACGCGCCCCACCACCGCGAAAGACACCATCTCGCCAACCCAAGCCTGTGACCTGCTTTGTTTCACGCCCGGGACACGGCTGTGCAACAACCCGAGACCCGGTGAACTCGATCCAGGGCGACCCCAGTGGCCGCCCTGCAGGACTGACGCATCGGATGTGTCCGGGACCTGTTCCCAGAAGCAAGACAGATGCCTGCTCGATCTGCCCACCATGTGAAGGGACCTTGCGGCATGAAACTCGGAAACCGCCTATCGGTGGCCACCGGCTCCGCTCTCCTGATCGCTGCTGTCATCACCTCTCCAGCAGCGTTCGCCGACGGCACCGCCTCTGCTGACACGAGCCGATCCGCCTTCCGGGCGCAGGCATCTGCGGCGGGGTTGACAGCAACGGAGGCCACAGCACTGCAGAACGAAGTCGACACGATGCTGGCCAAGGACGGCGGCAGGCAAGCCGCCGCCAATGAGATCCGCTACACGGACGGCCGGCTGCTGCTGCCTCTGCCCGGTGAGAAGTACGCGCGCGAGCTCGGCAAGAGCGGTGACACATCGGCCGCGGCCCACACCTGCACCTACAAGGCCTTGTGCGGCTACTCAGGCGCCAACTACACAGGCGCGGAGCGCGAGTGGTTCTCGTGCACGTTCCACAGGAAGCCAAGTGGCTGGACCAGCGGGGGCTCCTGGTACAACAACCAGACCCGCGGTCGGGTGGGGAACTGGTACAACGCCAACAAGGAGTGGGTGGGCTCCACGCCTCCGGCCCCTTATGGCACCAAGCACGGCCAGTGGCGCGGGATCGCGTACGTGAAGCCCTGCTGACCCAGCTTCTCGGTTGAGGTCGGTCCCAGATGCCGGCCAAGAACGCGAGAGTGCCTTCCGAACTCGGACGATAGGACTTGCAGAAGGCTCTATCCATCCGAGGTGGAAGGCACTTTCTGCATGCAGTGCACGAACTGCGCGTCGCCAGCGGTGACGTGGAGGAGTAGCCAGGCGGCCTGTGCCGGGTAGTACTGGGCGACGTCGCGCCGGGTGGCGGGCTGGGCCTTGCGGCGGGCAAGGCGCCTCCTCAGCAACGTGATCGCCGCCCAGGTGATCAAGGATTCGCTCATCTCGGTGAGCCGTTCGTGGTCCCGGTCCAGACTGCACACCGCGGAAGCTGGTCGACCGCATCAAGCCGAACTTGGCCCAGGCGGTGACGATGACCCCGACGCCGGCCGGGGCATTCTGCGTTGCCTCCTCAACGGCGCCGGACGGATGGCGCAGGTACGGCCAGCGCCTCGGCCTGGTGGACGAGAACATTGACGGCGTCATGGGCGCGTTCGACGTGGCCGTCCAGGATGACGGCCGGGGCTTCGAGCAGGGTGCGCCGACAGCGCTCCCACACCGGCGGGGAGAAGATCAGGTTGACCATGCCGGTCTCGTCCTCCAGCGCACCGAACGCCACCCCGTTCGCGGTGGGCGGGCGCTGCAGGTACTTGGCCAGGCCGCCGAGCCGGACGCGGGTCTGGTCGGCCAGGGATCGTATGACGGCGGCGGTCAGCGCGCCGCGGCGCTCAAGGTGGGGGCGGGCGTGGCGGACGGGGTGGGTGGTGGTGCTGGCGCCCGTGACCGTGATGTCCGCGGCTGTCTGCTCGGGCGGGGTCATCGGCGCAAGGTCGGGGGCGGGTGCCAAGGCTCCGAGTCCGGGCAGGTAGGGCTGGGTGCTGCGGGGGAACGCGCCGGCTGTCCACAGGGCGGTGCGGCGGTGGCCTTCGAAGCCGTCGAATGCGCCGGCGGTGGCGAGCTGTTCCATCAGCTTCGCGGGCAGCTGGGTGCGGCGGGCGAAGTCCTCCAGGTCTGTGAAGGGCTGCTCGCGGCGGGCGGCGACGATCGTCTGGGCGGCCTGCTCGCTCAGGCCCCGGATGCTGGTCAGGCCGCGGCGGATCGTCATCTGCCCGTCTGGGTCGGCGGGTTCGAGGGTGGCGTGCTCGGCGGAGGTGTGGACGTCGGCGGGTCGTACGGTGATGCCGTGCCGTTCGGCGTCGCCGATGAGGGTCTGTGAGTCGTAGAAGCCCATGGGCTGGTGTGCCAGGATCCCTGCGATCAGGGCGGCCGGGTAGTGGTACTTGATCCAGGCGCTGGCGTAGATGATGTGGGCCATGGACTGGGCGTGGCTTTCGGGGAAGCCGTTTCCGTCCACGATCCACAGCCGCTCTGCGGCATCGGCGGGCCGTGACGCCGGCTCGAGCGCGAGGAGGGGCCGAAGCCGCTGGATAACCCTGCACACCGTGGCTGGCGAGACCCCGAACAGTGGCGCGAACGCTTGTCCCGGTCCGCGACCGCAAGGTCGGTGCCAGGACTCTGTCGGCGCTGGTCAGCTTGTCCTTGGCCCCTGCGCCGCGATTGTCGAATGACCCTGCCGATTCACAGGATTTTCGACAGCGGGACATATGTCCCATAAAACGCGCCGCCGGGTCTAATTCCGGACGATGCGGGTGGGCCAGCTGCTCTGCATGAGCCCATGCCTCAATTAAGCCCTGGTGAGCGAACCGCGTCATCCCACTGAAATTCGGGACTTGACAGATGGCGGGTCTTCGAAGTTGAGCGGTGCGGAGGTGTCCGCGGGCTCGCCGGGTGGTGACGCAGCGGGTGCGTAAGCGTTGGTTGTCGGCGTTGCGGAACCCGAACGCGTTGCGGGCGATGAGCTTGATAACGCGGTTGATGCCCTCGCTCTTGGCGTTGGACCGAGCCGTCGACTGCGGGTGAAGGCGACGGTTCACCGTATCCAGTCGTGGTGCGGGTGACGCACCGGTTCCACCCGCTGTTCGGGCGGGAGTTGGAGTTCGTCAAGCGCAAGCGGAACTGGGCGTGTGACCTTCTTCCCGCAGCGGATGCGGTCTCGACGCGGGCGTGAGCGCGGTGGCGGACCTCCAGCAGCTGCAGGGAGCCCTGACCGTAGGGAGTGTCGGTGAGGAAGACCTGGTGGCGCATGCCCTCATCCACGTCGCACAAGGAGAGCTGGGCGCCGGGATGGGGACGCTCACGGCGGACGATGATCCGGGTGCCCTCGGGCAGGTGTCGGCGTACGGGCTTGTCTCCCCGGTCGCGTACGGGCGAACGTCCCCAGTTGTCAGGCCACTTCGGTCTCTCGCTCGATGGCCTGGAGGCGGTTCTTGAGCCGGTAGCTCGGGCCGTTGATCGCGATCACTTCGCAGTGGTGGAGGAGCCGGTCGAGGATCGCGGTGGCGAGGACCTCGTCGCCGAAGACCTGGCCCCACTCGCTGAAGGTCTTGTTCGAGGTCAGGATGATGGAGCCCTTCTCGTAACGCTTGGAGATGACCTGGAAGACCAGGTTCGCCTCGGCGCGTTCGAGGGGCTGGTAGCCCACCTCGTCGACCACGAGGACGCTCGGCCGCAGGTAGGTGCCGAGTTTGTTGACCAGCCGCCCGGCCGACTCGGCAGCCTTCAGGTTGCGGACCATGTCGTCGAGGCTGGTGAAGTAGATCGAGTAACCGGCCCGGCAGGCCGCGACCGCGAGAGCGACGGCGATATGCGTCTTGCCCACCCCGGGCGGCCCCAGCAGCGCGGCGTTCGCCTTGCCGTCGACGAAGGAGAGGCTGGCGAGGTCTTTGACCTTGCGTGGGTCGAGCTCGGGCTGGAACGAGAAGTCGTACTCGTCCAGCGTCTTGTGGTGCGGCAGCTTGGACAGCCGCAGGCCCTGGCGGAAACGGCGGTCGTCGCGGACGGCCAGTTCCTCGGAAAGGACCAGGTCGAGGAAGTCGAGGTAGCCCATCTTCGCCTCGTCGGCCCGGCGGGTGTACTCGTTGATGGTCTCTGCCAGGTGCGGCAGGCCGAGCTTGCCGGCCGTGGTGCGGATGCGGTTGCCGGTCAGCTCGCTCAAAACGACTCCTTCGTCGGAGAGTTGGTGGTGAAGGGCCGGGTGCCGGTCAGTTCGTCATAGACCGACAATGGCCGCCGCCCAACCTCAACACGGGTGGCCGCGGCTCGGTTCAACAACGCCTGCAGCGGCCCGGTTTGGCCGCCGGCCGACGGCTCGCGACGCGCTGGCGGTGTCACGTCGCCGGTCGTGGTGCGGCGGTTCTTGCCGGCCGGCAGGCCGTCCCAGTGCGCGTCTTCCTTGACGACGACGCCGCGGCCGACGGCCCGCGGATGGGTGGACAGCAAAGTCTCGCCGCTGGCATCGGGGACGGTGGAATGCAGCATGACCTGGGACTTCGTCGCCCGGATCTCGACCAGTTGACGTGGGCGGACCTTGCGGGCGGGCACCGAGTAGAGGTTTCCGCCGAACGCAACCAGGCAATCCTTGCCGACCGGCCGCAGATGCCGCTCGGCCACCAAGTACGGAGTCGGCGGCAGCGGTTTGAGGGCCGCGTGGTCGCGGGCGGCCCGGATGCCGATGACTTCCCGGTGCGTCTTGTGGATCTGGTCCCGCCGCCTGGGCACCCAGGCGGCGAACGCGGCGTCCATCTCCTCCAGCGAGGAGAACGCCCGCCCGGACAACACATGATCGCCAACGATGAGAACCTGGCGTTCAACCCGCCCTTTGCCGGTGGGCCGATAGGCGGCCAACACGTCGATGTCGAAGTCGGTGTGTTAACTGCACCATCGACTCTGATCATGGAGCGAGATGAAGAAGCGGCTGCGGCTGGCGTAGTACCCGTACTCGGCTCATCCGGCCAGGTCGGAGCGTTTCACGGTCTCGAGGGAGCGTCCGCACTCTACCGGCGTGGAATCCACGATCCACACGTCGTCGCTCCACACGGAGGTGTCGGTGGCCAGTAGCGGGGTGACCCGACGCAGCAGCTCGGCGGCCTTGCGCAGCCGCTTGTTGTAGCCGGGCTGCTTGGGCAGGTACGGGAAGAGATGCCGCAGGTAGGAGCGGGCGTGGCGGAGCCACCTGGCCTCGGAGGTGAGACCGTGCATGGCTTGCACCGTCGCGAGCGTGACCAGCTCGGCGTCGCTCAGCGGCGGGGTGATCCCACCGTCGGCCGCCCCGTAGCGAGATGCGGTGAGTCCCTTGGCGGATCGTCGGTCTTCACATGGAGTGCGGTCGCGAGGGAGTCCAACTCTGTCTTCACACACTGACGTTGGACTCCCCCATCTCATGCGCGCAGCCGATCCCTCCGCGCCGAGTTGTTCGGCGAGCTTGAACGACGTGTACGAGGCAACGGCGCTACAAGGGCGAGGACCGCGAAGGCGAGGACCGCGGCCACCGTCCGAACGGCGTGGGCGATCTGCCAGCGGTCCCGTACGTCGGTCCAGTTGGAGGGCGGGGCCTGGGCGTTCCAGTGGAGCTGGTCGGAGTTGGTGGGCAGGTTGACGATGAGCGTGAGGCCGAGAACGAAGACCAGGAGGGCGAGTGCGACCACGGTCGGCCATCGGGTGTTTGTTCGGTAGGTCTGGTAAGCCAGTACCGCTGTGGCGATCAGCGCCGGCAGGAGTGTGGCGACGGCGAGTTTGTCGAGGGAGTCGAGTTCGACCAGCCGGACCTGGGTGTAGACGGTGCTGTCGAAGCTGCGCAGCGAGAGTTCCAGGACGAGGACGGAAGTGAGGAATCCGGCGAACAGTCCCGCGAATACGAGGCTGGCGAAACGGGCGTATTTCGTCATGATCACGTTCTTTCGTGATGGGTGACCCGGGCGGTGAAGGGGCGGGCGGGACGGCCGAGGCATCTTCTTGACCTTGTTGGTTACCGTCGCGGGTTGTGGCCCGCTTTCTTACGCGCAGCCCGGGTCGTGTGCGTGGCTGGTGTTCGTCAGTTCGCGATTCCGACGACCTGCTCGATGGTGTGCGGCTGGTTCACCATGGCGAGCATGTGGTGGGCGACGTCGGCGCGTGGCACGGAGAACCCGCCCCGGATGTTGCGGTTCCGCGCGGTCCGGTACGTGCCTGTCAGCGGCTTGTCGGTGAGCTTGGGCGGGCGCGACACCGTCCATTCCAGTCCGCTGTCGCGCAGGGTCTGCTCGGTGACGGCGAGGTCGGCGTAGTGCCGGCCGAACATGGCCCGGGTCAACGGGACTCCCAGGTAGCGCATGAAGAAGCCGTCGCCGGGATCGTGCCTGGGTGGCGGGGGCCGGCCAGGCACCGGCACCGGTCCGACGGGTGCGGCGCTGACGATGATGATCCGCCGGACGTGCTCGGCATGCATCGCCGCGACGATCGCGCGGGTGCCGAGCGAGGTGATGCCCGCGTCCGCGCGCGGGTTTCGCGGGCCGAGCGCGGACAGTACGGCGTCGGCGCCGCGTACCGCCGTGGTGAGCGTCCGCATGTCGGGGCGGGTGAGGTCGACGGCGACCGTCCGGATGCCACCCGGCAGCTCACGTGGGCGGCGGGCCACGGCGGTGACGTCGTGCCCGCCGGCTACCGCCTGCTCGACCAGGTGCCGTCCGATACCGCCGGTGGCGGCAACGATCGTGAGTTTCATCGGGGTCCTCCCGCGGTGAAGGCGGCACGGTGGTCTTGCGCCCAGGTGGCGTACGTGCGTGCCGGGCGGCCCAGCAGCCGCCGCACGGTGTCGGTGGTGGGCCCGGCTTCGCGGGCATAGTCGGCCAGCGAGCCGAGCAGCCGGTCGGGTACCTCGTCGGGCAGGCCGGCGGCGAGCATGCCGCGGCGGATCTCGTCCGGTGCGGCCTCGACGAAGGACAGTGTCCGGTCGAGCGCCGTGCCGAGCGCGGCGACCTTCTCCGGCTGACTCAGCGACTGCTCTCCCGTGAGCGGGTACGTCTGACCGCGGTGCTGCGGGTGGGTCAGGGCGAGGGCGGCCACCGCGGCGATGTCACGCTCATCGACGGTCGAGGTCCTCGCGTGCGGGTATGCCCCCCGCACGGTCCCGGTCGCCTGGATCTGCCCGGCCCAAGCCAGGGTGTTGGCGGCGAAATCGGCGCAGCGCAGGATCGTCCAGTCCAGGCCGCTCCCCTTGGCGATTTCCTCAACCGCGTGGAACTGCTGCCGGAAGCGTTCGTGCCCAGCCGGGTACTGCACGGTCACGGCGGACAGCACGACCACCCTTGCCGCGCCCGTCTCGCGGGCGCGGGCCAGCAGGTCGACAGCGGTGGATCCGGCGGCGCGCGGGCTGAGCAGGATGGCCTCCACGCCGTCGAGGGTGGAAACCTTCGCGGGGTGGACGAGCTGGATACCCGCGGGGAATTCGGCGTGCGGGTCGCGGGTGACAGCGGCGACTTTCGCTCCCCCCTCGACCAGGAGGCGGACGGTTTCCCGGCCGACGACGCCGGTGGCCCCGGTGATCAGGATCATGACTGAACCCCCAGTGGGTGTGTCGATAATCGATCTTGCGCGGTGGATGAGCGCGGTTCGTATCGCGGGAAGACGTCACGGACGAGCCGTGCGCCAGGACCATCGGCATGCGGCACTGAAACCTCCGGTCCTGCTCTATCAGGCTGGTCGGGAGATCACTGGGTTCTACGGGCCTGCTTCACTTCCAGGTCCACGGCCCAGGCGTCGGCGACCGGGCCGAGGTGGCTGAGCTTGTCGGGGTTGATGACCGCGCGGATCATCTGGATCTGCCCGTCGAGTGTGTCGAGGGCGAGGATGTGGAGGATCTTGCCGTCGCGGTCGCGGAAGAGCGCGCCCGGCTGCCCGTTGACCTCGTGCGGTTCGAACGTGATGTCGACCCGGGCCATGAGCGGGTAGACGGCGGCGAGCAGCCTGGCCACGTTCTCGGCGCCGACGACGGCCCTGGCCAGCTGCGGTGCCTTGCCACCACCGTCCCCGATGAGCTGGACGTCGGCGGACAGCAGATTCTGCAGTCCGTCCACGTCCCCCTGCGTCAGTGCCTCGAAGAACCGCCTCGCCAGCTCCTGCCGCTCCTGGCGGTCCGCTTCGAACCGGGGCCGTCCCTCGTGCATGTGGCGGCGTGCCCGTACGAGCAGCTGCCGGCACGCCGCCTCTGAGCGCCCCACCGCGGCGGCGATCTCGTCGAAGCCGAAGGCGAAGACCTCCCGCAGCACGAACACCGACCGCTCCAGCGGACTGAGCCGCTCCAAGAGCAGCAGCGCCGCCATTGACACCGAGTCGGCCAGCTCCGCCGCGCGGGCCGGGTCCTGGTACGGATCGTCCAGCAGCGGCTCGGGGAGCCACGGTCCGACGTACTTCTCCCGCCGCACCCGGGCGGAGCGCCGCACGTCGATGGCAATCCGGGTCACCGTGGCTGACAAGAACGCCTTGGCCGACACGGGCCGGGTTCTCGAGGCGTCGTAGCGGAGCCAGGTCTCCTGCACGGCGTCCTCCGCCTCGCTCACGCTGCTCAGGATCCGGTACGCGATCGAGAACAACAGCGGCCGCAGCTCCTCGAACTCCTTGACCTTGCCCACGCCGACTCCCCCTTTGTGGTCTGTGTGCCCGGCCGGACCCGCGCCAGCGAGGCATCCTTCGAAGATCATCCGATGTGTGGGCGGAGCAGACAACGCTCGTGCCGCGACCGCCCTGCCCGCCTTGACCACGGCGTCCTGGCCCCGGCGGGCCTGACCTGGGCCAGGGGTGCGGTGGCGGTTCAGTGGAACTGGCCGACCTGGTAGTCGCCGGCCGGCTGCTGGGTGATGATGTTCAGTCGGTTCACCGTGTTCATGAACGAGACCAGCAGCACGAGAGCCGTGAGCTGCTCCTCGTCATAGTGCTGGGCGGCACGCGCCCACACGTCGTCGCTGACCCCGGTAGCCGCGTCCGCGACCCTGGTCCCCTGCTCCGCCAGCTCCAGCGCGGCGCGCTCGGCGGCGGTGAAGACCGTCGCTTCCCGCCAGGCCGCGATCAGGTTCAGCCGCACCGCGCTCTCGCCGGCCGCAGCGGCTTCCTTGGTGTGCATGTCGATGCAGACCGCGCAGCCGTTGATCTGGCTCACGCGCAGCGCCACCAACTCCTGCGTCGTGGCCGGCAGCGGCAATTCCTTCAGCTCCCGGCCAGCCGACATGAAGTACTTGAGGGCCTTGCCGGCGGCCGGGTGGCGAAGTAGTTCAATCGCGCGTCCATCGTGTGCTCCTCCACGTTCGTCGATGCCTTCACCCCCAAGACGAGGCGGCCCTCACTCCTGTGACACGGCACGGTGTGACCCACGTCTCTCCACTGTCTGGGTTCGGGCATGTCACAGGCCGAGTCGCTGCCTCGTCTCGGGTGCGGAAGTCTCGATCAGGGAGTTGATGATGAACGTCGCGCTGTGGATCATCGCTGGAGTGCTCGCCGCTGTCTGCCTGGTGGGCAGCTCCAAGATGTTCGTGCCGCAGGAGAAGCTGGCCGCGATGGGCTCCTCTGCGCAGTGGGTCCTGGAGTTCAGCCCCGGCGCTCTCAAGGCCATCGGCGCCGTCGAGCTGCTGGCTGCGGTCGGCCTGATTCTGCCCGCGGTGCTCGACATCGCGCCGGTGCTGGTGCCGCTGGCCGCCACCGGACTTGTTCTGCTGTTTGCCTGCGCGGTCACCATGCGTCTGCGCCGTGGCGAGAAGGCCACGATCGCCGGCGACCTGATCTACCTCGCCCTGGCTGCCTTCGTCGCATGGGGCCGTTTCGGCCCCGAGTCCTTCACCGGCTGACCACCGGCGCATATCAGTCGAGCGCCGAAGTGCCAGGCACACTCCAGGTCGTACCGATACACCTACCAGCCAACGGAGTTGGCTACGACGTCACTCTCTTCAGCAATGAACACCCGCCTACTACAACAGCTTCGTCGCTATTGAACTTGCGCCGCGCCGCACAAAGAACACAGCCGCGTGCTGTGGCTTCCGGTGGCCGAACCGGACCTCACGGTCGGCCCGACCGTGCTGACCGGAGGCCGCGTGCTCGCCGTGGCGGCAGACCATCCGCTGGCCGAGCGCGGCACCGCGTCACCGGAAGACCTCGGCGACAAACATGTCGTCGGCTTCGGCCCCGGCGTCCCCGAGTACTGGGTCACGACCATGGTCCCCACGCGTACGCCGCTCGGCCGCCGTATCCCGCGAGGGCCCGCCGCGCGGACTTTCCACGAGATTCTCTCTCTGGTCGCCTCCGGACAGTGTGTCCACCCGCTGGGCGAGATCGCCGCCCGCTACAACAGTCCCCCGGGCATCGTCTTCCTCCCCATTCGCGACGCTCCCACCATCCACTACGCCCTCACGTGGCGATCCACCGCCGACGGCCCCACCCTCCGCGCGCTGGCCCAGACCGCCGCCGACCTCGGTCCCATCTCCCTGTGACAGCGGATGACGGGCAGTTGATGGTCGCCGCTGCTGGACGCCAGGCCGGGCCCCGGCGATGGAGTGGCGTCCGCGCAACGTCAGCGCCTACCTGGCGGTGTTCACCCGAGGCACCCCCGGGGCGCGCAACGGGAGCGTCCGGCTGAGGACGAGGTTGGTGGTCGTGCTCCCGAACTCGGCCAGCTCGTCGACGATCTCCTCCAGGTGGGCCATCGACGTGGCCGCCACCTTCATGACGTAGCAGTCGTCTCCGGTGGTGCGCAGGCACTCCAGGATCTCCGGGCGCTCCTCCAGCAGCCGGCGCAGCGGCTGGTGCCGGGTTCCCGGCCCCGGGTACTTGAGCCGGACCACCGCCATCACCGGGTAACCGGTCCGCTCCGGGTTCACCTCCGCACGGTACCCCGTGATCACCTCGGCCTCCTCGAGCCGGCGCACCCGCTCCTTGGTCGCCGACGCACTCAGGTTCACCCGCCGTGCCAGCTCGGTGAACAGAATCCGGCCGTCCCGTTGGACTTCTGTCAGAATCGCCCAGTCCGTCACGTCGAGACTCTCGGTCATACGCCCATTCTACCGGCGGATCCACGGCCGAACCGCCTCTGAACAGGCGGGAATCCCTTCTGGCGACCCATACGCCCTGCCTAGGGTTGGGCCCTATGAAGATCGGAGTGAACGTCCTCAATTTCGGCCCGGGCACCGACCCCGGAGTGTTGCGAAGCTGGGCCCAGACCGTGGAGGGCCTGGGCTTCGACCTACTGATGATCTCGGACCACATCGCCATAACGCCGGATGTCGCCGAGCGCTATCCGGCACCCTTCTACGAGCCCTTCACCACCTTGTCCTGGCTGGCTGGCCTCACCACCCGTATCCAGCTCGGCACGACGGTCCTCATCGCTCCCTACCGGCACCCGCTGCTCACCGCCCGGATGGCGGCCAATCTGAATGAGCTGAGCGGCGGCCGGCTGGTCCTCGGCGTGGGAGTGGGCTGGGCGCGGCAGGAGTTCACCGCCCTCGGCATCCCGTTCTCACAGCGCGGACAGCTGACCGACGGCCACCTGCGGGACATCCGGGCCGCCTGGAAGGACACCGCCTCATACGGAGACCGCCGGATCCCGGTGTGGGTCGGCGGCAACAGCGACGCGGGGCTGCGCCGGGCCGTACGACTCGCAGACGCATGGCATCCGCTGCACCCCACCGTGCCGTGGCTGCGCGAAGCCGCAGGCAGGCTGCAGACGTACGCGGACGAGCAACACTTGCCCGTGCCCGCCCTGGCTCCCCGCATCGCCCTGCGGCTCACCAAGGAACCGGTCGACGGAGCGGGACGGCTCGCCGGTGAGGGCACCATCGACCAGATCATGGACGACCTCGACCAACTGCGGCTGCTGGGCGCCAAGTCCGTTGTCCTCGACACCTACCAGGGCGACCCCCACGCGACATGTCACCCGCAGGCGGCCTGGCAGGCACTCGCCACCATGGCCGCGCACCTTCTCCCGCCCAGCACTCCACCCCGCACCACGATGGAGCAGTCATGACCACACCCGACGACCACACTCTCCTCCGACAGGCCATCTCACTCGCGGCCAAGGCACGCGCGAGCGGCAACCCGCCCTTTGGATCTCTGTTGGCAGGACCGGACGGGACGATCCTGGCCGAGGAGCACAACACCACCCTCACCGACAACGACGTCACTGCACACCCGGAACTCAAACTGGCGAGGTGGGCCGCAAGTGAACTCGACGCGCAGACGGCGGCAGGCACCACGATGTACACCAGCTGCCAGCCGTGCGGGATGTGCGAGACCGTCATCCAATGGGCGGGGCTGCGGCGAGTGGTGTTCGCCCTGTCCAACGAACAGCTCCTGGACATCAGGCCGGGCAGCAGCCGACCGCCCGTGCCGCAGGACGGCCCCGCGCTGCTCGGCGAGGTACGGGCTGCGGTCGAGCCCTACTATCGCTGACCGCCGGGCCCGGGGCGGAGCCCGCCACCAGCGGAACGCACCTGGATACGCTCGTCCCTCCAAAGGAGCCACACCCAAAGTAGACCACCGCGACGCGAAGCCCCGAGCGGTCCTGGCGCAAGCCAAGTCCCGGGGCCACTTTCAGGACGCGGCGGACGCAGGCGGCGGTTGTGCGACGCCGACGATGAAGTTTCCCCGGGACCGGACATCTGCCGACCAGCCCAGCGCGGCGAGTTCGCCGGTGAGTGTTCCCGGGTCATGGAAGATTTTCTCGATGCGGTACTCGCGGCCGTCGTCGAGCCGGCGCAGTTTCGCGGCCACCTCTTCCCGCGCTGCCTCGGCGGGGCCTTCGTCAATAAAGACCGCTTTGCCGTGCGGTGCGAGTGCGGCACCAACGGTGTCCCAGAAGGCGCTCAGCCGGGACAACGGGACGTGGGAGAGGAAGAAGGCGAAGAACACGGCGTCGAAGCGGTGCGGCGGCTGCCACTTGAACACATCGGCCTGGGCGAACCGGACGTTGGGGAAGCCGGCTTTCTCCTGGGCGATCTCCAGCACCTCGGGCGAGGCATCGACAGCGGTCAGTGAGCGCGCCCGCGCGGCCAACACCCGAGTCCACTGACCCGTTCCGCAGGCAAGCTCCAGTACATCTCCGGTGATCGGAAGGCCGTCGACCGCAGCCAGTAGCTCCCGCAGGTCCTCACGCTCGGAATAGACCCGGTCGTACTCGGACGCGCGGGCCCGGTAGTAGGCAATCTGCTCCGCCACAAGGGCTTCGTCATCGATTGTCATGACCTCGACCCTAGCCGTTCCCTCCCGCCTTCGGCCTGCTCTGAAGCCGAAGCGGTTCACAAGTGGTCCCAGAACAAGCCAATCCCCGGGGCCACTTGAAGACGTTGCGACGACACGGGATCTTCACTAAATGGGGCCGCTCGAAGCCAACATGCCGGGTCCGCTGAACAACGTCAGAGCCAGGTGGCGGCTGCCGCGCCTGCCGTGGAGCTGGTCGACTGGTGTTATGACAAGCCGGTGGGCAAGGACCTCATGAGCCGCACCGAGGCGTGCCTGAAGAACATCGGGTCGGCGAAACTGACGTTCATCGACACGGGGCGGGATGTGACGATCGGCTTCGCCACGTTCGACTTCGAGCAGCGGATCAAGGCGTACCCGAACAAGGGCGCGTCCGGGTCGGACTTCGCCGAGTTCGACCAGCAGATTGCCACCGCAGTCAGGCGGCTATCGTCGCCAGATGCCTGATGCTCCTGAGAAGTTCAACACCGCGATGACCACCTGGCAGGAGTGGCAGGACGCCCCTTGGGGGCGACTGCGCTACTCGATCGCCGAGGCGAACTTGCTCCGCCATCTCGACGGCCTGGGCGGCAAACCGCTGCGGATACTCGACCTCGCCGGCGGCGACGGCGGAGACGCCATCCACCTCGCAACCCGCGGGCACCATGTCACCATCGTTGACTACGCGCCCGCCATGCTCGCCGCAGCCACCGAGCGAGCCGTGGCAGGCGACGTGACAGAGCTGATCAACTGCGTCGAGGCCGACGCCACAGATCTGCCCCGCGACCTCGCCAACGGCGAATTCGACGTCGTGCTCTGCCACAACCTCCTGCAATACATGGACGACGTCCCAGGCACCCTCGCCGCAGCACTCGCCCCGCTGAAGCCCGGGGGCTTGGTCTCCGTCATGGCGATCAACCGGCATTCGGCGCCCTTGAACATCGCTGTCCGCGAGATGGCCCCCGCAGCCGCGCTCGCCGCACTCGACACCGATCAAGCCCGGACCGAGATGTTCAACTCGGCACTGACACTCCACACAGTCGAAGAGATCATCCCCACCCTGCGGATGCTCGGATGCCGGGACATCGCCCACTACGGCATCCGCAGCTTCTGCGACTACATCACCGACGACGCACGCAAGCACGAACCCGACTTCTACGCGGACCTCGAACGCCTCGAACTCGCCACCACCGCCCGGCCGCCCTACATGCACACTGCCCGGCTCTTCCAGCTCACCGCCTGGAAACTGAGCTAGGGATCGCCCCTTCGCGGTGTCAGTTCTCATCGACATTTCGAGGCTCTGTGATCGACAAGTGCTGCCCAAACTCGGTTCTGGCACAGATCTTGGGGAGCGGTCGCGGAGCGTGACTGCGGTGTTCGATTGCGATACACGGATCGACTGTGAGACCGCGTACGCCGTGCCCCCGAACAGCAGGTAGTGACGCTCCGTCAGGTGTCTGTAGGTCTCCGTCGTTTGCGGCTGTGGCCGGTGACGGTGCTGGTCATGGAGGCCGACGTATCGTTCTGGGACTCGCTGGTGTTCGACGGGATCGACGGCCTGTCCGTCGAGGCGGTGACGGCCGTTTTCGGCACGGTCGACGTGGTGGCAAGAGGCCGGGCGGCTGGGGCAGTCTGCCCGGACTGCAGTGGCTTCTCGGACCGGGTCCACGACTGCTACCAGCGCAGACTCAGGGATCTCCCGCTCGGTGAGTTCCGCGTCGTGATCCTGTTGACGGTCCGGCGATTCATCTGTGGCTCGTCAGACTGCCCGCGCCGGACGTTCGCCGAGCCGTTCGCACAGTTGACCACCCCGTACGCACGCTTCACCAGCCGTTTCAACCGCGCCCTGGAGCACATTGGGCTGGCACTGGCCGGACGGGCCGGCTCCCGACTGGCTTCCCAACTCGGCCTTGACGCAGGGCGAATGACCTTGCTGCGCCGGGTCATGGCACTGCCGGATCCGCAGCCCAGCACGCCACGGGTGCTGGGTGTGGACGATTTCGCCACCCGGCGCGGACAGTCGTACGCCACTGTGATCACGGACGGCGAACGCCATCACCCGATCGACGTCCTGCCCGGACTTGAAGCGGCACCCCTCGCCGCGTGGCTCACCGCGCATCCCGGCGTGGAGATCATTTGCCGGGACCGGGCAGGCGCCTACGCCGAAGGGGCCCGGCTCGGTGCCCCGGACGCTCTCCAGGTCGCTGACCGGTTCCACCTGTGGCAAGGTCTCGGCCGGGCCGTGGAAACCTGCGTCGCCGCTCACCGCGAGTGCCTGCGCACCCCGACGCCGCCCAAGCCTTCGAACGCGGACACACCACAAGGCGATCCACGGCTTCCCGACGGGGATCCAGCCGGCCGCCGGGCCCAGCGCAAGAAGGCCGCGCACACCCTGGTCCACCAACTGCTCAAGCAGGGACACTCACGCCGAGCGATCGCCCGCCACCTGGGCTGGGGCCTCAACACCGTGCTGCGCTATGCGAGCGCCCCGCACTGGCAGAACACCCTCCGCGAAAACCGGCCCAGGCCCAGCCGACTCGACCCCTACAAGCCCTACTTGGAACGACGGTTCGCCGAAGGCTGCACGAGCGTCACCCGGCTGCACCGTGAACTGGTCGCCGAGGACGCCCCCGTCACCTACCAGATGGTCCGCACCCACATTGCCTCCCTGCGCATCTCGCCGTCCCAAGCCCCGCCACCACCGCCAACAGTGCGGCAGGTGACCGGCTGGCTCACCCGCCATCCCACGGCCCTGAGCGAGGAGGACCGCGCCGATTTGAAGGACGTCTTGGCCCGCTGCCCCGAACTGGACACCGCAGTCGGACACATCCGCGAGCTCGGCGAGATCCTCTCCGATCGCCGCGGCACCATGCTCCCCACCTGGATCGGCGCTGTCGACGCCAGCCAACTACCCGGCCTCACTGGCTTCGCCCTCCACCTGCTTCGAGACCTCGACGCGGTGACGGCCGGACTCACCCTCGAATGGAGCTCCGGCGGCACCGAGGGCGCCGTGAACCGCATCAAGAAGATCAAGAGGCAGCTCTATGGACGCGCCGGATTCGAACTACTCCGCAAGATGATCCTGCTGCAGTGACGCTCCGCGATCGCTCCCCAAAATCTGTGCCAGAACCCAATTCTGGCAACACCGGGGCCCGGCGAGGGCTGAGCCCGGTCTCGGTGTCAGCCCCGGCCTTTACGATGCCCGGTTATGACCGATGACGTGCTCAACTACTCTCGACCTGGGCCCTTCACGAGCCTGGACTCGACACAGCTCCGGCTCATTGAGGGGCTGCCGGAGGACCCCGTAGGCGTCTGTGCCGCCGTGCAGGGTCTGGTCATCCAGCCCGCGGACGCCGCGGCGTTAGGCGTTCCCGAGAACCGGATTGCCGAGAAGAACATCAGGCCGGTCGACAAGCTGATCACCGCGCTGACCACCCTGGACCCCGCGCCGCTTCACCAGCCTCGAACGCCCGAGACACGGGTGATCGGCACCTGCCGTCACTTCGCCACCATCGCCTGCGCGATCTTGCGGGCACGGGGAATCGTCTCCCGGGCCCGGTGTGGTTTCGGCACCTACTTCCTCAAGGACCGCGGCGTCGATCACTGGATCACCGAGTACTGGGATGAAGACCAGAACCGCTGGGTGCGGGTCGACACCGAGCACCTAGGCAAGAACTACGTCGACCGGCCCGACGACCTCGCCCCGGGCGAATTCCTCACTGGGGGCGAAGCGTGGCTCCACTATCGCAACGGGTTGATCGACCCGGCCCTGTTCGGGGTGGCCGGCAGCGATCATGCCTGGGGACCGCACGAGATCAGCGGCAATGCCGTCCGCGACCTCGCCGCGCTCTGCAAACAGGAGACACTCAACTGGGACGAGTGGGGCCGTATGACGGCAGCCTATGAAGGCAAGACCGGTCCCGATTACGACCAGCTGATCGATGCGGTCGCCGACGCCTGCGCCAAGGACGATCCACCCGCCTTGACCCGTCTGTTCGCCCATGAGGACCTGGCAGTTCCGCAGCATCTGCTCGATTGAGCTGGGGCGGGGACCGGGCACTGGGCAGCGCCCACCGCCTGGGTCCCCGCCTTGCTCAGGTCATGGTGGCCTGTTCGGCCTTGGCCCGGGACTGGGCGAGGCGGTAGGAGTCGGTGCCGGTTTCGATGATCGTGCCGTTGTAGGTGAGCCGGTCGACGATGGCTGTGCAGAGCCGAGGATCGGTGAAGGTCTTGGTCCAGCCGCCGAAAGCCTCAGCTGCACGGGGTCGAGGTCTTCGGTACGCGAGACCGGCTGAAGGCACTGCTGAGCACGTACGCGGTGGACCGTGCGACGGGAGACCCCAAGCAGCGACTGGGGGCGGTCACGTGGAACCAGCACATGAGCGTGCTGGGGATGTTCTACCGATGGGCGATGGCTGAGCAGTACGCCACGGCGGTGCCGTTCACCTACCAGCAGGCCGTGATGCTCTACGCCGAGACCGTCCGGGAAGTCCTGGTCAATCAGGCCCGATGGAAATTGCGCGGTTCAGGCGGACAAGGTATTCCGCGTCCGGTTGCACGCCGGCCCCGAAGCGTTCCTGGACCACTGCGAGCCCGAGGTCGCGCCGCTTCGGTGATCACGCCGCGTCGGCCGTCGCCAGTGCGTCCGGCAGCTCCTGACGGGTGAGATCCGCACAGTAGGCGGGTGTGCCGGGCTGTTGCCGCCACGATTGTGCGAGCGGCCCCGCATCAAAGGCGTCGAACCCGGTGTCCTCGACGAGTGCCATTGCCAGGTCACGCTCTCGCGGACTGTCGGCCGCGACGGGGAGCGAGATGCGGTCCGCGCTTCCCGCCGGCTTGTTCCTGTGCGCGAAGGACTCGGCTCCGATCGAGTTCCACGCCTTGACGATGGGCCGGCCCAGCTGCTTGGCAGCCCACACGCTCTCGGCCTGGCCGGCCTCGATCGCCGCGATTCCGCTGTCCCGATGCGGGAAGTAGTTCGACGTGTCGAGGACAACCGTGTCAGCCGGCACCTTGGCGATCAGTGGTGCGACCTGCGGAATGCGGTCGAAGGGAATGGAGAGGATCACGGCGTCGACGTCCGCTACGGCTTCCGCCGCTGTCACCGCTCGTCCGCCCGAGGACAGCACGTCCGCCTCGATCGTCTCCGGGCCGCGCGAATTGGCCGCCTTTACCTCGTGCCCGGCCGCGCTCAACCGCCTGGTCAGCGTCTTGCCGATGTTCCCGGTGCCGAGAATGCCGATCTTCATGGTGAAACTCCTTGGCCGGAACGGAGCCCCGGTGTCGGTGACCAGGGTTCCGGGGCTTGGTCCCTGCGGCACGACCGGGGCTGCGGACGCGGTGGTGCGGGTGGGTGATGACGACCTAAGCCGAAAGGAGCGCCGCTCTTCGTGTTCGTCGTGTGTGTTCGTGGCGTACCAGCGCTGCCGCCTCGTGCCGTTGGGTGCACGAGAGCCGCGTCGGGTGGCTCAGCGGTGGGCGGCGCGGTTCATCTCGACGACGTCGTCGACGGTGGGGTTGGCCGGGAGGGCGGCGAAGCGTTCCGGGAGGCTGTCGCGGATGGCCGCGTCCTTGACGCGGTCGGCCGCGGCCAGGGCCGCCGGCAGCTCGTCGAGGGTCAGTTCGGTGCAGTAGGCGGGGCCGTTGGGCTGCTGGCGCCAGGAGTCGGCCAGTGTGCCGGCGTCGTAGGGGTCGAAGCCGGTGTCGTCCACCAGGCTCATGGCCACCTTCCGCGCCTCCACGGAGTCGCCGGCGACGGGGATGGCGAGGCGGCCGGGTGTTCCGGCCGGAACACCCTTGGTCCGCTGGGTTTCGGCCAGCGCGGCGTTCCACGCCTTGACCACGGGGCGGCCGAGCAGCTCGGCGGTGTACACGCTCTCCACCTGGCCGTTGTCCACCGCCTCGATCGGCTCGCTGAGCATGCCGGGGTAGTAGTTCGCGGTGTCGATGACCACCGTCTCGTCGGGCACCGACGCGAACAGGTCCGCCAGCTGGCCCGCCACCCCGAACGGGATCGACAGGACGATGACGTCCCGGCCCTGGACGGCGTCGGCGAGGTCCGCCGCGCGGGCCCCGGACTCCAGCACCTCCGCCCGGACGGCCTCGGGGCCGCGGGCGTCGGCCACCTGGACGTCGTGCCCGGCCGCGCTGAGCTTGGCGGCAAGGTTCCCGCCGATGGCGCCGGCGCCTATGACAGTAATTTTCATGATTTGTTCCTTCGGAGGTTGTGCTGCCCCTGAGGGCAGCGCGATGTGATGGCCGTGTGATGGTGTCACCTGGCGTTTTGGGGGCGGGGCTGGGTGTCTGGCTTTACGCCCGGGTGTCCCGCTGGCGGTAGCCGCTGGCGATGAGCGTACGGAGCCGGTCGAGCGGCTCCTCCTCGGTACCGGTGCCCTTGATCCAGGCAACGGAACAGGCCGCGAGGAACAGGTCGTGCCCCCGCACCGACGCGCGCACGCGCCCCGCGAGCTGTGCGGCTCGCACGTACTGATCGGTGGCGGAGATGAGGATGTCGCAGGGAATCGTGAGCGGGTTGTCCGGCTCCTGCGCCCGAGCCGCGGCCATGAGCGGGTCCGGCAGCCCGCTGAAGGCGCTGAAGTACTCCTCCATCGCGCGCAGCCACTGTTCCAGCGCCTCGGCAGCGTCGCCGAGGCGCTCGATGTCCGCCTGGCGGGCCACGAGCTCCTCGGAGCGCGTCTGCAGCACGGCCGCCAGCAGTGCTTCCCGGGTGGGGAAGTGCCGGTACAGAGTGGCGGGCCCGACGCCTGCCTCCTTGGCCACCGCCTCAAGGGAGGTGCCGACCCCGTGCTGCAGGAAGTGACGCTGCGCGGTCTCCAGGAGGGCCACGCGGTTGCGCTGGACGTCCGCGCGGGGCTTGCGTCCCCGCAGTTCACCGGCGCTCATGCGCCCTCCTGCCTGCCGTGATCCTGCGGCCGCATCAAAACGGATGCTGCCTCCGCACATGTTCGAGAGTAAAACGGAGGCAGCATCCGGTCAAATGAGCGGCCTGAGCGCGGAGCCCGGACAGCGCAGGGGGCCGACATATTTGGCCGTAGAGCGCGGGGCAAAAGCCGTGCGGGCTGCACCATTCCAGGGTGGCCTGTCCGGCCCCTCCCGCGCCGAGCCCGGCCCGGAACCCGGTAGGACGTCAGGGGGTGAGCTGTTGGTGTCCGATGACGGAGAGCAGTTCGAGTTTGCTGTGGCTCTCCGTGCCGGGGCGAGTGGTCAGCACCACCAGAGTCTGGGCGCGGTTCTCGGTGAACAGGAGCTGGGCGTCGACGTCGATGCGGCCGAGTTCGGGATGGAGGATGGTCTTGCAGTCGTCGTAGCGTCGGGCAACCTCCTGAAGTTCCCACATGCGGACGAACTCAGTGCTGTGCTCCTGGAGTTCGGCAAGGATCCGGGCGGCTCGTGGAGGGTCGCTGCCGGCTGTGAGCGCGGCCCGCAGGCGCGCTGCCTGGGCGCGGCCGTGGCGCTCGCGGCTCTCCTCGGGAACCATCCGACGTTCGGCCGGGTCCATGAACCAGCGGTAGTAGGCGCTGCGGGCCAGACCGGTGTGGCGGGTCTGGTCGCCGAGCAGCGCGACGGCCAAGCAGTTCATCGCGAGGGTGTCGACCAGATCGGTCTGCACCATGGCCGGGGAGTCGTCCAGACGGTCTAGGACCCGCATCAGGGTCGGGCTGACATGTTCGGAGCGGTGGAAGCGGGCCGGGGCGTTGTGGCCGATGAGCACGAAGAGATGGTCGCGTTCGTCCAGGGTCAGCCGCAGTGCCCGGGCGAGAGCCACGGTGATCTGGACGGAGGGCTGTGGGGCACGCTGCTGTTCCAGCCGGGCGTAGTAGTCGGTGGACATGCCGGCGAGCTGCGCGACCTCCTCGCGGCGCAGCCCTTGCGTACGCCTGCGCGGCCCCTCGACCAGCCCGACGTCGCGGGGGCGCAGCGTCTCACGCCGGTGGCGCAGGAATTCCGCCAGTTCCTTCTTGTCCATGCCCCCAATCCTCGCCGCATCCCGCCCGGCTATCCAGAGACCGCCGATCCATGGCTGAGCACTCCCCTCCCATCCGCACAAAGCCGCGCGGATGGCCGACATCGAGGGCGCTCGCGGCGAGACGACCCGATGGTCACCTGACCTGCCTGACCCGCTGGGAAATTCGCCGGCTGTCAGCGGTGCGCCGCAGGCCGTCGGCATGGAAGACGGCCTGCGGCGACGGTCCCCCGTCGAGGACACCCGACGCTTTGGACCCAACACTTTGACCGGCCCCGGCCCCGGGCCTCGTCGCCCGGCCCGGCCGGCACGACGATGTTCGCCGTGTCAGACGGGTGCTCGCGTGCCCCTCGGCGCTCAGGACGGCGCCGACCGCCTCCAGTGCGACGACCGGGGCCAAGCCGAAGGCGCTTCCTTACCGTTCCCCGTCTTCGGTGAGGACCTCCCTGAGGCGGGTCCAGCTCGCGTTCGCCCATGATGTGGCCCCACAGGACCCGCCCGCGTGCTGTTGTTCCGCGTCGGGCATGACGGGTCGGTCAGCTGCTGCTGATCATGGCGAGGACGTCGTCGTAGGTGCCGGTGGCCACCGCGTCGCGGATGAACCTGGCGCGCTCGACAACGATTTCCTTCGCGTCGGGCTTCTCGCGCAGCAGGTCGAGGGCCTCGGTGAGGAAGTCGTCCAACGGCATGGCCTGGGCGCTGTCCTGCTGGCCCATCAGGGTCGTGCGCACGCCCGGCGGGACCATCTCGATCACCTGGACGCCGGCGTCAGCACCGGCGAGCTGGATGCGCAGGCTCTCGGAGAAGGAGTGCAGCGCGGCCTTGGTCGCGCTGTAGGTCGGCGTGATCGGCAACGGTACGAACGCCAGCGCCGAGGTGACGTTCATGACGACCGCGTCGTCCTTGCCCACCAGCAGGGGCAGGAAGGCGTACGTCATCCGGATCGTGCCGAGCAGATTGGTCGCGACGTGATCCTCGGCGATCTGGAGTCCGGCCGGGGCGAGGACGCTCTCCAGCAGCATGATGCCGGCGTTGTTGACCAGGACGTTCAGCCCCGGGTGGCTCGCCGCCACGGTCTCACAGGCCCGGGCGATCGAGTCGGGGTCCGCGACATCGAGGACGAGCGCGTCGATGCCCGGGTTCCCGGCCGTGATCTCGTCGAGCAGGTCCTTGCGCCGGCCGGCGACGATCACCTTGTTGCCGGCCTCGTGCAGGCGCAGGGCCAGGCCGAAGCCGATGCCCGAGGTGCCGCCGGTGATCAGGATCGTGTTGCCGGTCATCTTCATGGGGGTCCTGCTCCTTCGGTACGGCGGGCCGGTGAGCGCCCGCAGCCTCGACCGTAGAGGCGCCCGCGCAGGGGCGGGAGAGGACGGTTTATCCATGGATCGGCGGTCTCTGCCTCGTGAAGACAACGCCGGCCGTCGGGACAGGCTCTGGCCAGCAGGGTTTCAGGCCAAAGTATTGGGCTGGCCGCCGGGAGCCTGGCGGGTCGCCTGGGTCAGGCGGCGGGTCATCAGGGTGATGGCCGCCCAGGTGATCAGTGCCTCGCTGTGCTGCAGTAGGCGTTCGTAGTCGCGGACCAGGCGGCGGGCGTGCATGATCCATCCCAGGCTGCGTTCCACGACCCAGCGGCGGGGCAGGACGACGAACCCGGTTGCGCCCTTGGGGCGGGAGACGGTGCGGACGGTGAGCTTGAGGAAGGTCTTCGCCCAGTCGACGAGCTGGCGTGATCTCAGTCACGTAGTCGTGCCGAACAAAGGGACAACATGCCTCGCTGCAACGCCACACAACGGGGAGTCTCGACCTCGCGTAAAGCGACATGGCCTGCGGAGGACACGGCATCTGCCGACACAAGCACGGCGTGGAAGGGATCGTCGCCAAGCCGCTGCGGGGGGCCTATAAGGCGGGCAGGGTCTGGGCGAAGATCAGACACGCGGACACAGTCGACGCGGCCGTGGTCGGGTTCACCGGCACCGCCAGGCGCCCGAAGGCGCTCGCCGTACGGCTGCCCGACGGACGCGTGGCCCTGTCCCAGCGGCTGACCACGGCGCTCGCCTCCGTCGTCGCCCCTCACCTGGTCCCCCAGGCCGGGCGGGCGTTCACGAAGGCCGGCGACTCCTACACACCCGCCAGGGGCGACGTGGTGGTGGAGGTCGTGGCGGGCACGACCCGGCACACGGTCGTCACCGTGGTGCGCCTGCGCTGAGCTTGTTCTTTATCTACCAGGACCTGCCAGGCTTGCCGATGGCCTTGAGAGTCTCGGGGCGTTTGACGGTCTTGCCGACGTCGTAGCGAGGCGCCCGGTGTTTGTTCCTGGCTCCAGGTGGCCGTCCCGGGCCTGCGCCTCGAGGTTTGGGAACACGGGTCGGGCAGGCGAGATGAGCGCGGATGTTCCTGAACCCCCGGCGGACCCGGGCCGGGGTGAGCCGGTCGGAAGTGGTGGGCTTCTCCCAGGGCCGGCGGAGGTCCGCGGTGACGGGCCGGGCGAGCCGGAGCTGAGTGTGGGCGACGATCAGGATCCAGGTCCAGCGGTCCGCCGCCTCGGGAGTACGGAGCTTCGGAGTGGTCCAGCCGAGGGTCTGCTTCGCGAAACGGAAGGTGTGCTCCAGGTCGAAGCGGCGGAGAAATGCCTGCCAGGAACGGTCCACGTCGTCCGGAGTGACGCCGGTCTTGGAGGACCATAACCACACCGGCGGGGCATCACGGTCCTTCGATAGATGCTCGACCTTCAACCGGATCAACGTTCCCTCGACCAGGGGAAGTTCACCGTCATGGTCGAGCCAGGAGGAGCGGTGGGTGAGCCTTGGGTGGACCCGGTCCCATGCCTGCGTCTCGGCCTTGCCGTAGTTGGCAGTTGCGGTGACCGTGGTGATCGCGGGCTCGGGCCAGGTCTCCGGCTTGGTGAAGCGGAATTCCGGGCCGTGCTTGGGCGGCCGGCCGCCCTTCGGGTCGTAGACACGAGGCGGCTTCGGCAGTCGCATGACGCGGTCGGAGCGGACCCGGCCGACCAGCTCGACCGGCAGATCACGCAGGACCCATGCCAGGCGGGTGACATCGTAGCCAGCATCGCTGACGATCACGATGTCCGGGTCCCCGGCCCGCCACTGACCCGCGGCGATGAGCCGTTCAACGACTCCCTGCAGTTGGGCGGCGGTGACCGCGGTCGCGTCGTCCACCGGGCCGAGCCGGACCGCGTCCAGGATGGCGGTCCAAGAGGTGGCGCCCGGCTCCAGGACGGCGACGAACGAGTAGGGCCAGCCCGGGATGAACTGCGACGCCGTCTTCGCCCGGCCATAGACGTGGCAGAACAGCCGCTCGGCCGAGCACGGCGCGTCCGAACGAAGCCATGGCGACACATCGACGGCCAAAACCAAGCGCCCGCCGTCGAACCGCGGCAGCGACAGCCCGGCCAGCACCGTCCGCACCTGGCCGACATCGATCCGGCCGTGGTTCAGGCCCCCGTACATCGCTCCGTGCCCACGCCGATGCTCGGGCAGCAACGTCAGGTCCACCGGGGACTTCACGGCCCCGTCCGCACACAGCACCGCATCCGTCAGCTCGAACAACTCGTCGCGCCGAGCGGTCAGACACTCGTAGAACTCGCCCCGGAAGCGTGACGCTTCCGCGAACGCATCCCTCCGCACAACATCAGGCAGCAGACTCACCCTCACGGCCTTCGTCCTGGTCACGTGCACCTTGGTCGGAGCACAGGATCAGACGAAGGCCGCCCCCACGTCCGGCAAACCCTCAGGTGAGCGACTCAGTACGAGACACCGTTCGAGGCCGGAAGAAAAAGAACAAGCTGAGTGCCTGTTTCACATTTCCTGAGAAGCCCGTTGCGCTTCTTCGGCTGATCGTCACGTGGAGTAACAGGGAAGCGTCGCTTGACCGTCCGGGTGCCCTGACGGTGTGGGTGCCGGATGTCCCTAGCTTCGTGAGGTGATGCTGGAGATGTGAGCATCAGCAGCGAGCATCCAGTGAGTGCGGATCAGGTGTATCGGGCTTTGGTGGCTCTGGGAGCTGAGCCGGTGACCGATCCAGTCCTGCGCCCGGAGGGGCCGCTGGAAGAGGACCGGCTTCACCTGCTGGGCAGCCTCTTGGCCACCACGGAGCTGGAGATCACCGCCGCGACACGGTTGGCCGGAGAAGAGGAGATCGAGGATGTTCTCGACACGTTGCTCGGCTGGTCGTCGCAGGTAGGCGACGCGGGTCTAGCGGCCAACGTGCTGACGAACCGGCTCCAGCGCACTGCGATCCAGGTCTCGGAATCCGACGAAGATCAACCGCCGCCCGGCCGGGATGCGGCCTTCGCCGCAGTGACGACCGCCGTGTACGCGCTCAGCGCCCAACTGGCCGTGGATCAGGGAGATGTGAAGGGCACCCGGCGCGCTCTGGGCGGAGCAGAAGCGGCCCTCATCGACATCCTTCAGGGCGTCCATGACCTGCGGGTCGCCATCGGCGACGCGCAGGAGGAGCCGGAGGAGTGACTGGTCAGGCGGCTTCCGCCATCACGTAGCCGCGCTCCGCGACGCGGTCGGGGTGCCGGTCCATGGCTTCACTGTCTGTCGTCGTGGCGGGTGAAGAGTTCCAGCAGTGCCCGGATGGGCAAGCCCGCTTCTGTCGGGTGGCGGAAGGTGCCGTCCATGTGGACGGTGTAGCGGGTGCGTCGTCCGATCCGTTCCCGGGTGAGATAGCCGGCCTGTTCGAGGTCCGCGATGATGCCCTGGGCGGTGCGGTCGGTGATGTGGCAGGCCGCGCCGATCTCACGGATGCGTGCGCTGGGGTTGCGGGCGACGGTCATGAGCACGCGGGCGTGGTTGCTCAGGAACGTCCACCCTCCGGCGTACTCGTCCACCATGATCCCCGCTCCTTCGGCATCGCTCTGGCTAGAAAACCGGCCGGAAAATGCCGGAAACCTACTTCACCCATCGTCGCCGGGGAAACAGGTCCGTGGTGAAGGTGGCGTGTCGGATTCGGGGAATCCCGGGACCCCGCACTGATCCGGGAGGTGGGCGTGTTTCGGCCGTGGGGACCACCGGTACAGCCATTAACGCTAAGCACTTGATCTTGGGCGACTAGCACAGGTGATCGGTCCCGTGCGGGGCTTCGGCGGAAGATCCTCGATCACTGGTGGGACGTGGCTACGGTCCGCCGCATGCCGGTGGCGCAGGCAAGCAGGACCTGCCAGCGGTGAGCACCCAGGTTCCCGTTCACGCAGCGGGCCCCTTATGGCTTGGTCGATCCGGGCTGGGTGGTGGGGATGCGCTGGGTGAAGAAGAGGGCGATGAGTGCGGCGAAGGCAAGGATGGCCAGGGCGGCGCGCAGCCCGTCGAGTCGTGCGGCGGCGTTCGCGTCGAGTACCTGCTGCGTCTGCTCTTCGCTGGTGCCCGCTTCTTCGAGGGCGCTCTCAAGCTGGGCGTCGGAGAGGAACGGGACGCCGCTTTGGAGTTCGACGGTCGCCTGGCTCTTCACGCTGTCCGGGACCGCTGGATTCTGCTCGACGCTCGTCAGGAACGACGATGTGAGCGCGGCGATCAGGATCGATCCGGCGAGCGCGGTGCCGATGGAGGCTCCGAGGTTGGTGACGGCGTTCTGGACACCGCCGACTTCCGCGCTCTTTTCCTCCGGCATCGCGGAGACGGTGACGGATCCGAGCTGGGAGGCGAGCGCGCCCATCCCGAGCCCGACCAGGAGCATGGGAATCGTGACGACTTCCGCGCCGGCGTCCGCGTCGAGCGCGGCCATCAGGCTCACCGCACCGCCGAGCAGCGCGAGGATTCCGAGGCGTACCACGCGTCGCGGTGAGATGTCGGGGAGGAAGCGCGGGATGAGGACCGCGGCGGCGAGCAGGGTCACCGAGAGCGGCAGGAGGCGGGCGCCGGTTTCCAGTGCCGACAGGCCCAGGGCGACGGAAAGGTAGAGCGGGACGAGGAAGAACACGCCCATCTGGACGAGGTACTGGAAGAAGAACATCGTCAGCCCGCCGGTCAGCTGCTTGTTCTGCAGCATGGCAGGCTCCAGGAGCGGCTCCTTGTGCTGCTTCACAAGACGGGCCTCCCAGCGGAGGAACAGCCAGGTCAGCGCAATGCCCAGCAGCATCAGCCACACGGTCAGGGAGATCCCGAACAGGGCGGGTGCGTCGGGCTTGGGCTGGAACCAGCCCCACTCGTCGGAGCGGAGCACACCGTAGACGAAGATCCCGAGCCCGAGGGCCGAGAGCACGACACCGATGACGTCGATGCGCGGGCGTTCCTGACTCACCGCGTCGGCGATCGGACGGGCGAGGACGAGGATGCCCAGCACCACGAGGACCTCACCGGCGAACACCCATCGCCAGGAGAAGTACGTGGTCGCGATACCGCCGATCAGCGGGCCGACCGCGATCGCCACTGCGCCAGCCGCAGCGACCAGCCCGTAGGCGGCGGGACGGCGCTCCGTGGGGAAGTTGCCTGCCACGAGCGCCACGATCGCGGGCATGATCAGCGCGGCCCCGATGCCTTCCAGGAACGACCAACCGATCAGCAGCACGGTAAGGCTGGGTGCCAGGGCGGTGGTCAGGGAGCCGCACCCGTAGATGACACAGCCGATGATGAACGCGCGCTTGCGGCCGATCAGCGCCCCGACCTTCCCGCCGGGGATCATGAACATCGCCATCACCAGGGTGTAGGCCGTGATGGCGCCCTGGATCCCCGCCACCGTCGTGCCGACGTCCTCGGCGACCGTTGCGATCGAGACGTTCATGACAGAGCTGTCGAGCGCCATCAGGAACTGGCCGGACGCCAGTACCAGCAGGACGAGTCGCGCCTTTGCAGAACCTTCGACAGTGCCTGTTCCCGGTGCCATGACCGGCATCGTCCCAGCCACCCACGGGACGCGACGCACGACCCGCCGCCCGCGACGATCAATCAGTCAGTGCGATGCAGCCGCTCACCCCCGAGGAGATCGAGCTCCGCGAACGCCGCCAGTCCCAGTCTCACCCGAACACGAACGCCGAACTGCGACAGACCCACCCGCGACCAGCAGTGAGCCCATGATCACCTGCTTAGCATTAACCGCTGTACCGATGTTGACTCGCGTCCTGGCCGACATGGTCGACGACTTCGCCGGGCTGCGCCCGCTGCTCACCGTCCCGCAGCCCACACCGGTGCGGGCGCGGCTGTGTCGCACAGCGGGGCAGATGGCAGGGATGACCGCGATCGTCTTACACGACCTGGGCAGCCGCCAGGAGTCGCGCGCTTGGTTCGCCACCGCCGCCCGGGCCGCCGCCGAATCCGGCGACGACCAGCTGCGCGCCTGGGTCCTCGCCCGCGAGGCGATGGTCCCGCTCAACTACGGCGCCCCGAAGGCCGCCGCCGGCCTCGCCGAAAGGGCCCGCCACACCGCCGGACACCGGCCGACCGCCGCCGCGGTGTTGGCGGCCGCCGTCGCCGCCCGCGCCTACGCCCTCAGCCACCAGAGCGGCCAGGCCCGCGCCGCGCTCGCCGCCGCCGACGCCCTCATGAACCGGCTCCCCGAGGGCGAGCGGTCGGACACCTGGCTGACGTACGGCGAGCAGAAACACCACGTCCGCCTCAGCCACGCCCACATCACGCTCGGAGACACCCGCCGCGCGTTCGAGAGCCAGCAGCGGGCGCTGGAGCTGTCCGCACCGACCAGCACGATGACGCGCATCCTGCTGCGCATCGATGCCGCCGCCTGCTCCCACCACGACGGCGACAGCGAAGAAGCATGCCGCCGAACGGTCGCCGCTCTGACCGCGCTGCCGGACGGCTACCGCACCGGCCTGGTCCGCCGCCGCGCACAGGACCTGTACGAAGCGATCCCCACCCAGCACCACCGCGAGCGCGCCGTACGGGAGCTACGGGACGTCCTCACCGCCTGAATGACGGACCGCGAACCGCAACGCGGGCCGGTGTCACTTCCACGACGGGGGCACGGCGCGCGCGTTGATTTCGGTGAGGCGGAGTGCCACCGTGATGACGAAGTGGCGGCAGAAGTCGAACTCTTCCTGGTTGGGGGCGTATCCGGTCTCCACCGAGAAGCGGGGCTCCGGCGAATTGCCGTAGTAGCCCACAGACGGAGTGAGCTGGGTGAACCGCTGGTACTGGTGGAAGTCCACGCCCAGCACCATCAGACGCATGCCCTCTTGCAGGGCTCGGGTGACATCGCGCGTCTGCGTGTACTCCTTGGCGAGTCCTTCCGCGCCGCGCGTGGGCACACTGCGGCGCGAGGCGTGGTCCGGTTGGCGCAGGATCGCGTGGACCTGATCGGTGCGCAGAACGTGGCGTGGCAGCCGCTCGCCGAAGCCGTAGACCGACACTTGGCGCGGCGCGTCTTCGTCGTGGATCTGCGCGTCCATGAGGTCCTCGAACGCAACCGCCAGCGTGCCCATGGCCTCCAGGCGGCTGCCCTGCGAGTCGAGCTGGGCAGCCGTCTTCAGGTGTTCGCGGGCCCGGTCGTGCTGGACAACCTCGGCCAGGTCGATGTCGTCGAAGGCGAGACCGAAAACGCGGGGCGCGTTCTCCTCGAAGAAGTGGACGGTGTCGGCTTTCGCGTCCGCGATGGCCACCGGCCCGGGGAAGCCGGCCGTGTGCTTGAACCCATTGCGGAGATCGTTCAGGCGCTTGATCCCGTACTGCCCCTGGAGTTCGACACCGCCGGGAAAGCTGTCCGGGTGCAGCCCCTCGAAGAACCGTTTGATGAACGGGTCCCGATCCTTCACGACGGCGCCCAGGTGCTCAGCCGAGACAATGAGGAACATTTCCACGGCGTCGTGGAAGGTCAGCACCGAAGTAAAGGAGAGCGGCTCGGGCAGGAGTGACTGCTCGATGCCCTGGCGGTGCAGCAGCCTGATGAAGGCCAGATTCTTCATGTTCTGAGGCGAGATCGGCTTGCTGATGGCGGCGCTCCTTGATGTGCTGGGACGGCATCCCAGGGGTGATTCTGGCCCGCGCGCCCGCTTCCGCGCCTCTGGTTTCAGGCTGCTTAGTGTGGGGGCCGTGACGACACCCGCCGACGACGCGACCGAACACGGGGTAAAGGGCGGCTCGGCAGCGGCCCAGGCGAGGGAGACCGCCGGGGTGTGAGAGCGGCCACCCGTGTGGGTGATGACAGCCGTACGGTTCGGCGAGATGCTCGGCAGAAAGCTCGGAATCCACAGACCACTTCAGGGCCCGGCGCGCAGCGCGTCCGGGCCCGCGCCGTGCGGCGGCGCGGCCATACCGCAGCGGCCGTGCGTGCCACCCGGGCGCCCACTGGCAATGCGCCCTATGAGGAGGCGCGCGCCGTTCTTGTTCGGGTGGTCCTCACCCTTTGGGGCTGGCGGCTCCGCTACAGGGCCGTCATGAGCGCACCTTCAGCTCGGCCCACACGCGTTTGGCGGTCCGCTGGCGGGCGGGGCCGATGAGGTCGTAGCCCCAGCGGTCGGCGAGGGTGTCGATGAGCAGGAGTCCGCGTCCGTGGTCGGCATCGGCGTCCGGGGAGCCCAGCCGAGGGAGCCGGTGGGGGGGGTGCGGTCGGTGACGGCGAGGTAGACCCGGGCGGCAGCGGGGCGGTTGACAACCAGGCGGATCTTGGGGCCGTGGGCGTGGTGTACGGCGTTGGCGGTGAGTTCGGACATCACGAGTTCGACGGTGTCCGTGTCGTCGGCCAGGCCCCACACGGCCAGCGCCACACGTGCGAGGCTGCGGGCCGCCTCAGCTGTCTCGGGGACGCGGTCGGCGGTCAGCCGGTAGCCGGGGTACCCCTTCGCGCGAGGGCGCGCGGCGGTCAGGGCGGTCATGGCCGCCTCTCGGGGGCGGGACCGGCACCAGCAGGGGGCCGGGGTGTTGGTGGAGGATGAACAGGGCCCGGCACTGGGTGGCGAGGTCGAAAACGTCCCGGGCCGAGGTGCCGAGCCCCGCTTGCAGCATGTGGCGGGTGCGGGCCAGGACGTGGGCGGCGGTGCGCCGCTGTTCGTCGCGCATGCGGGGCACGATCACGGTGAGCTCGGGGACCAGGAGCTGGATGTGCCCGTGCAGCAAGCCGACTAGGTGCTCCCGCTCCCCCGCCGGCAGGGGGCGGGCGGCGAACAGGACCGCCTCGTAGGTGCGAGGGATGGTGTCGGCGTCGACCGGGGCCGCGCAGCTGGCACCCGTCGTGCGCGGCGTTGTGGTCATCGCTGGTTCGCTGCGCGAAGCGTCTGCCACAGCGGCCTCCCTGGTCGGTCGTCACGTCAGAGTCCACGCAAGCAGCCGAGGCTGAGCGAGTGCGACGCCAGCGCGATGCAAGAGCGATGAAACTTCGGCCAGTTGGGGTGAACTGAGGCCAACGCCGGGGCACCACAAGGGATGGGGGCGGTACGGTCGCCGCACCCGTCCCTCGGATGCCGTCCGAAGCCCGGTATGGCTGACCGCCCCAAGACCCCCAACGCTCGGTTACGCCAGGTACGCAAGGTCGAACTACTGCTGTCCCGCCAGGAGTTCGCCAAGCGCATCGTGACCACGGGCAAGGAGATGGGCGAGGCGGTGGCCTGCACCGCGCGCCTGGTCGCGGCGTGGGAGGACGGCGACGTTCTGCTGCCGCGACCGGTGTACCTGCGGATCCTGACCCGGCTGACCGGGCACACCGTGCCAGAGCTGGGCTTCAGGCTCAGCGCCCCGACCCGACCCGCCGTGGCAGCGGCTGCCGTACCGGAGGCTGTGGCGTACGGAGGGGAGGAGCGCGTGGACCGCCGGGAGTTCCTCGCCGACGGGGCGGGTGCGGCCTTGTCGCTCATCCCCCTGCCCGCCGGCCGGGACCAGGCGCCGGGCCGGATCGGCGGCACCGATGTACGGATCGTCGACAGGGCCGTGGCGAGGATCTACGACCACGATCACGGATCGGCGCAGATGCGCCGTGCCTCCTCCGAGGCCCTGCACACCGCGTACGGGTGGCTGCAGGACGGCACCTATACGGAGCGGAACGGAAGGCGGCTGCGGTCGGCGACCGGCCACCTGTCGATCGCGGCCGGGTGGCTCAGCTACGACTCCGGCCGCGCCGCCGATGCGCGCAGCCTGTACAGCGAGGCCCTCGCCGCTGCCCGGATCGCAGACGACGCGGGCCTGGAAGCGCACGCCTTCGGCTGCCTGTCCCTGCTCGCCAAGGCCTCCGGCCGGCCGCGCGAGGCGATCTCGGCAGCACAGGGCGCGCAGAGCGTCGCCACGTCGTACGGCTCACCGCGCATGCTGTCGCTGTTCGCGATGCGCAAGGCCGGCGGGTGGGCCCTGCTCGGCGACGCGAGCGCCACGGACCAGGCCATCGTCCGCGCCCACCGCCTGTATGCCGAGGGGCCGCGCGAGGCAGACCCGCACTGGCTGGAGTTCTACAACCCGGGCGAGCTGGCCGGACTGGAGGCGCTCGCGCGGGCCGACCTCGAACAGCACGAGCGGGCCGCGGCCGGGGCCGAACAGGCCGTCCTGCTGCACGGCGCACAGTTCGCCCGCAATCGCGCCCTGTACACGGCCGACGTCGCCATTCAACATGCCGTCAGGGAACGCCCGGAACCGGAGGCCGCGGCCGAAGCCGCCGGGCGCGTCCTGGCGTACCTTCCCGAGGTGCGCTCCGACAGCTGCACAACATATCCAGCGCGCTCCAGCAGCACGCGTCCGTACCCGCGGTCGCGGGCTGGCTGGAGGAATACCGCACCATCGCCGGCGTCAGCTGAGGAGGAAGACGGTGACCACCCCGAGCACCCGCACCGACGTGGTGATCCGCACCTACGGCCCCGGCCAGACCCCACCGCTGATCGACGCCCTCGCAGACATCTGGGCCGACGCCCACCCCGAGTTGGTCGACAACCCGGGCTCGGAGGCGATGGGATTGTCGGTGCCCGCGCTTCACCGCCAGATCACCGGCCACCTCAAACACCCCGGCTTCGCCCTCGTCGTCGCCTACCGCGGCGGCAGCGCCGTCGGCTTCGGCTACGCCTTCCCCTGCTCGCCCGACTACTGGTTCGGGGACCTGGTCGACCAGGTCCCCGAAGACGCCCGCACCGAACGGCTGATGGGCCTGTGCGAACTCGCCGTACGCCCGCCGTGGCAGTCCCAGGGCATCGGCACCCGCCTGCACACCGCCCTCCTCCAGGCCATCAACCCACGCTGGTCCTCCATGCTCGCACTCCCCTCCAACCCGCGCGGCCACGACCTGTACGCCCGACTCGGCTACGAATACGCCGGGCCCTACCGCAACACCGCAGACGGACCCGAATTCGACCTGCTGCTCCTCCACGTCACGAACCCTGCATGACCCGTGGTGCCACTGGCCGCCCTGGCTACGGCCAATGCCTCGTGGCCGAGTGAAATGCAGCACCTTGGGCCCTCTGCGACTCAGGGGGTGTCGGGATCGGATGTCCCTGACGCGTTTGGCTGCTGGGCCTGTCGGTAGCGCTCCTGGGCTGCCCTGCTGAGTCGCCGGAGGTCATCAGCGGAGAACTGTCGGAAACGGGCGCGGCGCCGCTGGAGGTTGGCGATCATCTGAATGATCACTCGGACGAAGCCTTCGAATACGAGGATCATGATGGCCCACGAGGCAATGTAGAAGGCGCTTTTCGCCAGTTGGGGGGCATCCTGGCCGGGTGTATGTGTTGCAGACCACTTGAGCACCTCGATCTGAGTGATCACTAGCACGCAGCAGATGGTCATCCACGCCCCACTGGCAAGGTAGATGCCCCACCTTCTCCTCGCCCCGCCCATATGCGCGAGCATGTCGGCGAAGTACTGGTCGAGCGCAACTAGGTCCTCAGCGCTCGGATCTCGGTTGCCGTGAACTGCCTGCACCGCCCTTTCGAGCAGAGCGGCATGTGAGGCGTCAGCCTGGGGCAAGGCATCCGAGTAGGACTTGATCAGCGTGTACAGCTGGACTGTCCCGATCAGCAAAACGGCCAGAATCACGGTCGTGATGAGAGCGGCGTAGTCGTCGCTCATGGCCCATTTCATGCGTCCCCCATCAGTCACCCGGCAGTAGCTGAAGTTACCGGCTGTGACGGGCTCAGCGTCTGGTTCCATGCGAATCGTGGCCACCTAGAGCACTCACTGGCCAAGTGAAGGGCTGGCCAGTTTGAGCACGGTAATTGGCCGGCGTGCACGGACCCCCGAGTCGGCGTGACGGAGCTCACATGGAGTGGGCCAAGATTTTTTGTCGCGGCCCCGGGAGCGCTGTGGCCGAGCAGTGAACCTGTTGTCACGCCCTGGAGGAGCAGCGCCTCATGACCACACCACCCACGCAGACCTCAGAGCTTCGCTCCGGCGAAGCCTGGTATGTGCCCATGCCATCGAAACAGGAACCGACTGCACCCGCGCAAAGGTTGCTTGCCGACCGGGCTCCGGACGGCAGTTTTGTGCTGACTCCGTACCAGGCAGGTGACGTGACAATCCACGACGATGTCAGGCGAATCGGCGCCTGGGCTCGTGTATCCGTGCATTCCGATCAAGAGCCACCGCCGCCGCTCGTGCCGTATCTCCCGTCCGAGCAGGATCAGCGCCCACGGCGGGTGCCAGAAGATGTCGCCCTGGCGCTGAACGCCCGCGCGGTCCTCGTGGACGACCGGGCAGAGCAAGGTAAGGGCAACCCTCTCGCCTCCGAGATAGTCAACATCTGCCTCACCAATGCCCTGTGCCTGCCAAAAAGTGAGCGGTGGCAACAGGCCGTCAGCGATGCGCTGCTCGGGGACTGGGTCGCCCCGCTGGTGACCGAGGGGCGCCTGACACGTCTCGCTGTGGCGACGCTGAAGGCCGAGGCGCGCAGCATCCACCGGCAGTTGGTGCCGCTGTGGCGGCGTGGGACACGAAAGGGACGAACCCTCAGCCTTGATTTCCCCCTCGGCGACGACGTTTCGCTGCACGACCTGATCGCGACCCGCCCGTCGGCGGTCGCCCCGACGCCTTGCAGTGAGCCGGACGACGTGCGGCTGGCCGCGCTCCTGCGCGCACTCACCGCTGACGAGCGACGCGTGGTGCACGCCTGGGCCCAGCACGGAATCGACACCTGGGCCGACGCGGCCTGGTATGCGGGCGCCGCCGATCCTGAGGTCACCGGCGAGCAGGTGCGACGCAGAGTCAGGTATCTGATCGCCGAACAGGACCGACGTCGCGCCCAGCAACTGCCCGGCGCCACACCCTGCAAGGGGAGCCGTTCGTGAACCTCATCGGCGAGACGCTGCCGCAAGTCATCGGCGGGCTGGTCGTTGCCGCACTGCTCGGAGGTGTCTCCTGGGCCGCACACCAAGTGCGGCCCAGGAGAACCGCCCGTTCGCTGCCGGTCACCGTCCCTAGACCTGCGCATCCCGGCCTGCGCACTTACGCACTGCTCGGCACGATGGCCTCAGACGGACGCCCAGTCCGACGCGACACCACCTGGCCACCGGGCACCGTCATCACCGCCACCGTCGACGGCCGCGCTCAGCGGTTTCAGCTCACCGACGCCTCGTTGTATGACGGCACGTTCGCGGCCGAGCCACTCGACCGACATCTGTAACCAAACACCTCCCGCTTGCCCCGTGCCCCGCAGACCGGGGCACGGGGCAAGCGGGGAGTGGTGTCTCACGTGGTCGGTGACCTCCGAGGCAATAACTCCAGACCACGACCACGTTGGTCCAAGCACGCTGTGTCCAACGTCGACCATGCGCGCTCCAGTTGGCCAACTGGAGCGCTCAGTCACACAAGGCGTGCTGTGGCGGTCGTGCGATCGGGGAACGCGCATTGGTCCGGGCTCAGGTGAGGACGGTGGTGCCGCGTGCGGAGCTGCAGGACAACCCGTGTCCGTTCTCACCGAAGCCAGTCCTCGTCTCATCCGATCCAGTCCAGCTTTGGCTCAGGTACCTCCTTCAGATCGTGTTCTCAGGCAGAAAGTGAGCGGCCGAGCGCGGCCAAGGCTCACGGATACGGCCGGCCGACAGCACGGTAGGAATCCTCCCGGTGCGGTCCGAACAACGCGGGAGCAGATCTTGTCTGGAAGCTCGCCTCAGTCGCCAAGCACACGCACGGCAACCGATTTCGTCGAGGTGGCTAGCTGTAGGAGGCCAGGAGGTTGGTGACGCCGCCTGGTAGTCGTGCTGCCGCTGGTTGGCTTCCGATCGCGGTGTGGGGTCGGTGGTAGTTGTAGTGGACATTCCAGTGTCCCAGGAGTTGGGAGCGTTGGGCTTCCGATGTCCAAGTCCGGGCGTAGAGGAACTCCTCGGCCAGGATGCGGTTGTATCGCTCGACCTTGCCGTTGTGCCGTGGGGTGTAGGGGGCGATGCGCTGGTGTCTGGCGCCGAGAAGGGCTCGGGAGAAGCTCTCGGCTCGGTAGCAGGCGCCGTTGTCTGTCACGATCCGCTCGATGCGCGTGATCCCATGTGCGGCGAGCCAAGCCCGGGCACGATGGAGGAAGGCAATCGCTGTGGCGGCCTTCTCATCGGGCAGTGCTTCGCTGTAGGCGAGCCGGCTGTACCCGTCGACAGCCGAGTGCAGATAGACGTAGCCACCGCGCTCGGTCTTTTTCTTCCGCCGGTCCACGGTTTTCGCCTGGTCGCTGCCGCGTCCGTGCGCGCGCCAGCCTCCGCCGTCGGGGATGCGGCCCACCTTCTTCACATCGACGTGAATCATGTGGCCGGGTCGTCGGGCGTGGATTCTCCGCGGCTGTCGGTTGGCCTCACCGTCGGGGTCGATGAATCGGCGTCGGTTGAGGCCGATCTCGGCCAGGTGCCTGCTCACGGTCCTTCGGCCGATCGGCGTTCCGGCCTGGGACAGCTCGAAGGCAATCCTGGCCGCGGACCACTTGTGGATGCGGCGCAGTTCTTCTATGAGGTCGAGGAGCTCGGACGGTGTCGCGGTGGGCTGGTGATGTGGTGTGGACGATCGGTCCTCCAGCCCGAGTTCACCGTGGCGCCGGTATCGGTTGACCCACTTCGATGCACACGCCCGGGAGATCCCCATCTCGGCTGCGACGTGGGCGATGGGCCTCGTGCGAAACCGCTCGACGAGACGACGCCGTCCCTCCACGGTGAGGGGTGCATTCTTGTGCGTCACGTAGCGGAACCAGGCGCAGAGGCTCGCCGTGACCGGTCTCGCCCGGCGATGGCCTCGGCGACCTCTTGGATGGCGCCACGAAGAAGGTCACCGTAGGGATCCTGAGGAAGGCTGGGGGTGTGCGTTATGGCCGCGTTGATGTGCTCGGTGGCGGCTTCGAAGGAGCCGAGTCGGCGGTAGTTGTCGGCGAGGTTGAGGTGCAGAGAGGGGTAGAAGCCGGCGATGTGGAGGCTGGCGTGGTGCTCCTGGACGCGCTGCTCGGTCACGGCGTCGGCGGCGTCCAGGGCCCGGATGTCCCAGGCGAGGGCCTGGGCGGGATCTTGGTAGAGATCTGCTAGGTAGTGAGCGAGGGAGCAGCAGTGCAGCGGGTCGCCGGTGACACCGATCGCGGACCACAGGCCCAGCAGTTTCTGGCGGGCGGAGGCGCTGTCACCGGCTCGTCCCTCGGCGACGGCATGGCCGATGTCTTCCATGGTCGGGTCGGGGCTGGCGGGTGCGGTGGTCATGGTGTTCCTCGTCGTATTTCTCAGGCGGAGTGGTCGGGCTTGATGGGCATGGCCAGGGTGGTGAGATCGCCGCGGTCGGCGGAGCGGATCGTGACGGGCTGGTCGTGTCCCCGTAGGTCGAGCATTACGTCGGGGCCGATCGCGGTGCTCACTGCGGGATAGAGCGTGGTCAGCTCGAACCAGATCTGGAGGGCCTGGCCCGTCACGGTGGCCGAGAGTGAGATGTTGGGGTGTTCGTCGTCCGCTGACATAACGTTCACTCCGTTCTCGGCAACGTGCAGCGCGATGCGCTCGCCGGGGTGTTCTTCCAGGGCTCGCAGGAGCAGATCCTTCGAGACCGTCGCCCGGGTGGTGACCTCGCCCAGCGACGCGAGCATCAGCCGGTAGTCGGGGAACTCCTCGGGCAGCAACCGGCAGTGCCGGTCCTCCCGGTCGGCCACGCGGAACCAGATCCCGTTCGATACCGCTTCCAGCCGCACCAGCGGACTGCGGCGGCTGACGGCGACCGCGGCCCGCAGCTCGTCGCCGTTGACCGTGCCGGCCCACGTCTGCCTCGGTGGTTCAGCTGGCACCAGGGTTCGAGTGGCGAGCCGGTATCGGTCCGTCGCGGTCAGGGTGACTGCTTCCTGACGTGCCTCGATGCGGAGGCCGGCGAGTGCCGGCATCCCGGGGTCATGTGCGGTCGCGGTCAGGACCTGCTCGACCGCATCCGCCAGCACGGGACCCTTCATCACTGCGATGGGAACGCCTGGCACGTTGCCGAGCGCAGACTTGATGACAGCAGCCTTCTGCTGCACGGCCGCCGCATCCCCAACGACCTTTGCAACATGCTCATCAAGTAGCCGGGATGCCTCGTCAGGCCCGGAACCGAGTACCGCCTCGACAGCAGCGAGGGGCATAGTGAGCTCGCGGAGCTGACGCAGCACGGTCGCCTGCGCCACCTGGTCGGCGCTGTAGTAGCGGTAGCCTGAGACCGGGTCGACTTCGGCAGGGGGCAGCAACCCGGAGTCAGCATAGAACCGCAACGCGCTGGAGGTCAGACCACTGCGTTGGGCGAAGGCCCCGATCGGCATCAGCTCATCATTTGGCACCGCGTCATCATCGAGCTTCAACCAACTCGAAGGTCAACACCGACGAGCAGCGACACCAACCTCATGGCCAGCAACAACTAGGGGAACCGTCTTGTTCTGGTTCTCCAGAACAGCTGGCGACTGCCCCGGCGAGCGCGTGCACCGCTCCCTTGGAGGGGAAACCCGCAGGTAGCAGGAGTGGCGAGCAGTACAGGTGCGGGAGTTGCATGCAGCAGCCGTGCATAGATCTCGCGTGGAACATCGCAGATCTGCGATGCCATACATCTGTGGAACGTCACGTAATTGGCTCTGACCGCAGTTGCGTGAAAGCCCAACCCCCGCGCCACCTCCGGTGGTCGGTCGTGGGGCGTGGCTCTAACCTGACGAGGTGGTGATGCCGGAGGAAAGACTGGTGCCGCGCCCAAGCGCGCGCGTGGTGTTGCTGGATGACGCTGATCGGCTGCTGCTGTTCTCCGCCAGGAACAAAGAGGACGGTTTCGTCCGCTGGTTCACCCCCGGAGGCGGACTTGCACCAGGCGAAAGCCATGAGCAGGCAGCCCTGCGGGAGTTGCATGAGGAAACCGGGCTGACGAACGTCTCGCTGGGTCCGGAGATATGGCGAGGGCATCCGTGGACAGCGGTCCGGGGCGGCGTCGCCTACGAGGTTCGCCAGCGTTACTACTTGGCCCGGGTACCTGCGTTCGAGGTCGATACCTCGGCTTTCGAGGAGATCGAGAAGGCCGCGATTACAGGGCACCGCTGGTGGACCGCGGCGGAACTGGCCACGACCTCGGATGTGGTGCGGCCGACTGAGCTGCCGGAGTTGCTGGAGTCCTTGCTGAAGGACGGCCCACCGGACTCGCCGATCATGGTTAACGGCTGAGTGGCGCCGACGGCGCGGGCGTTGGGTGCGCCCGGATCGATTCCAGGGACCAGTATGTGGCTCTGACCGGAGTGGAAGGTCGTGGCTGGGTGAGGATCCGGGTCCGGAGAAGTTCGAACGAGGCTCGGACGTACATGGCTCTCTTGATCGTTTTCACCCGGTTCACGTGGCCTTCGACCACGCCGGAGCTCCATTCAAGGGTGAGGCCGGCGGTGACGGCGTCGAGGTCCTGGCGGAGGGAGCCCGCGAAGCTCGACATCGGTTTCGGAGCGTCTTGCTCGGCTTGCCGAATCCATTCCAGCAGCAGGAATCCGCGCCGGTGGCGGACCAGGTCGGTGAAGCATCGGGCGAGGTCGCAGGCGCGGGTGATGTCGGGGCAGGCGAGCCGGACTTGAAGGAGTCGCTCGTCCTGGCTTTCGGTGAGCGTCTCCCGGGGCCGCATAATCCACGAGGTGATCTTGCGAGGGCTCGGAATGTCGGCCCGGACCGGTTCGGCCGTGCCCGCGCGAAGGGCAGCGAGGTTTTGCGGACGACCTGGCGGCTGCCTCGGTAGCCGCAAGCCTGGATCTCCAGGAACAGCCGAGTGCCGCTGACCTGGCCTTGCTTCGGTGAAGCGGGCATTGAGATATGCCTTGAACGGCTCCAGGACGCCGTTGGGGCGGCGCTCGCGGGCGGAGGCCAGCAGTTCGTCGAGGTCGGTGTCGCGGAATCGGCGCACGATCTTGCGGTCGAGGTTCAGACGGCGGGCGATGGCGCTGATCGTCCAGCGTTTGTCCAGCAGGCGGTGGATGTCCTCGTAGCGGTGGCGGGTGCGTTCGATGATCTGGGTGCGGGGCAATTCCGCGGGCGGTAACAGCATCGGGGGCGGTTCCGGCACCTCGGTCACTGTCTCCTCCTCGGCGCGTTTGCGCAAGCAGTCGCGGTGCTGATGGCAGGTCTTCTCCACCGCGGCGGACAGGTTCTGCAACAGGTGCCAGCGATCAGCCACTTCCAGGGCATCATGTGCGGCTTCCTTGACCGCCTTGGTATAGGCGGTGGCCCGGTCCCTGCAGATGATCTCCGCACCGGGATGCTCCTTGAGCCAGGCCGCGAACGTCTCCGAGGTGCGGTCAGGCAGCACGTCCACGACCCGGCCGGCCTCGACGTCGACCAGCACCGTGCCGTAGGTGCAGCCCTTGCGGAAGGCGAACTCGTCAACCCCCAGCACCCGCGGCGCACGGTCCGGCACCGTCGGCGCCGTCAACAGCCTGAGCAACCGGGTCCGGCCCGCGACCAGCCGCAGGCGGCGGCACAACCGCGCGGCTGGACGGCCGCCCAGTTCCACCGCGATCGACCGCAGCCAGCCTGTCAGCCCGGTGCTGGAGCGGCGGTGCCGCTCGGACAGGCCCGGCACCTGCTCGACGAACGTCTTGCGGAAACAGTTCTTCCGGTCACAGAAGTACCGGCGGACTCGCAGCCGGACTATGACCCGGCGCGGCCCCAACGGCCTTTCATTCAGGGCTCGTTGATACGTGCTATGTATGCGCATCGCCTGTTTCCGGCAGTCCGGGCACCGGCCCGGGCGAGCGGTGGACACGGCCTCCACCACGAGGAGGTCGGAGGAGTCGCTGACGCGCTCCACTCGCACATCGATCCCGGGAAACAGCACAGCCGCGACCGTCTTGCTTGCCATGCCGGGACATACTCTGCCGAAACGATCCCTCGCTCACCTCCCAGACCTGGTGATTCACGGAACTGCGGACAGGGCCACGTAATTCCCCATCAGTAGCGTCAGCTTCCCCAGCCAAACGTTCGAGCACGGCAGTTGGATGTCGTGCCTGACCTCACCTCAATAATCACTGGGCGTGGTCTGCGGCAACCTTCGTATCTTGGCGCCATGACGAACGATGGAGAGCCGAGGCTCTTTGTGAACCGCTGGGGCGACACATCGAATCCGGCTCCCGGCCGGTGAGGGTCTCGCCAGGACATCTGCTCGTGCTTCGACCAGGCCAGGCCGCATCCGCGAGCCCGAGTCGGATTTCACACCGAGCGCCAGGACACTTCAGCTCCGGGCTGGCAACATCTGCTGGAGTTGGTCGATGAGGCCGCCGCCGACGGGCGTGAGGAGTTCCGGCCCCTGGTGGAACTCAGCCCACAGGAGCGGCGACAGATCATCACCTTGCCATCGAGCATCGCCCGGCTGACTGCGGTCAAGCACCTCGTGCTCTACGGCAGCAACCTGGTCCGGATCCCGCCCCAAATTGGAGCCATGACCAGCCTGGAGGAGCTCACGCCCTACACCTCCTACCGGCTGCACTGGTTCCCTTATGAGATCACCCGGTGCCAGAGGCTGACCCGCAGCACCGTGAGCACGCGGGCCTTGTTCGGCAACTACAAGATGCGACCGCCCTTCCCGATGCTTCAGCCTTCTTCGGACTCCGCCGCGGACCTGGATCTGGGAAACCTGGACCCCCGGCGCTGGGGCACCACCACCATCCACAGCTGCAGCATCTGCGACCAGCCGATCGAACAGGCCGGACTCCATCAGGTGTGGATCTCGCTGCGCGTGGCCACCGACGTACTGCCCCTGCTTGTCAACGCCTGCTCGCCGACGTGCGTCGCCGCCCTGCCTGATGGCGCTCACGACTACATCCCCATTACACACAAGGGTGGACGAGTCGACCAGCCGACATCCGACTGGGACTGACTAGCCGAACACCCCTCGTCCTCTGTCCGGTCAGAGAAACGACTGCAGCCACCCGCCAGAAGCTCGAACGTATGGGCGGGGAAACTGGCGCTACCGATGGGGAATTGCATGATCGTCGACAGCACTGAGCGCGTTCAGTTTCCCGTGCGCTGCGGTGCCTCCCTGGCAAGGGCCGCTGCATCCCAGGGGGGCGGCGGGCGGAAATGCCTTCCCTACCCTGCCGCCGACCTCCGCTTCACAACCTCCTGGTCCTGGCCCGTAAGCAGTCTCAGCATCTCGAACACCCGGTCCCGGGACTCGTCCACCGCGTCGATGGCGTCCATGCACTGCCAGTACGTTCCCTCATCGTTCGCCACGCAGGCAACCCCGACGAGGGCCATGCCGACCTCACCGAAAAGTGCACCGAGGCCAAGGAGCGTCTCTCGAGCGTCGCCCAACTCGGTGAGCTGGGCGGCGCGCACGGCGCCGACGTCGAGGGCAGGGGCGTCGAGGACGCCACAGCTCCGGCCGGCCAGCTCGGCCAGGACAAGCGCCTGGGCCCGAAGTTCGGGAGGGCCGGAGACAGCCAAGCGGCTACCTAGCGCCTGCGCGAGGGCCTGCGCCTGCCAAACCTCGGCTATCACCACCGAAGCCTCGCCAGCCTCGCCGCTCTGCACCAGCGCATATCTGGTCGCCGCGATGAGCCGCGCTGCCTGACTGCGCTGCCCGAACGGGAGAGGCTCCTTGCTTTCCGTGCGGGCACTCTCAGCTCCTGCGGCCAGTGCCTCCGTCTCCTCGGAGGAGCCCGTCTGCGGCCGGTCGCTCAGCCAGGCCTTGAATCGAGCCAGGCCAGCGGCGGAATTGAACCCAGTATCAGCAGCCGGGTCCGTGACTTGAGACAGAGCGCTGTAGAGGTCTTGGAAAATGGCCTCGGTCCTGTCCTCGCCGGAGTCGTGATCAGTCACTACCGGTTCCTCCCTCCAGGTCGTCGGCTCCGAACGGCAAATAGGAACCTGCCTCGCTTCTGAGTGTGCGGCGTGCTGCTGACACATGGGCACCGACCGTTCCCTCGGCCATGCCCAGCATCCTTGAGATCTCACGGTTCCGGTACCCGCACCTCCAACGGAGCAGCGCCACCAGATGCTGCTGCGGGGGCATTCGCTCGATCACTTTCCAACAGTGTTCAAGCGCTGCCTCCGTCAGCGCCTCATGCAGAGTGTCTGCCGGAGGCCGCTGGTAGTGAAAACGCAGCGCCTCAGGTTGTTTGCGTCGCGCGGTCTCGTTGCGCCGGAAATAGTCAATGGCGATATGCGTTGCCGTACGGCACAGCCAGGCCACCTGCCGCGTGCCTTCGAGTGTTCGCAGTTGCCTCCAATTCCCGGCCGCCGCCTGGAACGCTTCCTGCACAACATCTTCCGTGAGCTCCCTGTCCCCTCGGGTCAGTAAGAAGACGTGCCGGTTGACGTCCTTCGCACACTTCACGTAGCACGTCTCCAGTTCGCCGCGCCACGTCGCAGGGATCGGTCCTGTCACCCCCCACCTCCAGGCGGTACCAGCAGTTGGGGTTCCGGTCCGCTCACCGGCTCTGCCCCATCGACAGTGGACTCCCCCACCTGCACCCACATCTCTGGCCCTCCCGGCCCGCCCTTTTGTGCGATGACGGTGCCTTTGGGAGCCGAAAGGAGCAAATCGATCAAGGTCTTTCGTCGGACACGCTCCGCACAGACGCAGTACGTCGCGACAGCGATCCCCGTCACGACCACCAAGCCCAGGGCGATCCACGGCCCGTGAGCAAGGACGCTCCCCAGCAGCACAGCCGCCCCCATACGCGAAGTTACCGGCATCCTCATGCTCTGTAGTCGTGCGAGCGGAGAAAGTCTTTACCAGCAGGTGCTCGGGACTGAGTAACGCCGAGGCACACACCACCGCGACCACGACAAGGGCTCGCGTGAGCCTGGACCAGATGTGGCACCGGGCCACATGGGGAAGTCAAGAGCGCGCTCCCCTGGAGCCGTGGCTGGCCCGGCACGCTGCCGGCCTGCTGATGGAATGGATGAGCGCCCGGGAGGCCCATCCGCCGGGCTCGGTTCTGGCGGACCGCTACTTCATCGAGAGCCTCGCTGATCTGGACTTGCGCTGTCTCATCTCACGGCTGCACGCAAGAACAGCCAGCATGCCGGGTGAAGGACGTGCTGCCTTTTGCACGGGCAGTCAGTGGTGATGCGGCCACGTCGTTGAGGCCAGTTCGGTCGTGGCTCTGGTGCGTGCCGGCGCTCGGCCGCGCGGTTGATGAGTTCGCCGAACGAGCGCGCCGCGTCCGCGAACGGACGGGTCACGGGTCGGGGAGGCATCCCGCCTTGTAAAAGGGTGAGCGGTCGGATGCCTGCACGCACTTGTGTCAACGCGTTCGGCGGGCCAAGGGACAAGGGACGGAGACCGGGCAGGGTGTACGTCACACGGGTGCGACTCACCGACATCAAGGGCTTCAGCGGCAGGCGTGCCGTAGACCTGCGGCTGCCGGGGCGCGGGTTGCGTCCATGGAGATGGTGTACGGGTTCGACCTGATCCGGGGGTTTGCTCCGGCGTCGGGATGGTGCCCGCATAGATGAACGGCCACCGGC
>NZ_JBITCM010000037.1:0-51090 GCF_044453205.1 Streptomyces sp. NPDC051738 | reverse complement strand
TCACCACACCAACGACGAGGGGCTTCGCCACGTCACCACCACGCTGACCAACCTGTTTCACTCCTCAGACCCCAGGATGAAAGAGGTTCAGTGAGAATCTTGTAGTTGGCGTTCGTGGCGGGGAACGAGATGGAGACGAACGCGTCTAGCGCGCAGACGGCGTTGGGAGGGGCCGTGTTCTTCTTCTCGAACAGCGGCACCTGCTTCATCACCGTCGAGGCGGAGACGTCGAATGCCCGGCTGACGGAACACCCCCGCTGCCTGCGCTTGAAGGCGTTCGCACCGCTGGCGGCCGACAACATGACCAAGGTGGGGAGCACCCGCCCTCAACCTGCGCACGGCGGGCGGCGCGACGGTGACGGTCCGCCTCGAACTGGCCGGCCTCGCCGACAGCCGTGGGGCTCGGCCGTACCCGGCAAGAGCGTGAGCACTGCCAGTACCGGACCGTCACCCACGAAGAGATCGACCGAGCGTGTCTTCGGGGACCTGAGGTTCAGGCCCACCCGGTCGTCGCGGGCGCGCATCGCGCGGATCTCCGTGGAGACGGCCTCGCCGGCCCACCGTACGAGATCGGTGTTCCAGGTCGCACCGAGGTCGACCGCCTGGGCCAGAACGGTGGCCTGGCCCATCCAGGCGACGCGATGCAGGGCCTCCTGGCCGTAGTGGAAGGCCGCGATGCTCAGGCGCTCGACGGCGGGCGTGAACTGATGCAGGCATCCCATCTTTTCGTCGAAAGTGAGCCGCGACAGAAGGTCGTCGATGCGCTTCGAGAAAGCCAGCCTTGAGCGCGGAACGGCGGCGGTGTGTGCGCCGTGTGTGCAGACACGTGGGATTCCCCCGAGGTAGATCGGAGAGTGCTTTCGAAGCGCTTCGATGCGTGCCAGGGCACTAGGAGAGCGTCAAGAGATCGACACGGTTCATCAAGCCAGAGAACATGGAGAACCCCCTCTAGTGCCTCGGAGGAATCTTTGAAGCGACCCTTGTGCGCCCATGGGCGTTCACTTAACCTCGCAGCAACATCGAAGCGCTTCGACTGCGTATACGTCGACAGCGATGGGATGTCCGCTTTCAGCTCAACTGGTTCAAAGCCACGCCACCGCAGCCGACGGCCCACCGCCGGGTGTCCGGGTGCGCCATGAAGGGTTGACGCAATGACGCCGAACGTCGCCTCCATATCCTCAGGACCGAGCCGGAGAAGCTTCCTCGCCTCCACGGCGGTCGCCGCCGCCGTGGCCGGTGGGATGCCGCTGCTCACCGCTTGCGGTGAGTCGGACAGCGGGTCGCGCGAGGGCACCACCTCGGGCAATGCCGCCGACAAGCTGCTCCCGACGTACGTCGCCAGCACGATCGCCAAGCCGGACCTTCCGTCGAAGAACGGCTCGTCGGCCGGCTACATCAGCAAGGTCGACCTCGCGGCCTTCGCCTCCTCGGTGCCGGACAAGCTCGGCACCGGCGCTCCCCTCAAGATCATGTCCCCGCTCTGGGGCACTCCGCCGAAGCCCGATTGCGCGTACTACAAGGCACTCGACGCGGAAGCGGGCACCAAGATCACCTGGCATAACCAGGACGGCAACACCTACGGTGAGAAGCTCGGTGCCGTCCTCGCCTCCAGCTCCATACCCGACATGGTGGTCGTGCCCGACTGGGAACTGGTTGGCAAGATCCCGAACGCGGTCACCGCGAAGTTCATGGACCTCGGCCCCTACCTGGCGGGCGACAAGGTCAAGAAGTACCCGAACCTGGCCGCGATCCCTTCCGACGCCTGGCGCATGAGCATCTTCGGCGGCGCACTGCGCGGCATCCCGATGCCCGCCGCCTCCACGCCCGGCATCGTGCCCTTCTACCGCAAGGACGTCTTCGACAAGAAGGGCTACACCGTACCCAAGTCGGCCGACGAGTTCCTCAGCTGGGCCAAGGAGGCCACCAGTGCCAAGGCCAAGGTGTGGGCCTGTGGCGACATGAGGTGGTCGGCGGCAGGCTTCTTCGGTGTCCAGCCCGCCGGGCCGCTCGGCTGGAACATTGGGGACGACGGCAAGCTGACCTACCGCATCGAGCATCCTGAGTACCTCGAACATCTGGAGTGGGTCCGCAAGCTGTTCGCCGCGGGCGTGGTCCATCCCGACGACAAGGCAAACACGGGCGACCCGAGCCAGCGGTTCACCGCCGGGCAGATCCTGGTCTTCAACGGCGACATGTCCGCCTGGTACGGCAAGACCACCGAACAGGCCCAGTCCAACCCGGACTTCCAGATCGAGGGGATGGACTTCTTCGCCGCCGACGGCGGCAACCCGACGCTGTACGCGACGCAGCCCGCCGGCATCTGGTCGATGATCCGCAAGGGCGCCTCGAAGGAGACGATCGAGAACGCACTGGCCGCCGCCAACTTCGCGGCAGCACCCTATGGCACCAGGGAGCGGATGTTCGTCGACTACGGCGTCGAGGGCACCCACTACACGGTCAAGAACGGTGTCCCGGTCAAGAACGATCGGGGTATCCAGGAGGTGAACAATGCCTGGGTGCTGCTGGCGGCCCCGGCTCCCTACACCGCCCACCCCGACTTCCCCGAGATCGCCCGCAAGCAGGTCGAGTGGCAGCAGCGGCAGGGTGCCTTCGTGAAGAAGACGGCCACCTACGGCATGAAAATCGTCGAGCCGCCCCGCTACGCCACCCTCTCCAGCCAGTTCGAGCAGCTGGAGATCGACTACGTACGAGGCAACCGCAAGCTGTCGGACGTGCAGGCGGCCATCTCCACCTGGAAGTCCTCCGGCGGCGACAAGCTGCGCGACTGGTACAAGCAGCTCCTCGACAAGAACGGCAGTGGCAACTGATGTCCCTCACGGCCGGAAGCAGGCCCGACGGGGCCCGTCCCCCCCGCGGCCGTCGAGGGACCGACGGCGTCCTTCGCCACCGCGGTGGCGAAGGACCGGGTGCCGGGCAGGGCCGGCAAGGCGGCCAAGGTTCCCTTGCGGGTCCGGTGGCGCCGCGACCGCGCGTTCATCCTGATGACACTGCCCGTCATCCTCCTGCTCCTTCTCTTCAACTACGTGCCGCTGCTCGGCAACGTCGTCGCCTTCCAGGACTACGACCCGTACGCCGCCGGCAACGGCATCACGGCGATCTTCCACAGCCCCTGGGTGGGCGTGGAGCAGTTCTCGCGGATGCTCGACGACCCGCTGTTCTGGAGCGCCACGAGGAACACCATCGTCCTGTTCGTGCTCCAACTGGTGTTCTTCTTCCCGATCCCCATCGCCCTCGCGTTGCTCATCAACAGCGTGATCAGGCCCCGCGTGCGGGCCGTGGCGCAGGCGATCATGTATCTGCCGCACTTCTTCTCGTGGGTCCTCGTGGTCACCGTGTTCCAGCAGATCCTCGGCGGCGCGGGCATCATCGCCCAGACCCTCGAGGACCACGGGTGGAGCGGCTTCGACCTGATGACCGACGCGGACCTCTTCAAGTTTCTGGTCATCGGGCAGGCCGTGTGGAAGGACGCCGGCTGGGGGATCATCGTCTTCCTCGCCGCTCTGTCCGCCGTCAGCACCGACCTGTACGAGGCCGCGGCCATGGACGGCGCCGGACGCTGGCGCCGCATGTGGCACGTCACGCTGCCCGCGCTGCGCCCGGTGATCGCGCTGCTGCTGGTCCTGCGGGTGGGCGACGCGCTGAGCGTCGGCTTCGAGCAGTTCCTGCTCCAGCGGGACGCGGTCGGCGCGGGAGCCAGCGAAGTCCTCGACACCTACGTGTGGAACATGGGCATCCAGAACGGCGACTTCAGCTACGCGGCCGCGGTCGGCCTCGTCAAGGGAGCCATCGGAGTGTGTCTCGTCCTGGGCGCGAACAAGTTCGCGCACCTGCTCGGCGAGCAGGGGGTGTACAAGAAATGAGCCTCAACACGCAGCTCATCCGCAGCCTGAAGGCGCCCGCCCGCCCTGTGTGGGAGGAGCCCCCGAGCAAGGCCGGACTCACCGCCAAGACCGGCTTCCTCGTGCTCTGCTGCCTGGGGGTGCTCGGTCCGCTGTGGATCGTGATCGTCACCAGCCTCTCCCCGAAGCCCGTGATCGACCGGGTCGGCGGCCTCGTCGTGATCCCCCAGGGCATCACCTTCGTCAACTACACCGAACTCCTCAGCGGCGGCCAGGTCAGCCGGGCCATCATGGTCTCGGTCGGCGTCACGCTCTTCGGCACGCTGTTCTCGATGACGGTGTCGGTGCTGGCGGCCTACGGCCTGTCCCGGCCGGGCAGTCTGGGCCACCGGTTCTTCCTGATGACCATGATGGCGACCATGTTCTTCGGGGCCGGGCTCATCCCGACGTACCTTCTGGTGCAGTCACTGGGCCTCACCGACACCTACCTGTCGCTGATCCTGCCGAGCGCGGTCAGCGTCTTCAACATCCTCGTCCTGCGGGCCTTCTTCATGGGGATCTCCCCCGAGCTCACCGAGTCCGCCCGCATCGACGGGGCCGGTGACCTGCGCATCCTGCTGACCATCATCATGCCGCTGTCCCGCGCGGTACTGGCCGTCATCTCCCTGTTCTACGCGGTCGGCTACTGGAGCGCCTGGTTCAACGCCTCCATCTACCTCACCGACCAGCAGATGATGCCGCTGCAGAACGTGCTCATCCAACTGGTCCAGAAGAACACCGAGGCCCCCACCGGCCTTCAGCAGGCGGTCCGAACCGGCCAACTCTCCTCCTTGGGACTGCAGATGGCGGTCATGGTCCTCGCACTGATCCCCGTCGCGGTCGCCTCCCCCTTCGTCCAGCGGCACTTCAAGAAGGGCATGCTCACCGGCGCGATCAAGGGCTGACGCCCTTGCCCCGGCCCGCCCGTAGAGCCGTCGGTCGCCTGTCCGTGGCTTCGCGTTGGTGTGGCTGGTCGTGCCCACGCGGCGATGCTGCACAGCGATACCGCCCCGCGCCCCTGAGGGCGTCACGCGTCACCTTCCCCTTTGTCCGGCGTAAGAAAGAGGAAAGTCATGCACGCATTCCACCTCAGCAGAAGAGGTGTACTCGCCGGGACCGCTGCCACCGCCGCGGTCGCCACCCTGCCGGTCCTGCAGGGACGTGCGCAAGCCGCCGGTAGCGGCGCCGAGACCGCCGCCCCCGCCTACCGCTGGCGCACCGTCGTCCAGGGAGGCACGGGATTCGTCTCCGGCATCCTCTTCCACCCGTCCTGTCGCGGCCTCGCCTACGCCCGCACGGACATCGGCGGCGCCTACCGCTGGGACGACCGTACCGACCGCTGGATCCCGCTGACAGATCACCTCGGCTGGGACGACTGGAACCTCCTCGGCGTCGAGGCCATGGCCGTCGACCCGGCCCACCCCGACCGCCTCTATCTCGCCCTCGGCGCGTACACCCAGTCCTGGGCCGGCAACGGAGCCGTCCTGCGCTCCGAGGACCGCGGCGCCACCTGGTCCCGTACCGATCTCAGCGTCAAGCTCGGGGCCAACGAGGACGGGCGGGGCGCGGGGGAGCGGCTGCTCGTCGATCCGCGGGACAGTGACACCTTGTGGCTGGGTACCCGGCATGACGGGCTGCTGAAGTCGACAGACCGGGGCGCCAGTTGGCAGGCCATGAGCTTCCCGGCCGCCCCCAGCGCCACCGGCCAGGGCATCACGCTCCTCGTCGCCGTCGGCCGTACCGTCCACGCCGGCTGGGGCGACTCCGACGGCACCGCCGGCAAGCCCAACCTGTACCGCACCTCCGACGGCACGACCTGGGAGGCCGTCCCCGGGCAGCCCACCGGCACCGCGGCCAAGGTGCCGATCCGCGCCGCCTACGACAGGCACACGCGAGAGCTGTACGTGACGTATGCCAACGCGCCCGGCCCCAACGGCCAGTCCGACGGCAGCGTCCACAAACTGCGTACCGTCAACGGCAAGTGGACCGAGGTCACCCCGGTGAAGCCGGGCGGAACCGCGACGGACGGGTCGACCGACGCCTTCGGCTACGGCGGAGTCGCAGTCGACGCCCGCCGCCCCGGCACGCTCGTTGTTTCCACGAACAACCGGTGGGCCGAGATCGACACCGTCTTCCGCTCCACGAACGGCGGCCGCACCTGGACGTCCCTGAAGGACAGGGCTGTCCTCGACGTCTCCGAGACCCCCTACCTCAAGTGGGGCGGGAACAAGCCCAAGTTCGGCTGGTGGATCCAGGCCCTCGCCCTCGACCCGTACGACTCGGAGCACGTCGTCTACGGCACCGGCGCGACCATCTACGGTACCCGCGACCTCAAGCACTGGGCCCCGCAGATCCGCGGCCTGGAGGAGGCGTCCATCCGCCAGCTGGTCTCGCCGCCGACCGGTGAGGCGCACCTGCTCAGCGGGTCCGGGGACATCGGTGTGATGTACCACGAGCGGCTCACGGCGTCGCCGTCGCGCGGCATGGCGTCGAACCCGGTGTTCGGCACCTCCACCGGCCTGTCGCTGGCCGCGGCCAAGCCGTCGTACGTGGTCCGGGCGGGCTGGGGCGACAACGGCAACGGCGCCTACTCGAACGACGGCGGCAGGACCTGGGCCCCCTTCGGGGCGCAGCCCGCCGTCGCCAAGGACGCGCCGGGGCCGATCGCCACCAGCGCCGACGGCAGCGTGCTGCTGTGGTCCTTCGGCACGACCAACCCCGGATACCGCTCGGCCGACAACGGCGCCACCTGGTCCGAGGTCGCCTCCTTCCCGACGGGTGCCGCCCCGATCGCGGATCCCGTCGACCCGACCCGCTTCTACGCCTTCGACACCACGACCGGCATGGTGTTCGCCAGCACCGACAGTGGCCGGACCTTCACCGCGCGGGCCACCGGCCTGAGCACGGGCGACAGCGAGTTCCAGCTGACGGCTGCTCCGGGCCGCACCGGCGACCTGTGGCTCAGCCTCAAGGGGAACGGCCTCTACCGCTCGACCGACGCAGGCGCGACCTTCGCCAAGGTCAGCAGCTGCCACGCCACACACACCCTGGGCTTCGGCAAGGCCGCCAGGGGCGCTTCCTACCCGGCGATCTACATGGTCGGTGCCGTCGACAGCTTCAACGCCGTCTACCGCTCCGACGACGAGGCGAAGACCTGGACGCGGATCAACGACGACCAGCACCAGTGGGGCTGGACCGGAGCCGCCATCACCGGTGACCCGCGCGTGTACGGCCGGGTCTACGTCTCCACCAACGGACGCGGAGTGCAGTACGGGGAGCCCGCCTGATACCCGACCTGGGCGAAGCTCGAACCTCACCCAGGCGCACGGGAGTTCGGCTGGCTGGGCAGGCTCCCGGAGCTGATGCAGGCAGGCGGCATCGGCGTGGTCCTCGCCACCCCACCTCAATCGCCCCGCCCTGGATGGGCCGGCTGCACGTGTTCGGAGAGCCGGATGCCGAGAGGGGCGTCGTCACGCATCACACCCTGGTCCGGCCGGGCGGCGATCAGCCCCGCTGATTGAGCAATCACTCACAGAACAGAGGAAACTGCATGAGAAAGTCTTGGATTCTACCCCTGATCACGCTTGTCGCCACCGCGTTCGGGGGGACAGCGGCAGGTGTGGCCCCTGCCTCCGCCGCCTCCGACACGCCTTTGCGGGTCATGCCGCTGGGCGACTCGATAACCTGGGGCGTAGGAAGCAGTACGGGCAACGGCTACCGGGGGCCGTTGTGGAACCGGCTGGCGGCGGACGGCCATCCGCTGGACTTCGTGGGCACGGTGCGGAACGGTTCGATGTCCGATCCGGACAACGAAGGCCACTCCGGGTACCGCATAGACCAGATCGCCGCGCTCGCCGACGCCTCACTGACCCGCTACCGGCCCAACGTGGTGACGCTGCACATCGGCACCAACGACCTCCAAGGAGCCTCCGAGGTCGACAGCGCCATCGCCCGGCTGAGGTCGCTGGTCAACCAGATCACCGCCGACGTCCCCGACGCCACCGTCCTCGTCGCCTCCCTGGTCGTGTCCACCAGCAGCTCGGAGGAGCGGTTCCGGGGCACGTACAACCAGGCCACCCGGCAAATCGTCAGCGACGCGCAGGCCGCGGGCAAACGCGTCGCGTTCGTCGATATGAGCAGTCTGACCACGGCCGACCTGGCCGACCCCCTGCATCCCAACGACTCGGGCTACCAGAAGATGGCCGACGCCTTCCACCGTGGTGTCCAGTCCGCGGACAGCGCCGGGTGGCTGAAGAACCCCGCCCCCGCGCCCGCCCGCGTGCAGTCCGGCATCGCCGGCAAGTGCATGGACGTCAACGGTGCCGGCACCGCCGACGGCACCGCCGTCCAGACGTGGAGCTGCGGCGACGGTGCCAACCAGTACTGGTCCGCATACACCGGCGGCACCCTGCGCTCCCTGGGCAAGTGCCTCGACGCCGCCGGCGGGGCCACCGCCAACGGCACCAAGGTGCAGCTCTGGGCCTGCCACGGCGGCGCCAACCAGGTCTGGCAGCCCTACAACGGCGGCTACCGCAACCCCGCCTCCGGCCGCTGCCTCGATGTTCCGGGCTCCTCCACGGCCGACGGCACGCAGCTCGTGCTGTGGGACTGCAACGGCGGCTCCAACCAGAAGTGGACCACTCTGACCGCCGGATGAACCCCGAGCCGGGATCTGAGCCCTCTCCGGGCCCAGATCCCGGGAGGACACCGGTGCCGGGTCGCGGTGGGGACGGCACCGGCTGCGGTCGGTGTTGAGCGGAACAACAACCTGGTCGAACTCTGCCTGGTCGGCGTCCACCAACTCGCCATGAATCGACTGGCGTTCGTCCCGGGTCGCCGCGTCCGTCGCGAACGACGGCGTTTCGAGGAGTCTGACCCGGGGGCGGAGGGCGCGCACCACAACGGGCCATGAGACCGCTGCTTGCGGCCTGTGGGTGTCGGAGTGCTGAGGGATGCCTGCTCGTAGGACCGGCGCCGAAAGGGCACCCTCTCGCAGAGGAAGACCAGTGCGCCGGGCTCCTCCTCGGCGGACCAGGCTCATATCGGCACTGGCCGTCACGGTCGTGGGAGCAGGCGCCGCCTCGGGAAGGTGGGGTCGAGCACCTGTGGGAAGCGCCGGTCGGCAGGGGGTCGGCCGCATGGTGCGGCGTCGGCGAGGGGGTGGAGGCGCTATTGGGAGAACGAGAAGTGCAGGGTTCGGGCGTAGTCGCCCGTCGCCGTGGTGGGGGCGCCGCTGGGGCCGAGGGCGGCCGGCGGGTCGAACTTGGTGCCGATGGCCGGGATGGCGTCGAGGAAGGAGAGGTCGCCCTTCGGGAAGGGCGGCGCGGTGTGGCGGGGGTCGGGGCCGAACCGGGGGGTGGAGAGGCGAAGGTAGAGGTTCTCGTCCTCGGAGACCATGGTGATGCGTCCGGCGGTGGTGTGCAGGGACGCCCAGCGGACGGCCGCGTGGTAGCCCTTGAACTCCGGGTACACCCAGCCGTCGGCACCGGTCGCGGTGTCGTTGTACTGCTTCGTCCAGACGTCCGTCGCGACGCCGCGCAGCCGGTTCTTCCACACCCTGTGGGGTCCGTGGCCGAGCCATGTCACGCCGGTCACCTGCGATTCGGGATGGTCGAAGCCGATGCCGAAGAGGTCGTGCTCGCCGGTGAGGTGGTAGCGGTAGTCCAACTGCAGCCAGCCGCTGGGGTGCAGATGCCACCGGACGTGGCGCAGGACGCCGGAGTACTCGGCCTGCACCGTGTAGCCGTTGCCGTCGGGCCCGTGCGTCAGGCGGGTGAGGTCGGCCGTTCCGGTGGTGGGCAGCGGGCCGCGGGACAGCGCGAAGTCCGTCCCTCGGTGGGTGACGCCGGCCAGCATGCCCGTCGTGGCGTCGAGCGTGACCGTGGTGTGGCGGGATGCGAGGGTGAGCCTGTCGTCCGCGAGCCGGCCGCGTACGGCTGGTCCCGGGCCCGTCCGTACCAGCCGTCGGGCCTGTTCGGCGGCGGATGTGATGGTCCATGTCCAGCGGCGGATCTCGCGGCCGTCGGCATCGGTGACGGTGAGCGCGATGGCGTCGGAGCGTCGCCAGCCGGACGGCAGGGGCAGGCGCAGCACTCCTTGCGCGCCGGGTTCGATGTCCGGAGCGGAGGCGGTGCCTTGGGCGCGCAGCGTGTGGCCGTCCCGCCGCTGCGAGGGGGTGCGGAAGTTCAGGAGCCGCCAGGTGAAGTGGCAGGTGCGGGTGTTGGTGAAGGCGTAGTGGTTGGTGAGGTGGATCCGTCCGTCGAAGTCGTCCGGCAGGCCGGAGGTGAACCGCTCCGGCTCGGCGAGTTGTACGGGAGACCAGATGTCCTTGATCGTGTAGTAGCTGGCCTCCTTCTCGCGGAAGGGGCCGAGGATGCCGTCGGGTGCGGCGTTGCCCGCCACGTCGATGGCGCCGCCGAGGTCGTCCCGCACGATGCCCTCGTCGATCAGTGACCACAGGAAGCCTCCGGCGCAGAGCCGTTCACGGCCCATCAGCTTCCAGTAGTCGTCGAGCCCCGCGCCGGCGCCGCCGTCGTAGAGGCCGTGGAGGAACTCGGTGGGCATGAAGACGTCGCCCTGTTCCTGGAGGATGCGGCGTGTGCTGTCGTACGTCTCGTAGTGGTCGGTGTTGATGCCGCCGAAGTTCGCCCAGGGGTGCAGAACGGTGCGCTGCTGGGGGTCGTGGCGGGCGTAGTCGTCGTCGAGGGCGGTGTTCCAGCCGCCTTCGTTGCCGTTGCACCAGAACAGGATCGACGGGTGGTTGACATCGCGGGTGACCATCGAGGCGACGAGGGGCCTGCCCGCCTCCTCGGTGTAGGACTTCTGCCAGCCGGCCAGTTCGTCGAGCACGTACAGCCCGAGTTCGTCGGCGAGGTCGAGGAAGTGCGGGTCCGGCGGGTAGTGGGACATCCGGACCGCGTTCATGTTCATCTCCCGCATCAGGAGGATGTCCTTGCGGCTGATGCGGGCGCTGGTCGCCCGGCCGGACGTGGGCCAGATGGTGTGCCGGTTGGCTCCTTTGAGGAGGATCTTGACGCCGTTGACGTACACGCCGTCGCCGGGGCGCACCTCGACGGTGCGGAAGCCGAATCTCTCCTCGACGCGGTGGACGGTGCGGCGGTCGCCGGCGCGGAGCGCGACCTCGACGCGGTAGAGGTGCGGGGTCTCCGCCGTCCACTGGCGGGGGGAGTCGACAGCGGTCCTGAGGGTCACCGCCGTGTCGCCGGGAGCGACGGCCGCGGTGAACGGGGCGCCGACCGGGTGCCCGGAGGGGTCGGTGACCCGGGCGACGAGACGGTCGGCGGAACCGGTACCCGACAGATGGGCGTCGATCCGCAGCGTGCCGTCGGCGCGGGCGTCGACGGCGATGCGCTCGATGTGCTGGAGCGGGAACGCCTCCAGGTGGACGGGGCGGTAGATGCCGCCGAAGTTCCAGTAGTCGCCGAGGCGTTCGGCCCGGTTGACGGAGTCGTCGGTGGACTCCTTGCTGACCGTCACCTCCAGGAGGTTGTCCTGGCCCGGACGCAGCTTTCCGGTCACCTCGTGCCGGAACCGGTAGAAGCCACCGCGGTGGACGGGCCCGGCCGGCTCGCCGTTGATCCACGCCTCGGTCTCGGTCATCGACCCCTCGAAGACGAGGAAGACGCGTCTGTCACTCCAGTGGGCGGGCGGCGTGAAGGTGTGCCGGTAGCGGCCCTTCTCCTCCGGGCGCAGATTCCACCCGTAGTTGTACGTGCCGTATCCGTGGAACTCCCAGTTGGACGGAACCGGGATGCTGCCCCAACTGCCGCTGCGCCGCCCGCTGGTGCACAGGAAGTCCCAGTCGACCGGGTGGTCGGCGTCCTCGCCGGACAGATACAGGCGCTCGGTGCGCGAGGAAGCGTCCGTTCCGTCGGCCGTCCCGGCCTCGGCCGCCCGGGCCGAGCCCGCGGGAAGGCCTCCGGCAAGGGCCGCGCCGGCTGCGCCCAGGATCAGAACACCACGGCGTGACAACTGCATGACATCTCCAGCCTTCAGAAACCATCGGGAGGGAACGGCGGGGACGTGCGCGTAGTCGACGGGCCCGGTCGGCATACGGCCGGGGAAGCGCTTGCGTCGGCAACCCCGCAGATCAGGGCACATCCGCAGGAGCGATGACGACATTAGGAGTCGAATGAATCGAACACAAGGTGGCCCATGGATCAGGGCCGCTCCCTGTCTACTGGCTGATCCTGAGCGAGCCGAGCGCGACGTGGTCCGAGAGGCCGACGACGGCCATACCATCACTGCGGAAGCCCTCGGAGGCCCTCGCTCATGAGGCCACCCGTGCCTCTCGGCATCCTTCGACGTGTACTCGGCGTCACACCCAGTTCTGCCCCGAAGCTTCTCGGCGTCGGAGGCGGGAGCCTTGTCGCAATCGACCCCGCTGTGCCGACGTGACCGGCGGACACACACCGATACGTTCGAGAAGTCCTCTCAGCCCTGGGCGGTGGTGTCAGCCGAGGTCCCACTGCTGGTTGCTGCCCCCGTTGCAGTCCCACAGTTGGACCAGTGAGCCGCTGGCGGTGGAGGCACCGGTCACATCCAGGCACAGGCCCGATTGGACGCCGGTGATGGTGCCGTTGGAGTTGATGTTCCACTGCTGGTTGGTGCCGCCGTTACAGTCCCATATCGCGACTTTGGCGCCGGCCGCGGTGCTGGTCGCGTCGAGGCACTTCGCACCGCCGTAGACGGTGAGCTGTTTGGTCGACGTGCGGGTCCAGGTCTGGTTGGTGCCGCCGTTGCAGTCCCAGATCTGCGTCTGGGTGCCGTTGGTCTGCGAAAAGCCGGGCACGTCCAGGCACTTGTCCGAACCGGTGGCGCGGACCGGACCTGTGGTGGTCCCGCCGGATCCGTCGAGTCCGAAGAAGGTGATGGCCCGGGCCGCCATGCCGCTTTCGGGCAGGGAGTGCCCGACACCCTGGAAGCTGTTCGCCTCGACCGGTGCCTGCGCGCCGGTGGAGCCGTAGCGGGTGCGGGTCCAGTTGGACTGCGGGGAGTCGGTGAAGACCGGAGTCCGGCTCACCCCGAGCACATTGGTCCACTGCTTGATCTCTTCACCGAAGTTCGCGTAGTACAGCGCTTCGTCCTCGGTACCGTGCCACAGCTGCATCCGCGGCCGGGCGCCGGTATACCCCGGGTAGGCGCCCCGGACGAGGTCGCCCCACTCCTGCGGGGTCTTGGTGATCTTGCCGGTGGCGCAGTCGCTGTTCCAGCCGGAGCCGTTGGTGGTGGCGAAGCAGCCGAACGGCACACCCATGAACGCCGCGCCGGCCTTGAACAGGTCGGGGTAGTCGCCGAGCAGGACATTGGTCGTCATCGCGCCGGACGAGGCGCCGGTGACGTAGACCCGGCCGGGGTCGGCGTTCATGTTCTGCAGGGTGTACCGGACCATCTGGGCGATGCTCGTGGGGTCACTGCCCCCGTCATGCTTGAGCGCCTGGGGCGAGGAGACGTCGAAGCAATGCCCGCTGACGTTCGCGTCCGGGTAGACGACGATGAACCCGTGCTGGTCGGCCAGGCGGGCGAACTCCGTGTTGGCGTAGAACGTGGGCCCCGTGCCGGTGCAGTAATGCACTGCCACCACCACCGCCGGACGTGCCGGAGCGCTGTCGGGCCTGTAGACGTACATCCGCAGGTTTCCGGGGTTGCTGCCGAAGTTGGTCACCTCGGTCAGTGACGCGGCCGACGCGGTGGTGGCCGAGGCGCCGGTCAGTACGAGCGCCGCGATCAGCGGCGAGACCGCCATCAGCAGGGCTACCAGTACATCTGTGACGCTTCTCTTCCTGGACTTCCGGGACATGACGCTGCCCTTTCTGGAATCCGGCGCGGCCGGGGGGTGACCGAGCGGTGAAGCGCTTCGACGCTGCCACTGTCCTGGGAGTGGTGTCAATGCCTGGCAGGAAGCAAGGCCGCGTCGCCTCCATTTCTCTGTTTCAGCAGGGAATTCTCATTAACTCGAGTTACGAAGTGAAGCGCTTCGACACTCGCTGAGGGCTACCGGCCGACCTTGATCGCTTTTTCAGGTGTGGACCACGACCGTGTTCGGGAACGCTGCGGTGAGCCGATCCGGCCGTTGTCGACGATCCAGAACACGCGCTTGGCGCTTGGGTCGAGGCCCCGTCCCGGGGCCTCGGCCTGAGCAGCGCCTCACGCCGAGCATGCGCTTTTCATGCGGCGCGAGGCCCGGAGCTTCAACTTGCGTCGGTGTCGCTGGCTCTGACGGTGATCCGCGCGTAGTCGTGCTCAGCACGTCCGTGCTCAGCAGCCCGTGAGCGGGGCGTCATCCGGTGCTGAGGCGAAGGCGTGATCATGGGCGCCGACGGTAGCAACCTCCCAACTGCTGCCCCCGCAGCCCGGTCACGAGTACGACGTCTCCTTCCTGAAGCACGAGTTCTTCTTCGAGAAGGTGGAGGACGGCCTTCGCCTTTGACGCAGGTCAAACGCTTCGACAGTACTCCCTGCGTTTATCTGTCTCACCCTCGTCGGGAGTTGTACGGCGCTGCTCACCGCGGCGACCGCCCTGCTGGTGGCGCTTCTGACCGGGTTGGGCTCCGCGGGTACGGCGCAGGCGGCCACCGTGGCTACGAACGCGTCGTAGGTGCTGGTCAACCGGGGCAGCGGCAGGGCGCTCGACGTGTCCGGCGCGAGCACCGTCGACGGGGCGGCCGTCCATCAGTGGGCCTGCCACGACGGGGCCAACCACCAGCACCTTCGGAGGCTTCGTCGCCGCGCCCGGTAGTGCCGTACTGAGCAAACCGGCCGCCCGCAGCCGTCAGATCGAGTTCATCGGCGACTCCCTCACGGTGGGCTACGGCAACCTGCGGTTTGTGTACTCCCAGGCCTCGACGCCTCCATGCCCGCAGGATCGCCCAGGCCGGCGCGGTTCTCGTCGCTCAGGGACGGGTTCCTGGCCTGGAGGCCGTGAGCCATGGCGGGGCCGCAGGCGGTTGTGCCTGCGGCCCCGCTGGGGTGTGTGGGTCAGGACGGGTCGCCGTATTGGAGGCCGCGTCCGTTGGTGCCGATGTAGACGCGGCCGTAGGTGTCGGGGTCGCCGGTGATGACGCCGCTGCCGCCGATGTTGCCCCACTGGTGGGCCTTGTCGTTGACGCGGAGCCAGGTGGTGCCCTTGTCGGTGGAGCGGAAGACGCCGGTGACGTTGTCGACGGTGCCGATCAGGTACAGGGCCTGGTAGCTGGTGCCTGGCTTGGCCTTGCCAAAGCCGAGGGCGGATGCGGACTTCACCGAGTTGAGGGTGGTGAAGGTGCGGCCGCCGTCGGTGGAGTGCAGCAGCCCCTTGTCACCGCCGGCGATCCACAGGTCCCCGGCGATGCCGGGGACGGCCGTGAGCCGGCCGTCGGGCAGGTTGGTGGCGCGGGCGGTGAAGGTCGCGCCGCCGTCGGTGCTGGCGTAGAGCGTGCCGCCGGACAGGGAGTAGAAGGTCCTGGCCGAGGAGCGGTCGGCGACGACTGCGGCGTCGTTGCCCAGACCGCCGACCCTCGACCAGCTGGCCCCGTTGTTGGTCGAGCGGTACGGGGCCTGGCCGGCCTCGGTCCAGACGATGGTGGAGCCGTCCGCCGCGAGCGCGATACGGCCGTCCTGGGCGCTGGCCACCGGCTCTGCCTTGAAGCCGGTCCAGTTGCTGCCGCCGTCGGTGGAGTAGGCGCCGTCCTGCGCGCCGCCACGGCCGACGCGGACCATCATCGAGGGCTTGGACTGGGCGAAGTCGATGTCGGTGCTGTTGGCCATCATCGGGTTGCCCAGCCGCCCGGAGGGCACCTTGGTCAGGGAGTCGTGCCGGAAGCCGCCCTGGTCGCCCATCGAGGTGATGACGGTGGCGCCGCCGGGAGGGGCGATCGCGTCCAGCAGCGCGGTCTCCTCCAGCCCTCGGGCACCCATGCTCCAGTGGCTGGTGCCGCCGCTGTCGGAGGCGCCTGCGTCGGTGCTGCGCAGGATGCCGTTGCCGGTGCCGTAGAGCACGTGCCCGGAGTTGAAGGGGTCGATGGCCAGGGCGGTCATCCAGTGCCCGGTGTGGGTGCCGACGTAAGGAGCGGCGGCGGCGTTGCGCTTCGACTTGTCGGCCAGTGCCTTCCAGGTCGTGCCGCCGTCGGTGGTGCGGTAGATCTCGTCCTCGGGCCACCAGCGGCCCAGGGTGGTGACCATCACCGTGGACGGCTTGCGCGGGTCGACGGCCAGACCGGAGAAGCCGTAACTGCCCTGGGAGGGGGAGATGTTCTTCCACGCCCCGCTGCCCGGCGTGTACTTCCACACCGAGCCCCCCGTCACGCCGTTGGGCCCGAGGTTGTCGGTGTACGTCAGGTACAGCGAGCCGTCACCGGAGAGCACGCCGTGCTGCGGCAGCTGGCCGGTGGGCTGCCCGGAGACGGCCCGCCAGCTGCTGCCGCCGTCGGTGGAGCGGTACAGGGAGGTGGACCTGTCGCCGACACCGACGTAGATCGTCTTGCTGCCGGCCGGGCCGTACGCCACGAAGGAGATGCCGCCGCCGCTGCTCGCCCCGTTCTTGACGGGGAACGAGGAGACCTGGCTCCATGTGACGCCGTGGTCGGTGCTGCGCCACAGGCCGTTCTTGCGGGTGCCCAGCAGCAGGTTGGCGTTGTTCGCGGGGTCGACCACCAGCCGCTCGCCCGCGCCGCGGCCGTCCTCGTTGGCGCCCAGCTTGAAGGGCAGGTTGGTGCGCTGGAAGGTGCGGCCCTTGTCGGTGGAGCGCAGGATCGCGCCGTTGCCCGCCCACTCGTTGGTGTAGGTGCCCGCTCCGAGGTAGAGCCGGTTGGGGTCGACGGGGTCGGTCGCCAGCGAGTCGATGCCCAGCAGGTTCCAGTCCTTCTCACTGACCCAGTCGGTCAGCGGGATCCACTGCTCGGCCGCGGTGTCCCAGCGGTAGGCGCCGCCCATGTCGGTGCGGGCGTACAGCAGGCCCTTCTCGCGCGGGTTGAACACCAGACCGGTGACGTAACCGCCGCCCACCACTTGGGCGTTCTTCCACCTGTACGGTCCGGCCGCGGCCGTGGTCTGCGCGCCGCCAGTGCCGGCCGCCGGGGTCTGGGCCGTCTTCACCAGCTTCCACTGCTGGTTGGTGCTGCCCCGGCTCGGATACTGGATGACTGCCGCGCCCTGGGCCGTGGAGCTTCCGGAGACGTCCAGGACCTGGCCGCTCTTTCGGGAGGTGAAGGTGACGGCGTCGGAACCGCTCACCTCGCTGATCCGCCACTCCTGGGAGGCGGCGGAACTGTCGGTCTGCTGCTCGGCGGCGGCGCGCTGGGCGGTGGAATTGCCTGCTATGCCCAGTACTTTGCCGCTGTTGCGGTTCACCAGCTCGTAGTAGCCGTCCCCGGTGGGTCTCAGCTTCCACTGCTGGTTGGCGGTGTTCTGGTCGGTGTATTGCTGGATGCGGGTGCCGTCGGCGGTGGAGAAGCTGCTGACGTCCAGCACCTTGCCGCTGCGCACGGAAACCAGCCGGTAGTAGGCATCGCCGTCGACCGTCGCGGCCTGCGAGTCCTCCTGCGCGAACAGGAGGTACGGCACGACCGCGGCGGGCACGCCGAGCAGCACAGCGGTGGTGGTCCAGCGACGGCGGTGCCGGCCGCGGCGCCCGCCGTTCGTGGGGTTGTTCATGGGGAGGCGTTCTCCTTGCATACTGTTCAACAACGGAAAGCAGGATCCCGGCCCCGGAACTGGCCGGATCCGCTTCCTTGTCGTCACAGGCTGCGCAAAGGGTTGCCGCGAGCCGGGAACTCTTTCAGATCACCGTCGTTGTAGCAGAGCTTGGCCGCCGGATCGGCCGTCCTTGCCGTGCGGAACGCCTGCTCGATGAAGCCGTTGCCCAGCACGTCCCGGAAGACCGAGCTGCGGAGCTGGCCGCTGGGCCCGTCGGCGAAGGCCTCGTTGACCACGTCCCAGGAGTGGATCCGGCCCTTGTAGCGGTTCATCACGGTGGTGATGCGGTTGTTCATCACGCCGCGCAGTGTGTTCGCGTCCCTGATCGAGCTGGCCCAGCCCCGGCGGCCAGGCCGGTGGCGACCGTCAGGGCGCGGCGACGGTACAACGCTTGATGAGGGCATGACAGATCCATGATGGCGTTCTCTCTGTGTTGCTCGGCCGCTGCGTGGTGGCGCTACCTGGAAGTGCCTTGTTTCGCCCGCGTGGAGCGACTGCATCCTGATTCGATATTTCGAACGCAGATCGATATTCCGGGCATCCAGGATGATAGGGAGCCCGTGAGTGCCGTCAATGCCTCTCGCATTATTCGGCTGAAGCATCGAAACATTCGGCCCGGCAGGGTGGGTCGCTGCAGGTCAATGGCCCATACGAGATGGATGCGCGTGATGTTGACATGTTCTGAAGCCTCTCTGTCATCCGCGGCACTGGGAGTTTCCGAATGGCATGCGAAATTTCGACTCGATTTCTCTCCCGTGCGATGTCACGGGAGCACGGTGAACCGGTGTGTGAACAACCGCAGCTTCAGAAGGGAAGTTGCACGATGACGAGGACAAGCCTGAGCATGGGCGGCACGGCACTGGGCCGCGGCCAGGCCGAGCACACTACGCTCACGGCCTCCGGCACGGCTGCCGCACCCGTCGGCACTGCTGCCGCGACCTCCGGATGCGGCAAAGCCCCACCCTGACGAGCGGTACTCACACGATCCAGAGCGGCGGCAAGAACCGGAGCTTCATCCTGCGAATCCCGGACGGCTACGACCGGAACCGCGCCTACCGGCTGCTCTTCGGGTTCCACTGGCCGGGCGGCAGCGCCACCGACGTCGCCACGGGCCGCACCGTGGAAACGGGCACCTGGGCCTACTGCGGGCTGCAGTGACTGGCCGGCAACAGCGCCGTCTTCGTCGCGCCCCAAGGCCTCAACAACGGCTGAGCCAATGCTGGCGGGGAGGATGTCACCTTCGTCGACGACATGATCAGGCGGATCGAGGCGGACCTGTGCGTCGACACGACACAGCGCTTCGCCACGGGCTTCAGCTACGGCGGCGCCATGTCGTACGCGCTCGCGTGCTCCCGGGCGACGGTCTTCCGCGCGGTCGCGGTCCTGGGCGGCGGACAGCTCAGCGGATGCGGCGGCGGCACCCAGCCGATCGCCTACCTCGGCGTGCACGGCCTCAGGGACAGCGTCCTCGGTATCTCCGGCGGACGGGCGATGCGAGACAGGTTCGTCAGGAACAACGGCTGCACCCCCTCAGAAACCTGCCGGAGCCGGCGCAGGGCAGCCTGACGTACCGGGTCACCACCTACTCGGGGTGCTCGGCCGGATATCCGGTCGCCTGGGCCGCGTTCGACGAAGGACACATCGCAGCTTCGCGGGACGGGGCCCCGGTGACAGCGGTTCCCGGACCTGGGTGCCGCAAGAGGTCTGGAAGTTCGTCACGCAGTTCCAGACCTCCAACCCACCGCCCAAGACGGCGACCTGTCGGGTCACCAGCACCGTCAGGGCCTGGAACACGGGCCTGACGTCGAACATCACCATCGCCAACACCGGCACGACCGCGATCGACGGCTGGTCCCTTGTCTTCACCCTGCCCGACGGTCAGACCGTCACCTCCGGCTGGAACGCGGACTATTCTCCCGCCTCCGGCCGGGTGACGGCCAGGAACGCTTCCCACAACGCCACCATCGCTCCCGGCGCTTCGGTCGACATCGGATTCCAGGCAGCCCACAACGGCAATTCCGCGCCCCTGAGCTTCTACACCCTCAACGGCACTGCCCTGCACCGCCACGGGAAGCGCACGCAAGTGACCAGGTGGTTCGGCCGGAGACAGCGGATCCGGGAGAGCCGCCGGCTGTTCGGCCAGCCCGGCAACCAGGGTGAGGGCGGGGCGGTCGGTCAGGAGGCGGGTGTGACGCGAGTGCCGGTGACCGAGTCTCCGGACTTCTTGACGTGATACATGAGCTTTTCGCCGCTGTAGAAGTGGAAGGTCAGTGTCACCAGTTCGCCGTCGCGCAGCGCGTCCAGGAATTCGGGGGTCAGGATGATCGTGTCGTTCGGGTAGTCCGGCTTGAAGGACTTGTTGAACTCCTGGTACGGAGTCCAGTCGGTCTGGCCGGCGTTGCTGCCGTCGCCGTACCTGGCCTCCATGGTTGCCAGCACGTCACCCTTGTACCGGGTGGGGATGGTGAACGCGTCGGTCTTGCCCGTGGCGTCGGACAGCACCGGTTCGTCGGAGGTGACCACCTCGATCTGCCAGGGCAGTCCGCGGGAGAACCGGGCCTGGAGCGTGGCGTTCACTCCGTACTCGCGGTCGCCCGTCAGCCGGGTCAGCGCGCCGGCCGTGAGGACGAGCCGCGTCTTGTCCCACAGGGTGTAATCGCGTCCCTCGACGAGCTCCGTCCTGCCGTGCCACAGCCCCCGGAACTTGGTCCCGTTCAGATTCAGGGTGACCCCCTTGGCCGTGATCGGTTCCGACTTCGGCACGAAGACCTTGTCGAAGGAGGCCGTTCCCGAACGGGTGGTCCAGCCGGCCTTGATCCAGGCGATCAGGGCCGGGTCCGTCCACTTCAGGGTCTCCCGGTTCAGGTAGGCCCAAGTTCCGGGGTCCCACAGCGCGGTGGTGACTCCAGCGAGGCGTGCCGAGTGTCCGAAGTGCTCGTAGTACTTCAGCGCCTCGCCCCGCTCGACACGGGAAGGATGGTTGTGGTCGGGGTAGCCGAGCAGGCCGTACTCACCGAGGTAGACGGGGATGTCCCTGGCGACGAAGGTATCGCGCATGCGGGCGAAGGCGTCGTTGAGGTCGTTGCGGGCGACCTCGTCGTAGTGGGTGCCGCCTGCGATGTTGATGCTGAACGGATACCAGCTGTAGTAGTGCACGGTGGCGATCAGATGGCGGTCGTTCAGCGACTTGATCGTGGTGTACAGGTCGTCCATGAAGTTCTGGGAGGGCGTGCACCCGTCCGTGGGCAGCACGAGCAGGCGGTCGGTGTTCCTGCCGCCCGACGAGCGGACGATCTTGTGGAAGGAGGTGTTCAGCTCGTGCAGGAGCTTGGCCTTCTGCTCGGCCGTGGCGTTCTCGAACTGCGGCTCGTTGACGCTCTCGAAGAGCAGGGTGCGCGGCTCGTCGCGGAACGTCCTGGAGATCTGGGCCCACGTGGAGTCGAAGCGCGCCAGCACTCCGTCGTGGTCGGCAGGCATCTTCTTGATCCACTGCCACGAGTCGTGGTGGACGTTGAGCACGACGTACAGGCCCTCGTCGAGCGCCCAGTCGACGACTTCCTTGACACGGCTCATGTATGTGGCGTCGACGGTGTAGGGGGCGGTGGGGGACTGGTGGTCGGACCAGGTCACCGGGATCCGGACGCTGCGGAAACCCTCCCCGCGGATGGTGGTGAACAGGTCCCGGGCGACCTTCGGGTTGCCCCAATTCTCCTCGTGGGGAATGGCGTCCAGGGTGTTGCCCAGGTTCCAGCTGGGCTGCATCGCGGCGACGGCGTCCACGGCACGGGCCGGAACTCTGATGGCGGACCGTGTCGGCTCTGCCGTGTGGTCGGTCGCGGCGGTCGAGGTGCCGCCGGCCAGACCCAGCATGACGGCGAGGACCAGGAACAGGGGGGCCAGGCGGCTGGTGCCGCGGCTGCGGTGGTGCGCGGGTTGCCGTAGGTCCTGCATGTGTGGGCCCTTTCGGTTGGGTCGTGCCTTTCGGTCGGCTCAGCCTTCGAGGGACTCGTAGTCGAACCAGTCGAAGTGGACGGTGCCTGCAGCCGCGTACATGCCGATGACGCGGCCGGTGAAGCCGCCGGCGACCTCGGTCGACAGGTAGCGGCCGTCGAGGGTCGCGAGCTCGGTGAACGTGCCGTCGGGTTGCTCGATGCCGAGGGAGACGATGTCGGGCCCGGTGCACGGCCCGTGCGGAGGCGGTGGGTCCGAGATGGTGACGGCGAGGACCAGTGGCCCGGCGGGTACGGCTTGTTCGGCCACGACCGTGCGCAGGGAGCCGACGCGCGCGATCACCCGTACCTCCGTCCCGGACGCCTCGATCGCGTAGTGATGCCGCTCGTCGAGGCGGACAGCGAGGCCGCCGCGCCCCTGCCCCGGGTCGACCAGGGTGCGTGCCCGGCAGGTGAGGTGCTGCTGGCGGCGGCCGGTGAACACCACGTCGGGCTCGTCCAGGGAGCCGCCCCGCGCGTGGAGCGTCAGCCATCCGGGGCGCTCCTTGGTGGTGCAGAGCTCGGTGGGGCGGTCCCGCACGGAGAGCCAGGTCGGCCCGAGTTCGCTGAGCTCGAAGTCGTCGCGCCGTTCCTCCGCGGGAGCGGGGGAGAGCGGCCAAGGGAGCGCGGAGAGGTCCGTGGCGACCTCGCCGACGACGGGCCAGCCGTCCGCCCAGGTCACGGGTGCCAGGAAGGTCTCCCGGCCGAGCACATGCCAGCCGGGGGTGCCGCCGCGCGGCCGTACGCCGAGGAAGACCATCCACCACGAGCCGTCGGGGCCCTGGACCAGGTCGGCGTGGCCGGTGTTCTGGACGGGGTGGTCGGTGCCGCGGTGGGTGAGGATCGGGTTGGCGGGGCACGCCTCGAACGGGCCCTGGGGGGTGCGGCCGCGGGCGATCGACACGCCGTGGCCGCGCTCGGTGCCGCCCTCGGCGATGAGCAGGTACCAGTAGTCGCCGATCCGGTACAGGTGCGGCGCCTCCGGGGCCTTGGCGCCGGGCCCGCCCGACCAGAGTTCGTGCGGTGTCCCGTACGTCTCGCCGGTGGACGGGTCGAGGCGGACCTGCGACACCCCCGCGACCGTGCACCAGCAGGTGCCGTCCTCGTCCCAGGCCAGGTCGGGATCGATGCCGGGCACGCCCGGGGCCCAGATGGGATCCGACCACGGTCCGGCGGGGTCGGTGGCGGTGACGATCAGGTTGCCGCCGCCCTCGCTGCAGTTGGTGACGATCAGCCAGAATCGGCCGTCGTGGTGGCGCAGGGTGGGGGCGTAGATGCCGCCCGAGGACGGCATGGAGGCCGGCAGGCGCAACTGCTCCGGCCGGTCCAGGGCGTTGCCGATCTGCCGCCAGTGCACGAGGTCGCGGCTGTGGAAGAGGGGTACGCCGGGGAAGTACTCGAAGCTCGAGCAGGCGAGGTAGTAGTCGTCGCCGACCCGGCAGATGCTCGGGTCGGGGTGGAACCCGGGGAGCACGGGGTTGGTGGCGCAGGAGGGCTGGTTCTGGGCGGGCACCCTGGTCGTCCTTTCGTCGGGTGGGCAGCAGGGACGGCGCTCAGGGAGCGTCCGGCTCCGTGCGGGTGATGCGCAGCAGCGCCGCGGAGGGCGCGGTGGGCAGGGTCACGGTGAGGTCGGCGGTGTCCCGGTTCCAGACGGCAACGGCCTGACGTGCGGCGGGGTACAGCACCTCGGCACGGGCCGCGCCGCCCGCCTGTTCGGGCAGCCGGAGGGTGGTGGTGGCCGGACCGCCCGGTCGGCGCCAGACAGTGAGGTAAGTGGTGGCGGGGGTGTGCAGGGCCAGGGCGATCCAGGGGTCGTCCCAGCCGGGAAGGCCGAGCGGCCAGGACGGCACGGCCCCCGGCAGGTCGGCGCGGACGGCTTTGTACACGGCGACCGCCTCGTGGACCAGGGCGCGGGCCTCGGGCCCCAGTTCCGGCAGATGGCCGGAGAGGTGGATGCGGCCGAGGAGGGCGCCGGCCATGGTGAAGGCGACCTCGTCGAGGGAGTCCTCCGGCTGCGGATAGGCCCACACGGCGCCTTGCTCGGGGGTGACGGCGGTGGGTGCGGAGGCCGCGATGGGCGCGTAGAGCTGCAGGTTCTGCTGGTCGCTGGTGGACTGCAATTGCAGCCGCGACAGCAGGGCGTGGTCCCATCGCATGCCGCCCGAGGCGCAGTTCTCCACCACCAGGTGCGGATGGCGGTCCAGGATGCCGTCGATCCAGTCGAGGTGCGCCCGGTTGTGGCCGAGCAGGCCGGCGCCCGGGGTCTCGCCGGGGTGGGCGCTGGTGCCGGAGCCGGGGTCGATGTTGTGGTCGAGCTTGAGATAGCCGACGCCCCATTCGCCGACCAGGCGGTCCACGACCTGGTCCAGGTGGGCACGGGCGGCCGGGTGGCGCAGGTCCAGGTGGTGCCGGCCGGTCTCCGTGAGGCGGACGCCGTCGCGGCGGAAGAACGCCTCGTCGGGCAGGGACTTGGCCATGGGGCTGTCGACGCCGATGACTTCCGGCTCCAGCCACAGGCCGGGGACCATGCCGTGCTCCCGGATGCGGTCCAGCACCTCGTGGATCCCCTTCTCTCCGGGGAAGCGGGAGGCGGCCGGTTCCCAGGCGCCGACGGTGGTCCACCAGCCGCCGTTGTCGCCGTCGTACCAGCCCGCGTCGATGACGAAGTACTCGGCGCCGGCCTCGGCCGCCGCGTCGATCAGCGGCAGCAGTTTGTCGGTGGTGGGGTCGCCCATCAGGCAGTTCATGTAGTCGTTGAAGATGACGGGCAGACGCCGGTGGTCGGCGTGCGGGCGGCGGTGGGCGCGGCGGTAGCGGGTCAGCGCGGCGAACGCGGCGTCGGGGCCGCCGCCGGCGCTGAAGGACAGGGCGGCGGGTACGGTGCGGAAGGCGGCGCCGGGTTCCAGGGGATGACGCCAGCCGTGGTGGGCGTCGGTGGGCCCGAACAGTGCCACGTAGGCGGCCCGGTCGTGTTCTTGGCACTCCCAGCGCCAGCCCCCTCCGTTGTGCTCGATCTGCCACACCCAGGTGCGGCCGGTACGCCGGTCCGTCAGTCCGCCCATGGGCAGGTGTCCGCAACTGGACCAGGTGCCCTGGCCGTTCAGGGCGAAGCCGGCCTTGCCGTGCCCGTACTTCACGCGTCCGCTGACGCCGGGTGTGGTCCGGCGCATCGGCTGCCGCTGCCAGCGGCACTCGGCGAGCCAGTCGTTGTCCGCCCACAGCAGGTCGGCGGCGTCGACGGCCGCCGGGTCCTGCGGCGTGAGGCAGCCCACCGCGAGCGAGCTGACCGACTCCAGGTGCAGTGTGGTCCGCCCTTCGTTGCGCAGGATCACTTCGCTGCGGAGCACGGGGATGCCGTCCGGCGATCGGTAGGTCACCTCCGCGGCCAACCCGGTTTCCGGGTCGTGGAGATGCACGGTCAGCGTGTGCCAGTCGCCGTCGCGACCCGCGCGGTGGGCCCGGTGGCGCAGCCGCCCGCCGAGAGCGGTCCCGATCAGACGGCTGGCCGACCAGTCACGGCCGTGACCCGCGGCCGTCACCTCAACCAGTGGCAGGGACGCACCGGGGTCGCTGCCCGCTTCGCCGGGCAGTCCGAGATGCGTCAGGCGGGCGCTGCCGTCGTCGCCGAGGACGAACTCGAGATGCAGGGCGTCGTGACCCCAGCGGAAGCTCCGCTGTTCGTTCTCCATGGTGTCCTTTCCAGGTCAGTGGCCGCGCAGGACCCGCGCAGCCGCCGGGCGGCAGTTCGTGGGCTGTGGGGCCGGTGTCTCGGTACAGGCCGTGCTCGCCGTCGAACTCGACGGCGAGCACGGTGGTGTGCGGCGCGGTGGCGCATTTGGGCAGCGCGGCGTCAGAAGCCCACGGCACCCCAGGAGTGAGCCGTGTAGTCGCCCGGCCCGAATTCCCAGCCGGCCATGACGCTGTTGAGGTAGTGGTCGTTGGTGTAGAGGCCCTTGTTCAGGCCGTAGTTGAAGAACGGGGTGAGGCTGCCGGACCACCAGCCGGACCTGCTCCTGTCCAGGAAGCTGAGGGTGTGGTCGCCGTTCGGCCAGTGGTAGTCGTAGATGTCCCAGCTGCGGCCGGCCAGGCTGACGTTGGTCGCGGTCGGGATCGCGTTGCCGTTCCCGTCGTAGCGGTCTGCCAGCGGCTGGGTGTTGGACCAGTTGAGCCAGATCATCAACTCGGTCTTGGAGTTGCGGTTGTTCGGCTCGGGGTAGGGGTCGATGAAGATGTCGTACGTGGCGTTGTAGCGCGAGCCGGACTTCGGCCACGCCGACTGGCTGAACCACGAGTTGTTGTTGGGGCTCACGGCGCCGATCTTCTTGGGGAGCGTGGTCACCGGGGACGACCAGCCCCAGTCCTTGCCGTTGACCATGGCGACGAAGCCGGTGCCGGTCGGGGAGTTCACGCCCCAGGAGTTGTCGTTGGCGTACCACGTCGAGGCGCTGCCGCCGGTCGAGTAGTGCTTGAACCAGTACGTCTGTGACGCTGCCACTGCCGAGTTCGGCAGGGTGAAGACGAGAGCCAGAGCCGCGAGAAGCGCGGCCCAGCCGATACGGAATTTCATCAGCCCTCCGGAATGTGTGCTGAGTGGGGGGATCACACAGGAGAGGAGAAGTCGGTCGTCCTGCCCCGGCGGCAGGGCCACGTCGTTCTCCCCTTCGGGACGGCGGGTGCGGAGCGCGGTGACCGGAAGTCAGACCTCACTTCGGGTCGCCGTAGATGACTCCGCGTCCGTTGGTCCCGAAGTAGACGCGACCGTGGACCCGGGGGTCTCCGGTCATGGTGTTGCCGGTCCAGGCGTACTGGTGCCGGTCGTCGTTGATGCGGATCCAGGTCCGGCCCGCGTCGTCGGACCGGAAGATGCCGCGCACGCCGTGGATCTTGGAGCTGGTGTAGACGGCGGGGTACGGGGCGCCGGGTGCGGCCTTGCCGAATCCGACGACGTCGCCCTGGTCCACCACGTCGAACCTGGTGAAGGACGATCCGGAGTCGGTCGACCGCCACAGCCCGTAGGGCGTGGGGGTGGTGGGCTTGGTGGTGCCGCCGGCCAGCCAGATGTCGCCTTCATGGCCCGGTACCGGCTTGAACCGGACGTTCCCCGCGGTGGGCAGACCGGTCGCCGCCGTGGCCGTGAAGCTCTTGCCGCCGTCCGTGCTGAGGTAGAAGGCGCCGGAGTCGTAGGCGTAGAACTTCGCCGGGTTCACCCGGTCCGAGCGCACCGAAACCCCGGTCGGCAGCCCCTCCGAAGCCGTCCAGGTCGCTCCGTGGTCGCCGGACCAGCTGACCGGCGCACCGGCCGGTGACCAGACGATCCGTCTGCCGTCGGCGCTGATGGCGACGGCCTGGTCCTCGACTCCGGGCCCGGTGACGCCGGCCGGCTCACTGCGCGACGGCGTCCAGGTGTCGCCGCTGTCGGTGGAGATCGCGAAGTGCTGGGTCCAGCCGCTGGTGGGGTGGCCGACCCGCACGATCGTGTGGGGCGCCAGCTCCGCGTAGTCCAGAGCCGGGGTGCCGCCGAACGTCGGGCTGTCGTACATCTTCGGCGCCTTGCGGAAGTCCGTGTGTCGGAAGCCGCCGACGTCGCCGACGCCGGAGAAGAGGTGCGCCGCGCCGACGGGCGGGCTGATCACACACATGACGGCGGTTTCCTCCATGCCCTGGGCCCGCACGGACAGGTGCACCGTGCCGCCGCCGTCCCAGTCGATCAGGTTGTCCGCGCCGTAGATCGTCGCGCCAGTGCCGTACATGAAGTGGTCGGAGTCGAAGGGGTCGATCTGAACGGACTCCATCATCCAGCCCAGCTTGGGGGCCATCTCGGGCAGCGACGGCGAGGCGTTCCAGGTCAGCCAGGGGGCGGCGGAGATGTCGATGTCGTAGCGCAGGGTGCGCTCGGCATTCGGGCCCAGGTCCCACACGCGGGTCCAGCTCGCGCCGCCGTCGGTGGAGCGGAAGAGAATGCAGTCGGGGGACCAGTTGACCTGGGTGGACACCATCAGGGTGTCCGGGTTCTGCCGGTCGATGGTCAGGCCGCTGTAACCCCATTTGTTGTCGTCGCTGGTCGACGGGACCGGGCTGATGCGGGTCCAGGTGTCGGTGGCGGTGTCCAGCTTCCACACGTCGCCCTTGGAGCCGTCGTAGGGGCCGGCGGTGTCGCTGGTCGCCAGGTACAGGTAGCCGCCGACGTGGTCGAAGACCGCGTGGTGCGGGATGAATCCGGTGGGCTGCCCGGGTACTCGTTCCCAGGTCGCTCCCGCGTCGGTGGACCGGTACAGGATGTTGTCCTTGTCGGCGACGGTGACGTAGAGGGTCCGGGTGGCCCTGCCCGCTCTGCCGGTGCGCTTGTCGAAGACGACCTGCAGCACGCCCAGGTTGTCGCCGTTGTAGCCGTGGGGGTCGGTGAGGTCGGGCACGAGGTTGCCGACGTTGGGGAAGTTGGTCACCTTCGCGAAGGTCTTGCCGTGGTCGGTGCTGCGCCACAGCCCGTGGCCCCCGCGCACTCCCAGGTAGAGGATCCTGTTGCGGTTGGGGTCGATCACCAGCCGCTCGCCGATGCCCCGGCCGGGCATGTTGCCGCCCAGCCGGAACGGCAGAGGGGTGGTCTTCCAGGTGCGGCCGCGGTCGGTCGAGCGCAGGATCGCCGCCATGCTCGGGTCCCAGTCGGGGAGGGTGTAGGTGCCCGCCGCCAGGTAGACGCGGTCAGGGTCGACCTCGTCGGTGGCGATGCTGATGATGCCGGTGTGTCCGTACTCGTCCCAGCCGATCCAGTCGGTGAGGGGGATCCACCGCCGGGACGCCGTGTCGAGGCGGTAGGCGCCGCCGATGTCGGTGCGCGCGTACACCAGTCCGGGCTCGCTCTGGTTGAAGACGATGCCGGTGACGAAGCCGCCGCCGACTATCTCGGCGTTGCGGAAGGTGTAGGGCGTGTGCCGGACCTTCTCGGCCACGCGGGCGGATGTGGCGGATGTGACCGGTGCGGCGGAGGCACCGGAGGGGGCGAGCAGGGGAAGTGCGGCCGTGGCCGCGCCTGCGGCCAGCAGGCCTCGGCGGGAGAGGTGCGGGGCATGGGTCATGACGGGTCCTTGCCTTTCGGGTGCGGGTCCGTACGGGGCCTGCGCACAAGCCGCGGTCCGGCCGGCCGGCTCCAGAGGGCAATTCCGCAGGCCTCGTCCGGCGCGCCGAGGGTGCCGGACGCGCCGGAGGCGTTCCCGCCGGCGGGCTGCATGTTGATCGTGGTGCCCAGCGCCCGGGACACGGCCTGGTAGTCCTCGTTGCCGGCGGGCGGCAGCGGTGAGAGGGAGGCGGCGCCCGCCACGCCGGCGGCTGTTCGCAGGACGACTCGACGGTTCGTCTCACTGCTCATGTCGTTGCGGCCCTTCGCTTGCGTCGATCCGACCGGCGGGCGGGCAAACGCTGCGTCGTCCGGTGGTCTCATGTCCGGAGGGCGGCAGCCAACCGAGTCGACGCGCTTCGACGTTTCGGTGAGACTAAGGCCGTGTTTCCGGGGCGACAACGGGCCGCTAAGGTCACGTTTCGATAACAGGCACGGTCGGGGGCGAGGGCACGCACCACCCTCCATGCGGCTTTGCCCCAGGTGAGCTGGCCTTCTGAGTGAACTCTCGAAGAGGAACGCCGACGCCGGAAGAATGGCTCGCGACGGCTGGGCGACCTGTGATTGACACACGACTCAGCGTCATGTCAACGTCGAAGCGCTTCGACCCCACGACAGTGCGATCGACAAAAGCCGTACGCCGCCCGGCTCCGCAGTCGCCCACGCTTCCCACGCCTTCTCCGTCGACCTCCTGCAAGGGACTTCTCAGGTGAGTACCGCCGCCACATCCCCCGAGCCGCCCACCACCGACCTGCCGTTCCGTGACCCCGCGCTACCTCTCGCCCGGCGAGTCGACGACCTGATCTCCCGGCTGACGCTCGACGAGCGCATCGAGCTGCTCTGCCAGTACTCACCAGGAGTCCCGCGCCTCGGACTGGCCCCCTTCAAGACCGGTACCGAAGGGCTGCACGGCGTGGCCTGGCTGGGGCCGGCCACCGTGTTCCCGCAGGCGGTAGGCCTGGGAGCCACCTGGCACGAGGAGCTGCTGCACGAGGTCGCCACGGCCGTCGGCACCGAGGCCCGCGCCTTCCACCAGCGCCCCGCCGCCGACGGCCACCGGCACAGCCTCCAGGTCTGGGCCCCCGTGGTGAACCTGCTGCGCGACCCCCGCTGGGGCCGCAACGAGGAGGGGTACGCGGAGGATCCGTTGCTCACCGGCCGGCTCTCCGTCAGCTTCTGCCGCGGGCTGGCCGGGGACCACCCGGTCTATCTGCGCACGGCACCGCTCCTGAAGCACTTCCTCGCCTACAACAACGAGGACGAGCGCGACATCACCTCCTCCGTGGTACCGCCCAGGGTGCTGCACGAATACGACCTCGCCGCCTTCCGCCCGGCGATCGCGTCCGGCGCTGCCACCGGCGTCATGCCGGCCTACAACCTCATCAACGGCCGCCCCTGCCATGTCAGTCCACTGCTCGAGACCGAGGTACGGCGCTGGGCCGAGCCCACCGGCCACGAGCTGTTCGTCTGCAGCGACGCCGGAGCGGTGACCAACCTCGCCGAATCGGAGCACTACTTCGACGACCACCCCACCTCCCACGCGGCGGCGGTACGCGCCGGCGTCGACAGCATCACCGAACTGGACGAGGACGGCAGCATCACCCTCGACCGGCTCCGCGCGGCGGTCGACCGCGGGCTGCTCACCGAGGACGACATCGACCGCGCCGCGCGACGCCACCTGTCGATACGCTTCCGCCTCGGCGAGTTCGATCCGGACCTCGACCCCTACGCCGGCATCCGCGACGTCGTCGTGGACAGCCCCGCCCACCGGGCGCTCGCCTTGCGCGCCGCCACGGAGTCGGTGGTGCTGCTGAAGAACGACGGCGCACTGCCGCTGTCACCGTCCCCCGGCGGGCGCGTCGCGCTCGTCGGTCCGTTGGCGGACACCCTCTTCGAGGACTGGTACAGCGGCACCATGCCGTACCGGATCACCATTGCCACCGGCCTGGAGGCGGCCCTCAAGGAGCGCGGCGTCGAAGCGGTCCGCGCGGAGGGAGTCGACCGGATCACGCTGCGCGCCGCCTCCACCGGAGGCCTCCTGCGCGTGCCTGCGCTCGACCCCGGCGGGCCCATGGTGGCCGGTGCTCACTCGGACGAGCAGGAAGCGGGCGACAGCGCCTGCCACGACCTGTTCGACTGGGGTGAAGGTGTGCTGACCCTCCGCAACGCCTGCACGGAACGCTACGTCACCCTCAAGGACGGCGACCTCGCTCTCGCCGCCGACCAGACGCAGCCGAACGGCTGGTTCGTCCACGAGACCTTCCGGCTGGAACCCCAGCCGGACGGCACGGAAGTGCTGCGCAACATCAGCAACGGCCGCTACGCCGCCGTGGACCCCGCCTCCGGCCGCGTCACCCTCTCTGCCGAAGCCCCCGAGCAGGCGGAACGCTGGACCCGAACGGTCGTCAGGGACGGAATCGCCGAAGCCGTCGCGGCCGCCGCCTCGGCGGACGTCGCCGTGGTCGTCCTCGGAAACGACCCGCACATCAACGGCCGCGAGACCGAGGACCGTGCGGGCATCTCACTGCCGCCCGCGCAGGAGGCCCTGCTGCGCGCCGTCACCACCGAGCGCCCCGAGTCGGTACTGGTCGTGATGAGCAGCTACCCGTACGCCGTCGACTGGGCGGACGAGCACCTGCCCGCCGTGGTGTGGACCTCCCACGGCGGGCAGGGGACGGGCCGGGCACTCGCCGCGATCCTGCTCGGCGAGGCCGAACCCTCCGGACGGCTCCCGCAGACCTGGTACCGCGGCGACGACCCGCTGCCCGGCCGCCTCGACTACGACATCATCAGCGCTGGCTGGACGTACCAGTACCACGACGCCGCACCGCTGTACCCCTTCGGGCACGGCCTGTCCTACACCAGCTTCGCCTACTCCGGCCTGCGGCTGTCCGCCCGGGAAGCGGCGCAGGACGACACCCTGGCCGTGAGCGTCGAGCTCACCAACACCGGGACGCGCACGGGCACCGAGACCGTGCAGCTCTACACCCGCGCGCTCGCCGCCCGCCACCGCGCGCCCAGGCGCAGACTGACGGACTTCCGCAAGGTCTCCCTCGCCCCCGGTGCACGGCGGCGGCTGGAGTTCGACCTGCCCGTCGCGGCCCTGGCCCACTGGTCCGTCTCGGCCGGCGCCCTCGCCGTGGACCCGGGGCCGTACGAGATCCTGATCGGGCACTCGGCCGAAGCCATCGCTCTGACAGCGCCCCTCACCGTGACGGGGCCGGTGCTCCCTGCCCGCACTCTCCTCGGCGGACGACTGGAGGCCGTCGACTTCGACGAGTGCGAGGGCGGCACGCTCGTCGACGCCACCCGGGAGAAGGGGGAGGCGGTCACCCCGGCGACCGGTGACATCCACTGCGCACTGCGCTACGGCTCAGTCGACCTGGGCAGCCCGGCAGACGGGCCGCGGGTCATCACGGCCGAGGTGTCGTGCGCGACGGAGGAGGACGCGACCGTCGAGATCTACGCCGACGGCGCTCCCGGTGCCGGAACCCTGCTCGCCGCCCTCCGTGTCACCACCGGCACCGACGGCCGGTACGACTGGCGCACGGTCAGCGCGCGGATGCCGGAAGAGGTGACCGGGGTGCACGATCTGCATCTCGTTCTGCGGGGCGGTGTCCACCTGGCCGCGATCGCCGGCGGGACGTGGTGAGGAGCGGTGGGACGCGGCAAGAAGACAGTCCGCCGCCGCGTTCCACACTCTCCGACCATTGACGCACGCGGCCCGCGCGGCTCTATCCTCTGCCTGAACAGGGGGCGCCCGCGCTCCGGCCGCGGCGTCGTACCGCCGGACGGTGTGGAGGATCGGGGTCCGTACCGGAGGAGGGCCGGGGCGGGTATGCGACAGACCGCACGCCATGACGTCGTCTTCGTCGCCGGCACCGCCGGAGAGCATGAACTGACCTGGTCGCAGAAGGCCCATGAACGCGAAGGATGCCACCCCCATCTCCACGGACCCCGCAACAGGAACGTACGGATGGGGCGGGCACTGGACGGCCGGCCCGACATGTCCGCGGTGCTGCATGCCTTCGCCGCGGTCATGGCTCACTTCGAGGCGCTGCGCACGCTCTATCCACGTGACGCGGACGGGCACCCGCGCGCGGTCGTCGTGGCTTCCGGCGTGCTCCAGATCGACGAGTACGCCTCCGACGCCCCGCCGACCTACGACGAGCTGAGCGCCTTCACGCTCCGACTGGCCGAGCCCGGATTCGCCCCGGACGACCTGCCGTTGCGGGCCGCCGTCATCACCGTGGACGGCAGACCCATCCACATCGCGCTGTCCTTGCACCACTTCTCGGCGGACACGACGAGCGCCCGGATCGCGGCCGAACACATAGCCCGACTGGCCGCCGATCCGGGCGCCGACCTCGGCTCGGGGTGGCAGCCGCGGCAGATCGCGAGCTTCGAAGCCAGCCCCTCGGGGCGGCGGCACGCCCATCGTGTCGACACCCATGACCGGGCCATGCTCCGTCGGTCCGCCATGCCCGAACTCCAGGCGCCCCCGGGCCACAGGGCCGCCGTCTACAACTTCGTATGCCTCGACTCCGCGGCGGTCGCCCTCGCGGCAGCCGGTCTGGCGAAGCAGTACCGGACATCCGCGGCCGCCGTCCTGCAAGCCGCATACGCGCGCACGCTCGCCGAGCACCTCGGCATCGGCACCTGCGTGTTCAACACCGTGATGCCCAACCGGCAGACCACCTTCGCCCGCGAGGCGGTGGCCCATATCGCCGGCAGGGCCCTCGTCCCGGTCGACACGTCCCTGGGCAGCGACCGGTTCCCGGCGCTGTGCCGAGCCGTCGACGCGGCGATCGTCAGATCCTCCTCCGTCAGCCTGCGAGAGCCCGGCCGCTACGCCAGATCCCTGGACGAGGTCTCCGCCGAACTGGGCCGCTCCGCACACAACCCGTACGTGGTCAACATCCGCCCCATAGCACCCCGCACGCTGATCCGGGCTCGCGCGGACAGGGCACCGCAGGACCTCGACCGAGCCATGGCATCCAGCCGTTACCGACAATTCCCCAAACCCGTCGACGCGTACTCCGGAAACCTCTCCTTCGATGTGTGGGGCATGTCAGAGACGGCCGGAATCAGTCTCGGGACGGATGCGACGTCGTTCGAGGCGACGGATCTCGAACAGATACTGCGGTCCTTCGAGAGCCGCCTGGTCGGAGCCGCGATCGGCGGTCACGCCGCAAGGAGCGGCTCCTTCGCCGGCGCATAGAGCGCGGCGGAGCGCGGATGGTCGGCGTCGAGATCACTCACGACGCCGGGTGTGCTGCCTGATGCGGCGGCCTGAATGAGTACAGTCGGGCCCAAGACGGCGCCTGCATGGGCGAGAGCCCTGGCAGTCGTCTCCGGCGCGGTGCCGGCCGCCGTGGCCGCCGACACCCGGGGCGTACGGGCGGACATTCGCGCCGATGTGAACCAGGACGGGGCGGTCGACGTCACCGGGGATTCCGATATCGCGGGCAAACGGCGTGGAACAGCGGGCGAGGTGCGATCTTCCTGCCCAACCTCGGTGACACGCACCGGCGTTGCAAGACCAGGACGCCGGACGGCCGCCTGCTGTCCCATGCCCGGCTCCAAGCCTGCAACGACGCCCAGGGCAACGTCGTACGGACGCCGGAATACCTGACACCCCTGCGCACGGTCCCGGGCCTGGACGGGCGGGACGTCATACGGGAGGGCTGGGACGGCCGGATCACCGTACGGTTCACCGTCACCGACGGCGGCCGCACCTCCACGGACGAGGTGATGCGGTGTGCCGCCCCGGTCCTGACGCAGCACCATCTTCAGCGCGTCGAGCAGGCGATGGTCGTGGACCGCGGCCGGCAGGATCCCGACCAGCGCAGATTTACCGAGCAGTCCTACCCGGCGGGCCGGATCATCACCGGCCGGCACGGCTCGCGGCTGTCCGCGCACACCACCTTCCTCAAGGCCCAGCAGGCACAGGACCCGCGGGTGCTCGACACCGGATGGCTTGCCATCGGCCACGTGGACGAGTTCGTGCAGTTCCTGCCCGCCGGCACCCGCGCGGCTGGAAGATCGGCATCGCCGACCCGGAGGGCACGCTCGCCCTGCTGCGCAAGGCACAGCGCGACGGGCACGGCCACACAAAGGTGTTCTCCATTCAGCGCTCCTACGCCGAGGGCCGCGCCGCCGACGCGGCGTGGTGGAACACCCCCGGCTCCGCAGGCACCCCGGCGAGTGACGAGACCCGTGAAGATCACCTTTCTGCTGCACAACGCCTACGCCGTCGGTGGCACGGTCCGAGCCACGGCCAACCTCGCCGCCGCACTCGCGGCACGTCACGAGGTGGAGATCGTCTCCTTCTACCGGACCGTCGACCAGATGCCGCTCGAGGTGGCGGACGGGGTGAGGACGCGGGCGCTGGTGGACCTGCGTCGCGCCTCCAGGCGGACGGCTGTCGAGGCGGCGGACCTGCGATCGCCGGGCATCGTGTGCCCGCACGATTCCGTACACCTCGGCTGGACACCGCCCAGCCGGCTCGGCGAAACACGCCTTGCCGCGTACCTGCGGAGCACCGACGCGGACGTGGTGATCGCGACGCGCCCGTACCTCGTCTGTTTCCTGGCCGAGCACGGCCGTACCGACTACCGCCGCGTCGGCCAGGAGTACGCGGGCCGTGACGCGCACGGGCCCGCGCTGCTGAGCGACCTGGGCGCGGCCGTCTCTCGCCGCGATGGCTACGTCACCCTGTCCCAGGCCGACGAGCGCGCCCACCGTACGGCGATCGTCGGCGTGCGGACGCCGGTGACGAGCATCCCGGTCTGCTGCCCCGACCCGGATGCCGAGCCTTCCAGTGGCGAGTCGAGGATCGTACTCGCCGCCGGGCAGCTGACACCGACGAAGCGCTACGACCGTCTCGTGGACGCCTTCGCCAAGGTGGCGGCCGTCCACCCGGACTGGAGTCTGCGGATCTACGGACGCGGCCGGGAGCGGCACCGGCTGCGTCACCGCATCGAGGAACTCGGCCTGTACAACAACGTCTTCCTCATGGGCGTTCGCACTCCCATGCACCCCGAGTGGGCCAGGGGCGCCCTCGCCGTGGTGTCCAGCAGCAGTGAACCATCCGGCATGTCCGTCGTGGAGCCCATGAGCTGCGGGCTCCCAGTCGTGAGCACCGACTGCGACCACGCGCCCCGCGAGATCATCACGCATGGCCAGGACGGTCTCATGGTCCCGGACGACGGCCCGGTCGAGGACGCGCTCGCCAACGCGCTGTGCCGTGTGATCGAGAACGACGCCGAGCGCAGGCGGATGGCCGCGGCGGCCCGGCGGAGCGGCCGAGCGCTCCGGGCCCGAGCACATCGCCGCGCAGTACGAGGCCCTGTTCACCGCCCTTCGGCCCGGGCACGGCAGCCGGTCGACGTCGAAGCCCACGGCCGGTCCACGGCTGCGAAGTCGGCGGCTGGGCCTGACAGTTGCCCGAGTCGGTCAGCCGGTCGCGGTCGGCCGCCGGGTGCTTCCGGGGGCTCGCTCGCCTTCCTGTTGCCCGAGGGCCGACCGGCGCCCGCCGGCTGGAAGCTGGTCCTGCACCCCCGTACCGATACCATCGCCGCGACTCCCCAACTGCCGCTTGAACAACCCGACACGGGCGGCGACGGCCGCGTGCATGCCGTCCTCGGCACACGTCACTGGGAACTCGCCGAGGGCGACTTCGACGTACTCCTCCAACGCGCCGGCGGCAGCCGGTCATGACCGGTCGGGCAGGGCTCATCGAGACCGCGTGCCTCCTGGATCCCGCAGCCCTCGGGCCGGCGGACGAGGGAGCGCGGACATGGTTCCCGTACGCCACCGAGGACGGGCGTCTAGCTGTGCGCGCCTGGCTCCGGCCCGCGATGCGGAGGTCACGTCCGTCGAAGTCGGCGACGAGGCGATCCGGTTGAGGGGATCGCTCCATGGAAGGAGGGCACGGGCGCACCGCTATCGCTTCGTGGCCCGCCTCCGGGCGGATGGCGGGCACCTCATCGACGCCCCTTGCCCTGTCGATCCGCACGGCGATTTCCATATCACTATGCCGGTCGACGTGGTGGCGGACCTCGACGCCGGAGGAGAGGCGCTGTGGGACCTGCTCCTGAGCGCGTACGGCGGGCCGGAGATCCGCCTGGCGATGGTGACCGGGGACCTCGCCGACCGTCAGGACGTGAGCGTGTTCCCCGTCGTCCGGAGCATGGGCGCCGGCGGCGGGCTGTCGCTGCGACCCCAGCTGACACGTGATCACGACTTGGTGCTGCGCACCGCCGATGGGCGGGGCGGTGCTGCGGAGGCGTAGGGGGTCACGCCTCCGCAGCGCTCGCATGTCCCGAGGATCAGAGGGCCGTGAAGGTCCACATCAGGTTGGTGCTGCTGCCGTCGGCCCACTGCTTGGTGACGGAGCCCGAGGAGACGTTGCCGCCGCCGTCGAGGACCAGGCCGGTGGTGCGGTTGGCGATCGAGTAGCTGTCGCCGCCGCGGTGGGTGATCTTCCACTGCTGGTTGGTGCCGCCGTTCCAGGCGGCCTGTCGGGCCGGAGAGCCGTTGTCGGTGGCGCCCCAGCCGTCGGCGACCATGCCGTTCGTGCGGTTGACCAGCCGGTAGTAGCCGCCTGAAATCGGCTCCGCGTGCCACTGCAGGTTGCTGCTGCCGTCCCAGGTCCACTGCTTGAGGTTGGACCCGGAGGCGACGTTGCCGCCGCTGTCCAGGGCGAGGCCGTTGGTGACGTTGGTGATCCGGAAGTACGTCGCCGGGTTGAACTGGACCCTCAGTGAGGTGATCTGGTCGTTGTTGCCGGTGACCCTGAGGTCGGGGTTGTCGGCGGTGAAGGTCCAGGAGGTGCCGGTGAAGTTGTCTCCGGAGTAGCCGATCACCTGGTAGCCGGGGGCCGGCCGGAGGGAGGAGAGGGTGCCCGCGCCCAGTCCGAGCGCGGTCAGGTCGGCCGCGGTGTGGTCGCCGAGGGGGAGCAGGGCGTAGTCGCCGGTGTAGTTGACGTCCTTGAAGCCGATGGCGCCGGCGAGCGGCCGCAGGCCCGGGATCGTGCCGGAGAATGCCAGCTTCAGGACGTAGGCGGTCGCGCTGTAGGGCGCCGAGGAGGGCAGGGTGACCGTGAGGCCGGAGGAGGTCTGGGTCGGCGTGGGCAGGTCGATGTAGGTGCCGGCGGTGGAGCCGAGGAGCTTGACCGAGGTCAGCGAGGAGAGGTTGATCCGGTCCGAGCTGAGGGTCTTGATCGTCAGCGAGCTGCCCGGCCAGCCCAGGACGGTGGCGTACAGGACGGTGTTCGCCTTGCTCCGGGTGAAGCGGATGTCCTGCGCCGTGCCGGCCGTCGGCCGGGTGAACGAGCCGCCGCCCATCTTCGTCGGGCCCTCGCCGTATGCCGTCCAGGCGCGGGTCGAGTACACCGACTCGCCGAAGCGCTTCAGGTGGTCTCCGATGCCGAGCAGGATGTCCTTCTGCGCCTGGGGGATGGTGCCGTCGGCCATCGGCGCGATGTTCAGCAGCACGTTGCCGTTCTTGCTGACCCGGTCGATGAACGAGTGCAGCATCTGCTGGATGGTGTAGTAGCCGATGCCCTGGGTGTAGCACCAGCTGCTGCTGGAGATGCTGTCGTCGGTCAGCCAGTACGGGGAGGTCAGGTCGGCCGGGCCGCCGCGCTCGTAGTCGAAGACCTCGCCCTTGCCGTTCATGCCGTCCTTGTACGTGGCGACGACCTCACGGCCCCAGCTGCCCGCCTGGTTGTAGTAGTACGCCAGGAAGTTCAGGCGCTGTTGCTCCTCGACGGCGTCCAGGTTGAAGTCCTGCCACAGGATGTCGGGCTGGGCGCGGTCGATGACCTCCTTGAGCTTGTCGAACCAGAGCTGGTTCGCCGCGGTCGAGTCCAGCTGTCCGTAGAGCTTCTTGAGGCTCGGGTCCGTCTGGGCGGGGACGTACTCGTAGAAGCCGGTGAAGTTGTACGCGTGATGCATGGCCACCAGCAGCTTGAGGCCCTTCGCACGGATGGCCGTGGAGAAGAGCGTCAGCAGGTCCAGCCCCGGGCCCTTCTTCACCGAGTTCCACTCGTTGACCTGGCTGTCCCACATCGAGAAGCCGTCGTGGTGCTCGGCGACCGGGCCGGCGAACCTGGCGCCGGCGTCGACGAACAACTGCACCCACTCGTCGGGGTCGAACTTCCCGCCGGCCGACTTCAGCTTCGGCGCGAACTTCACGAAGTTGCCCGCCAGGTCCTGAGCACCGTTGATGAAGCTGTGGTACGGCCACGCCGACGGCTGGCCGTAGGTCGCGATGTGGTGCTCGTTGGCGCCGTCTCCGGCCCGGTACATGTTGCGCGGGTACCACTCGTTGCCGAAGGCGGGAACGCTGAAGACGCCCCAGTGGAAGTAGATGCCGAACTTCGCGTCCTGGAACCACTCCGGAGCCGGCGGGTGCTGGTCGACCGAGTCCCAGTCCGGTGTGTACGTGCTGGGCGCCGCCTGGGCGACGTTCGCGCCGAAGAGACCTCCGGCAACGGCGGCCGCGGCAACGCAGGTTGCGCCGGCCAGGAAGTGGCGTCTGTTGATCGAACTCGACATGGAGACATCCCTGATGCAGGAGGGGACAGGGGAATGCAGGGCGTCGCTTGTTACGCATGAAGGTCCGCCATGTCTCCGTGGGATGTCAACTGGCGTACGGGGATGAAAAGCCTTCTGTGGCCTGGTAATTGACTCCACTTGCACATCGTCTGGTGCGATTTGAGACCATCGGAACATGGCATGTCTGTCGAGGTCTCGTGGCCGATTGGGACCGTCCATCGGCGATGATTGATGGGATGAATCTCGCGCCTTCGCGGTGTTCGGCATTCGTCCCGGATCGGCACCCGCCCCGGTCGGCACGCTCGGCCGCTTCGAGTTCTACGACGCCGCCCGTTCGCCGGACCTGGCCCTGGCGATCGTCACCGCCGACACCCGTACGTACGCCAACCTGCTGCTGACCATCGGCGTCCGCGCTGAAGGGACCCTGACGACACGATGGCACTCGCCGTCCGTTACACCTCCGCCCGCACCTTGGACACGGCGCGCCCGCACTCAGCGCGCCACCCGGTCCCGGCGAGGTGGAGCTGGCCCCGCCTATGTCGGTATCTGCGGCACCGACCTGCACATCTTCCACGGCGACATGGACGCCCGGGTCGCTGCGCCCGCCGTCCTGGGGCACGAGATGTCCGGCAGCGTCGTACGCGTCGGCCAGGGCGTCGAGGGCTGGCGGCCGGGTGGCGCGGTCACCGTGATGCCGCTGCGCTGGGACGACACCTGCCCGGCCTGCCGCGCCGGCCACCAACATGTCTGCCAGCACCTGGACTTCATCGGCATCGACTCGCCGGGCGCGATGCAGCAGCGCTGGACCGTGCCCGCCTCCACCCCGATCCGGATGCCCGACACCCTTTCCCTGGACCAGGCCCCGCTCGTCGAGCCGACGGCGGTCGCCGTGCACGACGTGGGCCTGGCCGAGGTCGCCGAGGGCGAGAGGGCCGTCGTGGTCGGCGGTGGCCCCGTCGGAATCCTCATCGCGCTGGTCGCGCGAGCCGCGGGTGCCGAGGTCCGGGTGGTGGAACTGAGCGCCCACCGTCGGCTGCTCGCCGAGGAGTTGGGACTCATGGCGTGGGAACCCGGCCGACGTCGACGTGCCGGAGCTGGTGCGGCAGTGGAGCGCGGACGCGGGCGTCGCCTTCGGGTGCCCGGTGCGGCGGGCGGCGTGAACACGGCGGTCGACGTGCTCGGTGCACGGCCGTCTCTGCCTCGTCGCCATTCATCCCCGCCCCCGCGAGGTCAACCTGCACCGCTTCTTCTGGCGCGAACTCACCCTGGTCGGCGCCCGGTTGTACGACTGCTCCGACTTCGAGAAGGCGGTGACCCTGGTCGCCGACGGCACCATCCCGGCCGAGCGGCTGATCAGCAAGGCCGTACCGCTCACCCAGGCACCCGCCGGCTTCGAGGCCCTGGAGGGCGGCGGCGACGCGATGAAGATCCTCGTGGACTGCACCGACGACGCCCAGGGAGCCGCCGTAGGAACGCCTTCGACCTCACCGGGAAGCTCGCCGTCGTCACCGGAGCCCGGCGCGGCATCGGACGGGCCATGGCCCGCGCGCTCGCCGAGGCCGGCGCGCGGACGTCATCGGCGTCAGCGCCTCGCTGGAGGAGCCCGGCAGCGCGGTGGAGAAGGACGACGTCCTCGCCGCGGGCCGCACCTTCGAGGCGATCCGGACCGACTTCGCCGATCCCGAGGCCGTACGGGCCCTGGGCGCGGACCTGGCCGGACGCGAGCGACCGGTGGACGTCCTGGTCAACAACGCGGGCACGATCCGCCGCACTCCGGCCGCCGAACACACCGATGTGGACTGGGAGTTGGTGCTCCAGGTCAATCTCAACGCGCAGTTCGCGCTGACCCGGGCGGTCGGCGCATCGATGGTGGCCCGCGGCCAGGGGAAGGTCATCTTCACGGCGTCGCTGCTCACCTTCCAGGGCGGCATCACCGTCCCCGGCTATATCGCCACCGACAACACCCAGGCATGAAGTACGACTACCAGGACGCCCCGCCTGCCCTGGTCCGCGCTCGGCGATCGCCGAGGTATGCGAGGCGCACGGGACCGCCCTGCCCGCTGCCGCGATCGCCTTCCCGTACACGCCAGTATCATCAACGTCACCCTCGGACTGCGGACTGCGGAACAGGCTGGACGAAACGTGCAACTCCATGATCAGCGCGTCCCCACGGCCTCTGGGACGATCTCCGTGCTCAGGGGCTGATCAGGTCGGACGTGCTCGCGGGGCACGGTGGGGGAGGGATGCGCGGTGTCTCTGACGGACAAGGCCATCGAGCAGATCCGTGAGCTGATCCGGACCGGTGCGCTGCCGCCCGGCGCGAGGCTCCCGCCGGAGCCGGATCTGGCCGCCCAGCTGGGGCTGTCCCGCAACCTCGCCCGGGAAGCGGTCAAGGCACTGGCCGTCGCGCGGGTCCTGGAGGTCCGGCGGGGCGACGGCACCTATGTGACCAGCCTGCAGCCGAGCCTGCTCCTGGAGGGACTCGGGGGCGCGGTGGAGCTGCTCCAAGGTGACTCGGTCGCCCTTCAGGACCTCATGGAAGTACGGCGGCTCCTCGAACCGATGGCTGCGGCCCTTGCCGCCACCCGGATCTCCGACGCCCAGCTGGCCGAAGTGAAACGGCACCTGGACGCCATGCGCGAGGCCTGCGACGACGTGGAACAGCTCAACGCCCATGACGCCGCCTTCCACCGCGCCGTCGTCTCGGCCACGGGCAACGAGACCCTCCTCACTCTCCTGGAAGGGATCTCCGGCCGCACTCTGCGCGCCCGCATCTGGCGCGGTCTGGTCGACGACAAGGCCGCCGGCCGCACCCTGGCCGAACACCAGGCGATCTTCAACGCGCTGTCCACCCGGGATGCCGCCCTCAGCCAGGCCGCCGCACTGCTGCACGTGAGCAACACCGAGCAGTGGCTGAGGGAGCACCTGCGCTCGGCCGAGCCCCTCCCAGTCTGGACGACAGAGCGGAAGTGACGGGCGGGCGGCGCCGGCTCACTGGGTGTAGAAGGTGGCGTCCGCCCGGTCGGTCGTCGTACTGAGAGCCTGGACGTACAGCAGGTAGTTGTAGTGGCGGATGTAGCGGCCCGGGAAGTTGTACGACTCGTACGAGACCCCGGCGGAGTCGGAGAGGCCGGCCCGGGCCGTGAAGGAGGCGTCAGCGGCGAACAGCGACGTCCCGTCGTGCTTCTCCACCCACACCTCGTTGTTCTTGTGGCGCAGGAAGTAGCCGGGGAAGTTCGCCGACTCCAGGGAGACGGTGCCCGTGCCGGCGAGACCGGCGACGACGCGGAACTGCGAGTCGGCGAGCGGGGAGACGTTCGGCTCGATCTTGGCGCGGTACTCCCAGTGCCGGATGAACCGGTCGGGGAAGTTGTACGAGGAGAGCCGGATCGGTGTGAGGCCGTCGGCGACCGGGATGCCGAAATCGGGTGTGCCGTCGGCCTTCCAGTAGATCTTCTGCACGCGGGTGCGGCGGTTGGGGTCGTTGAGCGGGGAACCGCTGATGTCCTTGTAGCTGCGGTCGTGATAGACGAGGATGTCCGACTTGCCGTCCTCGGAGACCGTGAACTGGTTGTGCCCGGGGCCGTACTGGCTGGTGGCGGCATAGCTGGCGAAGACGGGGCCTGTGCTCTTGGCCCACGACGACGCGCTCAGCAGGTCGGCCGAGGCGGACGCGGTCAGCATGCCCATGCAGTAGTTGGCGTCGGTGGCACTGGCCGAGAAGGTCATGAAGACCTTGCCGCCCCGCTGGATCACGGCCGGGCCCTCGTTGACCGTCTCCCCTCCGGCGGTCTCCCACGCGGCGGTCGGCCGGCTGATCATGACCGGTGCGCCGGTGATGGTCCATGGACTGGACATCCGCGCCAGGTAGATGTTGGTGCCGCGGCCGACGGCCGGGTCGTTCTGCGCCCAGGCCAGGTAGCGGGTGCCGTTGACGACGAAGGTCGTCGCGTCCAGGGAGAAGGTGTCCAGCGGCAGGGCGATACGGCCTTTCTCCGCCCAGGTGCCCGTGATCGGGTTCGCGGCCGTGCACTCCAGGACGTAGGGCCGGATCCTCCAGATGTCGTTGGTGGCGCCCGCGGCGAAGTAGATGTACCACTTGCCATCGATGAAGTGGATCTCCGGAGCCCAGATGTGGGCGCCCATCTCACCAGTGGAGTGCTTCGTCCAGATGGTCGTCTCGGCGGCCGACGTGAGCCCCTGGATCGTGGTGGCCCGGCGCAGCACGATCCGGTCGTACGCCGGGACCGTGGCGGTGAAGTAGTAGAAACCGTCCGTGTGCTTGAAAATGTGCGGGTCGGCCCGCTGCTCGGCGATGGTGTTCGTGTACGTCACACCGGGGGAGGCAGGCACGGCGGCGTGGGCGGTACCGGCCGAGACACCGGTGACGGTGGCGGCGGCCGAGCCGGCGATCATGCCGAGGACCGTTCGACGGGTGAGCGCAGGTCTCACGGAGTACTCCCTCTGGTGCTGGTGGTGCGGCGGACGCCTCTTCACGGCGGGTCGATATATCGGACACCGTTCGTAAGCTCGGCCAGAAAATAAGTTCTGCACCTCTCTCCGTCAACACTTGTCACACAAGTATCCGGAGCGTCTTCCCGCCGTCGAGAAGTGAGGCTCGCGCTGCTCCGTGTCGGATGTATTGACGCGCCCTGTTTGCCCCCTTGGTGCCTGCCCGCTTTTGCGAACGCTGTTCGATATCACGTACGGGACCGTCTTTCGCCCGGTGGTGGCAGAACGACAGGAGATGTACATGCGCACGCTTCTCTCCCGGCTGGCGGCGATACTGGTCGCCCCCGATCCCGGCTACCTGATGGCGCACTTCATCGGGGAGGGGGCGACCAACCAGCAGATGTACCTGTCCCACAGCACGGACGGTTTGCACTGGAACGACCTCAATGGCGGCGGCATGGTCCTGCGCTCCACGGTCGGTACGAAGGGGGTGCGCGACCCCGCATTCGTGAGATCCCCCGACGGCAGCAAGTACTGGATCATCGCCACCGACCTGTGGGCGCCCGAGGCGATCTGGGACCCCGAGACCAACGACTACGTCCTGTACTGGGCGACGAACGTGCCCTTCAACGGCGCGACGAAGCACCGCATCTTCTACGCCCGCACCAGCGACTTCCGCACCATCACCACCCCGCAGCTCTACATCGACCGCCCCGGCACCCAGGAGATCATCGACACCCAGATCATCGAGACGCCCTCCGGCGTCGGCCTCACCGGCTCCCAGGTCGAGGGCCCGATGTGGATGAAGTTCAACGGCACCGACAAGTGGGCCCTCTACCTCGACCAGTACGCCACCAGGGGCGGCTACATGCCGGTCGTGACAACCGGCCCGTCCGATCCCGCGACCTACCAGAAACTGCCGTCGACCAGCTAAAACATGGGCGGCACCAAGAAGCGCCACGGCTGGATCATGAACCTGACGGCCGCCGAGAAGAGCCGCGTCCTCGCCCGCTGGCCCAACACCCCCGCCCAGCGCCTCCAGTCGTACAACTTCCAGGACCGGTACGTGCGCCACACGTGAAGGAAGGGGATGCCGGCCCTCTCGCGGAGGCGCCGGCGTCCCTGTCGGTGCGGGTCAGTTCGTCACGCGGAAGGTGGCGTCGCTGCGTCCTGTCGCGGTGGTGATCGGGTCGAGGCGGAGTTGGTAGGCGTAGTGGCGGATGTAACGGTCGGGGTGGTTGTACGACTGGAACGACGACCAGGTCGAGTCGGCGAGTCCGGCGACCTGCCGGAAGGTGGCGTCCGCGGCGAACTGGGCGGTGCCGTCGTTGTGGGCGAGCTGGAAGTCGTATCCGGAGTGCCGCAGGAAGTAGCCGCGGTAGTTCACCGATTCGAAGGAGACGGTGCCGGTGCCTGCCAGGCCGGGCCGCAGCCGGAACTGGGCGTCCGGGCCGGTGATGTTCTGGTCGATGCGCACGTCGAAGTTGGTGTGGCGCACGTACCGGTCCTGGTAGTTGTACGACTGGAGCCGGTTGGCCGGGATGCCGCTCCAGCGTGCGAGCACGCGGGACTCCTCGGCGGCCGTGAGGTTCAGGATCGAGCCGTGGCGCTTCTTCGTGACGCCCATGGAGTAGGTTCCCGACGCCGGAATCCGGTAGGTGCCGGGGGCGGAGGGGTTGGTCGTCGTGACCGGCATGTACCCGCGTCCGGAGGAGTACTGGTCGAGGTAGAGCGCCCACTCGTTGCGGTCGCGGAACTTCATCCACATCGGGCCCTCGACCTGGGCACCGGTCAGGCCGATGCCGGAGAGGTTGCCGAGATTGGTCCAGGTTCCGAGGATCGAGTCGCTGCCTTCGAGGGTGATCTGCCCGTCGCCGGAGGCCCGCACAAAGCGGTAGTTGCCGACGCCGGCCGGCATCTCGACGATCTGGGTGTCGATGATCTCCTGGGTGCCGGGGCGCTCGATGTAGAGCTGCGGGGTGGTGATGGAACGGAAGTCGCTGGTGTGGGCGTAGTAGATGCGGTGCTTCTTTACGCCGTCGACCGGCTTGTTCGTCGCCCAGTGCAGGACGTAGTCGTTGGAGGCCGGGTCCCAGATCGCTTCCGGCGCCCAGGCGTTGCGGCCGTCGGGGATCGCGCCGGCGACGTTGAGCAGCCACGGCTCCGACCAGTGGATCAGGTCCGTCGACTCCCACACCACGAGGTTGCGGCTGCCGTTGTACACGGCGGCCTCCCAGTTCTGCCCGCAGCTGATGCACAGGTCGGTCGCGATGATCCAGTACTTGTCACCGTTCGGGGATCTCACCAGTGCGGGGTCCCGCATCCCCTTCGTGCCGACCGTGGAGCGAAGGGCAATTCCGCCGCCGTTGAGCTCAGTCCAGTTCAGGCCGTCCGTGCTGTACGAGAAGTAGATCTGCTGACCGTTCGACCCCTCCCCGATGAAGTGCGTCATCAGGTAGCCCGGGTCGGCGGCGGCCGCCCGGTCCGGTGTGATCAAGGCTTGGCCTGTGAAGAGCAGGCACGCGGCGAGCAGTATCGCCGACAGCCGGGCGCGAAGCGCGGACATGTATGTCTCCTGTCGTTCTGCAAAGGCCACAACCGGGCGCGCGGAAGGGGCCGACTGATTCCGGGTGACGCATGTCTCCCGTAGGCGGTGTGCTTCGCCGTGGTGACGGCACGCTTGTCACCCCAGTGGGGCGGTCGGGGTGCGGGGGCCGACCGAGCGGTTGTCGATGCGAGCGGGGTCTCGGTCTCCACTGGCGGGGAGGTGGAGCCTCCGTGTCCGATTCCCTGTCCGCCGAGGTGAGTTGTCCGATAAATCGAACGGCGTTCGTAAGATCGGGCAGAGCTAAGTGCGAGGAGCGGGATGCGTCAATACCTCCGGCAGCTGTAGCCCGTGGGACCTGAAAAGGTGTCGCAGTCGGTCAGCACGGCGTTCCATCGGAGCAGGCCTGGCTGACGCCCAGCGCGCCCCGGCTGCCGAAGCCCCGCTCGACGAAGTTCACGTCGGCCGGCCGCCCACCCGGTGGCGACCTCGCCACCAAGGTGGCCGAATGGCCCGCCCGTAGCGTGGGGTTCGTACGGATCCGGGCCAACGCGGCCACCGGCGGGTACGCCAACATGGGCGGTGTCAGGATGGTCCGCTGTCGTGGGACTGCCCTCCTCCGACCGGACGTCTGCCTGTTACGGGAGCGTGGTCCACTTCTGGTTGTTCTGGCCGTTGCAGGTCCACAGAACCAGCGGGGTCCCGTTGGCGGTGCCGGCCCCGTTGACGTCGAGGCACAGCCCGGCATGGACGTTGCGGATCGACCCGTCGGAACCGACGGTCCACTTCTGGTTGTTCTGGCCGTTGCAGGACCAGATGATGACCGGCGTGCCGTTGGTGGTGCCCTGGTTGTAGGCGTCCAGGCACTTGTCGCCGTAGACGCGGATCTCGCCGCCGGCCCATGTGGTCCACAGCTGGTTGGCGGCCGTGTGGCAGTCCCAGATCAGCGTCTTGGTCCCGGCCGCGGTGGCGGCAGCGTCCACGTCCAGGCAGCGGCCGGACCCGGTAGCGCGCAGGCGTGCGGTGGTGGAGGCCAGGGGGCTGCCGCCGGTCACCTTGAACACGGCGACACCGTGCGCGGGGACGCTGGCCGAGATCTGCCCGGAGGTAGTCGACGTGCCGCCGGTCCACAGGTCGGTGAGGGTGAACGCGCCGCCGGACAGGCCGACTTGTGCGGCCGTGGTGGTGACGGTCGCGGTGTTGCTGCCTCGGTTGAACAGGCCGACCGCGACGGAGCCGTCGGACAGGGGCTTGGCGAACACTTCGGTGTCGCCGTCGTCGCGGACTCGGCGTCCGCCCGCTCCCAGCGGGTCCTGGTTGACCGCGAGCAGGCGCGGGTTGCGCAGGATGGCGCTCACGTCGGCGGACATGGTGCGGATGTCGTTGCCTGCCATGAGCGGGGCACTCATGAGTGCCCACAGGGCGAAGTGGGAGCGGGACTCGGTCAGGGACAGGCCGGGGCGGCCGACGACCAGCATGTCGGGGTCGTTCCAGTGTCCGGGACCCGACTGCGCGGCGAGCGGGGCGGTGACGTCGAGGACGTTGCCGACGCCCATCGGGTAGCTGTTGGTGTTGTTGTTCTGCCAGATGTCGAGCAGGTCCTCGGTCGTCCGCCACAGGTCGGCGACCTCGCCCCAGTTGTACTTGTCGCCGGTGGGGGCGTGGAAGCTGTTGGGGTTGATGCTGTAGACGATCGGACGGCCGGTGGCGCGCAGGGCGTCACGCATGAGGGTGAACTGGGCGATCTGCTCGCTGAGGGTGCCGCTGCCGGAGCACCAGTCGTACTTGAGGTAGTCCACGCCCCAGGAGGCGAACGTGGTGGCGTCCTGGGCCTCGTGGCCCTTGCTGCCGGTGGAGCCGGGGTAGGTGCCCACGCCCTGCGCGCACGTTTTCTCGTTGGGGGCCTGGTAGATGCCGAACTTCAGGCCCTTGCTGTGGATGTAGTCCCCGAGCGCCTTCATGCCGCTGGGGAACTTGGTCGGGTTGGCCCGCAGGTTGCCGGCCGCGTCACGCTGCGGGTCGAACCAGCAGTCGTCGACCACCACGTACCGGTAGCCGGCGTCCCGCATACCGGAGGACGCCATCGCGTCGGCGGCCTCGCGGACCTGCGCCTCGGTGATCCCGCACCCGAAGCTGTTCCAGCTGTTCCACCCCAGCGGAGGGGTGAGCGCGGGGCTGCCCGGCGCGGCCGCGGCGGTCGTGCCGACGGAGGCGGTGACGGTGGCGGTGAGCGTCAGTGCAGTGGCTGTGAGGAGACGCAGCAGTCGTCTGTGTATGGGAACCATGGGAGGTCCTTCCCGGGAGGCAAAGCGGAAGCTGCTTTGCCTCCCTCAAGGGGCAAGGTCACGAGCTTGTGATCATGTGCGCGCAGGTCAGCGCTGAAGGGTGAGCAGGCCCGGCCGGTACGGCAGTCGCTGGTAGGGGGTTTCTCTTGGGATGTCGGGGTCGTACCCCTGGTAGAGGAACTGCAGGTTGCAGGGGTCGATGGTCATGGTCTGGTCGGGGTTGGTGCGGACCAGGTCGCCGTGGCTGATGTCGTTGGTCCAGGTGGCACCGCTGTTGGCCTTGCCCGCGAAGGGGCTGCTCTCGCTGCCGGCCTGGAGGGTCCACGGACCGTTCAGGCTGGAGGCGGTGAACGAGCGGAAGTATCGGCCGCCCACGCCCTTCGCCTCAACGATCATGAGGTACTGGTTCTGGCCCTGGACCTTGTAGACCTCCGGCGCCTCGAACAGCTTGTCCTCCGTGTCGCTCATGACCGTCGTGTACGACGAGCCGAAGCTGCTCGGGAAGTTCCCGAGCGGCATGGTCGACCTGAAGATGCTGCCCTTGTCATTGGCGAAGAACAGGTACATGTTCTGGTCGTCGGCGATCACGGTCGGGTCGATCGGGCCGCCTGTGGGGAGGCTGCCGGTGAACAGCTCCTGCGGCGCGGACCAGCCGTTGGGGTTGGTGGGGTCGCTGGACGTGCGGTAGGTGAAGGGCCAGGCGGTGCCCCACCCATTCGAGACCAGCACCCATATCTTCTTGGGCGCGAAGTACAGGAGTTTGGGCGCCACCGCGGACCCGCTGATCCCGGTCTGGCCGGCCGAGGCCATGTCCGACCAGTTCGTGAAGGGCCGGAACGTCATCGCGCCCCACGACGATCCGTCAGAGGTGGTCGCGTAGACCAGGTGCTGGCCGTTGTACGTCACGGTGGTGAAGTCCTTGAGCGCCACCCAGCCGTTCGCCGGCTGCGCCAGCGGACCGGTCGACGTCCACCGGTATGTCGACGGAAGAGAACACGAGTTGGGCGTCCCGGACGGGCCGGTCCACTTCTGGTTGCTGCCGCCGTTGCAGTTCCAGAGCTGCACCGCCGTGCCGTTGGCCGTAGCGCCGCCGCTGACGTCCAGACACAGCCCGGATTCCACGGCGACGATCGTGCCGTCGGCGTTCACCCGCCACTGCTGGTTCGTACCGCCGTTGCAGGACCAGATCACCGGCCGGGTACCGGCCGTGGTCGCGTGGCCCGGGACATCCAGGCACTTGTTGCCGTACACGGTCAGTTGGTTGCTGTCCGTCAGCGTCCACTGCTGGTTGGTCCCGCCGTGGCAGTCCCAGATCTGCAGGTTCGTGCCGTCGGTCTGGGCGGCACCCGGTACATCGAGACACCGGTTGGAACCGACACCGCGCACGGCGCCGGTGGTGGCCGCCTGAGCCGGATTGGCGACGAGCGTCGCCGCCGACGCGACCAGGGCCGCGAGCACCACGGACAGATGTCTGCGGCTGAAACGTAGTCTGCGCAATGCGGGCCTCATTCGTTGAGTGAGCGTTTCCGGTTCGGCCCCGTCAGAGGCTGTCCTGACTGTCGATGTGCTGCGCCTCGACCTCCTTTGTTCTCGATATCGAACGAAGGACGAAAGGTCGAGCGCGGTGGAGGACGGAGACCGACCAGGATGTGCTTCCGTGGCGGCCTAGTTCCTCACGATGCGCCACCGGTTGTCGGCAGTGCCATTGTCCGAGTCCTGGACTGCGAACGCACCCACAGCGGTGGAGTTGTTCGCGATGGCGAGCAACTTGCCGCTGTTCTCGTTGCGGATCTTGTAGGTTCCGTCTCCCTGGTCGAGCAGCGTCCATCGGTGGTCGGCGGTGCCGGTGTCCGACCACTGCAGGACGGTCGCGCCGTCTGCCGTCGACATGTTCAAGACGCCGAGCACCTTGCCGCTGTGGGCGTTGCGGAAGCGGACCGCGTTTCCGTCGGTGATCATCTGCCAGTCGTGGTCGGCGGTGCCCGAGTCGTTCCACTGCAGAGCGCGGCCACCATCGGCCGTGGACATGTTCTGGATGCCCAGCACCAGACCGCTGCCCACGTTGGCGAGCCGGACGGTGCCGCTGGTGTTCCAGTAGACGGTGTAGTTGTGGCCGTGTGCGTCGTGGAACGGGCCCAGGTTGACGGTGGAGCCATTGGCGGTCGCGGTGAAGGCGAGCGAACTGCCGCTGGTCCGTGTGATCGAGGACGTGTTCAGCGACGGGAGGGAACTGAGCCCGGAGTCACCGTAGTTACCGGACAGGACCACCGGGCCGTAGGTGATCGCGGTGACGTTCGGGTTGTCGTTGGCCGCTCGCATGATGACCCGCATGGGCAGACGGACGGTGACCGTGTCGCCGGAGGTCCAGGAGCGCGTCAGGGTGGCGTAGCTGCCGGGCGTGGTGGCGATGTTCTGTGCCGTGCCGTTGACGCTGATCGTGGCCCCGGCGGTCCAGCTCGGGATGCGGATGCGCATCGCCCAGGTTCCGCTGACGTTGCCGGTGACTTGCAGGGTCGTGGTGTCACTGTTCGGGTACGACGTGGTCTGGGTGA
>NZ_JBITCM010000036.1:0-53308 GCF_044453205.1 Streptomyces sp. NPDC051738 | reverse complement strand
CCAGTGGGGGGGGGGGGGGCCCCCCCGGGGGGGGGGGGCGGGGGGGCGGGGCCCCCCCCGCCCCCCCCCCCCCCGCGCCGGGGCGGCGGGGGGGGGGGGGGGGGGCCCCCCCCCCGCCCCCCCCCACGCCCCCTATCCATGTCCATCCCTGTCCGCTGTCAGTGGGCGCTGTTTGAATGGATGCGGATGGAGGTGATGGGCATGGTGTCCACAGACCGGTTGCTGGCCTTCGCGGCGATGTCCGTGCTGGTCATCGTGATTCCGGGGCCGAGCGTCCTGTTCGTCATCGGCCGCGCCCTGGCACACGGCCGCCGCACCGCCGTGGCGACGGCCCTCGGCAATGTCCTCGGCTCCTATCTGCTCGTGATCGCCGTCGCGGTGGGCATCGGCTCCCTGGTCGAGCGGTCCGTGGCGATCTATCTCACGGTGAAGCTGGCCGGCGCGGCCTATCTGGTCTACCTGGGCGTGCAGGCGTTCCGCCACCGCAAGGCGCTGAAGGCGTCCGCGATACAGGCCCAGCCGACCGGACCGTCACGCGGCGATCTGCGCACGGTCCTCGACGGCGCCCTCGTCGGTGTCACCAACCCCAAGGGCGTGGTGTTCTTCGCCGCCGTACTCCCCCAGTTCGTGGACCACTCGGCGGGCCATGTCCCGCTGCAGATGCTCCTGTTGGGCCTGGTCCCGATCACCATCGGCCTGGTCACGGACACCCTGTGGGGCCTGACCGCGTCGGCGGCCCGCACCTGGTTCGCCGGTTCCGACCGCCGGCTGTCGCTGATAGGCGGAGCGGGCGGGTGCACGATGATCGGGCTCGGGGTGACGGTCGCGGCGACGGGGCGGGCGGACTGACGCCCGGCTACGGAATCACGGTCCCGAACCGGATGTCGTACGGCGTCTCCGGGTGCATCACCTTCAGCATCCGCTCCCCTTCCTCGGTCACCTCCCCACGCTGGGCCTTGGTGAGCTCGGTGAACTCCTCGATGACGAGGGCCTCGCCGAGGATCCGCCACACGCCCACGAGGAAGCCGTCGACGAGGAGCGGGCGGTAGACGGTGTTCGCCTGCCAGGTGCGACCGTGGTTCGCGGGCGGGATCACCCGGGTGCGGTCGGCATGGGAGAGGAGAAGGTTGTCGAACTCGGGCAGGAAGCGGGGCGGGGCCGGGGTGTCCGGGTCCGGCCGCGGGGCGTCGGGGAGGTCGAAGAGTTCGACGCCGTTGCCGTCCCGGAAGGTGACGAGCTCGGGGCGGAGCCGTTCGAAGGCGTCGCGCATCCGGGTCAGCCCGGACCAGGTCTGCATGTCCTTCACCGAGGCCGGCCCGAAGGCGGCCAGATAGCGCAGGACCGTGGCGTCGGCGGAAGCGGCAGGCTCGGCGGGACGGCCCAGCCAGTGCTCGGCGGTGGTGAGGGAGACCTGGGCACTGCGGCCCCACATGCCGCGCGGGGTGACCTGTACGAGGGGAAGTTTGCAGCGGGCTGCGACGGCCAGGGACTGCGGGTCGGCGTCCGGCCACTCGCCACTGAGTGCCTCGCGGAGCTGCTTCATCGTGCGCGGCTCGGCCTCGACGAGGTCGCGGGCGAGTACGGCGAGCCGGTCCAGGTCGACGTCGACGAGGCCCTCGCGGAAGTAGTTGATCTCGCGGTCCCGGGCGGGCTGCACCAGCGGGCGCAGGGTGAGACTGTCGTCGGCGGTGTGCAGATGGATCGTCGAGCGCATGGTGACGATGCGCACGGCCGCGCGGTCGGCCAGCAGCCCGGACAGCTCCTCGGGCCTGAAGCCGTCGAGGCGGGCGGCGAGCGCGTAGTACGGAGGCTTGACCTCCTGGGCCTGGAGGCCGACCAGATGCTCCACCGCCGCAAGGGCGGACAGCGGGGAGCGGCGCAGCAGGAGCTGCCGGTCGAGGGTGGCGCGGTTGAGGGCGCGGGTACTGAGCACGGGGCCTGCTGCGGCCGTCGTCTTCTTGGCGCTGCGCTTCGTCATACCGGGCACGCTAGCGAGGCTTGCGGACAGCTTCCGTCCGCAACTCTCAGGGAGGCCGGGATGGGCCCGCCCCGCCCATGCCATTCGCCCCGTATATCCTGCTCCGAGATCACGCACACACACTCGTCGTCTCGACCGGGAGGCAGCCGAGATGTCCGAGCGACGCACACGCCCCGCCTCGAAGAACCCCATGAAGTCCGTCTGGCGCCGAGCCGTCACCCCGCCGCAGCCACCGAAGCCGCCGGAACAGGCGTCGTCGGAGCATTCCGCCGCTCCCGACTCCTCCGAGGTGGCGAGCGTCGTGCAGGCGGCGCTGTACCGGGACGGCGTGCGCGTGTCCTCGCCCGCCACCCTCGCCGAGACCTACCGCGAGCTGCGCGACCAGCCCTCCGGCATGGCGTGGATCGGACTGGCCCGCCCCACGGAGGCGGAGCTCCTCTCCCTTGCCGCGGAGTTCGATCTGCATCCCCTCTCGGTCGAGGACGCGATGGAGGCACACCAACGGCCCAAGCTGGAGCGCTACGGCGACACGCTCTTCGTGGTCCTGCGCGCGGCCCGCTACCTCGACGCACCCGAGGAGGTCGACTTCGGCGAGCTCCATGTGTTCGTCGGCCCCGACTTCGTGATCACGGTCCGCCATGGCGCGGCCCCCGATCTGTCGGCGGTGCGCCGGCGCATGGAGGAGACACCGGAGCTGCTCAAACTCGGCCCGGAAGCGGTGCTCTACGCGATACTGGACGCGGTGGTCGACGGCTACGAGCCGGTGGTCGCGGGTGTCCAGATCGACATCGACGAGATCGAGACCGAGGTCTTCCGCGGTGACCCCGAGGTCTCCCGCCGTATCTACGAACTCTCCCGGGAAATGGTCGAGTTCCAGCGCGCCACCCGCCCCCTGGTCGGCATGCTGCACGGCCTGATGGCCGGCTTCTCCAAATACGGCACGGACGAGGAACTCCAGCGTTACCTCCGCGACGTGGCCGACCACGTCACCCACACCAGCGAACGCGTCGACGGCTTCCGCCAGGCCCTCACCGAGATCCTCACGGTCAACGCGACGCTGGTCACGCAGCAGCAGAACGCGGAGATGCGGGCGCTGGCGGAGGCGGGGTTCGAGCAGAACGAGGAGATCAAGAAGATCTCGAGCTGGGCCGCCATTCTCTTTGCTCCCACACTCGTCGGAACTATCTACGGCATGAACTTCGACAACATGCCTGAGCTGGGCTGGAGCTTCGGATACCCCTTTGCCATCGGCCTGATGGGGGTGGTTTGCGTAAGTTTGTACGTGATTTTCAAGCGGCGGGACTGGCTCTAGGATCCTGACGTGACGCTCATTTCCCGTTCACACTTTGCTCGCGCACCCCTTGCGGATCCAGCCAGGAACGGCCATGGGGAGTCCCTGGGGAGAATCCGGGGAGAAACGAATGGCAACCCCCGCCTCGGATCTTCGACAACTGGCCCGCCTGGCTTCCTGTTCGGCACCCCGGCACGACGCCGCCGCCGCTGCGGCAGATCACAGACAGTGAGAATTTTCGGACGCTCTACCGTCACAGCCCCGCGACGGAGGACGAGCTCCCTGGCAAGGTGCAGAACCCGCTGCACCTGTTCGCCGAGGCACGGTGGCGGCCGTGTCCTGCGACTGAAAGCCGCCCGTTCTCGCACTGCCTCGAAGCCACACGTGTCCGCCGTGGTCACTTCACGTGGACAAGACTTGCCCGGCTTCGGGATCGTAGCCGCTCCTGCTCTGTCAGCGGCCGCGTTCCGCGCCCACAAGGACGAAGGCCATCGTGACCGGTTGGTCGCCGCAATTGCGCCAAGCGTGGCGGGTGCCGTTCTGGATCACGATGTCCCCTGCCGAGAGCCGGGTGCGGTGGCCGTCGTCGAGTTCGAGGACGATCTCGCCCTGCAGCACGATGCTGTAGTCGACGGTCGGCGTGGTGTGCATGCCGTCGGGTCCGATGAGTTCGGCGATGCCGGGTGAGTCGGCCCGCTGTTCGCGGTCGAAGGCGACGGGGTCGAAAGCCGGCTCGGCCATCGCGGCGTCCGGCGGGAGGGTCAGGACGATGAATCGTGTGCCGCCGGGCGCCGGGAGCAGGCTGGTGACCTTCGGCGTGGGGTCCTCCCCGGTCCGGCTGACCTGCTCACCGGGTTCGGTGGCCCATGGCAGGCGGGACACCCAGCCCGGCAGGCTGGTGAACTCCCGGCTGCGCGGCACGGGGCCGTCGCTGACGACGACAGACTTCCCGTTCTCGTCATGGCCGGTGACGACTCTGCGCATGTGTGTCTCCTCGGTCGGTTCCGGCGGATCCGCCAGGCCCGCCGGATCCGTCGAGTCGGTTGGGTCAGTCGCGTATGCGACTGCCGGGTTCGGTCGGGGACTTGAGCGCGGTCGCCCAAGCGTCCAGGACGTCCTCCATCGTGAGGGCAGGTGTCCGGAGCAAGGCCGACGCCGCTGTCCGCACGAACTGCCGGTGCAGGTCATCCGTGAAGTACTCCACCGGGGACTTGCCGTCCACCCGCGCCAGCAGCAGCGCCGGCAGCAGTGATGCGGCCCGCGCCTCGAGGACCGGCACGGGCTCCCAGTCGACGCACCGGACGTATTCCTCGGCCAACACCCGGGCGGAGCCGAGGAGATCGGCTCGGCGGCCGGGTACGACGAGGCTCTTGAGGAGCAGATGGTTGACGCAGAAGGCCAGATCGAAGGCCGGGTCTCCGTACCAGGCGCACTCGGCGTCCAGCAGCACCGGCCCCGAAGTGCCGACGAGGATGTTCTTGGGGCTGACGTCGCCGTGCACCAGGGCCAGGTGCGTGTCGGCCGTGCGGTCGGCGAGGCCCTGGAGGATGTCGCTGAGATCGGGGTGCGCGGCAGCGGTGGCCAGCAGGTACGGCTCGATGCGCAGCGCGTGGAAGTTGTCGTCGGTGGCGAACTCCTCGGCGAGGGTGGCATCGCCCGCGCTCGCCGCGTGCAGGTTGCCGAGCAGTCGTCCGACGGCCGCGGCGGTCGCCGCCTCCACCTGGCCGTCGAGCAGTTGTGACTTCCACACCGGGTACTGCTCGGGGGGAAGGAAAGCCATCGCGAAGAGGCCGGCTTCGGCGTCGTGGGCCAGCAACTCGGGCACGCTGTCCGGCTGATGCCGGGAGGCGAACCGCATCCACGCCCATTCGAAGGCGTTGCGAGACACCGGCGCCTGCCAGTCGGCGGCGACGCGAAGCCGGGCCAGCGCCCGCTTGACGCACAGGGACCGTCCCGGCAGGTCCACGCGCCACAGGTCGGACGAGACTCCACCGGCCAGCGGCGTCCAGTGCGCCGCTTCGCCGGGCTCGGACAGCTTGTGGGCGAGCAGGAAGTCGGCCAGTGCGGGATCCGGGCTGACCTGCGCGGACGGATCTTTCGGCTGTCGCCGGCGTCCGGGAAGCAGTGCTCAGCCAAGCAAATTGCCTGTGCTCCCGTACACAAGCGGGACATGTGCCTCTCCCCACATCATTCGGGCAGTGACGAGGAGGCATCGGCCTGGGTCCGTGCAGGACGAGCACGACACGGCCCCGTCATCCGTCCATCCATCAGCCGCACCAGGTCCCCCCGGACCAAATGCATTCCCAAGGACCGATCATGACGACATTGCTCCAGCCCACTCCGTCCCAGGACCGGACGACCGACGACAGCGTGCTCGGCCGGGTGCGCACACACCTGCCCGAGATCGCGGCACGCTCCGCCGAGGCCGAGGCGGCCCGGGCGGTCCCCGCGGAGACCATCACCGCGCTGCGCGAGGCCGGTGTGTTCCGGATGAGCCTGCCCAGGGCGTGGGGCGGTGAACAACTCGATCTGGTGGAGAGCGCCCAGGTGGTCCGGGAGATCTCACGGGCCGACGGATCGACCGGCTGGACCGTCCAGGCAGCCTCGATGGCCTGGTTCTTCGTACGGTCGCTGCCTCGGGAGACGTTCGAGAAGGAGGTCTTCTGCAACGGTGGTGACCTGATGCTCCGTGGGGCGATCGCCCCGAAGGGCAAGGCGACGCCGGTGGCGGGCGGCTACCGGATCACTGGCCGGTGGCCGCTGGCCAGCGGCTCCTTCACCCCTGACTGGGTGCTCGCGGGCTTCGTGGTCGAGGGCGCGTCACCGCTGCCGGACGGCCGCCCGGAGATGCGCGTCGCGCTGGTCCACCCCGAGAAGGTCACGTTCCTCGACACCTGGGACGCGGTGGGCCTGCGGGCCACACAGAGCACCGACTTCACGATGGACGACGTCTTCGTGCCCGAACAACTCACAGGCCCGCTGGTGGGCGACAACAACATCCCCGCGCCCTTCTACCGCCTGCCGTACACCGCCACCGGTGCCTCGCACGACGCCGTCATCATCGGCTGTCTGGAGGGCGCGCTCGGCGATCTCGCCGAACTGGCCGCCACCAAGCGGCCGGCGTTCAACCCCAGGGTGGTCATCGGTGCGGACCCGGTGTTCCAGGAGAAGTTCGCCGATCTGCACCTGCGCACGGCGGCACTGTCGGCCTTGATGGAACAGACCGGCCGCACCGTCATGGACCGGGCACTGGCGGGCGAGGAGCCCACCCCGACCGAGTGGTTCAGCTACACCGGCGGCCACCAGCACATCCACCATGAGGGCGTCCGGATCCTCAACGAGATCATGACGCTGTCGGGCAGCGCGGGGCTCTACAACTCCAGCCCGATGCAGCGTCGCTGGCGCGACGTCCGCTGCGTCTCCCAGCATGTGGCGGGCAACAACGGCTCGCTGCGGCGTCTGGGCGCGGTCCTGTCGGGTCAGGAGGACGTCCGATGAGCCCGCTCGTCACGACACCGTCGGATCCCGCCGAACTGCGCCAGGCATTCGGCTGCTTCCCGTCCGGGGTGACGGCCCTGTGCGCCCTTGACTCCGGAATGCCGGTGGGGATGGCCGCGAGTACGTTCACTCCGGTCTCCCTCGAACCCCCTCTGGTGTCGGTCTGCGTCCAGGACACCTCGTCGACCTGGCCGAAGCTGCGGAAGCAGAGCCGCCTGGGCCTGAGCGTGCTGGCCGAGGGGCAGGACCTGATCTGCCGGTCGCTGGCCGGAAAGGACGGTAACCGGTTCTCGGACGTCGGCTGGGAGGCGAGCGAGGACGGCAGCGTGTACGTCCACGGGGCCAACCTCTGGCTGGACTGCTCGGTCCACTCCGAGTTCCCCGGCGGCGACCACACGATCGTCGTGCTGGAGATACACGGTCTGAAGGCCGAACCCGACCGCGAGCCACTGGTGTTCCACGGCAGCCGGTTCCGGCGCCTGGCCGTCTGATGGACCGATAGCTGCCCATGGGAGCCCCTCGACCCCCGACGTACAGGTAGCGGGGGTCGAGGGGCTCCCGCGCAGGAATCATCCTGGGCGAACTCCTCGCAGGCCGCCGTGACCGCTTCGTCCAGGCCGCCAACTACACAGGTTCTCGGCCGGCTTCTTCGGCTAGCGCCTTGATGCCGTACAAGGTGGCTTCCATGTTCGCGCGGAGCTCGGCGAGTCGGAAGGCCACGATCTGCTCCTCCCGCTCCGGCGCACGGTCGATTGCCAGGTTGATCCCGGAGCGGCCCGGCCCGATCCGGGCGAACTGCCGCAGCCGAGCGCCGGGGCCCTCGGGCTCGAGCTCGAAGCGCCACGTGGCCAGGGGCTTTTCGGGGTCCGGGGCCGGGTCACCGTACCGGCCGTCGGGGTCCACGACCGCCCAGCCGAAGACCCGCCGCTCCTCCAGGTCCACGACGTGCGAGACGGTCCGCCAGTAGCCGGCAATCCGGTGGCGGTTGTACCCCGCGAAACACGCCCCAACCGCGGGCTTCTCCGCGCCGTCGAACCATTCCGCACGCTGCAGTTCAGGGCTCAGGCGGGCCGGCAGACCGATGTCCGTCACCAGGTCCCTCACCCGCGATGGGTCCGCCTCGACATAGACGTCACAGCAGACCTTCGGCCCCTCGCAATACCGCACCGCGTCCCTCCCTCTTGGTCCGGACCGGACGGTCCGGACCTTCGAACTGCTCAGGCCGCGAAGCTCGTCAGCGGGCTGCGTGACGAGCGGCCACTTCCGCCGTGAGCTGGGGAGCCACCGCGAACAGGTCGCCCACCACGCCGTAGTCGGCGAGGCCGAAGACGGGCGCCTCCGCGTCCTTGTTGACCGCGACGATCGTCCTGGAGGTCTGCATTCCGGCGAGGTGCTGGATGGCGCCGGAAATGCCCAGCGCGATGTACAGCTGAGGAGAGACGGTCTTGCCGGTCTGCCCGACCTGGAACTGGTGCGGGTAGTAGCCGGCATCGACCGCGGCACGCGAGGCACCCACCGCACCTCCCAGGGCGTCCGCCAGCTCCTCCACCACCTTGAAGCCCTCCGCTCCTCCGACACCGCGGCCTCCGGAGACGACGACGCTCGCCTCGGTGAGCCCTGGCCGGTCGCCCGCGGGTGCGGCGCGCCGGTCGGTGATGCGGGCGGAGGCCGCAGGGTCGACGGACGGCAGCACGAGTTCCCGTTCCACCGCCGCAACCGGGTGCTCCTCCGGCTCGACGGCCCCCGGACGCAGTGCGAGCACCGGCGTGCCGTGGGTGACTTCGGAGCGCACGGTGTACGACCCGCCGAAGACGATCTGGGTGACCACCCCGGAGGGGTCGAGATCGACCGCGTCGATCAGCAACCCGGCGTCCAGCCGCGCGGCGAGGCGCCCCGCCGCCTCCCTGCCGTCCGTCGTCGCGGAGACCAGAACGGCGACGGGACAGGCGTCCCGAACCGCGAGTTCCAGGGCGTCGACGGCGGGCGTGGCGAGGAACTCGCCGGCTTCGTCCGACTCAGCCGCGTAGACGCTGGTGGCGCCGTGGCGGGCGAGGGATTCCTTGAGACGCGCCGCGGTACCGGGAGTTCCCACGACGACGGCGGCCGGGTCCCCCAGCCGCCGTGCGGCAGCGAGGAGTTCGTAGGTGGACTTGTGGACACGTTCCCCGTCGTGGTCGACGAGGACGAGGACATCGGGCATGAGTGCCTACTTCTTGGTCGTGCCGCTTGGTCGCGCTGCTTGGTCGAGACAGGGGGCGGGGCCGTTCAGACGAGGTTCTGGGCGATGAGCTGTTCGACGAGCTGCCGGCCGGCCGTGCCGTCGTCCGTGATGCGGATTCCGGCGGCCCGCGGCGGACGGGGGACGGCCTCCACGACGCGGGTGCGGGTCACGAGGAACCCGGTGTCGTCCGCGTCGGGGAACAGGTCGCCGAGGTCGACCGTGTCCACCGGCTTCTTCTTGGCGGCCATGATGCCCTTGAAGGAGGGGTAGCGCGGCTCGTTGACCTTCTCCGTGACGCTGACCAGCGCGGGCACTGACGCCTTCAGTGTCGCCTCGCCGTTCTCGGTCTCGCGCTCGGCGCTCACCTCTCCCGCCTCCACGGTCAGCTGCCGGACGTGCGTGAGCTGCGGCAGGCCGAGCAGTTCGGCGACGACGGCCGGGACCGCGCTCGCCTGTCCGTCGGTGGTCGCGTTGCCCGCCAGGACCAGGTCAACGTCCTCCACTGTCCGAACGGCGGCCGCCAGGACTTTGGCGGTGGTCAGCAGGTCCGCACCACGCAGCCGGTCGTCGCAGATGTGGATTCCGCGGTCGGCGCCCATCGCCAGGACCTTGCGGATGGCATCGAGTGCGGAGTCGGGTCCCATGGAGACGACGGTGATGTGGGCGTCCGTCGTCTCCTTCAGTGTCAGGGCCTCTTCGGCGGCTCGTTCGTTGATCTCGTCCAGGACGAGATCGGCGTCCTCGCGGTCGAGGAGGTGGTCGGCCTGGGACAGGGTGCGTTCGGCACCGGTGTCGGGGACCTGCTTGACGAGTACGACGATGTTCACGGGCGTATTCCTTCAGCCGGTGGTCAGCGGAACGCCGGATAACCGGTGATCGTCTGACCGACGACCAGCGTGTGCATCTCGCTCGTACCTTCGTAAGTGAGCACGGACTCCAGGTTGTTGGCGTGGCGCAGCGGCGAGTACTCCAGGGAGATGCCGTTGGCCCCGAGAACGGTGCGGCACTCCCGAGCGATGGCGATCGCCTCCCGGACGTTGTTGAGCTTGCCGACGCTGATCTGCTCGGGCCTGATGCGGTGCTGGTCCTTGAGCCGGCCCAGGTGGAGAGCGAGCAGCGCGGCATTGCCCAGGGACACGCTCATGTCTGCGAGCTTCTTCTGGGTGAGCTGGAACGCGCTGATCGGCTTGTCGAACTGCACGCGGGAGTCGGCGTACTCGATGGCCGCCTGGATGGAGTCGCGAGCCGCACCGACCGCGCCGAACAGGATGCCGAAGCGGGCCTCGTTCAGGCAGGACAGCGGTCCGCGCAGGCCCTCCGCGAGCGGCAGCCGCGCCGAGTCGGGCAACCGTACGTTGTCGAAGTACAGCTCCGAGGTGATCGAGGCGCGCAGCGACATCTTCTGCTTGATGTCCTGCGTGGTGAAGCCGGGCGTGCCGCGCGGCACGAGGAAGCCGCGGATGCCGTCCTCGGTGTGCGCCCAGACGGTGGCCACGTCGGCGATGCCGCCGTTGGTGATCCACATCTTGGAGCCGTTCAGGATCCAGTCGTCGCCGTCGCGGACGGCACGGGTGCGCATCCCGGAGGGGTTGCTGCCGAAGTCGGGTTCGGTCAGGCCGAAGCAGCCGATCGCCTCACCGGCGGCGAGCCGGGGCAGCCACTCCTGCTTCTGCTCCTCCGAGCCCCACTTCCAGATGGAGAACATCGACAGCGAACCCTGTACGGAGACGAAGCTGCGGAAGCCGGAGTCGGCCGCTTCCAGTTCCAGGCAGGCCAGGCCGTAGCTGACCGCGTTCGTACCGGAACAGCCGTAGCCTTCGAGGTGCATGCCGAGCACCCCCAACTTGCCGAGCTCCGGGGCGAGTTCACGCGCGAAGTGGGCGTTCTCGAACCACTCGCCGATATGCGGGCGCACCCGGTCGGCGAGGAACTTGGCGACGGTGGCCTGGATCTCGCGCTCCTCGTCGGTGAGGACGGAGGCGATGTCGAGCAGTTCGAGGGGGTCCTTCATCGGCTTGCCGTTCATGTTGAGCTCCATGTCATCAGGGGTGGGAAATCAGGTGGGTTGGTTCGGTCGTGATGCCGACGACGCGAACGGTCAGGTGACCGCTCCGTGTCACGCGGAGGCGGGGTCGGGCTCGCCGGAGGGGCCGTGGAGGATCTCCGCCGTGTGCTGGCCCAGGCGGGGCGGGGGCAGGCGGTACCGCGCCGGTGTCTGGCTCAGCGCGATGGGGTGCGCGACCTGGCGGGAGGGCCTGCCTTCTTCTCCGTCGGCCGGGACGGCGGGGATGTCGACGATGCCGGGAAGACCGAGCTGCCGCGCGAAGGCGAAGGCATCGTCGAGGCTGTTGACCGGTCCGGCGGGCACCCCGGCGGCCAGCAGGACGTCCGACCAGTGGTCGGCGCCTGCCGCGCTGAGCCGCTTGACCAGGATGTCCCGGAGTTCGGCGCGGTGGGCGACCCGGTCGGCGTTGGTGCGGAAGCGGTCGTCGAGAGCGAGACCGGGATCCCCGACGAGTTCGGCGAGTGCCGCGAACTGCCGGTCGGTGCCCACCGCGAGGGCGAGCGGACGGTCGGCGGTCGGGAAGGTCTCGTACGGGGCGATGCTCGGGTGTGCGTTGCCCATGCGCCCCGGTACGACACCGGCGACAGCGAAGGCCGATGCCTGGTTGACCATGGCCGACAGCAGGGAACCGAGCAGGTTCACCTCCACTAGCTGCCCCTCTCCGGTGGCGTCCCGGTGCCGTAGGGCAGCCAGGATGCCGAGCGAGGCGTGCAGTCCGGTGATCACATCGACCAGGGCCACTCCCGCCTTCACCGGCTCCCCGTGCACGTCTCCGGTCACGCTCATCAGGCCGCCGACAGCCTGCACGAGCAGGTCGTATCCAGGGATCGCGGCGCCGGCGCCGCTGCCGAAACCGCTGATCGAGCAGTAGATCAGCTCAGGGTGCCGGGCACGGAGCTCCTGATGTCCGAGCCCCAGCCGTTCCATCGTGCCGGGCCGGAAGTTCTCTACCAGCACGTCGGACTCGGCAGCCAGGGAACGGGCCTGTTCCAGGCCCGCCTCGGTCGTCAGGTCCAGGACGACGGACCTCTTGTTCCGGTTGACGCTCAGGAAATACGTCGATGTTCCGTCGTGGTCCGCGGGCGGGTGCCAGGCCCGGGTGTCGTCCCCGATCCCCGGCCGCTCCACCTTCACCACGTCGGCGCCTAGGTCGGCGAGGAGCATCGTGGCATAGGGCCCCGCGAGAACCCGGGAGAAGTCGGCGATACGCACACCCTCCAGCGCGCCCCGTCCCGCTCCGTCGACGACGCCGGCCCATCCGTCCGGCGCGTTGTACTGGGTGCCCACGCACCCTCCTCTCTGATCGTGACGCCTAGGCGTACGTGACATGGCCGGAGCCGTTTCCCGTCATCACCAGCGCTCCAACGCCGTTGCACGGTAGGTGAGTTCGATGAGGGGAAGCCCCTGGTCGAGGGGCGCGACCGCCCGCACGACACGCACCCTCGCCCCGACCGCGACCACGACCGGTGCCGTCCTGGTGACCTGACAGACCAGGGTGAATCCCTCGTCCATCGCGACGAACCAGGTGTTGAGCGGAGTCTGTCCGATGCGGCGAACCAGGACCCCGGCACCCGTACTGCGCTCCCGTTCGAAGGTCGTGGCCCCACAGGCACGGCAGAACGAACGGCGGTAGGCCGGAGTGCCGCACCAGAGACAGCGCTGGAAGAGCAGTTCGCGGCAGTCCGCCGGGGTGGTCGGTGTGGCGGGCGCGGTCGTGGCAGACGCGGTCGTGGCGGCGGCAGCCGCTTCGCGGTCTTCCCACAACTCGGCGGGTTCACGGGTGTCTGTCCGGAGCATCACGGCCTCCTGCACGCAGTTCGGTGACCGGAAAAACGGGAGATCGGAATCCGATCTGGCTCCACCACCCTGGCCCCGTCGCAGATCGCCGGTCAACGACGAGCTGACGCATCTTTGTGCGCGGAACGCGTTCCATTCGCTGAGGTCAGAGCCGGTTTCCAGGCGCTACTCTGGGCTCACCTCGCATGCGCCCCGTTCACTGAGCGTCTGGCTCAGGTGGCCGCGGTCGCGGCTCCCGGGGCGTGGCGGGTGAGCAGCGCCCAACATCGAGCGCAACCGCGTGCGCCCCCGGTGCAGTCGGGACAACACCGTGCCGACGGGGGTCTGCATGATGTCGGCGATCTCCCGAACGGTGAAGCCCTCGACATAGGCGAGGTACACAGCGATCCGGAATCCCTCCGGAAGGGCCCGCAGCGCCGCTTCGACATCCCCGTCGGGCAGGCGGTCGAGCACCTCCGATTCCGCGGAGCGCAGACCCGTGGAGGTATGCGACTCGGCGCGGGCAAGCTGCCAGTCCTCTATCGCCACCGTGCCGTCACGCTGCGGGCGGCGCTGCCGTGCGCGGCAGGAGTTGAGGAACGTGGTGGTGAGGACGCGGTAGAGCCACGCCCCGAGGTTCGTGCCCTCGCGGAACTGGTGGAACGAGGCGTAGGCCCTGGCATACGTCTCCTGCACCAGATCCTCGGCGTCGGCCGGATGGCAGGTCATGCGCAAGGCGGCCGAGTAGAGCCGGTCGAGGAACGCCAGGGCCGGTTCGAACCGCGCATGACGCTGCGCCTCGGACTCCCTTCTGCCCTGCCGCCCAAGGTCTTCCCCGTCCACGACTGTGCTCAAAGTGCCTCCTGCATGACGGCCTGGGCTTCCTACTCGCGGGGCGGCGGGCTCAAGCGTCGACGACCGGAGTGGCCGCCGGGGCGGCCTCGGTGAAGCGCGGCAGGGCGGCGGCGCCGACCGCGAGCAGGGCGACGATGCCCATCTGGACGTACTCGACGCCGGCGAAGGCGTGAGCGATGTCGTGCGGAGCCAGGGTCAGGTAGAGGGTCCCGAGCGTGGCCACGCCGAGGGCGAGTCCGCTCTGCTGCAGGGTGATCAGTACTCCGCTGCCGACGCCGCCGAGGTGCGGCGGGACGTCGGCGAGCACGCTGCGGAACAGACCGGCGAACAGCATCGACTGCCCGGCTCCCACCAGAGCGAGCGGCCCGGCCATGGCCCAGAGACCGACATGCGGCCAGTTGCCGACCAGCACCGTCACCAGCAAGGCCAGACCGACGAGTTGGACGACGGCTCCCGCGGACAGCGCAGCCCTGCCGTACCGGCCGATGACGCGGGGTGCGAGCAGGGAGCCGGCGAAGAACAGCAGGGCCATGGGCAGAATGGCCAGGCCGCCGTGCAGAGCGTCGGCGTGCAGGCCGTTCTGGACGGTGAGGGCGAAGACGAACATGAACGCGCCGAAGCCGACGCTGAAGGCGAACACCATCACCAGGCCACGGGACATCGACGGCAGGCCCAGCACGGACGGTGGCAGCAGCGGCACCTCGCCGCGCCGCTCGGCGCGCTTCTCCACGCCGTAGGTGGCGCCGCCGAGGACGACCGCGAGGGCGAGCGACAGCCAGGTCCACCACGGCCAGCCCAGTGAGTGGCCCTCGGTCAGGGGAACCAGCAGGGCGGTCAGCGTGGCGGCGAACAGCACGGTGCCGGGCAGGTCGATGCCGACCGGATGGTGCGAGCGTGTGTCGGGCACGACGCGGGCCGCGACGACCAGCACCAGCACACCGAGGGGCACGTTGACCAGGAAGATCGGCCGCCACGAGGTCCCGGCGATGTCGGCGCTGACCAACAGCCCGCCCACCAACTGCCCGACCACGGCGGCGATTCCGGAGGTCGCGCCGTACAACGCCACGGCACGCGCCCTGCGTTCCCCTTCCAGGACGTGATGGAAGGTCGCCAGCACCTGCGGAACGAGCAGGGCAGCGGTGGCGCCCTGGACGATGCGGGCCCCGATCAGCACCCCCACGTCGGAAGCAACTCCGCAGGCCAGTGAGGCCAGTACGAAACCCACCAACGCACCGAGAAAGACGCGACGGCGGCCGTAGCGGTCCCCCAACCGGCCGCCGAGAACCAGCAACGTGGCGTACGCGACGCCGTACCCGGCGATCACCAGCTCCAGCGACGACGCGGAGGCGTGCAGCGAGGCGTCGATGCTGGGCAGGGCCACGTTGGTGATGAAGAAGTCCATGATCGGCAGGAACGCGCCGGCCAGCAGGACGAACACCCCGAACGGATGCAGCCCGCCTGCACGGGCCGTGGCATGGGGCGAGAGCCCGCTCGCCCTGGCATGCAGGGAGGAAGTGGGCGCTGTCATGACAGCCTCCAGGAGATAGAGAAGTGAGAGAAGTTATGAGGTCATAACTACAAGCCTCGCTGCGAGTATGGGGTCATAACCACTTCCGGGCAACCCCGTACCCTGGAGCCGTGACGGAGGAGCAGACACACCCAACGGACTCGATGACCACGCCGGACGATGAGCAGCGGTGGGCCGAGCTGGCCGACCTCGTCCTGATCGTCAGCCGGGAGATCCAGTTCCGCGGCTACACCGACGAGCGGGCCATCCCCCTGTCACCGTCCGAGGGCATGGTGATGCGCTACCTGCAGCACGAGCCCCCCGCCCCGCCCAGCCGCATCGCCACGGCGACCGGACTGCAGCGCACCAACCTCTCCACCGTCCTGCGCGGACTGGAGCACAAGGGCCTCATCGAGCGACGCGCCGACCCGGGCGACCGCCGCGGCGTCACCGTCCACGCCACCGACCACGGACGCGCCAACTACGCCCTCGTCCGCCGGGAATGGGCCGCAGCCGTCTCAGCAGCGGCCCACCACGACTCCACACACCTCGACGCCGCCCTCACCCTGCTCGGCGCCGTGGAATCCGGCCTGGCCAAGTCACGGCCACGGTCCCGTGCCACGCATCCGACGACGGAGTCATGAACTCCTGACGGGGCACCGAACTTCGCGACCGTACCGGCACCCCGTTCCGCTCACGTCATGGCGAGGAACCCGCCCGGGCACAGGAACTGCCAGGTGTTAGCGCTGAAGTACGCGGCGGCAGGGAGCCGTAGCGCGACCAGGGGGTGATGGCACTCCTGATGCGTCATCGGAAAGATGCGCGCCTGCACCAACAAGGCTAAATACCCAGCTTCCCGCGCGGGCTGGATACCCCTGAGCGTCAAACGAGCGTCACGGAAGAGTCCACCTTGTGCCTGCCCCAGCAGCAGCGGCATCCGTGATCCGCACGGGCGAGCGGTGGGATCACTCGATCGTGAGTTCTGCCCCTCTCGCACCCGGTGGGACGCGATGCTCGCAAGGACGGTGAGCGCCCGGGGCCGCTGGCGGTACGACGGATGAGGGAGATGGCGTGACGCAAGAAGCGGGACGGCGCGGAGGCTTAGACAGTCAGGCGCTGCTGCTGGCTGCCGGGCTGGCCGATCTGGCGGTGAGCACGGTGGGTTCGGCCCTGGGGACGGTGCGTGGGCTGCTGCGCCGGTCGGACGCCGCGGAGTTGGCGACGGATGCCGAGCACGAGCTCGTGGCGCGTGGGCGTCTGGTGCTGGACCGGTACGCGGCTGTACCCCCAGCCCATTTGGAGATCCTCGCCCAGCGCGCTCTGGTTCGGCGGTCCACCGGTGGCGTATGACCGGTGGGAGTCGACCGCGTTCAAGGCCCGCGTGGACGAGGTGCTGCGTCGATTCGTCGCCCGGGAGGCAGACGAATTCGCGGCGGTTGATCCGCTGCTCGACGCCGTGGCCGAGAGGCTGGAGGCGGCGGTCGCGGACGGCAAACGGCTGCGGGCGGCGTTCTGCTACTGGGGGTGGCGGGCGGCGGGGCAGCCGGACAGCGACGCGCTGGTGCGGGCGGCGGCTTCGATGGAGCTGGTGCATGCCGCCGCGGTCGTGCATGACGACCTCATCGACGACAGCCCGCTGCGGCACGGGCGGCCCACAGCCCACGTCGCCCTCCTCGGGGCCGTAGGGGCTCGTCCGGACGCCGAGGCCGCCGCGCGGTCGTTGGCGATGCTGGTGGGAGACCTGCTGATGGCGCTGGCCGGGCAGTTGTTCGCCACCAGCGGTCTGCCCGCCGCGTATCTCGTCCGGGCCCGCCCCTTGTGGGCAGTGATGGCCCGTGAGCTGATCGCGGGTGAGTGTCTGGAGATCCTGCGCACCGGAACCGGTCCGGACACCGAGGCATCACTGAAGGTGATCCGGTACAAGACCGCCAAGTACACCGTCGAACAGCCCCTGTTGATCGGTGGTGCGCTGGCCGGTGCGGGCGCGCGGCTGCGCGAGGGCTACTCCGCGTACGGGCTTCCGCTGGGCGAGGCGTTCCAGCTCCGGGACGACCTGCTCGGGCTGTTCGGAGACCCCGGGCTCACCGGCAAGGCCAACACCGACGATGTGCGCGGCCGACGCCCCACGACGCTGCTGGCAGAGACATGGCGTCTCGCCGACGACGCGGAGCGCGAACTACTGAACTCCCTGCTGGGCCGGGGTGACCTGGACAGGGAGGGGCTGGACTCGGTGCGCGAGGTGATGCGCCGGCTGAGGGCGCCCGACCGCATCGAGGACATGATCCAGGCACGGGTCGAGGAGGCTCTCGGTGCCCTCCACGAGCTGGATCTACCGGCACACGCCGCCGCCGGACTGACCGCGCTGGCGCATTCCGCGGCGGTACGCCTGTCCTGACCCCCGCATCGGGGTGGCGCAAGCCAGTGCCCTCCCGGGCAGCCGCCCCTCCCGCCCGTCGTGCACGCGCCCCGAAGAAGACGAGGAACCCTGCCGTGACCTACACCGACGCATCGCTGGACGCCCTGCGGCAGGCCGGGGACGAACTCGCCGATGCCACCGTCGCCGAGCTCTTCGAACGCGGGGAGGTGGGCAAGTTCAACACCCTGATGCGCTACGTCTCCACCGCCGGCGCTCCCCTGCCTGACGGCCTGCCCGACGTCGCGCGCGAGTACCTCGAAGCCACCCGCACCCCGCCGGCCTGGGTGGACTGGGCGGAGATGGAGAAGGCCCGGCTGTTCTTCATCGACAACAACGTGCACATCTCCACCGCGCTGTCCTTCGCCTCCATGCCCGCCTGCTACCTCGTCCCGCACGTGGCGAAGCTGCTGTCGGCCACCCACGGGCTGAAGTACCCCTCCAAACGGATGGCGGAGACCGGCCAGTTCACCGTCCATCTGATGCAGCCCGACGCCTTCGAGGCCGGCAGCCGCTTCATCCCCGCCGCCCAGAAGGTCCGCCTCCTGCACGCTTCCATCCGCCACCACCTCACACGCGAGAGCCGCTGGGACACCGCGGCGCACGGGACGCCGATCTGCCAGGAGGACATGATCGGCGGGCAGATGTTCTTCTCCCTGCTCGTCCTGGACAGCCTGCACCGTCTCGGCATCCATATGTCGACCGAGGGCGCGGAAGCGTACTACTACGCGTGGCGCGTCGTCGGCGCCATGCTCGGCGTCGACCAGGACGCCGTCCCCCGAACTCTCGACGAGGCCCGCCGGTTCCTCGACCTGTACATGGTCCGGCACATGGGGCCCTCCGAGGAGGGCACCCATCTGACCCGGCAGCTGATCGACCTCTACGAGGAGGTCGTGCCCGGCACCCTCTTCGACCCCATCGTCTCCGCCCTCATCCGCCACCTCATCGGCGACACCTGCGCCGACTGGCTCCACGTGCCGCGCACATCGTGGGACACCGTCGTGAAGGCCGTACCCCACCTCCTCGGCGTCCTGGAGACCATCGAGGACCGCTCCCCGCTCGGCGCCTGGGCCCTGGACCGCCTCGGCCACCTCACCACGGTCCTCGAGTTGTCCTCCCTCACCCGTGGACGCGTCATGCACTACGCGATCCCCGAAACCCTCAAGAAGGACTACGGCATCACCAGCGTGGTCCCCCGCACCCACCGGTGGATCCCGCCGGCCGCCACCGTCTGACGCCCCTCGCACTCAGAGACAACGACCCGCTGGTATTCGGACCAGCGGGAGTAACTGCTTGCGACCGCCGGACGAATCGGGGAAACTTCCGCAGCGCGCCCCACCGGCCACGGGCAGTGCCGTTCTCTGGGGAGAATCTGCGGAGAATGAGCCGCGCCCCTTGCCGCCTGCCTCGGGCATGAAGTGCGCGTAGTAATCCAAGGTGATGGTCGGGCTCGAGTGGCCGAGCCAGCGGGCCAAGGTGACGACGGACTCGCCCGCTTCGAGGATGACCGAGGCGTACGTGTGTCGGAGCACGTGGAAGCCGTCCTTGCGGGATGCCTTCCACCGCTCGTCCTTCTTCCGCATGGGGATGACACCGGCGGTGGCGAGCACTGGCGCAGGGATCCGCGACAAGTGGACCGGCAAACCCGCCCACCCCGCCATGGCCGAAGCCGCCGCGCACCACGACTACGACCTCAGCGGACACCGCGCCCGCCAGGGAGACCGCGACCTGATGCACTGGGCCGACACCGTCCTGGCCATGGATGCCACAAACCTGACGGCGCTGCATGAGCTGGCCGACGAGCACATGGTCGGCCGACTCGCGCTCTACCTAGGCGACTTCACGGGCCGTCTGCGCCTGCGCGCGCCGAGCGGCCCCGCGACGTACCCGACCCGTTCGACCACCGGGCAGCGCGCTCCACGAGCGCATCGAGATGATCGTCGCTGGCGCCACCAGGCGCGTTCAGCGCCCGGACGGCTGACCTACGGCCGACAGGACCGCGTCGACAAGCCGTTCCGCGGCATCGGGGCGGCCATGAGCGCGCGCCCGCTCGGCGACGCCCGCGCGCCGCACGCCATCGGTGAGCAGTGGACCGACAGCCGCCTGCAGGCTCGCCGGTGACACCTCGTCCAGCAGGGCGACGGCAGCACCTGCGTCCTGCAGGTGGCGTGCGTTGTGGGCCTGCTCGTTGCCGGCCGACGACGCCAGGGGGATGAACACCGCGGCCTTGCCAAGGGCGGTCAGCTCGGCGATCGTCCCGGCGCCGCTGCGGGAGATCACCACATCGGCCAGGGCCAGGACGTCGGGCAGCTCGCTGCCGACGAACCCGGTCAGGTAGTAGCGGGCCGCCAGGGCGGGCGGCAAGGTCGCCGCCAGCTCCCGCATGGCGGACAGGTTGGCCTCGCCGCACTGGTGGATGACGTTCGCGTGGCCCAGAAGCCACGGCAGGATCCCGCCGACGGTCTGGTTGATCTGAGCCGAGCCCTGCGCTCCACCGGTGACATACACGGTGGGCAAGGAACGGTCGAAGCCCGTCAGGGACAGAGCCTCCACAGCCTTCTCCGCCTGCCCCGCCAGTACCTCCGGCCGCACCGGATTACCCGTCACCACGGCGCTGGCACGAGCCGCCTCCGGCAGCAGCGAAAGAGTGGACTCCGAGGACACGGCGAAGACGGCCGCAGCCCGCGCGAGAGCCTTGTTGGCAAGACCGAGACGCACCGTCTGCTCGTGCACCACCAGCGGACGCCGGCACAGCTTCGCCGCCAGCCCCACCGGCACAGCCACATAGCCACCCGTGGCCAGCACGACGTCCGGCCGGAAATCGGCGACGATCCTCCGCGCCTGGCTCACACCGCGCGGCACGTTCGTCATGTCCTTCACGTTGGCCGGCGAGACCAGCTTCAGTGGATTCTTCGAACGACGGATCTTGCCCGTGGCGACCTCGACGAACGGGATGCCCTCGGCGGCGGCCACGCGGGCCTCCAGCCCACTCGCGGTGCCCACCCAGAGCACATCGAGAGGCCTACCCGCGGTGGCCAGACGTGCCTGCAGGGTCCGCACAGCGGTGAGGGCCGGATACGTATGTCCACCGGTCCCGCCTCCAGTGACGATCAGGCGGAAGGGCACCGCAGGGCTGGTACCAGCGCCCTGGAAGAAGTCAGCCATCCCGGGAGACTAGCGCGACCTCCCAAAGGGACGTCGCGTTCGGGCAGGTGTCTGAAGGGACCCAGGCCGACAGGAGGGGGTGTGGGCAGCTAGCGTTCTACGCGCTTCAGACCGCGCACGGCCGGGATTGCCAGCAGCAGGGCGCAGGCGACGAGCGCCATGGACGCGGACACACACAGCAGCGGCGTCGTCCCCGCGACAACCGAGAGCGGCCCTGCCATCGCCTGCCCGACTGGCTTCATCACCAGCGAGCCTGCCGCGTCGTAAGCGTGCACGCGGCCGAGGACGTCCTGCGGGATGTGTGTCTGCACGCTCGTGTGGAACATGACGATCCAGAACGCCATGCCCACGCCGCTCACCCCGTAGCACCCGGCAATGAGTGGCGCGGGAAGGCCGAGAGCGACACTCAACGGCATGGGCGCCCACAGGATCATGGAGAGGGCGCCGGCCCGGAGCGGATACCGCGGACGGAGCCTGATCGCGACGATTCCGCCCAGCACGCTTCCCGCCCCGAGGGACGACATGACCAAGCCGAACGTCGATGCTCCGTAGTCGGTGACCAGCGTGCTGTTGCCGAGGGTCATGGTGGGGCCGGCGCCGGCCAGCTGCCAGAGCATGAAGACGACGATGACACTCCACAGCCAGGTCCTGGCCCGGAACTCCCGCCATCCCTCGACGAGATCGGCGCGGAACGTCGATGCGCCGTTTCGCTCGGCCGGGCCCATCGGGACCGAACGGAGCAGGAGCAGGCAGGCGCCGCTGACCCCATAGGTCAAGGCGTCGAGGGCGACCACCGTTGCCGGTGAGGAGACCACCAGCAGCAAGCCGGCCAGCGACGGGCCGATCACAGCGGTGACGGACTCTGCGATGCGCAGGGTGGCGTTGGCCTTCTGCACGTCCTTGGCTATGCGCGGGGTAATGCTTGCGACTCCCGGCTGGAAGATCGCGCTACCCGCTCCGACCAGGGCCAACAGCACCAGGATCTGCCACAGTGGCGGCGTACCCAGCGTGAACAGCAGCGCGAGCAGCGCCTGAAAGCACAGTCGGACCGTGTCCGAGACGACCATCAGCCGCCGGGCACCGAAGCGGTCGGACAGCACCCCGCCAAAGATGATCAGCGCTGCGAACGGCGCCACGAGCGCGGCCAGCGCATAGCCCACCCCACTCGCGCCGTGACCCGCCCGGATCACGGCGGCCGTGATCGCGACGGGGAGCATCGCGTCACCCAGCAAAGAGGTGGTGCGGGCGGTGAAGAACAGCCGGAAGTCCGCTGTCCAAAGAGGCGGATGGGACGAGGTCTCCTCGGCTTGCAGGTCACGGGCCATGTCCGAGCCAGCCACCGCACACCGTCCCACGTATGCCGTTGATCCCGACCAAGGCGACAGTCTCCGGCCTCGCCCGTCCCTCAGTCAACGGAGCATGTTCAACAAGCCCAGCACGTACGCGCGTTTGAGGACACCGCCGGACTGGAGTGGCCACGGGATTGGACGGTGGAGAGGACACCCTGCGGATGGGCCCATCTTGGCGCGCAGCAGTCATACACGATCGGCCAGACGGCCCGGCTGCTCGGCGTGAGCCCGGACACCGCGCGGCGCTGGGCGGACGCGGGCGGCGCCGCAGCTCACACACCACCGCCTCCGCCTCCCCGGCGATCCGGTGCGGACACGAGACGGGCCGGTGCGAGCGGTCCGCCAGCCCCGGCAAGGCGACCGCCGAGGAGGCGCTACTTCTCGGTATCCAGAAGGCCGCACTCGTGACGCACATCAGGCGGACGTACTACAGCGACGACGGGCGGCCCGTGGAGACGGCGGACATTGTGGTTCCCGCCGCTCACTGCGAGATCGTCTACGAGATCCCGATCGAACCGTCACCAGCCCTGCCCCTGCCACCTGTCGAAGTCGAATGCGTGTCGAAGACCGATCGGCGAGACACCCAGCGGCGGAAGAAACGCAGGTCAGCAGCAGACTGACACCCGACCCACCAAGCGCCTTCCAAGCGCTTGGCCCCAGGTTCGAGTCCTGCCGGGGGCGCCTAGTCTCCGCCCTCCCGCCGGGAGGGCGTTTTCGCTGGTCAGATGCGGTTTCATGACGGCCAGGGTGGCCTCGAAACTCGACCTTGCCGTCGTAACCGCGAGAAGTGTTGCCTCACCCTTCGCGTTGTCGTTCCTGATCCCACGCAGAGGGGTGCAAACGTGGAGGTCCGGGCCCTGGTTGATGGCAGGGACATCCTGGCTGACGCATTTACAGAGGGTCCGGGCGAAGATCCCCAGTACCTATTGGTGCCCGGCGGCCCTCTCACTGCTGCCTCGGAACCGCACGAGGTGCAGCTGGCCGAGGCGTCGTGCACCGAAGGCTGCTGCGGCGCTCTCTACGTGACCATCCAGCGCGACGGCGACTACGTGCTCTGGGACGACTGGCGCAATCCCGACGAGGACGAGGTCGACTTGCCTGCCTTCCGCTTTGAGGCTCAGCAGTACCAGAGAGAAGTCGAGCGGGCGACCGCGGACCGCAGCTGGGAATGGCCGGCGCGGACCGTTGCACGGCTCCTGGAGCAAGACCTCCGAGAACGCACTGACTGGCTCGCACTGTGGGAATGCGAACTCGGCGCCGTGTCCGCCTGGCCCTGGGAACCGGACCAGGTCAGCGTCTTCCTGAACCGCCCGGCGCGCGCTGGGCACAGGTCGGCCGTGCAAGCTCACTGGCCGTCCGTTCCACCGCAGGCCATGCGGTGATACGCCAGCCTTCGAGGCCGTAATGGCGCACACCCGAGTGGGCGTGACCACCCGCATCCACGCTGGCGGGGAATCCGCGCGGTGCCCCCCACACACAACTGGCTGACCCAGATCGGGCACCTGCTGCGGCGAGGTCGTCGCGGCGGCTACCCGCCCGGCTTCGATACCGAGAGCTGCAAGCAGCGGAACACCGTCGAACGCGGCACCAGCCGAGACATCGCCTGGGCGGTCGACCGTTGAGGTCTTCCCTGCGGCGACCCGTTTGCCCTTGCCCTTTGTCAGGGCTTCCACACCTCTGGCCCGCCCTCATGCCACTCGATCAGACCCGACTCGACGACATCCAACTCGTCCCAGCCGGTCAGGCCGGCGTTCTGCAGAAACACGGTGAGCTCGTGGAGGCTGTACGCGGTGCCGAGCACCTCGCCCCCGACGCGCACCTTGCGGCCACCACGCTCGGACGGCGGGTAGACGATCACGCGGGGTTCGGACATGGCACCAGCCTCACCCCTGGCCCGTGGCCCCGCATCCCAAGCGCATGGTCATGCCGGCGTAGGGCGGCCCAGAGCATTCGGCCGGCCGCATAGGTCCGACCGGGCTCAAGGTGCCGTCGAAGTGGGGTGGTCACCGTTCCGGAGCATGCGCAGGACGGCCCGCTCGGCGGGTCCCGGCATGCGGGGACACCGACCCGCGCCGACTCGCCGACCTGGCACGGCAGACCGAGGACCTCGGCGATCGTCACCCCTTCTTCGTAGAACTCGATCACCCGCGGTACACATCGCAGCGCACGAGGGCCGACGCCACCGTCGGGAGCAGGCCGCCCAGCTGTCCCAGGAACGTGACGACAGCGAAGTGCATTCGACGGGAAGCAGGCGTACCCGACCGATCGACAGGCACCCCTGTGCCATCGACCCGCGCGATCGAACATCGCCCAACGCTGCTGTTGGAAGGCGGGATTGGGACACGGAGAGCAGCCTCTACGGCATTCCGATGCAGTACTGGAGGATCATCGGCTGGATCCGGAGTTGTCCGTCTATGCCCGGTGATTACCGCCTCGCGCTCGACGCGGCCGTACGTGAAAATCCGTTCGCGTTGGAGAGCAGTTGCGGGGAGAGGGTTTTGATCATGGTGTTGGTCCAGCGCATCTGACGCAGGGTCTGCGGGTGGCAGGCGGTGCTGAGTTCGAGCAGGCGGTTGTCGCCGGTGGCTTGTGCGGCCTGGGCGAGCATCTCCCAGTGGAGGGAGTTGTCGGCGACGGCGAGGTGGAGGGCACGTAGATCGTCCAGCAGGCGCAGGTCGGGATCGGAGGGCTCGTCCAGCGTGTGGGCGGGTGGCTCAGTCTTCGCCCGCATGCTCGACGGGCTGCCGGGGCCGGGGTCGGACAGGTGGAGTCCCTGAGGTTCGGCGCCGCGGGCGATGCGTTCGGCGTGCTCGTGGGACCAGCGGGCGAGGTCTGTGGCGACGTGGTGGACCTCGTGCTCGGCGGGGTGGCGTTCGGCGGTGGAGAGCAGGGCTTGTTCCAGGGCGCGTTCGCCTTCGTACAGGGCGCGCAAGACGGTCGGGATGCCGTTCATCGCCGGTCGCCATCCGAGGATACGACGGTCTGGTGGGCCACCGCGGAGGGGCCGCCCGTGGTGGGCGGGACGGATCGTGGGTCGGCCGGGGCGGAGGCCGTGGTGGTCGGTGCCGGGCAGAGGGCGCCCTCGGCGCGCTCGACGAGGGTCAGACGCACGGCGGCGGTCTTGAACAGCGGCTGTTTGGAGACCGGGTCCCAGTCGGTGACGGTGGTCTCGTTCGCCGCCCGGCCGCCGTCCTTTCCGGTGTGGTCGCCCTCCGGGGTGTCCCAGTAGCCGTAGTGGAAGGGCAGGAACACCATGCCGTCGCGGATGCCCGTGATCCGCAGGCGGCCACGCACCGATCCCCGCGGACTGGTGACCTCGACCAGATCGCCCTCTGCCACGCCGTGCGGCAGCGCCTCGCCGGCGGAGAGTTCCACCCACACCTCGGGGGCGGCGGCGTTCAGCTGCGGTGTGCGGCCGGTCTTTGTGCGTGTGTGGAAGTGGTACAGGGTGCGGCCCGTGTTCAGCTGCAACGGGTACTCGTCGTCCGTCGTCTCGTGCGGCGACAGATACTCGGCCGCCTTGAGGACCGCCCTGCCTTCCGGGTTGAGTGCCCGGTACTCGGTCTCGGACACGGACGCGCCGGTGACCAGGTCCCTGCCGTAGGTCTCGCAGACGTCGGGGGCGGCCCAGGTGACTCCCTCGGTGTAGAGCCGTTCCGTACCATCGGGTGCTTCGCGCGTGCAGGGCCACTGGATGCCGCTGGCGCCCCGCAGCCGTTCGTAGGTCAGGCCGGTGTAGTCGCAGGGCCGGCCGCGGCTGCACTCCTTCCACGCCTCGAACGCCGACTCGGCGTCGTGCCAGGGGACGAGCGGGCGGTCATCCTTGTCGCGGAAGTCCATCCTGCGTGCGTAGTCGAGCAGGATGTCCAGGTCCGGGCGCGCGTCGCCGGGCGGGTCGACCGCCTTGTCGGAGAGGTGGACGGTGCGGTCGGCGTTGGTGAACGTGCCGGTCTTCTCCCCCCAGGTCGCGGCGGGCAGGACGACGTCCGCGAGTTGGGCCGTCTCGGTGAGGTACAGGTCCTGGACGACCGTGAACAGCCGCTCTTGGCCGAGGATGCCGCGGATACGGTCGAGTTCGGGCAGGGAGACAGCCGGGTTGGTGCCGGAGATCCACAGCATCCGGATCGAACCCTGCTCGGCGTAGCGGAAGATCTGCATCGCGGGGGTGGGCGGCGCGTAGTGGGGGATGCGGGACGGTTCGACGTTCCAGACCCGGGCGAGGTCGGCCACGTGGGCGTCGTTCTCCCAGTTGCGGAAGCCCGGCAGGTCGCCGTTGGCGCCGCACTCGCGGGTGTTCTGGGCGGTGGGCTGGCCGTTCATCTGCAGCACGCCGCAGCCGGGGCGGCCGAGCATGCCGCGGATCAGCTGGAGATTGTTGACCTGGCAGGCGGCCGCGGTGGCCTGGTGGGACTGGTAGACGCCCTGGAGCACGGTGGACAGGAGCCGTTCGGCGCCGCCGAGGATCTCGGCGGCTTCGGCGATCTTCCGGGCCGGTACGTCGCAGATCCGGGCGGCCCAAGCCGGGGTGCAGTCGGCTACGCGCGCGGCGAGTTCTTCGAAGCCGACGGTGTGTGCGTCGATGAACGCGTGGTCGACTCGGTCCGTTCGGATGATCTCGTACAGCAGCGCGTTCAGCAGGGCCACGTTCGTGCCGGCGCGCGGAGCGAGGTGGACGCTCGCCTGCCGGGCCACCGGTGTGGGGCGCGGGTCCACGCACACCAGCCGCGGCGGGTCGCCGCCCGCCAGCCGGTCCAGGACCCGCATCCACAGCACCGGCTGGGTCTCGGCCATGTTGTGCCCGAACAGGGCGATGACGTCGGCGTAGTCGATGTCCGTGTAGGAGGCGGGCTGGCCGTCGCAGCCGAAGGTCTCCTTCAACGCCTCGGCGGCGGTCGCCGTGCACAGACGGGTGTTGCCGTCGAGGTGGTTGGTGCCGAGCCCGGTACGGGCGATCACCGCCAGTGTGTAGTACTCCTCCAGGAACAGCTGGCCGCTGGTGTAGAAGCCGAGAGAGCCCGGTCCGCGCTCGTGCAGCAACTGCTGGGACCGGTCGACGATGCGGTCCATGGCGGTGTCCCAGTCGCGGGCCACCAGGCGCCCACCCTCGCGGATCAGTGGGGTGGTCAGCCGGTCCGGGGAGTGGTTCGCCTGCCAGCCGAACAGGTCCTTCGGCCCGAGCCGGCCGCAGTTCACCCGGTCCTGCGGACGGCCACGCACCCCGACGATCCGTCCGTCGGCGATGGCAAGGTCCATCGCGTCCCCGTTGGAGTGCAGGAGCGAAGCCGTCTGCACCCACCGTTGCACCTCGTCGGCCGTCACGCCGGGCTCCAGGAACGAGTCGACCCGTGCCGGCCACTGCGTGTCGGGGTCGTACGGGGTGCGCTCGCCCCAGGGCTCCGCGATCCGGTCCACCTCGGCTCGCATCCCCAACCTCCGTGTCTTACGTACCGGTTCAGGCTGTGTGCATCGAGCCCCCCGGGGCGGGCTTCCCGGCCAGCCCCACTGAGGCGCGGGGCTGACCTGGGTCGCTCTGTCTGCGCCCACCATGTGGAGCTGTCAGAGGCTGGTGCCGGGGTCTTCCGGCCGGATGCGTCCGCGCCAGCCGCCGCTCTGGCCGCCGCCGCTCTCGACGTAGTCCTTGAAGCGACGCAGGTCCCCCTTCACCCGCCGGTCGATCACACCCAGCGCGTCCGCGCCCTTCTCGACGACACCGGTCGGCTCCACATCCATCGAAAGCTCCACCCGCGTGTGGGTGTCGTCCAGCCGCTCGAACCGGACCGAGCCGCGCTGCTCGGAGTCACCACCGATGGACCGCCAGGTGATCCGGTCGTCCGCCAGCTGATCGACGATCTCCGTGTCGAACTCGCGCCGCACCCCACCGATGCTGGTGGTCCAGTGGTTGTGCCGGTCGTCGAGCTGCCGAACCTCCTCCACGCCTTCCATGAAGCGCGGGAACTCCTCGAACTGGGTCCACTGGTCGTAGGCCATGCGGAGCGGGACCTCCACCTCGACCGTTTCCTTGACCGTGCTCATCGATACCTCCTGGTCCACTCTTCGCGGGGGCCGGCCGCGTGGAGCGAGCCGACCTCCTGTGTGTGCGAGGCGCCGGGTACCCGGGAAATCCGACGTAAAAGATCGTTGTCGGCGGTCTCGGCCTGCTGCACGCGTTTCGGCTGCGCGTGGACATCAGCTACACGTTCCCGGCCAGGCGTGGGCGTACTGGCGGTGAGGTGCCGTACGGCTGCCTGCGGACCTACCTGCGCCCTACGCGTCTTCGGCTCGGCGAGTGCGCCATACCGCCACCGCCGCCGCCAGGTGGTCTTGGAGGTGGGCCGGTATCGGCTTGTGCTGCGTGGCAGTGACCACGGCCTCCGCCACATCGTGCAGTTTGGTGTTGGAGTGCTGGGACACCCGGACCAGCATCTGCCACGCCTCTTCTTCGGTGCATGACCAGGTCGCCATCAGCACACCGCGGGCCACGTCAATCACCGGCCGCCGGTCCAAAGCCTCCTTGAGCTGCTCTGTCTCCTCGTACAGCAGCTCGGCCTGCTCGACGACCGGCAGCCCTGGAAGCGGTCCGGCTTGTTCCCGGTCCTCACGCTGCGGATCACCGGGCATCTCTCCACGGCGGGGGCCAGGGCCCTGGGGAGGTCGCATGACGTCAGCCTGCCCGGCATCGTCCTGCCCACACGCGATCGCCTCGCGACCGCGGGCAAGAGATTGAGAAAGCCTGCCCACCCAAACCGAGGTCAGTAGCCGGCGGGGCCCCGACAGCCCGCCGCCTCGTCCACCTCGGCGCCCTGTTGCGACGCGGACGTACCGGGTCAGCCACACATGGCAGGCCGCCTCGCATACGCCTGTGCGCGCCCGCAGGCTTCAGTCCGTCGGAGTGGCGATCCGCAACGGCACCCGGCCGGTCGGCACCGTATCCTCGCCGCCGTCCGTGACTCCAGACCACCAGGCGGCACCGTCCTCGACGTAGCGCAGCAGGACTCCTTCCCGGATGGCCCACGGGCTTATCTCAGCGGTCTTTATCCCGGAGAGCTTCATGACCGTGGGACCTACTACCGCCCCGGCCAGACTCTGCCTTGCCCTCGGCGCGGAGATCCCGGGCAGCCGTGCACGCTCAGCCGCGGGCAGCGCCGCGAGAGAGTCGATACATCTATGCAGCTCGCAGCGTACGAGGTGGCGGAGCACGAACGGGCCCTCCCGCCCCGGGGGCCCCACAGAGTCGTCCCAGCTGCTGGAAGGTGCGCGAAGTCGCCACCGTCGTCCGCGGGCCCTCCCAGCGGATCCGCCCGGCAACATCACGCAGCTGATGGCGTACTCTCCGGCGCAGCGACTTCACACTCCGTGCGCTCGGCGGATCCTCGCCCTGGAAGAACTCGCGGGTCAGCCGGTTCGCGCCGAGCGGCAGCGAGGCCACAAAGTCCGGCAGCCGGCCGCGTCCCGAAAGCCACCTCCAACGAACCGCCGCCGATGTGGAACAGCACCAGCGGCCCGGCCTGCCAGCCCATCCAACGCCGCGCACCGAGAAACGTCAGCTCCGCCTCCACCTCGCCCGGCAGCGTGCAGATCTGCACCCCCGTCCCGACGCGGACCGCGCGCAGCACCTCCCCACGGTTCGGCGCATTGCGCACCACCGCCGTGGCAAAGCCAACGGCCCAGCCGCACCCCACCGCTGAGCCGTCTCACCCGCCGCCGCGACCGCCTCGACCAAGCGCCCCACAGCCTCCTCGGAAAGATGCCCCTCCACATCCACGTGCTCGGAAAGCCTCAGTCTCCACTTGGAGGTGTGCACCGGCAGCGGCACTCCGTCCGACGTATCCGCAGGCGCCGCCCGCCTCACTTCCGGCCGCTCCGGTGGCAAGGCCGCCTCTGGTCAGCGGCCCAGCGCGTTCTCCAGCTCCCTCTTGTTCATCGAGGAGCGGCCATGGATGTTGCGCTTCTTGGCCTCTGCGTACAGCTGATCCTTGGTCGGACCTTCAGCGCCGCTGTGCGAGCGCTGCCCACCACGCTGGGACGCCGACTTCGGGTCACGAGTTGAAGATTTGCTCGCGGTCTTCGACTCGCCCGACCTGGCCCGCTCCTTGTTGACGGTCCGTGCGGCGATCTCCTTGGCCCGCTTCGGCGACTCGCCACGGTCCTCGGCACTCTTCTTTACGTGTTCGTACTGGCGCTCGCGCTTGGAGCTGGATCCGGCCGGCATGGTGGCTCTCCTTCTCGTTGGGACGGTGGTGAGGTAGCTGTATCGACCTCACCAGGCAGCGACGGGCCGTCAGGCCGGATCACGGGTGCTCGGCCTGCTGTTCCGGCGGCACCCCTCCGCCTTCGCCACCACCCTTGTCTCCCTTGTCCGTTCCGTGGGCACGGCCGCCCTTCGCCTCGGCCTGCCGCGCCTTGAGTTCGCCGCTCTGCTGCGGCGTGGCGCCGCCCTTTTGACTGCGTCGCTGTTCTGGCTGCTGGGGATTGGACATCCGCGGGCACCTCGCTCGTAGCTCGCGTCGGACATCGTTCGGATCGACGAGTTCCCCAGCCGGCCGGCCCGAAGCACGCAGCGACGTGCCCTTCCACCGCCTGGCCTGCAGGGCCGGACAGGCTGCGGGGAACCCGGCCCGCGCGGATGAACCACCGCCGAGTCACCTCTGCCGCCGATCGCCGGTTGCGTCGTGCAGCACGAGGAGTGCGATGTCGTCGGTACGCCGCTCGGCTGCCCCGGCCTTCCTGAGCAGGTTGTCGATGAGCAGGTCCAAGTCCCGGTCGTCAGCCTGGGCGAAGTGGTGTGCGAGGTGTGCGATGGACTCGTCGAGGTCGACCCCCGGTGTTTCGATGAGGCCGTCGGTGTAGAAGGCGATCATCAGGCCCGGGGTGAGCGGGATCTCGGTCAGGGGGAAGTCGGCGTCGGGGTCGATTCCGAGGAGTGGTCCGGGCGGGACGACAGCGGGCCGGGTGGCGCGATCGGGCAGACGCAGAAGGGGTGGCGGGTGGCCGGCGCTGGCCACGCACAGGCGTCGGCGGGCGAAGTCGAGGTGGGCGTAGAGGCAGCTGGTGAAGAGGTCGGGGGCGAGGTCGGTGAGGAGCCGGTTGGTTCTGGCAAGGACCTGGTCGGGGGGCGTTCCGAGGGTCGCGTGGGAGTAGACACCGGTGCGGACCTGGCCCATCAGAGCCGCGGCGGCGACGTTGTGGCCCTGGACGTCGCCGATGACGGCCGCGGCGTCGGTGTCGCCGAGCCGGATCAGGTCGTAGAAGTCCCCGCCGATGTCCATGCCCCGGGTCGCGGGCAGGTAGCGGGCGGCGACGCGCAGACCGGTGATCTCGGGAAGGGTGCGCGGGAGCAGTGCCTGCTGGAGGCCGTGGGCGAGCTCGTGTTTGGTGTCGTAGAGGCGGGCGCGGTCGAGGGCCTGAGCGATGAGCCCGGCGAGCGACGTCATGACGGCGCGCTCCTCGGCCGGGAACGCGCGGGGGTGGTCGTAGGAGAGGACGCAGCAGCCGACGGGGCGGCCGGAGATGATCAGCGGCAGGAAGGCCCATGCCTGCTTTCCGCTGATCTGAGGGGCCTCGGGGTACATACGGCGCATCTCCTCCGGATCGGAGAAGAAGGCGGGGATGCCGTTGCTGAGGGCACGCCCGGCCGGGGTGAAGTCGGTGTCGAGGGGCAGACCGTCGAGACGCTCGATGATGTGGGGGTCGTAGCCGCGGTATCCGGTGATCCGCAGGCGGCCGGCCTCGGCGGTGGACAGGACCAGGCCCCGGGCGCCGAAGGCGGGCATGATCTGGTCGGCGACCAGGGCGATGACGTCCTGGACTCCGACGACCTCGGTCAGTCCGGCGGCCAGGTGGGTGAGCTGGTAGAGCCCGCCCGCGCGAGCCGGAGTGACGGCACGCGTGGACTGGCTCGGCGCCGGTGACGGCGGGGGCCGTGCCCCGCTGGGAACGATGCGGACGCTGATGCCGCTGGGGTCCGGGTAGAGGTGGAACTCCAGCCACTGGTCCGGTGGGCGGCACGCGGTGAACGACACGGGCTCGCGGCTGATCACCGCGGCACGGTAGCGGTCCTCGTAGGTCGGATCGTCGAGCCAGCGCAGCGACTGCCACGGCACAGTGCCCAGCAGCCGACCGGCCTCGCAGCCCAGCAGTTCACAGGCACCGGAGCTGACGTAGGTGAACTGCCCTTCGAGGCTCAGCGCACAGCTTCCGCCGGGCAGGCGCTCCGCGAAGTCGGCGGCGGCCATTGTCGCGCTCCCGCTCCCGCCGCCGGTTGCGAGCGGGACGACGCGAGGCCGGTCATCGCCGGGCAGGGAGCTTCCGTCGTCGCCGTACAGGGACCTTCCGTGCTCGACGGCTTCCTCCAGCAGCCGGGCCAGACGCCCGCAACTGGCCGCGATGTGACCACGCTCGCGCCCGGTCATGTACGGCGGACGGGTGGCCGGCCACATCAGCAGCAGCGCTCCCCACCTGCGGGCGCCTGTGACCGGCGCGGCGACCAGAGCCAACGGGTAGGGAAGCACCACCGCCGTGCGCGGATAGGAGCGGGCCATCTCCTCCTGGCTGCCCACCCACACCAGGCGGTCCTCACGGACCGCGACGGCCACCGGCGCCAGAGCGGCCATCGGTACCCTCGCCCACGGCGCGGCGAACTCGGCCGGCACCCCGCACACCACGTCCAGCCACAACAGCTGCTCATCCGGCGCGAGCAGATACAGCGCGCCGATGGACGCGCCGGTTCGACGCACCGTCTCCGCGAACACGGCATCCAGCTCAGCGATGTCGGCGACCGGATCACCCGCGCTGGTCACGAGGCACCTCCAGCATCGCGAGGGATTCGCGGATGGCCGGACCGGCCCTCCGTGCTCCTCAGAGGCGCGGCAATGCGCACGTCGGGCTTACCCGAACTCGCCCCTACGTGGACGCTACGCCCCTGGGAGGTGGTCGGCACGCCGTCGCCCCGCGCAGGCTCCCCGCGGATGCGGGCGGAGCGCACGGCGAGCACGGACCATGTGGTGCCGGGCTTTCTGCCCTTCGACCCGTGCGGGCAATCGGACCCTCCACTTCGCGTGCGCACCGGCAGCAGAAGACCGTGCTGCACATCGGCCACCGGAAGGACCGCATCAGTGATCGGCGTCACGCAAGACCCCTCCAACCCCGACCGCAGGAGGAGTAATGGCGAACAACACGGCCACCGCCTCAACTACCGGGCCGGCCCGGGCCGGACTGGGCAAGGCACGCGTCCCCGGGGGCCCGCCCGAAGCGTGCGGCGGTCGGGCCCCTCCACGGTCTGGGACCTGGCCTGCATGCCGGCCGGCGTCGAGGGAACCCGGCGCCCCATGGGTGCAGACCACGCCGAAGCTCCGATTCTCGAAGCGCTCGCCCGGTATCAGGACGCGGACGAGCTGGGCTTCACGCCCCCAGGCCACAAACAGGCCCGCGGAGCGGATCCACGCGCCCGCGCGGTGCTGGGCGATGCCGTCTTCTTCGGGGATGTCCTTGCCAACGGTGGCGCGGACGACCGGCTCACCCGAGGCCGGGTACTGGCGCGGGCCGAGAACCTCATGGCGGACGCGGTCCACGCGGAGCACACGTTCTTTTCGACATGCGGCAGTTCCCTCTCGGTGAAGGCCGCCATGCTGGCGGTGACCTGCCCCGGCCACCGGCTCCTCGTCGGGCGCGACGCGCACAAGTCGGTGGTGGCCGGACTCATCCTGTCCGGTGTCGAGCCGGTGTGGGTGGAACCCCAGTGGGACGCGGACCGGCACATCGCCCATCCGCCCTCCACCGCCTCCTACGACGAAGCATTCACCGAGCATCCGGACGCCGACGGTGCCCTGGTCACCAGCCCCACACCCTACGGAGCCGCGGCCGACCTCGCGGGCATCGCCGACGTCTGTCACCGGCTCGGCAAGCCGCTCATCGTGGACGAGGCGTGGGGAGCGCACCTGCCCTTCCACACCGAACTGCCGGCGTGGGCCATGGACGCGGGCGCCGACATCTGCGTCACCAGCATCCACAAGATGGGCAGCGGACTGGAACAGGGCTCCGTGTTCCACCTCCAGGGCGATCTCATCGATCCCGCCGAACTGGCCTCGCGGGCCGACCTCCTCGGCACGACCAGCCCGAACGTCCTGATCTACGCCGGCATCGACGCCTGGCGCCGGCAGATGGTCCAGCACGGTCACGAACTCATCGGCCGGGCCCTGGAGTTGGCCGCACGCACCCGCACGGCCATCGAGGCGATCGAGGGCCTACACGTCAACGACGCGAAAGACTTCCGCGGTCCCGGCCTCGCAGCCGACTTCGACCCGCTCCCGGTCGTCATCGACATCAGCGAACTGGGCACCAGCGGCTACCGGGCGGCAGACTGGCTTCGGGAGCACCATCACATCGACGCCCACCTGTTCGACCACCGGCGCATCAGCGCGCAGCTCACCCATGCCGACGACGAGCGGACCACGGAACGGCTCCTCACGGCCCTACGCGATCTGGCCGACCACGCCGCCGAGCAACGGGACGCCCCGCAAGTCGACGTCCCCTCCCCGGCCGACCTGCTGATGGACCAGGTACGCCTGCCGCGGGACGCCTATTTCGCGGGACACACGGAGGTCCCCACGACCGAAGCGGTCGGCAGGATCGCCGCCGAGATGATCACGCCCTACCCACCCGGCATCCCCGTGGTCCTGCCCGGCGAACGCCTGACGGAACCGGTACTGAAGTACCTGCTCACCGGAGTCGAGGCCGGTATGTTCCTCCCGGACGCGGCCGACCGGCGCCTGGGCACCGTACGGGTCGTCGCGGAACCCTGACCGGTGCCCCGCGCGGGCCCACTGCCGAAGCGGCCGAGCGGCACGGCGGCGCGGCGCCGGATTTCCGGCGGCTCCGCGGCTGCGCCCTACACCCCGAACCGGGCCCGCAGACAGCGTCGCAACTCCTCGGCGTACGGCACGACGACACCCAATCCGATCACGCAGGCAAGCCCCGCAAGGTACCCGGCCGGCAGCGGGCGTTCCTTCGGCAGCAGACGCCAGTCCTGCGGATTCGATCGGTACACCGGCCTCGGTCATCATCAGCGCGTGGATCGCGGACTCCTTGGTCCCGCTGCCACCCACAGGGGGAGAATCCCGAGCAGCAGGAACCGGCGGGCGGCGGCCTCGACATCGGTCGAGTCCGGCATCGAGTGCGGCCCGGGCCGCAGCTCGTCGTCCCGCTGCCGCTGCCGCTGCCGCCAAACCTTCCGGGGCAGAAAGCGCGCTGCTCCCAGGACACCTCCTGTCGACGCACGATCCGGGACCTTCCGACCCCGCGCGATCCGCCTCCCAGTACCCTCCCTCGCGCCCAGGACACCCGCACGCCGTTGTTAGGCCCGCAGGGTCGCCGGGTACTCGGCAGCGCGTTCGCGGAACCGCCGCCACACGCTTCACCTGGGAGAGACGATGCCCGAGTTCGGATACTTCCTGTCGTGCGAGGAACACAGCCCGGCAGAACTCGTCGAGCAGGCCCGCATGGCCGAGCAGGCCGGCTTCGACTCTCTCTGGATCTCGGACCACTACCATCCCTGGAACGACCGGCAGGGCCAGAGTCCGTTCGTGTGGACGGTGATCGGCGCCCTGTCCCAGGCCGTCTCGCTGCCCGTGGAAACGGCCGTGACCTGTCCCATCATGCGTACCCATCCCGCGGTGATCGCGCAGGCGGCCGCCACCAGCGCCGCCCAGCTCGGCGGCCGGTTCCGGCTGGGCGTCGGCACCGGCGAGGCCCTCAACGAGCACATCCTCGGCACCCACTGGCCCGAGGCACCCGTACGCCTGGAAATGCTGGAGGAAGCGCTCCAGATCATCCGCAAGCTGTTCACCGGCGAGCAGACAAGCCACTACGGCAAGCACTACACAGTGGAGAACGCCCGTCTGTACACCCTGCCCGACGAGCCGGTGCCCATCGATGTCTCGGCCTTCGGACAGCAGGCCGCCGAGGTCGCGGCACGGATCGGCGACGGTCTGATCACGATGATGCCCGACACCGCCTTGGTCGAGCGCTTCCGTCGCGGTGGCGGCGGTACCAAGCCGGCGTACGGCGGACTCAAGGTGTGCTGGGGCACGGACCGGCGGGAGGCGCTCCGCACCGCGCACCACCTGTGGGCCAATGAGCAACTGCCCGGGGAACTCCCGCAGATCCTGCCGACCCCGCGCCATTTCGAGCAGGCGTCCGAGTCGGTCACCGAGGACCAGGTGGCGGCCGCCGTCCCGTGCGGGGACGATCCGGACGCGCACATCGAGGCCCTGACCGCGTTCGTCGACGCGGGGTTCGACACCGTGTACGTCAACCAGATCGGCAAGGACCAGCAGGGCTTCTTCGACTTCTACCGCACGAAGATCCTGCCGCGACTGCGCGACTGACAGCCCTGTGACAGCACCGGATGGGCGGCGGAGGCCGTGGATCAGCCCGCAGACACGACGGGGCTCGCTCTCGTCGTGATCGACATGGTCAACACATACGAGCACGAGGACGCCGAGCTGCTGCGGCATGCGCGGGCCGGGGCGCGTGCAGCACCGTGCCGCCGTCGCGCCACGCACCGAGCAACCTGTCCGCCAGGCGGTTCTCAAGATGAGTGGTCGCGCGGACCCCGAACACCACGTCGGTCTCCAGGTGCGGTTCGCTCTCCAGGAGCCCGCCGACGACCTCGTGCCGTACGACCTGCTCGTGCACGGCGTCCGCCTCCACGTGCTCGGCATAGAACCGTACGGCCGCCGGGCCCGCGCCCACGCGTCGCATGGCCTCGGCGAGTCGGCGCGAGGCCGGCGACGACGTCACCTCGACGGCGGCGAAGTGTCCGACGAGCGCCGCGCGCCGCGCTCGGTGCAGACCGAGCAGCGACATCAGGTTGACGGTGGCCAGTGCCTCGGCGGGTGCCGCGTCAACGTAGTGTCCGTACGCCGTGTCCAGCCCCAGGTCCGCCATGAGGTCGGCGAACAACTGCGCGTGGATCTCGTCGGGACGGCCCGCTCCGAACTCGTCGAACTCCACGGCGACCATGGCCGCCTTGGCCCGGCCGTGGAGCCGCGGGAGGACCCAGGCGTGCGGGTCAGCTTCCTTGAGGTGGTACAGCGAGCGCAGTGCCGCGTATTCACGCAGGTGATCGAGATTGCCTTGGTCGCGGAGGAAGTGCGAGACGCTGCCCGAGCCGTCCACCGGTTCGACCTGGAGCTCGTCCAGCACCTGCCGGGCCGTGTCGGTGCCGTCGATCGGCACATCCTTGCGCAACGCGCCGAGGAAGCGGTCCTCGATCGCTCCTCGGCGGGCCAGCAGACCGCTGTCCCACTCCAGGTCGTCGGGCACGCCCTGGAAGCCCTGGTAGTGCAGCTCGTAGAGGACGTAGAGCGCGAGTTGCAGGTCGTCGCCGTACGGAGAACAGTGCACCGGGGAGGGAACTCTGCCGGGGTCCGATCCCCGCAGGAGGGCCGTCACGGCGGCGGAGAGCGCCCCGCGCGGCTCGGGCAACGGCGGTGACGGGCGCCGCGACTGCTGTCGGGGGCCGGAGTGGTTCATACGGCTCCGCCTTCGCCGGGTCGCCTGTCGCGGCAGCGGTGGCTGGTGTCGCACCAGGGGAAGACCCGGCTGCGACGGCATGTGCAGACGGCCACGGTGAAGCGGGTCGAGACCCTCACCTCGCCGTCCTCACCCACCACCTCGACCGGCCCTTCGATGAGCAGAGGTCCGTCGCGCTGGACGCGGACGCGGCGGGGGCGTTCAGATGCGTTCGGCACGGATCACCACCAGCTCCTCCGTCGTATCGTCGGCGGTCAGCCCTTGCTCGCGCAGCCAGGCGAGCCGTGAGCGCAGTACGCGCCCGAAGGGCAGGCAGGTCCGGTCGACGACCTCCGCGCGCAGACTTGCCTTCTCCAGCCGGGTCAACGTCGCGCCGATGCCGCACAGGTGCGAGTGCACCATCAGCAGGGTCCCCGTCGGCCGCAGGAACGTCGGCGCGGTGTCGCAGATGCGGTCGATCAGCAGCCGTCCGTTCGTTCCGGCGTCCCAGGCTCTGGAGTGGCCCCGAGCCGACATGCGGCCAGGGGCGGGTGCGGGTACGTAAGGCGGATTGGAGATCACCAGGTCGAAACGACGGCCGGGCACGGCCGCCGTCAGGTCACCGTGGTGCACGCGCAGCGTCTGGCGGTTCAGCCGCGCGTTCAACCAGGCGGCGGCGATGGCCCGCCAGGAGATGTCGACGGCCGTGACCCGTCCGCCGAGGCGGGCCGCCGACACCGCGAGCATGCCGCTTCCGGTACCCAGATCCAGTACGTCCGTCGCCGCGGTGACCCCTTCGCGACGCATCGCCCGCTCCAGGAGCCGGGTGTCGCTCTGCGGTGGATAGACGCCCGGGGGAACCCAGCAGAGAAGCCGGGGGGCGGTCGTGAGGGCCTCTGCTGTCATGGGCACCTCCCTCAGCCGGTCTCTGCGACGACAGCGGAATTAGATCCGGGCGACCTCGCCGACCCGCCGCAGTGCACCTCGGGTACCCCTTGGCAGCAGACGTAACGATGGCGAACAGCCCTCTTGCACCCAGGAGGGGATCTCTGAGGCTGCCAAACAGCGTGACGTCGCTCTCAGTGGGTGCGTCCCGTCCCTGGTGTGGCACTTGCCGTGCCATGAGTGGATGCGTAGGGCGGCGCGGGCCGTCCGGTGCCGGAACCCGGCTCCCGTACCGGCGGTGCGGCGGGCGTGGGCGAGGCCGGGGCCCGAGCGGGATCCGGCGGTGCAGGCGGACAAGGGGGCGCTGGCCGCCTGGTTGGTGGCTCAAGACCCCGATGGCGTTGGCGCGACGCCCGCTCCGCGCTGGAGTACGCGGCACGTGAGGCGCAGGAGGTCCTTGCCGCGGTGGCCGACGACCTGGCCACCGGCGAGTGGGACGCCCATGCGGCCCGGGAGTGGCACGAGCGCGTGCTGCGCGTGGGCGACCCGGTGGACCAGGGCGGTCCGCGATCGGCTGGAGTCAGCAGAGCATGCGCGGCACTCCGCGTGGGCGCGCCGCGAGCGGACTCCTTCCCCGCGCGGCAAGGCGTACGCCGATGCGCTGGACGTGCTCGACCACGTCGCCGTCCATACAGCAGGTGTGACCCGGGCCGTACGGGAGACCGCCAACAGGAGGAGGGCGGGTACTCCGGCCGCGGGGTCACCCGTGCCTACGCGGCTTCCTGCGCGATACAGCGCGTGTCATCCGGCTGTACGGTCAGACCCGGTTCCCCCGAGCGGCAGCGACGAACGCGCCGCCGAGCAGCTACGCGAGGCGGTCGGGGGAACTCCGCCGCCCGCTCGACAAGTTCCGCCAACAGCTGCCAGAGGCCGTGCCCGACGACCCGGACGCCCTGGTGATCTACGGAACCCTGCCGGCCCAGGCACATCGCCTGACCGATCAACTCGTCCAGGACTGACGCCGCCGACCGCGGCAGGGGGACGGTCGCTTCTGCGGTGCCATGCCTGGTGGGAGGGCGCGCACGGCATCCCCGCGACCCACGGAATGGCCGAACGAGTCGGCAGGCGGGGGCCGGCAGCCATGTCGGGGGACGCTCACCGCTTCTCCGGTGTGGTGGCAGTCCATGCAGGGGCCGTGGCCGTTCTGTACCTGAACGGGTTCGGCGAAAGCCGCGTCCGCATCGGTCGACGCCATGATCTTCCGAGTGCCCCGTGCGTCGGCGATCATCACGGCCGGCCTTGACCGCGCGGACGGCGAACAGCGGCCAACGACGGGTAGCCCCTCGGGGGGAGGTCCGTGGCGCAATACGGGGCACGCGGTCGCACGGCCCAGGTCGGGCGCAGGGTTCGGCGCCGACAGGGGGGCTCAGTCCTCGCCGCGGACGACGTTCCAGTCGTCTCCCCAGCGTTTTTGTCCGTCGTCGCCGGTGATCGTCGCGCGTACGCAGGTGCGTATGCGCTGCCTGTGCACACGGCGTGCGGTGGCCCAGCCCGTCTCTGCTCGCCGGATGGTGGTCGTCTTCTTGGTTTCCGTCGTCATGGCGGTTCATCGTCCTTCTGTGTCCGGCCCGTTGCGGTCCGGTCTCCCACCCCCGTACCTCTCATCGAGTCTCCGCTGGGCGCCGCGGGAAACGCTGTCGGCTCGTGGACATCCGAACCAGGGGCGCAGCGAGGGGTGACTCACGCGTCCTACGCAACGGGCACTCGGTGAAGTTCGGGCCTGCCTTCTGAGGTAGCTGCCTCCGAGTGCGATCGCTGCCCGTGAAAACTAGACGATCAGAGCCACCGCCATGGCGATCAGCCCGATCGCCACCAGCGCGACCACCACCATGATCAGGGTGAGTGGCATCGGTCCCCAGCCCTTGCGCAGTTCGGGCTGCGGATGGGAGATGCCTGAGGTGCTGCCGGCCTCGGCGGGAGGGGTCTCACCGGGTGGCACCCCGCCGCCGGGTTCGAGTCCCGGAGTTCGCCTTGGCTCGGGATCAGGGCTCGTCATGGCATGCGCTCCTTTCGGCTCCGGATGGGGCTCCGGTCGGTTGGCCGGATGACCTTGGATCCGCCTCGATGAGGCTCGGACGTCATGGGCTCCCCGCGCCTGACATAGTCCTGCCTCCACCTCCATCCTTTCGTCGAGGCGAGGGGGCTCGATTGTTGTCGTTACGCCGATGGGAACTGACGACCTGTCAAGGGTGCTGGTCCTTTCACTGGTTGGGCTCCGCGGCGCTGATGTCGCCCAGAGCCGAGTCGGGATCGCGCTCGATGGCCAGGTCACCGATGGAGACGATGCCCACCGCGTGATGTCCTTCGTCGACCACTGGTACACGCCGCACGGAATGCTCACGCATCACGTGCACCGCGCGGCCCAGGTCGTCGTCGGGCCCGACCGTCACCAGGTCCTCGCTGCATGCGGTGGCCACGGTCGTCCGGCCCGGGTCACCACCCCCGGCCACCGCGCGAACCACGAGGTCACGGTCGCTGACCAGCCCGCGTAGCTCACCGCCCTCGGTGACCAGAACGGCGCCGATGTCCTCGTCTCGCATCATCTGGGCCACCTCCGTCACCGAGGTCAGAGGTTCGACGGTCACCGGGTCCGTCGTCATGACGTCGCGTACATGTTGAGTCATGGGAACATCCCTCCGTGGGAGTGGGGCGGTGCTTGTCACTGCCGCGCAGCCACCGAGTACCCGCGTTGACCGGCTCCCACGTCCTCATCCGGTGGGGACTCAGCGGGTGTCTGTCGTTCGATCGGCCACGCCTGTTTCATGGGCGGTCTTCTTGCGTGGCGTCGGCGGCTTGCTACGGCGCCGTCGACTTCGCCGGCGGTCTCTGATCCCGTCGAGTCCACTTCGCTGTCGTCACGTTCCTGGGCCAGGTGGGTGGCCTGCTCCTCGCACTGGTCGCCGTGTGTGGCGCCTGCGGAGTGGGTGAGGTCCGATCTGCTGTGGGGTGCGCTGTCCGGTGTGGCGTGTGGTTTCTGGGCGACCGACCCAAGCCGCGCCCAGGCCGCGCGCTGCCGCCCGGGTGTTCGACGTCCTGGTGGTGGTCCTTGGCTGCCCTGAAGCGACAGGGCAGCCGACACCGTCGCCCGCCCTGCTCCAAGGCCGCGGCAGGGGCCCGTTGCGCTCGATCCAGGCACCGCCTACGAGCAGGTCGACGGCAAGATCCAACCGCACTGCCGAACGACGCCGCGCGGATCCTCGGGCACGGAGCCGATCACGGGCGGCCAAGCCCAGGAGGAGGGCCGCCCTGCGGCGGGTGGCATGCAGGGCGGACAGGGCGGGGCAGGTCCCGCCACACCCGGGCCGGATGGCAGGGATCCGAAGAATGCCCTATTGCACTCGCCAAGGTCGGGTACTCGGGAGCGGCACCGGGCGGAGAGCCGCTCTCTACGGCCCGATGCCGCGCACGGTCAACGGCTCGGGAAGGCGGTTTTCCTCTGATGACTCGCACCCCCTTGGACACCTCCGGGGCGGACGTGGCCGGGCTGGAAGCGGCGCTGCGTGACGCCGTGGACGCCGAGGTCCGGTTCGACGCGGGCAGCAGGGGCGCCTACGCCACCGACGGCTCGAACTACCGTCAGGTGCCGGTCGGCGTCGTGATACCTCACAGGGTGGAAGCCAGGGCGCAAGCCGTACAGGTGTGCGCCCGCTTCGGAGCCCCGGTCCTGCCACGGGGAGGCGGCACCAGCCTCGCACCGAGGACGTCCACGCACAGCCATTGCGCGCTCGGCGGCATGATCGGCAACAACTCGTGCGGGGCGGCCGCGCAGGCGTACGGCCAGACCGTCGACAACGTACGCCGACTGGAAGTGCTCACTTACGACGGCACCCGGATGTGGATCGGGCCGACCTCGCAGGCCGAGCGGGCACGGATCGCCGCCGAGGGCGACCGCCGCGCCGAGCTGTACGCGGGCCTGGACCGCATCGTCACGGAGTATCTCGCCGACATCCGGCGCGGCTACCCGAAGATCCCGCGCCGGGTCTCCGGCTACAACCTCGACTCCTTACTGCCCGAGAACGGCTTCGACGTGGCCAGGGCACTGGTCGGCAGCGAGGGCACCCTGGTGACCGTGCTGCACGCCGAGCTCGACCTGGTGCCGGTGCCGGCCTACCAGTCGCTCCTCGTCCTCGGCTACGACGACATCTGTACGGCCGCCGACGACGTCCCCCGCCTGCTGGAGCACTGCGACCCGAGCCAACTGGAGGCCCTGGACGGGCGCATGGCCCAGCTGATGTGCGAGAAGGGCGCCCACCTGGAGTCCCTGGAAGTTCTGCCGGCGGGCGACAGCTGGCTGATGGTGCAGTTCGGCGGCTACAGCCAGGACGACGTCGACGAGCAGGCGAACGGTCTGCTGCGCGCCGTCGCCCGGGCCGAGAAGGACGGCGATGTCGCCTTCTCCGACGACATCGAACGCGAGCAGCGGATGCTCAAGGCGCGCGAGGCCGGGCTCGGCGTCACCGCGCGCCCGCCCGACGACCGGGAGACGTGGGAGGGCTGGGAGGACTCGGCCGTCCCGCCCGACGGCACCCTCCCGAGCGAGCACCCCGAACGCCTGGCCCGACGCCCCGGCCACCCCTCCCGAACCGCTCGGTGGGCGACCACCGCGGGCGCCACCGTCCTCACGGCTGCCGCCGCGGCGGCAGCCGGCCGAGCCACCCTGCACTCGCTGCGCCGCCCCCGGCCCCGCACATAGCCCCGCCCCCCGGCCCGTCCTGCACGCACCACCAGAAAGGTCTGCGCACATGTCGAAGAAGGTCTCCGACCACGTCCTCGAGCGCCTGCGCGAGTGGGGAGTGGAGCACGTCTTCGCCTACCCCGGCGACGGCATCAACGGTCTGCTCGCGGCCTGGGGCCGCGCCGACGACAACCCCCGGTTCATCCAGTCGCGCCACGAGGAGATGTCCGCCTTCGAAGCCGTCGGCTACGCCAAGTTCTCCGGCAGGGTCGGCGTCTGCGCCGCCACTTCCGGGCCCGGCGCCATCCACCTGCTCAACGGCCTGTACGACGCCAAGCTCGACCACGTACCCGTCGTCGCGATCGTCGGGCAGACCAACCGCAGCGCCATGGGCGGCTCCTACCAGCAGGAGGTCGACCTGGTGAGCCTGTACAAGGACGTCGCCTCCGACTTCTGCGAGATGGTCACCGTCCCCGAGCAACTGCCAGGCGTGCTGGACCGGGCGATGCGCACCGCCATGGCCCGCCGCTCGGTCACGGCTGTGATCATCCCCGCCGACGTGCAGGAACTGGACTACTCGCCGCCCGAGCACGCCTTCAAGATGGTCCCCTCCAGCCTCGGCATGCCGCACTACGCGCCGGTACCGGGCGACGAGGACCTCACCCGTGCCGCCGAAGTGCTCAACGCGGGCGAGAAGGTCGCGATCGTCGTGGGGCAGGGCGCCCGCGGGGCTCGTCAGGAGGTCATGGCCCTCGCCGACCGGCTCGGCGCCGGGGTGGCCAAGGCGCTGCTGGGCAAGGACGCCCTCGACGACGAACTCCCGTATGTCACCGGCTCCATCGGCCTGCTGGGCACCCGGCCCTCGTACGAGCTGATGACCGGCTGCGACACCCTACTCGTCATCGGCTCGTCCTTTCCCTACACCCAGTTCCTGCCGGAGTTCGGGCAGGCGCGGGCCGTGCAGATCGACATCGACCCGCACATGGTCGGCCTGCGCTACCCCTTCGAGGTCAACCTGGTCGGCGACGCCCGTGAGACGCTGACCCGGCTGCTGCCGCTGCTCGACGCGGCGAAGGACCAGGGCTGGCGCAAGAAGATCGAGAAGGACACCGCCCGCTGGTGGGAGGTCATGCAGCGGCGTGCCGCCGTCGACGCCGACCCGGTCAACCCCGAGTACGTCGTGCACGCGCTGAACGACCTGCTGCCGGAGAACGTGATCCTGTCCGCCGACTCCGGCTCGGCCGCCAACTGGTACGCCCGGCACCTGAAGCTGCGCGGCGCCATGCGCGGCTCGCTGTCCGGCACCCTCGCCACCATGGGGCCCGGGGTGCCGTACGCGATCGGCGCGAAGTTCGCGCACGGAGACCGTCCGGCCATCGCGCTCGTCGGTGACGGGGCGATGCAGATGAACGGCATGGCCGAGCTGATCACCATCGCCAAGTACTACCGGGAGTGGGACGACCCGAGGCTCATCGTGGCCGTGCTGAACAACCAGGACCTCAACCAGGTCACCTGGGAGATGCGCGCCATGGAGGGCGCCCCCCAGTTCGAAGCCTCCCAGTCGCTCCCCGACTTCCCCTACGCCGATGTCGCCCGCCTGGCCGGGCTGGACGGCCAGCGCATCGAGAAGCCGCAGGACGTCCGGGGCGCCTGGGAAACGGCGCTGGCCGCCGACAGGCCCTGCGTGCTGGACTTCGTGACCGATCCGGCCGTGCCGCCCATCCCGCCGCACGCCACCCTCGATCAGATCGAAGCCGCCGCGACCTCGATCCTCAAGGGCGACAGCGACCGTGCGGGCATGGTTCGCCAGGGCTTCAAGGCCAAGATGCAGGAGTTCCTGCCTGGTCACCGCCACCGCGAGGACCGGCCCGGTGCGGGGCCCGGCCAATGAGCGACACCCCGGGCGTGGAACGGGTGGACACCGCTGAGTTCACCGTGCCCACCGACTTCCAGCACATGCTTGCCGCGGGCGCCGTGGACTGCCTGCAGGCCGACATCACCCGGTGCGGCGGCGTCACCGTCCGGCTGCGGACCGCTGCCCTCGCCCAGGTCCGTGGCACCGAGATCTCCGGCACTGCGCCCCGCACGCGCACGCCGCCGCGGTCCCCAACCTGCGCCACCTGGAGTGGTTCCACGACCGCGTTCGCATAGAGCGCATCCTCTCCGACGGAGTCCTCGCCCCGACGGACGGCGCCCTCACCCCCGGCGCCGACGGCACACCCGGCCTCGGCCTCACCCTCAACACGGAGCGGGCACGGCCCTAGGCCACCCTGTCCAGCCACCCCGCCGCCGCCTCAGCCCTCGCAGCAGGTATCGGAGCCACGGCGGCGGCCCTGCTGAAAAGGCGCGCCCACACCTCGTCAGGAAAACAAGCATGACTCCAGGTCCGACGACACCCACCAGCCTGGTCCAGGAGGCAACCCGCATCCACAGCACGGACGTTGCAGCGGCGTGGAGGGCACGGCGAGCGCGTCGCGGCCGACCGCGAGGGCGAAACCGTGCAGGCTCCGGCCGCCGCCGCCCGACCGGACGAGCAGGTGGAGCGGCGACCGAAAGCCCGACGAACCTGCCCAGACACTCCTGGCGGGGTACTGAGCGACACCTTGAACTACGGGATCCTGGCGCTGACCGGCCACACCGCCGGCCGAAGATCTCCTGCCATAACGGATCGCGTGCAGCAGACCGGGTTCACAGGGCACACCGTCAGCTCTGACACTGCGGGCACCAGACCGTACGGCGTCCGGCAACGCGAGTCGAACGCAGGGAATTGCCGCAGCGTGGACACAGCGGTTCGCTGTCGTCCCTACGTCCCGTGAGCCAGGAGCGTCGTGGCGGCACGCACGCGGCAGGCACCGATGCCGCAAGGACACGACCCATCGCCGCGTAGATACGCCGAAGGGATTTCTCGTTCAGGTTCCGCGCCGGATTCCGAGGGGCGACACGAGCACGCCAGAGGATCTCGTCGCACAGGAGGTTTCCGAGACCCGCGATGACGGACTGGTCCATCAGCGCACTCTTGACGCCACCTCGTCGTCCCGACAGCAGTTCCAGGAACTCCTCTCGGTCCACGGCCAGGGCGTCCGGGCCGAGGCCCTCCAGAATCCGGTCGACGGCAGCGTTGCCGGCCAACTGCACGCCCTGTAGCTTGCGTTGATCGCGATAGCACAGATTCCGATCACCATCGAGCGTCAGCACGACGCGGTCATGCGCTTCGATCGCTTCCTCCCGAGCACAACACCGCAGTGATCCTGTCATGCCGAAATGAAAGACAAGTGTCGGGCCACCGTCCGCCGGCACAAAAAGCCATTTCCCGTGACGCCACGCCTCCCCAAGGCGCCTCCCCTTCAATTCTCTCCGCAGCCGTTTCTCCGTGACACCCCGCAGAACTCCGGCGTCCCGCACGTCGATGTCCGTGACGGACCGGCGCCGACTGCAAGTCAACAGGACCTGGCGGAATCCTTCGACATCCGGAAGTTCGGGCATGTTTCCTCTTCGGCTCTCCGATACCTGTACGGGACAATCCCACGCACCCGGCGCGTCAGAATGCGTGTGCTTTCCGGCCCCCGGCGGGCGCGAGCGCGTGGATCAGTTGGTCGCGGTTCATCGAGGACCTGCCCGCGAAGTCCGCGGTCTTCTTGCCCCGGAGCCTCGACGGGCGCCGGCACCCGTCTCCTTCCCACCGGCCTTGGGGCCTATGGTCCGTTCCACGCTCGCCTGCAGCGCCTCCACCAGCTCGACGGCGTGGGTCGACTTCGGCGGCGGCGCCGCCTTTCCGAATGTCAGCACTCCGCTCCATACGGCACGCGCCATCGTCCTCACCTCCCACCCGTCCATCGCACCCCGCCCCTGCTCTGATCGCATCCGCACACCAGGGACGAGACGCACTCGCTGACCGCGACTTCGCTCATCCCCGCCGGTCGATCGGCCGGGAGGGGGAAGGCGGTGCGCGCTGGCCTCTCAGGTGCGGTTCCTTGCGGTGTACTGCCGTTTGGAGGTGGGCGGATGGCGGGCGAGCGTGCGGTGTGACGGTGTGCGTCCTGCTGGCCGTCGGCGCTGTCGCTGGGTGCGGCACGGTCGCGGAGCGGCGGGCCGATGTGCACGACACGGTGGCTGTGTTCGAGCAGGCCCTCGGAGACGGTGCCTACGACCGTGGATGCGCCCTTCTGGCGCCGGGCACGGCGGAGGAGCTGGAGCAGTCGGCCGACAGCCCGTGTGCGCAGGCGCTGCGTGAGGAGTCTCCGCGGCCGGGCGGTGCCGTGCGACGGACGGATGTCTACGGCAACCAGGCACGGGCGGTGCTCTCCGCCGACACCCTGTTCCTCTCCCGTTTCGCCACCGGCTGGAAGGTCGTGGCTGCCGGCTGCGAGCCACGGCCGCAGCAGCCGTACCAGTGCCGGATCAAGGGCGGGTGAGGTGTGAGAATCATGTTCGTCGTCGTGCTCGGGATCGTCGTGGTGGGTCTCGCCTACCTGGCGGCCCTGGGACTGATGCACCGATGACCGGGCGCGAAGACGTGAGGGGTTTCCTGCGGGACAACGGGCTCGGGCTGTTCTTCACCGTCGGGTTCCTGCTGGCCCTGGTCGGGCAGGCGATCGCAGGCCACGCCGACTTCACTTCGCGGTCGACGTGTCCGAGAACTGGCAGTCGGAGTACCTGCAGTTCTTCCTGTACGTCGGCGTGACGGTCTGGTTACTGCAACGCGGTTCCCCGGAATCCAAGGAACTGCACAAGGGCGGCATCGAGTCCGACGAGGAGCAGCTGGTCGGCGCATACGCCAGGGAGGGCTCGCCCAAGTGAGCCAGGGCCGGCGGATGGCGCCGCGCGGTCTACTCGCACTCCCTGCTGCTGGTCATGGGGACGATCTTCCTGCTGTCCTGGCTGGTCCAGTCGATCACCGGCGTGGCCGCCTACGACGAACAGCGGCTACGGCAGCTACAGGCCCCGCTGAGCTGGGCCGACCACCTCGGCTCGGCGGATTTATGGAACCGCACACTGCAGAACTGGCAGTCCGAGCTCTTGGCCGTCGCCTCCATGGCCGTCCTGTCGATCAACCTGGAAACGGCTGCCAGAGCGCGTAGAGCCCCTGAAGCCGGCCCCGGGGTTCCCCGGGGCCGGCTTCAGGGGCTTGCTGTCGCCGCCGGGGATGAATGGGCCGGGCCCAGGGGGTTCCCGGTCGGCGCCGGGAATCAGCCGCTCAAGCGGCTGCGCAGCAGCGCCTTGCCCATATCGGCGCCCTTGCGGCTGTCAGCCTGTGCCTTGGTGAACAACTCGACCAGTTGCTCGTCCTTCTCCCGCTCGGCGTCCTTGATGTACGTGTCCAGCCGGAGGGCGTTGTCCAGGCAGCTCTCGACGTACCAGAGGAGGTTGTAGTCCTTGTCGGGGGTTCCGGTGATGGCTCCGGTCTCCTGGGTGCTGGCCATCGTCGCATCACTCCGTTGCGTTGGGTTGAGGCGGGCGCCCGGCCCGCCGGCCTGGCCGACCGAGTACCCCCGGCCGGACAGGACGCACCTGGGAGAGCCGACCGCGATCGCGCTCACCCACCACCCGACGGGGCCCCGGCTTCTGACGTGGTTCCGGATATCACGTCCCCGTGGCGGGAACCCGGCGGCCATGAACGCTGAGACAGGGGTACGGCCATGAAAGACGCCGAGAGCGGAATCCGGAGCTCGTACTGGCTGGAGTCGGCACCGCCCGGCGAACCCGCCCCGCCGCCGTCCGGTGACCTTTCTGTGGAGGTCGCCGTGGTCGGCGGTGGCATCGCCGGGCTCAGTACGGCCTGGGAGCTGGTCCGGCAGGGGCGCGAGGTGGCGGTGCTGGAAGCGGACCGGCTGGCCGCCGGGGTCACCGGACACACCACGGCCAAGCTGACCGCTCTGCACACTCTGATCTACGACCACCTGCGCCGGACCCGCGGCCCCGAGGGTGCGCGGCTCTACGCGCTGTCGCAGAGCGAGGCGATCCGGCATGCCGCCGAGATCGTGGGGGAGCTGGGCATCGACTGCGAGTGGGAGGAAGCGGCGGCTTACACGTACGCGCAGAATCCCGCGCGGGTGGCGGAGCTGCGCGCGGAGGCGCGGGCGGCGCGGGAAGCCGGGCTGGCCGCCGAATTCGTCACGGAGACGGGGCTGCCCTTCTCGGTGGCCGGTGCGGTCCGGGTGAGCGGGCAGGCACAGTTCCATCCCCGCAAGTACCTGCTGGCGCTGGCGGACGACCTGCGCCGGCGCGGCGGCACGGTGTACGAGGGGACTCGGGTCGTGGGCCTCACCGAGGGTGAGCCCTGTGTGCTGGAGACGGACGCGGGGGTGTCGGTGCGGGCCGAGAAGGTCGTGGTCGCCACTCACTATCCCGTCTTCGACCGAGCCCTGCTGTTCACCCGGCTCTCCTCGCGCAGGGAGCTGGTCGTGGCCGGGACCATCGACGAGGACCGGGCCCCGCGCGACATGTACATCACTCCGGAGCAGGGCACCCGCTCCGTCCGCAGCGCGCCCTACGGTGACGGCAAACGCCTGCTGATCGTCACCGGCGAACACTTCACGCCCGGCACCGCCGACGTCGACAAGCGCTTCGCCCTGCTCTCCGACTGGGCCGACCACCACTTCCCCGGGCTGACGTTCACCCACCGCTGGGCCACCCAGGACAACGACTCCACCGACTCCGTGCCCCTGGTCGGGCCGCTCCACCCCGGCAGCCACCACGCCTACGTGGCCACCGGGTTCGGTGGCTGGGGTCTGAGCGGCGGCATCATGGCGGGGCGCCTGATCAGCGACCTCGTCGGCGGCCGTGAGGTGGAGTGGGCCGGTCTGTACGACCCGCGCCGCGTGGGTCCGGTGGTCCGTGAGGGGATGTCCTTCCTGAAGCACCAGGCTCAGGTCGCCCGGCACTTCATCGGCGACCGGCTGCCTGCTCTGACCGGGCCCCGGCCGGAGGACATCGCACCGGGCGACGGCGCCGTGGTGAGGCTCGGCGGACATCAGTGCGCCGTCCACCGCGACGCGAGCGGGCAGCTCCAGGCCGTGTCCGCCACGTGCACCCACCTCGGCTGCCTCGTCGCCTTCAACCGTGCTGAGCAGGCGTGGGAATGCCCCTGCCACGGTTCCCGCTTCGCCCCGGACGGCCGCATCCTCCAGGGCCCCGCGGTAAAGCCGCTGGAGAAGCGAGACCTGTGAGGCGGCACGGGATTTCCGGGGCGAACGGACGGACACCCGGACGACGCACCATCGATACCCGACCTATCGGCCATAATCACTGAAGCCGCGACCCGACCTCGCAGCGCAGAACGGGCTTCACTCAAGCTCTGTGCGCGCGAAGGCGTTCCACGTTGGACGTCCGTCCGAGCTCGACTCAACACCGTGCCCATAGCGTGCCCGTAAGAGCGGACAACCACGGTCAACAGCGGCGCGATCCAACCCGCACGACCACCCCAGCAAAAGCCATCTGCGCACGTCAGAACCGCTGCAGCCGCTCATCCGGCTCGGCCGTGTCGAGCGCCAGAACCCGCCAGGCGCCGGGGCGGAATGATTCCGCGATCGTGTGCCCCTCCAACTGCGGGTTTCCGGCGACATTGAGGGCAGCGAAGAGCAGCACGCGGCGTTCGACAGGTACGGCGCCGAGAATCTGACGGCCCATCATGGCTCCGGCGAAGGCGGGGCCGGCCCGGTGCCCGGCCGGGACGACGAGCGTGACCCACTCCCGGTACACCGCCGTGAGCTCGGCTGCCAGCCTCTCGGCGAGCGCGTCGTCACCGCACACGATCATGCGCCTCGGCGGCGGAACCCCCGGCGTCGGCTGTGGGAACAGGGCCATGTCGTTCGTGACCTCCTGGTCAGAAAGCCGGTTGCCGGACAGCGGCATCCCGTGGGTGAAAACGTCCCTCACCCGTCCCTGGTCTCGGCTGACTGCAGGTTCCCCGCACCGGCCATGCTGACCACGAGCACCACGACTCCCGAGGCGACCAGGCCGCCGAGAACCCCCTGAACTGCGCCGGGTAGACACCGGAATGAGAGCCATGCCGAGTCCGCCGGCGGCAAGGTCCCTGGCAGCCACGCCAATGCGGCGAGGATCAGTAGCAAGGCGCTCAGCCCGGCCGCGATTCCCCCATGGAGGTTGAAACTCCACCCCATACCCCAGAGCTTTGATGCTCGTCGCCTCAGCTCATTGCCATACCTCGGCGGAGACGACCACTCGCTGATGGCAAGGGAACTACCTTGAAGACGACGGTGAGTTCCGGGATGTCGGCTGCGTCGGCCGCCTCCATATCCGTGGCCTCCCCCACCTTGCTGCCGCTCTATGACCGCAGTTCATGTACGCCTGCGGGTGAAGCCGTCGGCCCTGCCGTCGAGGGTGAAGTGCGTTGCCATCTGGGCAGGCAGTGAGTCCCGGAGCAGCAGGAAGGCAATGGCTGTGGCCGACGCTCCTACGGCAAAGGGCACGGTAATCAAGGCTGTGCGCCGTAAGCGGACCGTAGCTGGTCCGCGGTTGGCCGACATGGAAACTCCTTCGTCACATGTTCAGCAGCCGCGCTGTGCACGGTGCGGTTGTGTTGCGGCAGCGTCGATTCCTGCGGTGACACGGCGGTAGGCGGCGCGGGCGTGGAGGAGGCGGGCCAGCGTCGTACCCAGGAGGACGGCGCTGAACAGGCAGGTGAGCCAGAAGGCATCACGGTGTCCGGCCCAGGTGAGGCTGCCGACGGGTGGGATGGCGAAGCCGTTCAGGAAAAGCCAGCACAGGACGGCCGTGCCCGGGGCCGCGGTGAAGCGGGCGCGCAGTCCCAGCAGGGCTGCGAGCAGGGACAGAACGGCCAGGGCGAGTGAGGGCCGGTTCGGACCCACGAGCGCGTTGAGGAGCGTTACCAGCAGCAGTGCACCGCCGGACGCCGTAGCCCACACCAGCGGCGTGGCCACGGGCCTGGGAACGGGCCGTGCCCCGGTGCTGAGGGACACCCACTCGACCATGTTTGACCTTTCCTTCACGTGCCCGTCCCAGCAGGGGGCACGCCAGTCGTCGCTACGTGCCGGTCCCGGCAACCGGACAGTGATCGCTTCCTGCCGGCTCGGGACGGAGCTGGCGAAGGCCGAGTTCCAGGCGCTCGTTAGCGTGTCATTAAAGTTTGGCCAAAGAAAACAGCCGAATCAGACAAGGGGACAGCCCGGTCGGCTCGGCAACCGGGAGACCCCGGTCTTCGTCTCCAGCGACGACCCCGAGAAGCTGCTGCTGGTGGTGCTGGGCCTGACTTTGCTGGTCGCGGGGCTCGCGCAGCAGCTGCAGGTCTCGGCCGCCGTGGGGGCGTTCCTGGTCGGCATCGCCCTGTCCGGCGAGGTGGCGGAGGGCACGCACAATCTGCTCGCTCCGCTGCGGGACCTGTTGGCCGCGGTGTTCTTCGTCTTCTTCGGCCACCGGGTACTGGGCCCCGAAGCGGGCCGGGATCTCGGTCAAGGGCCGGTGGCGAGCGGGGGGACGCTGGTTGCGCGAGGTGAGTTCTCCATCGTGATCGCCGGGCTCGCCGTCACCGCCGGGATCGAACCGTCCCTGGGCCCGCTGGCCACGGCGTACGTGCTGATCCTGTGATCCTCGGCCCGCTCGCCGCGAGCTACACCGAGCCCGTCGCCCTGCGGCTGACGGGCCGTCGGGGCAAGCCCGAACCGGCGAGCCGCGTCCCGGGCGAGGGTGTGGCGTCGCCTGCGGAAGCGAATGAAGCAGTGGATGATCAGGATGCGGTCGGCCGGGCATGAGTGAGGCCGGCTGGGCGGCGCTGGCAGAGCAGGACACGGTCCTGCTGCTCGCGGCCCTCGCCGTCTACTTCGGTGGCGTCGTCGGCTTCGCCCGGAACCTGCCGAGGGTCCTGCGGCGCAGCAAAACCAAATGAATCAAGGGCTGCCGCGCGAGCCAGGAGGGCGAAGGCCGGCAGGTCGGCGGCGTGCCGCAGCGAGTCGTCACCCTTGGTGTGTGTCGCCGCCGCCCAGTCGCGTCACGGCGGTCCTGGCGACAGCCCGAGGGTGGGCTCAATCGCCCGACGTCTGTCCCCGGCGCGGCACCTGCGGCGACATCGCGGCCGCGGCCTCCG
>NZ_JBITCM010000035.1:0-61039 GCF_044453205.1 Streptomyces sp. NPDC051738 | reverse complement strand
CCTCGGACCGGCGGCTGGACTTAGGCCAAGTGGTGCTGCGTGTTGACGCCGGCCACTGCGGGCGGACACCCCCCGACGCGTCCCCTTGCCGCCGTGGGCGGCTGCAGGCGCGTAGGGGTACGCGCCGCGCCATCGCCGGATCGCCTTGTCGCCGTACGCGACTGCCGCGTCGCGGGGGTACGCGTCATCGCCGCACGCCGGAGGTTGATCTACGGCGGCCTCTCGGCGCAGGTCCAGGCAATCTCAGCCTGTCCGGGGTTTGAGGGTGAGGTTGCGCCATCCCTAGCCTCCACCCACCCGCTGGGGGCATCGCTCGTTGAGTGACGGCGGCTTCTCGGCGTCGGGTCAGGCAATCTCAGCCTGTCCGGCGTTTGAGGACGAGGTCGCGCCATCCCTAGCCCCCACCCACCCGCTGGGGGCATCGCTCGTTGAGCGACGGCGGCTTCTCGGCGCCGGCCCAGGCATTTCAGCCCGTCCGGCGTTTGAGGACGAGGCCCCTTCAGGGCCGACAGCGGGGGTCTGGGGGCCGCAGGCCCCCAGTGGGCCCGCACCAACGCCGGGGGCGCTGGAAATGGGCGGTACGTGGTGGTCACGCCTCCACCGGAGGTCTCCGCTGGCCGGTCCCCGGGTCCGCCCGGACACTGGTGTTGTGCGCACTGTCAAAGCGACGGCCGCTGCCGTCACCGTGGCTCTGGCCGCCGGCGCCGCGAGCGTCGCGGCCGGGCGGTTCGCCAGTGGGGCCGCGCTGACGGCGCCTCCCGGGCGGCCTCTGCCGACCGAACCCCGGCTCACCGTGCACGCCACGGCCGCCGGCCAGATCGCGCTGACCCGCGACCTCGCATCGCTGCGCCCCGGCATGTACGGCTTGTCCGGCGACGGCTCACACGCGGTCGTCGGACCCGTGCTCGCCTCGGCGAACCACTCCGCCGACACCGTCGTACGCCGCCTGGAACGCGTCACCCACGGCACCTTCCAACCCGGCGACAGCGTCTGGCTCACCCCGAACGTGTACGTCGGCAACCCGAGCGCCGCCCTCGGCCTCGATCACGCCGACGTCGACATCCCCGGTGAACTCGGCGCCCTGCCCGCCTGGTTCGTCCCCGGCACGCGGGACACCTGGGTCATCGCGGTGCACGGCCTGGGCACCACCCGCGAACACGCCATGAACGTCATGCGGTTCCTCAGCGGCCGGCACTTCCCGGTCCTCGCCCTCGCCTACCGCGGCGACCTCGGCGCACCCCGTCCGCCGGACGGCCTGAACCACCTCGGCGAGACCGAGTGGCGCGACCTGGACGCGGCGATGCGGTACGCCGTGCGGTACGGCGCCGAACAGTTCGTCCTGCTCGGCTGGTCCACCGGCGCGACGATGGCGCTGCGCGCCGCCGCGCACTCGGGGCTGCGTGACCGTGTCTCCGGCCTCGTCCTGGACTCCCCGGTGCTCAGCTGGGAGACCACACTGCGCGCCCTCGCCAAGGCCCGCCACACGCCGAGCGCGCTGCTGCCGCTCGCGGTCCGCGCGGCACAGGGCCGCACAGGTCTGGACACCGGCCGCGTCACCGGCAACGGCGCCCCCGACCGCCTCACGGTGCCGACCCTCATCTTCCACGGCCCCGGCGACAGGGTGGCCCCCTGGACACTCTCCCGCCGACTGGCCGACGCCCACCCCAACCTGGTGGCCCTCCACACGGTCCAGCACGCCCCACACGCCGCCATGTGGAACGCCGACCCCGAGTTCTACGAAGAGGCCCTGCGCCGTTTCGTGACCCCGCTCATGTGACGCCGGCTGCCGGCGTGCCGGGCTTTCACACGGTCTTCCCCCGACCGGTCCCGCAGGTTCCGTTTAACCCCGTACCACTGGCCTGTTATCGGTCCCTTGCCGCCCGCGAGGCCCCGTGCGTTGGCCATCCCCGTCGCCCCTCGTGACATTCCGTTTGGGTTTTCGGACCGTCAACCGGAAGACTGCACCCGTGACGTCCCGTATCCCGCGCGACTCCAGGCTTCGACTCGTCCGCCCGCGACCCCTGGCCGCCGCCCCCCGAACCGTGAACCAGCGACGCCCACGGCGCCCCGTACCCCGCCCTCCGGAGGGCACACCGGCCCGGGCCGAGCTGGCCAGAATGGCTCGCTCCGGTCTGGCCACCGCGGCCCGCGTCGCCCACTGGGCCGACGCCGCCCTGCGCCCCGGCCGCGACGGTGCCGGCTCCGACGGCAAGGGCACCCTCTCCGACGCGACCGCCGAACGGGCCGCGAGCGACCTGGGTCTGACCGTGGCTCAGGTGCGTGCCGACTGGGACACCGCGCGGCTCGCCGGTCTCGTGGAGGTACACGGAGACAACGCCCGGCCCGGCTGGCGGCTGCGTGCCTGGGACCGGGACGACAGCGCCGTCCTGCGCGGCTGGGTCGCCCTCTTCGACGCCTGGTCGCTCGCCTATCCGGAGCCCAGCGAGCATGAGCCCGCCGCCGTCGCCGAGGTCGTCTCGGCCATGCCGCAGGTGCTCTCCTTCCTCCAACTGTCCGCCGGGCCCGTCCCCGTCGAGCAGCTGCTGGACCTGCTGGAGCAGCGCGTCACCGAACTGCGCACCGAGAGATGCGAGATCCCCTACGGGCCCCAGCCCGAGCCGGTCGCCGACCCCGCGGCCGCCGCGGACACGCCCCTCGCCCCGCTCCTCGACTGGGCCCTGCACGCCCTCGCCTCCGTCGGCGCCCTCACCTACGGCGACGGACAGGCCACCCTCACCCCGCTCGGCAGCTGGGCGGTCTGGGTCAAGCTGGAGCAGATCTGCGTCGCCGCCCAGAGCCCCGCCGGGAACATCGAGCAGGGCGCCGAGGACATGCTCCGCGGCTGCGCCCAGCTCCGCCCGAACGCGGCCCGCGACGAATACCGCGCCTGGCTCGCCGCCCGCCCCGTCGGCAGCGCCGTCACCGAACTCCTCGGCGCCGCCCGCGGCGACGACGCCCTGCTGCGCGGCCTCGCCTTCGAGGCGCTGCGCGTCGTCGGCGCCCCCGCCGAGCCCGACGTACGCGCCGTCCACGACGAGCCGACCCTGCGGCCGTACGCCCTCCTGTGGCTCGCCGAGCACGACGGGGTGGACCCCGAGGACGCCCACGAGGTGCTCACCCGGGAAGAGGCCACCTGGCTGTGGGTCGACACCGCCGCCGCCGTCGCCGACCACGGCGAGGCCCCCATGCTCGTACGGCACCTGGAGTCCGCGCTCCAGCCGACCGTCCCCGCGCTCCTCGACGAGGTGCGTGCCGTCGGTCACCCCCGCACCGTGCAGGTCCTGGTCGCACTCGCCGCCGCGCACCCCGACCCCGCCCTGGCGAAGGCCGTGCGCCGCGCCGCCTTCCAGGTGCACACCGGGGGGAGCTGAGCCGGGCCGGCGCTCAGCTCTCTATCGCGGGGGCGTAGGTGCCGAAGCTCCACACATTGCCCCCGATGTCACGGGCCATGTAGTCCCGCGAGCCGTAGTCCTGGTCCGTCGGGGGCATCAGGATCTCCGCGCCGTGCTCCACGGCTCGCCGGTGGTGTGCGTCGACGTCGTCCACGACGACGTACACGCCGGTCGGGCCCGCGTCCTTCATCAGCTTGTCGTAGGTGCTGCCGGTGCCTGTCGAGCCGAGCATCACCGCGCCGTTGCCCTGCACCAGCTCGGCGTGCGCGATCTTGCCGTCCTCGGTCTCGTACACCGCCAGCTCCGAGAACCCGAGGGCCTCTGTGAGCTGCTTGATCGCCGCCTTCGCGTCCGCGTAGTGCAGCGTCGGGTAGATGCTCGGACGCCCACCGCTCGTGCCTGCCATGCCGATCACCCCTTGATTTCGACGCGCTGCCAGTCTCGCAGCGACCACTGACAACGGCCCGTCGGCCGAGGCGGCACGTGCCGTACGTCACGGTGAGGCGTTGCTCATCGCCTGGATCACCCCGCAGCGCAGGCCGCAGGGCAGTGAGGTCGTCGAAGAAGGCGGCAGACCCCGGCCCGAACACCTGCACCCAGAAAAAGTGGTTGCACGGCCCCGTTAGACTTGGCCCATGGCCATTCTCCTCGCGCATTAGACGGCGGGAACGTCCTCAGCCGCCCATCCCGCCACCTATCCCTGCCCTGGAGTCTGTCCGTGATCTCCGCCTCCGGTATCGAGCTGCGCGCCGGTGCGCGCGTTCTCATCGAGTCCGCGACCTTCCGCGTCGCCAAGGGCGACCGCATCGGCCTCGTCGGCCGTAACGGCGCCGGCAAGACCACCCTCACCAAGTGCCTGGCCGGCGAGGGCATCCCCGCCGGCGGCAACATCACCCGCTCCGGCGAGGTCGGCTACCTCCCGCAGGACCCCCGCACCGGCGACCTCGACGTGCTCGCCCGCGACCGTGTCCTCTCCGCGCGCGGGCTCGACGTACTGATCCGCAAGATGCGCGAGAACGAACAGCGGATCGCGAACGGCCAAGGTGCCACCCGGGAGAAGGCGCTGAAGCAGTACGAGCGCCAGGAGACCGAGTTCCTCACCAAGGGCGGGTACGCCGCCGAGGCCGAGGCCGCCACCATCGCCGCCGCGCTGAACCTCCCCGACCGGGTGCTAGGGCAGCCGCTGCACACCCTCTCCGGCGGTCAGCGGCGCCGTATCGAGCTGGCCCGCATCCTGTTCTCCGACGCGGACACCCTGCTGCTCGACGAGCCGACCAACCACCTCGACGCCGACTCGATCGTCTGGCTGCGGGACTACCTGAAGAGCTACCGCGGGGGGTTCATCGTGATCTCCCACGACGCGGACCTCGTCGAGACCGTCGTCAACAAGGTGTTCTACCTGGACGCCAACCGCGCCCAGATCGACATCTACAACATGGGCTGGAAGCTCTACCAGCAGCAGCGCGAGGCCGACGAGAAGCGCCGCAAGCGCGAGCGGCAGAACGCCGAGAAGAAGGCCGCCGCGCTGCACTCGCAGGCCGACAAGATGCGTGCCAAGGCCACCAAGACCGTCGCCGCGCAGAACATGGCGAAGCGGGCCGACCGGCTGCTCGCCGGGCTTGAGGCGGTCCGCAAGAGCGACAAGGTCGCCAAGCTCCGGTTCCCCGAGCCCGCGCCGTGTGGAAAGACCCCGCTCACCGCGGAGGGCCTGTCGAAGTCGTACGGCTCGCTGGAGATCTTCACCGACGTCGACCTGGCCATCGACAAGGGTTCGAGGGTGGTCATCCTCGGGCTCAACGGCGCCGGCAAGACCACCCTGCTCCGCCTCCTGGGCGGCGTCGAGAAGCCCGACACCGGCGAGGTGATCGAGGGCCACGGCCTCAAGCTCGGGTACTACGCCCAGGAGCACGAGACCCTCGACCCCGAGCGCACGGTGCTGGAGAACATGCGCTCCGCTGCCCCAGACATGGATCTCGTCGAGGTCCGCAAGGTGCTCGGCTCGTTCCTGTTCTCCGGCGACGACGTCGACAAGCCGGCCGGTGTTCTCTCCGGTGGTGAGAAGACCCGTCTCGCGCTCGCCACCCTCGTCGTGTCGTCGGCGAACGTCCTGCTGCTCGACGAGCCCACCAACAACCTCGACCTGGCCAGCCGCGAGGAGATCCTCGGCGCGCTGCGCACCTACAAGGGCGCCGTCGTGCTCGTCACCCACGACGAGGGCGCCGTCCAGGCGCTGCAGCCGGAGCGGGTCATTCTGCTGCCGGACGGGGTCGAGGACCTGTATGGCGCCGACTACGCGGATCTCGTCGCCCTGGCTTGATCGAATGCGTGATCACCGGCGTATGGATCATTCGGCCCATCAGTGATCCATCATCTGTGTGAGATCTCCTCGTACCGAGGTGTGTACTACATCAATTTCACGGCCGAGTCCTTTATCGACAAGGGCTCGGCCGTCTCGCGTCCCTGACCTGGCACTTCGCGAAATAACTCGTTCGGCCGTACGGACGCCACTCGGCGGAATTGCGGATTCCGCTTGTGGGGATGTGCTCCTGTCGTCAAAACCATGTCTCACGGACCTTGCCGAATGGGTGGCCATGAAGGCCCGGAGGGGTGATCATGAGGAGACCAGAGCGCACTTCCCATGAGGAGGCACGGGTGGCCGAGACTCTGAAGAAGGGCAGCCGGGTAACCGGCGCCGCGCGCGACAAGCTCGCGGCAGACCTGAAGAAGAAGTACGACTCCGGTGCGAGCATTCGGGCACTGGCCGAGGAAACCGGCCGCTCGTATGGCTTCGTTCACCGGATGCTCAGCGAATCGGGCGTCACGCTTCGTGGGCGTGGCGGGGCGACGCGGGGCAAGAAGGCCGCGTCGTCCTGAGCCCGGGCGGCCCATCGGCTTCGATGGTGGCCACCCGGTCGGTCGGCTGACTGACCGGGTGGTTACTGTGCAGTCACTTAGTGGGTGCCCTCCGGCACCCCGTGATGACCGCACGCATCGGAGGCACCCCATGGCTTCGCCCGACCAGGACCTCGCTCCCCTGCTCGACAAGAACGGCGTACGGCTCACCGTCGACGGCGCGATCGCCACGGTGACCCTGACCAACCCGGCCAAGCGCAACGCGCAGAGCCCCGCCCTGTGGCGGACGCTCGGCGAGGCCGGGCGGGCTCTGCCGGGCAGCGTGCGGGTGGTCGTGCTGCGCGGTGAGGGCAAGTCCTTCTCCGCCGGGCTCGACCGGCAGATGTTCACGCCCGACGGGATCGAGGGCGAGCCCTCCTTCATCGAACTCGCGCGGAGCAGCGACGGCGAACTCGACGCTGCCATCGCCGAGTTCCAGGAGGGCTTCACCTGGTGGCGGCGCAACGACATCGTGTCGATCGCCGCCGTCCAGGGGCATGCCATCGGGGCGGGCTTCCAGCTCGCGCTCGCCTGTGACGTGCGCGTCGTCGCCGACGACGTGCAGTTCGCCATGCGTGAGACCAGCCTCGGGCTGGTGCCGGACCTCACGGGTACGCATCCGTTGGTCGGGCTGGTCGGATACGGCCGCGCGCTGGAGATCTGCGTGACGGGCCGGTTCGTGCTGGCCGAGGAGGCCGTGAGCAGTGGGCTGGCCAACCTCGCGGTGCCCGCCGAGCAGCTCGACGACGCCGTACGGGATCTGGCGGGGGCCATCGTGGCCGCACCGCGGGATGCCGTGATCGAGACCAAGGCGCTGCTTCGTGGTGCCGTGGATCGGACGTACGACGAGCAGCGCGGCGCCGAGCGGGCCGCGCAGGCACGACGGCTGCGGGACCTGGCCGGCCTCGGCGAGTGACCCGTGCGATCAGCCATGAGCTATGCGCCATGCGCTGATCAGGCGACGGCTGTGATCAGCACTGCCACCGTCGGGCGATCGGTCAGCGCCTCTCCTACCCACTCGCGGACCTCCCTGGCCACATCCACGGCCCGGCGGTCCGTGCTCACCGCGAGCTCCACGCGCACATGCCGGTGCGGCAGGGCGGCCTCGTCCTGCCGTTCCTCGATGTGCACCGCACGGCCCAACCCGCCCAGGGCGCCCGTCAGTTGAGTCACCCCCGGGACCATCAGGGCCGCGGTGGTGACGCGTTCCTCGTCGGGGCTCCCGGGCTCCGCGGCGCGCGGCGGCTCGGGCTGCCGTACGGGAGTGGGTTCGGCGTCCTCGTCGAGCAGGGCCGTCACCCGTAGGTCCACCTCGGTCACCGTCAGGCCGAGGCGGTCCTTCGCCGCTGCGGCCAGCAGACCGCGCAACCGTTCCGCCGTCGTCGGCAGCGGCTCGGTCGCCGTCGCCGCGAACTGTGCCGTCACGCGCAGGGGGCCCGGTGGCAGGGCGCTCGGCGGAGGCGGTACGGCGGCCTCGTGTGCGTCCTCCGGGTCGGTGAGCGCGATCCGGAGCGTGTCCAGTCGTACCCCGCGCATGTCCTCGGCCACGCGCCGCAGCACTGCCTCGGCCGCCCGCTCGGAGATCCACGCGCCGTCGCGCGCGGCCCCCAGGGGCAGCAGCCTGCCGAGCCCGAGCTGATGCCGGACTGCTTGCGTCCATCGGTCCGCCGTCGTCATTCCTCCAGCCTGCCGCATCCCTGGCGCGCGATCGCGTAACCGTGCTTACCGTGGTCAAGGGACGACAACCGAAAAGGACGAACGGCCATGACTGAGACGACGGAGCAGAACCGGGGGACGGAGGGCGAGACCCCCGTCACGCGGAAGACGCAGGTGACCAAGCGCGGTGGGGGAGACCCCGGCGCCCGGGGTCGGACGACCATCGCGGACGGCGTCGTGGAGAAGATCGCCGGGATGGCCGCACGCGATGTGGACGGCGTGCACGCCATGGGCAGCGGGCTGTCGCGGACCTTCGGGGCCGTGCGCGACCGGGTGCCGGGCGGGGCGAAGTCGGTGAGCCGGGGGGTGAAGGTCGAGGTCGGCGAGGTACAGGCCGCGCTCGACCTGGAGATCGTCGTCGAGTACGGCGTCTCGATCGCCGATGTGGCCCGGGACGTGCGCGAGAACGTGATCACCGCCGTCGAGCGGATGACCGGCCTCGAAGTCGTCGAGGTCAACATCGCGGTGAGTGATGTGAAGCTTCCGGAGGAAGAGGAAGAGGAACCGGAGCGCCGGATCCAGTGATGCGCCGGCGACCGGACAACACAGCGGCCGAGGAGTCGCTGAGAAGCTGAGGAGCGCATCATGAGCATGGCCGTGGTCGGCATGATCGCCGGCATGGCACTGGGCTTCGCCGGGTATTTCGGCGGATTCGGAGCCTTCTTGCTGGTGGCGGCCCTGGGCGCCGTCGGTTTCGTCGTCGGGCGGTTCCTGGAGGGCGAGTACGAGTTCGGTGACTTCTTCCGGCGCCGTGACGAACGGCGGAGGTGACGTCCGTGAGCGGCGGGGCCGCCGAGCTCCGCAGACCGCCGGCCACCGTCGCGCCCGGTGAGCGCGGGGCGACGCGGATCGCCGACCGGGTCGTCGTGAAGATCGCCTCACAGGCCGCACGCGAGGCGGTGGGGGAACTGGCCGAGGGCGCCGCACGGCCGCAGGCCAACGTCGTCGTCGCCCACGAGAGCGCCCGGGTCCGGGTCCACGTCGAACTCGACTACCCCACCGACATCGGCGCCCGGTGCGCGGCCGTGCGTCGGCATGTCGCCGAGCGGGTAGGCGCGTTGGTGGGCATGGAGGTGCCGGAGGTCGCCGTGCACGTGGAGCGGCTGCATCCGGCGCCCGTGCAGGGCACGGCACAGGGGAGGACGCGATGAGCGAGTCCCAGGGCTCCGAGGGCACCACACAACGACTGCCGGTCATGGAGAAGACGACCGGACCCGACACCCTCGACCAGTCGGCGTCGGCGGCGGACTACGAGCCCCCGCGCGCAGCCGACGGCGAGGGCGGCAAGGACGGCCGCTTCTGGTCGGCACGCCGGATCACGGCCGCGATCATGGCGCTCCTGATCTTCCTCGCCGCCGGCTTCTTCCTCTACGACATCGCCTCGGTGCGCGCCGACCGGCCCGCCATGCGCTGGCGCCGGGAACTGGCCGACCAGCTCGCGACACGTCCCCTCGACGACATCTGGGTGCTCGTCGGCGCGGGCGTCGCCGCCGTCCTCGGACTCTGGCTGCTCGTCCTGGCGACCACGCCCGGCCTGCGGGCCGTCCTGCCGATGCGGCGCACCCACCCCGACGTCCGCGCCGGACTCCACCGCGACCTCGCCGCGCTCGTCCTGCGCGACCGGGCCATGGAGGTCTCCGGCGTCCAGTCGGTACGGGTGCGGATGCGCCGGTCCCGGGCCGATGTCCGCGCCGTCTCGCACTTCCGCGAACTGGACGACGTACGAGCCGACCTGGACACCGCGCTCGCCGACGCGATCAGGGGCCTGGGGCTGTCCCGCCCGCCCTCGCTTTCGGTGCGGGTACGGCGGCTCGGACGGAAGGGGTGAGGGCCGTGCGCAGGGTGGTCAACCGGGTGCTTATCGGGATCGTCGGGCTGGTGCTGCTTGTGATCGGAGGGTCCGTACTGGCCGTGGGGTTCGGGCTGGAACCCCCGTCCTGGTGGATCCACGACGACCGGCACGACGTTCTGCTCAGCGACGCCGAGCGGACCCGCTGGCGGGACGACGGCTGGTGGTGGCCGACGGTCCTCGCCGTCCTGGCCGTGCTGGTCCTGCTCGCCCTGTGGTGGCTGACCGCGAATCTGCGCCGGCACCGCCTCACCGAGGTCCTGGTCGACACCGGCGACGGCGAGGGCGCCCTGCTGCGGGGCCGGGCCCTGGAGAGCGTGCTGGCGAGCGAGGCGGCGGGCCTGGAGGGCGTCCAGCGTGCCCATGTCCATCTGACGGGCAGGCGCAGCACTCCCGAGGCCCGCGTACGTCTCCTGCTGGAACCGCACGTGGACCCCGGGACGGCACTGAACGACCTCACCACCGAGGCCGTGGCCCATGCCCGCAATTCAGCGGGATTGGCGGAATTGCCGACGGAAGTTCGGCTGAAGGGCGTCAAACACCGTGCGGAAAGGGTCAGTTAGAAGCGCGAGGTCAGTCAGAAGCGCAAGTGTCGGCTAGAACCCGTGCCGCATGCCGCCGTCCACCGGCAGCATGATTCCCGTCAAATAGGAAGCCGCCGGCGACAGTAGAAAGGCGGCCGCGCGTCCGAACTCCTCCGGTGCCCCGTACCGCCGCAACGGAATACGTGCCTCGTGGGCGGCCCGAGTGGCCTCCGGATCCGCGGACATCCCGTCCAGTTCCCGCACCCGGTCCGTGTCGATGCGCGCCGGAAGCAACCCGACGACTCGAATACCCCGCGGCCCCAATTCGTCCGCGAGGGACTTGGCGAAACCGGCGAGCCCCGGCCGCAGTCCGTTGGAAATGGTCAGCCCCGGAATCGGTTCGTGCACCGACCCGGACAGCACGAACCCGATGACGCCTCCCGCCTCCAACTCGGCCGCCGCGGCCCGCGCCAGCCGCACGGCGCCCAAGAACACCGACTCGAACGCCGACTGCCACTGCTCGTCCGTGTTGTCGGCGGCAAAACCCGGAGCCGGCCCGCCGACGCTGATGAAAATGCCGTCGAATCCGCCGAAGGCATCCCGCGCGACAGCGATGAGCCGCCCCGCCGCCTCCGGATCGGCGTTGTCGACGGCCACCCCGACGGCGTTCGGCCCCAGCTCGGCCGCGGCTGCGGCGACCCGCTCCTCGTCCCGGCCGGTCAGGACGACCTTCGCCCCGTCGGCCACCAGTTCACGCGCGGCGGCGTTGCCCAGTCCACGGGTGGCCCCCGTGACGACGTACACCCGGTTCTTCAGTCCAAGATCCATGTCCCTATCCTGCCCCGTCGCCCCCGAACAGGGCGAGAGCGGTGTTCACCAGGCCGATGTGGCTGAAGGCCTGCGGGAAGTTGCCGAGCTGGCGGGCGGCCACGGGGTCGTACTCCTCGGACAGCAGGCCCACGTCGTTGGCGAGGCGCACCAGCCGGTCGAACAGCTCATGTGCCTCCTGCGTGCGCCCCGTCATGTGCAGCGCCTCCGCGAGCCAGAACGAGCAGGCCAGGAACGTGCCCTCGCCGCCGGGGAGTCCGTCGACCGGTGTCTCCTGGCTGTAGCGGCGCAGAAAGCCGTCATGGCTGAGCTCGGCGCGGATCGCGTCGATGGTGCCGATGACGCGCGGGTCGTCGGGCGGCAGGAAGCCGACGCGCGGGATGAGCAGCAGAGCGGCGTCGAGTTCACGGGAGCCGTACGACTGCGTGAAGGTGTTCCGCTCGGCGTCGTAGCCCTTCTCGCACACCTCGCGGTGCACCTCGTCGCGGAACTCCCGCCAGCCGGCGAGGTCGCCCTCAAGCGACGGGTTCTCCTCCAGCGTGCGCACCGCCCGGTCCGCGGCCACCCACACCATCACCTTCGAGTGCACGAAGTGCCGGCGCCCGCCCCGCACCTCCCACAGCCCCTCGTCGGGCTGCCGCCACTGCGAGCTCAGCCAGTCGATGAGGGCGGCCTGGATCGCCCAGATGTGCGGCTTGCTGGGCAGTCCCGCGTCCCGGGCCAGCGCCAGGGTGTCCATGACCTCGCCGTACACGTCCAACTGGAGCTGTTCCACGGCCAGGTTGCCGATGCGTACGGGGGCGGAGCCGGCGAAGCCGGACAGCCACGGCACCTCGAACTCGGGCAGCCGCCGCTCCCCGGCCAGGCCGTACATGATCCGCAGGTCCGCCGGGTCACCCGCGACCGCGCGCAGCAGCCAGTCGCGCCAGGCCTCCGCCTCCTCCCGGTAGCCCGCCGACAGGCCCACGTTCAGGGTGAGGGTGGAGTCGCGCAGCCAGCAGTAACGGTAGTCCCAGTTGCGGACGCCGCCGATCTCCTCGGGGAGCGACGTGGTGGGCGCGGCGACGATGCCGCCGGTCGGGCGGTAGGTGAGGGCCTTGAGGGTGATCAGGGAGCGGATGACGGCGTCGCGGTACGGACCGCCGTAGTGGCAGCGCCCCACCCACTTCTGCCAGTCACGGATGCTGAGGCGCAGCGCCTTGTACGGGTCGACGAGCGGCGGGCGCGGCTCGTGCGAGGGGTGCCAGGTGAGGACGAACGCGACCTGCTCGCCGGCCTCGACCGTGAACTCCGAGTGCGTACCGAAGTCCTCGCCCCAGGTGTGCACCGCGGGTTCGCTGCGCAGCCAGACCGAGTCCGGTCCGGCGACGGCCACCCGGTGACCGCGGGACTTGCGCACCCAGGGGACGACCGAGCCGTAGTCGAACCGGAGCCGCAGGGTGCTGCGCACCGTGACCCGGCCGCTCAGCCCTTCCACGATGCGTACGAGGTCGGGGGCGCGGTCACGTTGGGGCATCAGGTCGGTGACGCGGATCGCACCCTCGGCGGTCTCCCACTCGGTGTCCAGCACCAGGGTGTCCGGGCGGTACGCGCGGCGGGTGCAGAGACCTTTCGCGTGCCTGGGAGCGATCCGCCAGTGACCGTTGTCCTTGCCGCCGAGAAGCTTGGCGAAGCAGGCGGCCGAGTCGAACCGGGGCAGGCACAGCCAGTCGACGGATCCGTCCCTGCCGACCAGGGCGGCCGTCTGCTCGTCGCCGATGAGGGCGTAGTCCTCGATGCGCGGGTGCACGCAAGTGCGGGTTCCCCAAGGGGTGGTGGGCCAATCAGGGTGGGGCCGGGGGAGTGATACGGGGTGGGCCGGGGCCGGGGAGCGGCGTCAGGGGTGGGGCCCGGTGAGTTGCCCGCTCGCCGCGGAGCCGGTGTCCGAGAAGATGACGCCGGGATCCGACGGGGCCTGGTTGAGGACCCACAGGCCGATCAGGGTGGCCAGGGCGAACACGACCGCGATGAGGACGGCGAGGACGAGTCGGCGTCGGCGTTCCCGGCGCAGCCACTCGCCGCGCGCCGTGCGGTACGCGTCGGGCGCCGCCTGCACCCCGTCTGCGAGGGCGGAGAGCGCCTCGCGCAGCTCCCGCTCCGTGCGGTCCGGGCCGGTGCCGCGCGACGGAGTCGCATCTCGATACGTCATCGCCGGGCCTCCATCGCCTGGGTCAGGGCGGCGAGGCCGCGTGCGGTATGGGTTTTGACGGAGCCGCAGGAGATCCCCATCGCCGCGGCGATCTCGCTCTCCTTCAGCCCGAGCCAGTGCCGCAGCACCAGCGCCTCGCGCTGCCGGGCCGGCAGCTGCTGGAGCGCGTCGATCAGCACACGCTGGTCGTCGTGCAGCAGCGCGGTGCTCTCGGCGGACGCGACGACCTCGACCTGCGCCGGCTTCTCGACGTGCTTGCGGGCCACTTGGAGATGCCGTATCCGCATCCGCGTCAGATTGCACACCGTGGAGCGCAGATACGCCTCCGCCGCCTCGGCGTCCCGCAGCCGCCGCCACTTCCGGTAGATCTGGTAGTAGGCCTCGGCGACCACGTTCTCCGGATCGTCGGCGCCGAGCAGGACGGCGAGGCGCAGCATCGAGGAGTAGTGCAGCTCGAACAGCCGGGCCAGACCGGCCTCGCGCTCCAGGTCGGCCGGGTCGGTCACCGCGGGGGCGAGGGGCACGGCAGGTGCCGCGGCACTACCGGCCTCGTGTCTCAGGTGCTGTCTCACGGGTTGTTCGCTCCCGTCTCGGGGCGCCGCCTGACGCTCAGGCGTGACGGCAGGTCGGTCAGATCGGCGCCGCGCGGGACGCCGAGGCGTTCGAGCACCGCGGTCCCGGCCACGGCGACGGTCAGGTTGAGGAACAGGGCGGCGAGACCGGCGTAGATCTCCGGCCCGCTGCCGAGGGGCACGACCGAAGAGAACCCTTCCTGTACGACCATGAAGGTCCCCGCCACCATGCCCACGCCCCACCCGGCGAGCAGCGCCCGCGGATGCAGCCGCCCGGTGAACAGGCCCACCGCGACGGCCGGGAAGATCTGCAGGATCCACACCCCGCCGAGGAGCTGGAGGTTGATGGCGTCCTGGTCGCGCAGCCCGAACACGAACGCCACCGCGCCCACCTTCGCGGTGAGCGACACCGCCTTGGCGATCCGCACCTGCCGCTTGGGCGTGGCCGTCGGATGGACGTACTCGACATACACATTGCGTACGAAGCTAGTGGCGGCGGCGATCGACATCACCGCCGCCGGGACCATCGCCCCCACGGTGATCGCACCGAACACCAGCCCCGCCAGCGGCGCCGGCATCAGCCGGTCCACCAGCATCGGTACGGCCGCCTCGGCGCCGCCCGCCGGGGCGCGGACGCCCGTCGCGAGGGCCGCGATGCCGAGGAAGCCGAAGAGGGCGAGCAGCCCGGTCCAGGCGGGCAGCGCGACCGACACCTTGCGCAGGGTCCGCGGGCCGTCGGCGGCGAAACCGGCGGTGAGCACATGTGGGTACATCAGCAGGGCGAGCGCGGAGCCGAGGGCGAGGGTGGCGTAGGCGGGCTGCTGCTCGGGGGCGAGGAGCAGCGCCGGGCCGCCGAGGCGCTCGGCCGCACCGTCGAAGACGGCACCGGGGCCGCCGAGCCGGTCGAGGACCAGCCAGGTCACCGCGGTCAGTGAGACGAAGACGGCCACGGCCTTGAGCGCGGAGATGACGGTCGGGGCGCGCAGCCCATGCCGGTAGGTCGCGACGGCCAGCCCCGCGAACAGGGCCACCATCACCAGATCACCGGCCACGCCCCGCGGATACACGCCCCCGGCCGCCAGCACCGCCCTGATGCCGAGCAGCTGCAGCGCGAGATACGGCATCGTCGCGAGGATCCCGGTGAGCGCGACCACCAGGGCCAGCGGCGCCGAGCCGTACCGGCCGCGGACGAAGTCGGCCGCGGTGACGTAGCCGTGCCGACGGGCGACGGACCACAGGCGGCTCAGCAGCACGAAGGCGATCGGGCAGACGATCACCGTGTACGGCACCGCGAAGAAGGCGGGCGCGCCGTTGCCGTACGCCAGCCCCGGTATGGCGGCGAAGGTGTACGCGGTGAAGATCGTGCCGCCCAGCAGCAGCCAGGTCCACACCGGGCCGAGGCTGCGGTCGGCCAGCGCCCAGCCCTCCAGGGACGGCAGCCGGTCGCTCGGGCTGAGGCGCCGCGCGGTGACGGCGAGCAGCGACGCTCCGCCGATCACGGCGAGAAACGTCGCGGTCATGGCGCCGTCGGCCATGGGTCACCGTCCTTGGTGTGCCTGTGCCCTCGCGCGAGAGTTGCCCGAGCGGCCGGAACGGAGGACAGGAAACCGGCGGGAAATTTCCCGGAATTTCGCTGTCAACCGGCTCCGGGGGTGGGCAACTCTTGCACAGACCGACAGCTAGCGGGAGAGGAGCGCAGGTCATGGCACGGACCGGTCATCACCGGCTACGGCGCGTCGCGATCGCCGTACTGCTCCTCGCGCCCGCCGCAGGCCTGCTGTGGGTTCCCCTGTACGCCGGTGCGGATCCGCGGCTGGCGGGGACGCCGTTCTTCTACTGGTACCAGCTCGCCTGGGTGCCGGGGTGCGGCCTCTGCCTGCTCGCGGCGTACGCGCTGACGGAGCGACGTCGACATCGACATCAGCATCGAGATCGAGACTGACATCGGCATCGCTGAGCCGCACTTCCCCTTCTGCAGCACTCCCGCCCTTCTGCCGCACTCCCGCTTCGCCCACCTGTTGAGTTCAGGAGCCGCCATGCCTACGTCAGCCATGCCCGAATCCGGCCGTGAGGCGCCGGAAAAATCCCGGATGTCGCCAAAGTCGGTCGCACTCTGGATCGCCGTCGCCCTCGTCGGCGCCCTCGGCTGGGCCGTGCTCGCCCTGTCCCGGGGCGAGGAGATCTCGGCCGTCTGGCTGGTCGTGGCGGCCCTCGGCTCGTACGCGATCGCCTACCGCTTCTACTCGCGGTTCATCGCACGGCGGGTCCTGCGGGTCGACGACACCCGTGCCACTCCGGCCGAGCGGCTGGAGGACGGTGTCGACTACCACCCCACCGACAAGCGGGTGCTGTTCGGCCACCACTTCGCGGCGATCGCCGGCGCCGGCCCGCTGGTCGGTCCGGTGCTGGCGGCGCAGATGGGCTATCTGCCGGGCACGGTCTGGATCATCGCGGGCGTGATCTTCGCCGGCGCCGTGCAGGACATGATCGTCCTGTTCCTGTCGATGCGCCGGGACGGCAAGAGCCTGGGTCAGATGGCCCGTGACGAGATCGGCAAGGTGGGCGGTGCCGCCGCGCTGATCGGCGTCTTCGCCATCATGATCATCCTGCTCGCGGTCCTCGCGATGGTCGTCGTCAACGCGCTGGCCGAGTCCGCGTGGGGCACCTTCTCGGTCACCATGACCATCCCGATCGCCCTCTTCATGGGCTTCTACCTGCGCTATCTGCGCCCCGGCCGGGTCGTGGAGACCAGCTTCATCGGTGTGGCACTGCTGCTGCTCGCCATCATCGGCGGCGGCTGGATCCAGGACTCCTCGCTCGCCGAGTACTTCGTCTGGAGCCCGGAGACCCTGGTCTTCTGCCTGGTCGGCTACGGCTTCGTCGCCTCCGTGCTGCCGGTGTGGATGCTGCTGGCGCCGCGCGACTACCTCTCCACCTTCATGAAGGTCGGCACCATCGCCCTGATGGCCGTCGGCGTGGTGATCGCCGCCCCGACCCTGAAGACCGAGTCGGTGACGGAGTTCGCCTCGACCGGCGCCGGACCGGTGTTCGCAGGGTCGCTGTTCCCGTTCCTGTTCATCACCATCGCCTGCGGCGCGCTGTCCGGCTTCCACGCCCTGGTCTCCTCCGGCACCACGCCGAAGCTGATCCAGAAGGAGTCCCAGGTCCGGATGATCGGCTACGGCTCCATGCTCACGGAGTCCTTCGTCGCCGTCATGGCCCTGATCGCCGCGTGCGTGCTCGAACCGGGCCTGTTCTACGCCATGAACTCCCCGGCCGCGCTGCTCGGCCCGACCGTGGACACCGCAGCCGAGGCGGTGAAGAACCTCGGCTTCACCATCACCCCGGACCAGCTCACCGCGGCGGCCAAGGCCGTCGAGGAGGAGACGCTGGTCGGCCGCTCCGGTGGTGCTCCCACTCTGGCCGTGGGCATGTCGGAGATCTTCGCCGGGGTGTTCGGCGGGGCCGGGATGAAGGCCTTCTGGTACCACTTCGCGATCATGTTCGAGGCCCTGTTCATCCTCACCACCGTGGACGCGGGCACACGCGTGGGCCGCTTCATGCTCCAGGACATGCTGGGCAACGTCTGGAAGCCGATCGGCCGGGTCACCTGGAAGCCGGGCATCTGGATCACCAGCGCCCTGGTCGTGGGCGCCTGGGGATACTTCCTCTACGCCGGTGTCACCGACCCCCTCGGCGGCATCAAGCAGCTGTTCCCGCTGTTCGGCATCGCCAACCAGCTGCTGGCCGCGGTCGCCCTGGCCGTCACCACCACCGTACTGATCAAATCCGGCAAGCTGCGCTGGGCCTGGGTCACCGGCATCCCGCTGGCCTGGGACGTGGCCGTCACCTTCACCGCGGGCTGGCAGAAGATCTTCTCGGACAACCCGGCGATCGGCTTCTTCGCCCTGCGGGACAAGTACGCGCAGGCCATCGAGGGCGGCCGGCTGCTGCCGGGCGCCACGAACATGGACGACATGCACACCATCGTGCTCAACAACACGGTGGACGGCGTGATCATGGCGATCTTCCTGCTGCTGGTCCTCACGGTCCTGGTCAACTGCGCGGTGGTGTGCGTCCGCGCCATCCGGTCCGGGAAGCCCCTGCCGACCACCGAAGCACCGTACGTCGAGTCCCGCATCGACGTGCCGGAGCGGCCCGAAGAGCCGCTGGTGGGGGCGCGCTCATGAGCCCCGTGAGGAAGGTGCTGGGGGCGCTGCGCTGGTACGCGCGCGAGCTGACCGGCGAGGCGGAGTACGACCGCTACTGCGACCGGCACCGCCGCCGTCACCCCGAGGCCCCGGTACCGACCCGCCGGGAGTACGAGGTGCTGCGCACCCTGCGCCGGGAGGAACACCCGCAGAGCCGCTGCTGCTGACGCCTCCGGCGTTCGCGCGCCACTGCCACTCCATGTCAGAGGGCGTCTGCGGGTGGTCGGTGGCTGGTCACGCAGGTCCCCGCGCCCCTTGGGTACCCGCAGCGGACGTACCTAAAGGGGCGCGGGGCTGTGTCGATATGTGGCTCCGCCGCGTGGGCGCGAGCAACCACGAACCACCCGCAGCCGCCCAGAACCAGAACCCTCACGGCGAGACGCAGATGCTGAGAAGCCGCTCCCTGATAATCCGCCCCGAACTCGACGACGCCCCCCTGCACAGAACCCTGCGCGAACTCCGCCCCACCCAACAGCTCCACGGCCTCGGAGCCGGCCGCACAAGCCCCGCATGGGAACCCGTGGCCGAACTGCTGCGCGCCACCGGACGCGACTGGGACCGCCGAGCCCACCGCGTCTCCGTCCTCGCCCGGCGCCTGCCGCCCGTGGTCTCCCAGAGATGGGCCGCCGACCGGCCCGACGACGGTGACGCCCTGGTCCTGCGCGCGTTCGTCCAGTCGGCCCGCGCCCCGGCCGAGGGGCACTCCGCGGTCCGCCAGGCCGAGCAGACGTGTCTGCACGCCGCCGCGGCCTGCCCGGAGGATCCGACGCCCTGGCTGGCGCTGCTGTCCCTGATGCACTCCAGTGCCGTACCGGTGCAGGACGCGGTGCCGGTGTGGACCCAGGCCGTCAACCGTGCGCCCTGGCATCGCACGGCCTACCACCTGTTACTGCGGTACCTGTCCCCGCGCGGGCACGGCGCGGTCCCCGACATGATGGACTTCGCCTGGCAGGTCGCCTTCCAGGCGCCGCACGGATCCCCGATCGCCCTGCTGCCGGTCGCGGCCCGCGTGGAACTCGTCGCCCACCGCCAGGGGCGGACGGGTCTCGACGCGCTCGGCGCGAGCGGCCACTGGAACGAACCCAGGGCGGCGAGGGAGATCGACACGGCCCTCTCGCGCTGGTTCCACACGGCCGCCGCGCCGCACGCAGAAGCCGTCGCCGACCTCAACGTCCTCGCCTTCGCGCTGACCCGCGCCCACCGCCCGGCCGAGGCGGGCCCCGTCTTCCAGCGCATCGGCCGCCACATGACCCACCACCCGTGGGACCTGCTGCCCGAGCCGGAACGCACCTTCCGCTACTGGCAGGACCAGCTGAGCGGCCGCCGGAAGTGACCGCGTGAACGGCCACCAAAAGTGAGCGTGGCGTGCGTCGCGCTGGGGACTGCACCGGGGCCGGCGGACTACACCGGGGCCGGCGCCGTCTCCGTCTCCTCCGGAGCGGCCGCGTCCGCCTGCTCGCGGGCCTCGCGGCGGGCCAGGATCAGCCAGCCGACGGGGACGCCCGCCGCGAACAGCCACCACTGGATGGCGTACGCGTAGTTCAGCGGAGCGTTCTCGTTGCCGGGCTTGCCGATCAGCTCGGGCGTGTCCCCCTTCGGCTCGGGCGCCGACTGCACGATGTACCCGCCGAGCACCTGGGCGTCGAGGCGCCGCGCCTCCTGCTCGCTGTTGATCAGCATGACCTGCCGGTCGGGCAGGCCCTTGAGGTTCTTGATGCCGCTCGCCTCGGTCGTTTCGTCGGGCATCAGCCGCCCGGTGACGGTGACCTGGCCGCTCGGCGGGGCGGGGATCTTCGGGAACGCCGTCTGGGTCGGCCCGTCCGCGGGAATCCAGCCCCGGTTGACCAGCAGGACCTTGCCGTCCGTCAGGACGAAGGGGGTGAGGACGTGGAAGCCGACCTCTTCGTCGGCGTTGACGCGCCGCCTGACGACGACTTCCTGCTCGGTGTCGAAGTGGCCCACCGCGCTCACGCTGCGGTACCGCTCCTTGGTGGTGACGGTGTGCCCCGGGGAGGTCAGCTTCTCGGCGGGCTCCGGCTTCGCGCCGAGCGCGTCGGCGACCAGCTGGTTGCGGGCGGAGCGCTCCTCGTAGCGGTGCATCTGCCAGATGCCCAGCCTGATCATCGTGGGGATGAGGAGCAGGGCGACCAGCGTGAGGATCACCCACTGCCGGGACAACAGGAAGCGGTACACCCCACGACCGTACAACTCGGTCGTGGGGTGTTCTCAGGCGGGTACCGGGTCATACTTTGTCGACGATCCCCACCTTCCCCTCCGCGCGGGCGCAGTGGGCGCCGCAGTACCAGTGGCCCTCGACCTCCACGCCCTGGCCGATGATCTGGACGCGGCAGTGCTCGCAGACCGGGGCCATGCGGTGGATCGCACAGGAGAAACAGTCGAAGACGTGCACCGCGCCCTGCGCGTGCACCTCGAAGCTCATGCCGTAGTCGTTTCCGCATACTTCACATGTCGCCATGCGCCACAGGGTGAGCCGTCACCGCGGCCCGGGCGAGAGGGCTCCGGGCGAGTCGCGCGGAATCACCCGTCCGTACGGTCACTGCTCCGACGCCGGTTCCACATCCCTGAGGAGCTGTCCGAAGGCGGCCTCGTCGACCACGGGCGTCCCGTACTGACGGGCCTTGACCACCTTCGAGGTGCCCGCGTCCGGGTCGTTCGTGACGAGCAGGCTGGTCAGCCGGGACAGGCTCGTCGCCACATGCAGCCCGGCCTCGATCGCGCGGTCCTCCAGCAGGTCGCGCTCGACCGAGGTGTCTCCGGAGAAGGCGATCCGCATGCCCTGCTTGAGCCTTTTGCCCTCTTCGTAGCGACCCGGGTTGGGATGGGGGCAGGCGGGCCGCTTCCGGGACGGACGCCAACTGGTCGGCCGATAGCTGCCGTAGCCGCCGCCGCTGTGGCCCCCTGCCTGCTGTCCGATCCGGGGCGCGGCGGTGTCCCGCCACTCGGTCAGCGGCCGGCACTCCTGCAACGGCAGCCGCCTGCCACCCGCCGCCGCGGCCCGCAGGCTCGGCCGGAACGCCTCCGCCAGCACGCGCGCGTCATCGAGGGCGTGGTGCGCGCGCTGCTGTACGACGCCGAAGTGCGCGGCCAGTGACTCCAGCTTGTGGTTGGGCAGCGGCAGGCCCAGCTCCTTGGACAGCGCGATGGTGCACAACCGCTGCTGTACCGGCGCCTCGCGCTCCGCGCGCGCGTACTCCCGCGCGATCATCTGCCAGTCGAAGACGGCGTTGTGCGCGACGAGCACCCGGCCGTCGAGGCGGGCCGAGAACTCCTCGGCGATGTCCTGGAACAGGGGGGCGCCCTCCAGCGCCTCGCTCGTCAGGCCGTGGATCCACACCGGGCCCGGGTCGCGCTCCGGGTTGACCAGCGTGTACCAGTGGTCCTCGACCTCACCGAGCGCGTCCAGCCGGTAGACGGCCGCGGAGATTATCCGGTCGTCCCGGGCCAGGCCGGTGGTCTCCACGTCAACGACCGCGTATCCCTGCGGATACGCGGCCGGCCACGCTGTGGGGGAGGACGCTGCGGTCGTGAGGTCTTCGAGCATGGTCACTGAGGATACGGGCCGGGACTGACAGCCCTGACCGTCAGGTGCCTTGCCGGGTCCGCCTGTTCGAGAGTGGCGAACGCGTGGGCGTCAACCGGTCGGCGGACATGCCGTGTTGCCGCACCTCGGCGACCCCGTCGGCCCCGGCGCCCGGCCGGGAGCGTCGGTACGTCCTGGATGTCCCCCTCGGTGCGATCCTCCGCATGTGACCGAACCAACGCATGACGAGGCCCACGGCGGCGCGCTGGGCGAGCGGCTCAACTGGCTGCGGGCGGCCGTCCTCGGGGCGAACGACGGCATCGTGTCGACCGCGGGACTCGTCGTCGGCGTGGCCGGCGCGACGGACGAGCGCTCGGCGCTGCTCACGGCCGGGCTGGCCGGACTGCTCGCGGGGTCGATGTCGATGGCGGCGGGGGAGTACGTCTCGGTCTCCACGCAGCGTGACGCGGAGAAGGCCGCGCTGGCCGTGGAGAAGCGGGAGTTGCGGGAGCGGCCGGAGGAGGAGCTGGAGGAACTGGCGGAGCTGCTGGAGCGGCGCGGGCTGTCCCGGGGGGTCGCCAGGGAGGCGGCCGTCCAGCTGACGGAACGGGACGCGCTGAAGGCACACGCGCGCGTGGAGCTCGGTATCGACCCGGACGCGCTGACCAACCCGTGGCACGCGGCGTGGGCCAGCTTTCTGGCGTTCACGGCGGGGGCGCTGCTGCCGCTGCTCGCGATGGTGCTGCCGCCGGCGGGCTGGCGGCTGCCGGTGACCGTCGCCTCCGTCCTGGCCGCCCTCGCGCTGACCGGCTGGAGCAGCGCCCGCCTGGGCGCCGCCGCCCCGGCCCGAGCGGTCCTGCGCAATGTCGCGGGCGGCGCGCTGGCCATGGGGGTCACCTACGCGGCGGGGTCGCTGCTGGACGCGGCGGGGGTGTAGCGCCGACGGAGGAGGGGCGAGGGGCGAGCGCGTCGCGCTGAAGGTTCTGGTCGCCAACTGCGGCCGCGGAGAACGCGGCTGAGTGCGTGACCGGCTCACCAGCGGATCGGCACCGGCAGGGCCGTCAGCAGCCCCGACAGCGCGACCACCACGCCCAGGGCGATGACCTCCGCGCGCGCGGGAGCGCAGGCGCTCAGCGCGTCGGCCGCGCGGCGCAGCCGGATCCGCGCCCAGAGGGCGAGCGCGGCCACGGCCGCCACCAGGATCACCTTGGCCAGCAGCGCCCGCCCGTACCCCGTGTCCGTCAACTGCTCCAGGACCGTGTCCGGCGGCATCCGGCGCAGCGAACTCCACACCCCTGTCGCCGTGATGACGGCGAGCAGTACGGCCGCCACGCGCGCGTAGAGGCCCAGCAGCGCCGCGCCCGCCTCCGCGGCGCCCCATACGCGCAGGGTCCGCAGCGCGTACAGCAGCCCGCCGACCCAGAGCGACGCGCAGGCGAGGTGCACCAGTGTCAGGCCGGAGCCGAGCAGCGGGCTGTGCTCGGTCGTGGGGTGCGCGCGCAGCGCCTCGGCGACCACCACCGCCGCCAGCGGCCAGACCTGGGTGCCCGGCCGGCGTGAGAGCGCGCACAGCCCGGCCACGGCGAAGGCGTTGACCTCCAGCAGAGCCAGCTTGCCGTCACGCGACGCGTAGAGGCCGCCGATGTCGAGGTCGGCGGGGCTGTCCGGCACGAGGTTGCCCGTGGACACGACCGAGGCGAGGGCAAGGGCGGCGACGAAACCGGCGCCGGCCGCGTACGGCGCCCAACTGCGGGGCATGGCCCCGGTCGCGCCGGGCACCGAACGGGCCAGCCGGCGCACGAGCAGCTCGCCCACCGGGACGCACAGGGCCGCGAACAGCACCGTGCGCAGCAGCGCGATCCCACCCGCGCCGGGCGCGGCGGCCTCGCCGGTGCCGTGCAGCGCGGCCGACGGCCCGAGCAGCGGGATCAGCGCCGCCACCCCCACCAGGACGAGCACGGCGACGGCAGGGCCGACGCCGGGGCGCGGTCTCGGCGCACTCCCGTCGGACGGGGCGGGGGAGGGTCTGGTCAATGTCACCTTAAGATCATCACAAAACAACACAGATTCGGGCAAGCGCCAGTAAACAAGTGGTGGTACGGCATTCCGCCCAGGGGGACACCCAGGGATACGGCTCCGGCGGCCCCCATGCTCAGTGGCCCCACCCCGCCGTCCCCGCGCCCCAAACCCCCGGCGGCCGCGCCCAGTCGACGGGACCGCCCGCGAACGACACCGGCGACAGGGCGTACCGCAGCCGCCCGAGCGCGCTGTCCCGCTCGGTGAGCCAGGCATCGGGCGCGTCGTACGTCACGTCCCCCTCCGGGCCCGGCCGGCTCCCGTTCGTCAGCCACCACGCCGTGCGCGCCAGCGCCAGCCGCACGCACCGGCCGTACCCCTGCTCCCGCTGTTCGGTCAGCGCCCGCAGTACGGCCGCCGCCAGCAGGTACCCCGTCCCGTGGTCGAGGGCCTGCGCGGGCAGTGCGCCGGGCCGTCCGTCCGGTCCGTCGTTCGCGGCCCCCTCGGTCGCGGCGATACCGGTGGCGACCTGCACCAGGCTGTCGAACCCGCGCCGCTCGCGCCACGGCCCGTACGCGCCCCATGCCGACAGCTGCGCCACGATCAGGCCGGGCCGCCGCTCGGCCAGTTCCCGCGCCGACAGCCCGAACCGGTCGAGGGCGCCCGGCCGGTAGCCGGTGACGACGACGTCCGCCGTCGCGAGCAGTTCCTCGAAGGCGCGGCGGTCGGCCACGAGGTCCAGCGTCGCCGAGCGCTTCCCGAAGCCCGTGTCGGCGTGCTGGTCCGTCAGTTCGGGCAACTGCGGCGGGTCCAGGCGCAGGACGTCCGCGCCGAGCAGCGCGAGCGTGCGCGTGGCGACGGGGCCCGCGATGACCCGCGTCAGGTCCAGGACGCGTACTCCGGCGGCGGGCAACAGGGGAGTGCCGTCGAGAGGCGGGAGCACGCGCGCGCGTGCCGTGTCGAGCCGTTCGCGCTCGACGAGCGGCCGTCGGGCCACCGCTGCCGCCTGCTCGTGGGCCGCCCACTCCTCGGGCGTACGCAGCGCCACGGCCAGTCCGCCGGCCGCGTACACGGACTCCTCGACCTCGTGCGAGGACCGCTCGGCGAGCGCCGCGGCCACGGCGTCCGGCTCGTCCTGCGTCACACCCAGCGCGGCCAGCAGCCGGGCCCGGTGGTGTGGATAGTTCGCATGCGTCCGCACCCAGCCGTCCGCCGTCCGCCAGAACCGCGACAGCGGCGCGAAGGTCACCGGTGCGCGCCCGTCGACCAGCAGATGCCGTTCGCTCACGAACGCCGTGGCGATCGCCCCGTCGTCCAGCCGCACCTCGGGCACTTCGGCGAGGCCGGCCCGCCGCGCCCCCAGTTCGGCCGCGGCCAGCGCGCACGCGCCCGCGCACGCGCGCGCCAACTCCCGTACGGGAAGGCGCGCCTGAAGCGCGCCCTCCCGCACCACCGTCGACACCCGCGGAAGGAGGGCGGGGTCGCCGCCCACCGCGGACCAAGCAGTACTGATGTCAGTCATGACTGAACTATGCAGTGTTGACCCGATCAATATGTCGACTGGATTGCCGCCGGGCTACCGGACTACATGGACCGACCCATCCGGTCAGTCGACCGCGTCTAGTGCGTCGACGATGCCGAACCCGTAGAAGCCGTTGAACAGCTCCCCGCCCTCGCACACCGCGTCCTGCTTGCCGTCGCCGTCCTGGTCGTACGACTCGGGGCAGCCCGGATTGTCCGCCTGGATCTTCAACAGCCCCTGCAGCTGGGCCGGAGTCGCCTTCGGGTACCGCGACTTCAGCAGCGCGGCCACGCCCGCCGCGTGCGGGGAGGCCATCGACGTGCCCTGCAACCAGCCGTACTCGCCGTTCGGCATGGTGGACAGGATGCGGCCGTTCGCCGACGGTGTGTCCGTCGGGGTCTGGAACTTCCGGTCACCGCCCGGCGCCGCGACATCGACGACCCGGTAACCGTAGGACGAGTAGTACGACTTGACGTTCTGCACGCCCGTCGCGCTCACCGTGACCACGCCCGGCAGCTGAGTGGGCACGTCGAAGCACTCGTGCGGGTCGATCGTGCGGGGGACCGGCTTGGAGTCGTCGGGGCTGCTCTCGTCCACGATCGCATCGGCGTCCATGTCGTGGTTGGAGTTGCCCGCCGAGGCCAGGTGCAGTGTGCCCTTCTTCTGGGCGTACAGCTGGGCGCGGTTGACCGCGTCGACGATGGCCTTCTGGTCGGGGTCGTCCAGGCAGTTGTACAGCCACGGGTCGACGTAATAGCTGTTGTTCGTGATCTCCACGCCGTGGTCGGCGGCGAACACGAAGGCGCAGACGACGTTCTCCGGGTAGAAGAGGCCGTTCTTCGGGTCGCTCACGTTGACGGCCGAGATCTTCACGCCGGGCGCGACCCCCGCGACGCCGATGCCGTTGCGGGCCGCGGCGATCTCACCCGCGACGTGCGTGCCGTGGTAGTCCTGCGGGGTGTACGGGCGCCAGGCGCCCTCGCCGGTGTCCGCGACGCCGCCGGCGCAGTTCGCCGACTGGGACGCGGAGAAGTTCGGGGCCAGGTCCGGATGGGTGTCGTCGACGCCGGTGTCGATGACGGCGACGGTGACCTTCGAACTGCCCGGGTTGATCCGCGCGGCCTTGTCGGCGCCGATGGCCCGCAGGTCCCACTGGTCGGCCTCAAGGGGCTCGCTGGCCTCCGCCGCGGCGGACGCGCGCGCGATTTTCGAGGCCTGCCCCCTCGTCAACGGCTGGACGGGGCCCTCGTCCGTCGCCCCGGCGGGGGCCAGGGCCGCCGTACGCGACGCGCCCGCCGACTGCACGCCGCGTACCGCGCGTATCGCCTTGGCGAAGTCGGGGTTCGCCGAGTGGGCGACGATCACGCCGATCTTCTCGTACGCGATCACGACGGTGCCGCCGGTCGCGGCGATCGCCTTCTTCACCGACGCGATCGTGCGATGGTCCGGTCGGGTGTTGACGACGTACGCCAGGGTGGTCGCGTCCGCGGCCCGCTCGCCGGGCTCCGCCAACGGTGTGGCGGAGGCCGCCGTCGGCAGGAAGCCGAGCGAGGCGGTCAGCGACAGGGCGAGGGATGCGGCGAGGCCGAGACGGCGTCTGGACCGCAGATGAACCATGGGATCTCCACATCATCCGGAACGGAAACCTGCCCGGGCGTGGGTGCCGCCCGGGCAGGTACATGACGAGTGGTGCTGGAGTGAAACTAACCCCGAACCACCTGGCCAGCAATCACTCACCCGGGCGACTTCGGAAAGAGACCTTCGGAGTTGAACCGGGCCTCGCGCGCCGCCGTGACCTTGGGAAGGGGGCGCGAGCAGGATCGAGCCTCTGTCGGATCACGCGCCGTGGCCCTAACATCACCACCCGGCTCACGTGATCCACATCACCACTGAGAACAGAGCCGCCATGTCCGTACCCAACCCGTCCCCACCCCCCGACCCGTCCCCGTCCACCGTCGCAACAGCGCCCGCAACGCGAGGAGACTCCGTGGCCACCGACGCACCGCCCCCCTCGAAAGAGACACACAAACTCCCCTCCACCGAGGAGTTCACCGAGGTGCAGCAGAGCGCGGAGTTCGGTGAACTGCGCCGCTCCTACCGCAACTTCGCCTTTCCGCTGACCGTCGCCTTCATCGTCTGGTACCTGCTGTACGTCCTGCTCTCCAACTACGCGGGCGACTTCATGGGCACCAAGCTGTTCGGCAACATCAACATCGCCTTCGTCTTCGGTATCGCCCAGTTCGTCACCACGTTCCTCATCGCCTGGTGGTACGCGCGGCACGCCGGTGCCAAGCTCGACCCCAAGGCCGAGGCCATCAAGACCCGTATGGAGGGCGGCGCATGAGCCCCGCGATGACCCATGTGCAGCTTGCCGCCAACGAGGCAAGCGAGCACCGGCCGCTGATCATCACCCTGTTCGCGTGCTTCGTGGTCGCGACCCTCTTCATCACCGTCTGGGCGGGCCGCCAGACCAAGGACGCCGCCGACTTCTACGCGGGCGGCCGGTCGTTCAGCGCCTTCCAGAACGGCCTCGCCGTCTCCGGCGACTACATGTCCGCCGCGTCCTTCCTCGGCATCGCGGGCGCCATCGCCCTCTTCGGATACGACGGCTTCCTCTACTCCATCGGCTTCCTCGTCGCCTGGCTGGTCGCCCTGCTCCTGGTGGCCGAGCCGCTCAGGAACTCCGGCCGCTACACGATGGGTGACGTCCTCGCCTACCGCATGCGCCAGCGCCCCGTGCGCACGGCGGCCGGCACCTCCACGATCGTCGTGTCGATCTTCTACCTGCTGGCCCAGATGGCGGGCGCCGGTGTCCTGGTCTCGCTGCTGCTCGGCATCACCTCCGACGCGGGCAAGATCCTCATCGTCGCCCTCGTCGGCCTGCTGATGATCGTGTACGTCTCCATCGGCGGCATGAAGGGCACGACCTGGGTCCAGATGGTCAAGGCCGTGCTGCTGATCGGTGGCACGATCCTGATTACGTTCCTGGTGCTGCTGAAGTTCAACTTCAACATCTCCGACCTGCTCGGCAAGGCCGCCGAGAACAGCGGCAAGGGCGCCGCCTTCCTGGAGCCCGGCCTCCAGTACGGCGCGACCGGCACCTCCAAGCTGGACTTCATCTCCCTCGGCATCGCCCTGGTCCTCGGCACCGCCGGCCTGCCGCACATCCTGATCCGCTTCTACACGGTGCCCAACGCCAAGGCCGCCCGTAAGTCCGTGAACTGGGCCATCGGCATCATCGGCGGCTTCTACCTGATGACCATCGCCCTCGGCTTCGGCGCCGCCGCGCTGATCTCCCAGGAAGAGATCATCGCGTCCAACCCGTCCGGCAACACGGCCGCACCACTGCTCGCCCTCCATCTGGGCGGCGTGGACTCGGCGTGGGGCGCGATCCTGCTCGCCACCATCTCGGCGGTGGCCTTCGCGACGATCCTCGCCGTGGTCGCCGGTCTGACCCTGGCCTCGTCCTCGTCGTTCGCCCACGACATCTACGCGAACGTCATCAGGAAGGGCGAGGCCACCGAGAAGGAGGAGGTCCGGGCGGCCCGCCTCGCCACCATCGGCATCGGCGCCGTCTCCATCCTCCTCGGCGCCCTCGCCCGCGACCTCAACGTCGCCGGCCTGGTCGCCCTGGCCTTCGCGGTCGCGGCCTCCGCCAACCTGCCGACGATCCTCTACAGCCTGTTCTGGAAGAAGTTCACCACCCAGGGCGCGCTGTGGTCGATCTACGGCGGCCTCATCGTCGCCGTCGGCCTGGTGCTGTTCTCACCCGTCGTCTCCGGCGACCCCAAGGCGATGTTCCCCGACGTCGACTTCGCCTGGTTCCCGCTGAAGAACCCGGGCATCATCTCGATCCCGTTCGGCTTCTTCATGGGCTGGCTCGGCACGGTCCTGTCCAAGGAAGAGCCCGACGCCGGCAAGTACGCGGAGCTGGAGGTCCGGTCCCTGACCGGCACCGGCGCCCACTGAGCACGCCCCCTGAGCGGCCGCGTCGTAGATCTCTACGACGCGGCCGCGTCGTACGTCGTGGGATCGGGCCGGTGTCGCTGTCAGTGCGGTCACGTAGGCTCGCAGGTGACGGAAGTTGAATCTGGTCGTGACGAGGGAGGGGGCCTCAAGTGCTCATCGACACCTACGGCCGAGTGGCCACCGACCTGAGGGTTTCGCTGACGGACCGCTGCAACCTGCGGTGCACCTACTGCATGCCCGAGGAGGGCCTGCAGTGGCTGGCCAAGCCCGACCTGCTCACGGACGACGAGATCGTCCGCCTGATCGACATCGCCGTCACCACCCTGGGCATCGAAGAGGTCCGCTTCACCGGCGGCGAGCCCTTGCTGCGCCCCGGCCTGGTCGGCATAGTCGAGCGCGTCGCCGCGCTGACCCCCCGCCCCCAGATGTCCCTGACGACCAACGGCATCGGCCTCAAGCGCACGGCGGCCGCCCTGAAGGAGGCGGGCCTCGACCGGGTCAACGTCTCCCTGGACACCCTGCGCCCCGACGTCTTCAAGGCCCTCACCCGCCGCGACCGGCACAAGGATGTCATCGAGGGCCTGTACGCCGCCCGGGACGCGGGCCTGACCCCGGTCAAGGTCAACACGGTCCTGATGCCGGGCCTGAACGGGGACGAGGCCCCCGACCTCCTCGCCTGGGCCGTGGAGCACGACTACGAACTGCGCTTCATCGAGCAGATGCCCCTGGACGCCCAGCACGGCTGGAAGCGGGACGGCATGATCACGGCCGGCGACATCCTGACGTCCCTGCGCACCCGCTTCGAGCTGATCCCCGAGGGCGAGGAGAAGCGCGGCTCGGCCCCGGCGGAGCGCTGGCTGGTCGACGGCGGCCCCCATGTCGTCGGCGTCATCGCCTCCGTCACCCGCCCGTTCTGCTCGGCCTGCGACCGCACCCGCCTGACGGCCGACGGCCAGGTCCGCACCTGCCTGTTCGCCCGGGAGGAGACGGACCTACGAGCGGCCCTGCGCTCCGGCGCCCCCGACGAGGAGATCGCCCGCATCTGGCGCCTGGCGATGTGGGGCAAGAAGGCGGGCGCGGGCTTGGACGACCCGTCGTTCGTCCAGCCGGACCGACCGATGTCCGCTATCGGCGGCTAGCTACCACGCCCTGAAGGGGCGCGGGGAACTGCGCGACCAGCCCCCACGCGCCCGCAGACGAAGACGTCAAACCTCCGGCGCTTCCCACTCTTCGAGTAGGACAACGTCCTTCAAGAACCCCCGCACCCCAAGAAACTGCGACAAATACTCGCGATGCTCCTCGCAGGCAATCCATGTCTTGCGCCGCTCCGGCGTATGAATCTTCGGGTTGTTCCAAGCCAGCACCCACACCGCATCGGCACGGCAACCCTTGGCAGAACAGATCGCGTCACTCACAGATTCGTCTCACAAAAAGGCGACGCCGAGCAGCCACGGGGGGAGCTGCCCGGCGTCGGTCCATCGCTCCGACGGGGGATGCGGAGCGTCCACGAAGTATGTCACGGGTAACCCGTCCCCCGGCACCGGAACAACACTATTGATCTGAGCTTTTCCTGAGCTTGGTACGGAGCCGACACCCCCGGACTTCCGGAGGAAACCGCTCCGCAGCGTCACGCCCCGTCGCGCGGTTTGCTTTGTCCGCCCGGCGCGGAGTCGTCCGCCACATCTTCCGGGACGGATTCCGCGGAACCGTCATTCGTCCGCGGCGGCGCGATCATCGGCCGCATCGGCGCGCTCACGAACGTCGACGGCAGACCCGGCGCGTTCTCCCGCCCCGCGTTGGCGATCACCACCGCGATGTACGGCAGGACCGCCCCAAGCACCAACGCCACGATCGCGACGTGCCGTTCGACGTTCCACAGCGTGGCAGCGAGGATCACGGACACCGTACGGACCGACATCGAGATGATGTACCGGCGCTGCCGGGCGCGCACATCGTCGTGGAGACCCGCGCGGGCCCCGGTGATCCGGAACACCTGGGCGTTGTCGCCGGCATGCAGCTTCCGCATCAGATTCCACCATCCGCCCGCATCGGACTCTCCCCAGTGCCCGTACCCGTCCGCCCCCGGTCGGGGACCCGGGCCAGGACACCTTCCACGGTACGCCCCGCCTGCGCCGCCTACGAGACCGGGGCCCCTGCCACCAGGGGGAACGCCGTCAGCCGTAACACGTACGGCGGTACCCGGCATGCGACGTACCAGCGACGGACCAAGACTGGCCGGGAGGCTCACCCCGAGCCGTAGGAGGAGGCAGAGATGGGCTGGTTGTGGGCGATCATCGTCGGATTCGTGCTGGGTCTGCTTGCGAAGGCGATCATCCCGGGCAAGCAGCACAGCCCCCTCTGGCTGACCACCATCTTCGGCATTCTCGGCGCCATCGCCGGTAACGCCATCGCCCGGGGCTTCGGCGTCGAGGAGACCAGCGGCATCGACTGGAGCCGGCACATCTTCCAGATCGTCGCCGCGGTGATCATCGTGTACGTCGGGGACATGCTGTACATGGCGACGCTGGGCAAGCGCAAGCAGCGGACGTGACCCTCGGAACATGCCGAAGGGGCGGCCCCCTGTCAGGGAAACCGCCCCTTCGCCGTGCATACGTTCCTGCAGGGCCCCGTTCCTGTACGGCCCCGTAGCTCCGTCAGACGCCGGTGACCTCGACCGCAGCCAGGTTCTTCTTGCCCCGCCGCAGGACCAGCCACCGCCCGTGCAGCAGGTCCTCCTTCGCGGGCACCGCGTCCTCGCCGGCGACCTTGACGTTGTTCACGTAGGCGCCGCCCTCCTTCACGGTGCGCCGCGCCGCGGACTTGCTGGCCACCAGGCCGACCTCGGCGAAGAGGTCGACGACCTGGCCGAGCTGCTCGACCTGGATGTGCGGCACCTCGGAGAGGGCCGCCGCCAGCGTCCGGTCGTCCAGTTCCGCCAGCTCGCCCTGGCCGAAGAGGGCCTTCGACGCGGCGATCACGGCGGCCGTCTGGTCGGCGCCGTGCACCAGCGTCGTCAGCTCCTCGGCCAGCGCACGCTGCGCGGCACGGGCCTGCGGACGCTCCTCGGTCTGCTTCTCCAGCTCCTCCAGCTCCGCACGGGACTTGAAGGACAGGATGCGCATGTACGTGGAGACGTCCCGGTCGTCCGCGTTCAGCCAGAACTGGTAGAACGCGTACGGCGTCGTCATCTCCGGGTCGAGCCAGATGGCGCCGCCCTCGGTCTTGCCGAACTTGGTGCCGTCCGCCTTGGTCATCAGCGGCGTCGCCAGAGCGTGCACATGGGCGTGCGGCTCCAGCCGGTGGATCAGGTCAAGACCGGCCGTGAGGTTGCCCCACTGGTCGCTGCCGCCCTGCTGGAGCGTGCAGCCGTGCCGCCGGTACAGCTCCAGGAAGTCCATGCCCTGGAGCAGCTGGTAGCTGAACTCCGTGTAGCTGATGCCCTCTTCGGACTGCAGCCGGCGGGCGACCGAGTCCTTGGTCAGCATCTTGTTGACGCGGAAGTGCTTGCCGATGTCCCGCAGGAACTCGATGGCCGACAGGCCGGCCGTCCAGTCCAGGTTGTTCACCATCACCGCGGCGTTCTCGCCCTCGAAGGACAGGAACGGCTCGATCTGCGCGCGCAGGCGGTTCACCCAGTTCGCGACCGTCTCCGGGTCGTTAAGCGTGCGCTCGGCCGTCGGGCGGGGGTCGCCGATCTGGCCGGTCGCGCCGCCCACCAGCGCCAGCGGGCGCAGGCCCGCCTGCTGGAGGCGGCGCATGGTGAGGACCTGCACCAGGTGGCCGACGTGCAGGCTGGCCGCGGTCGGGTCGAAACCGCAATAGAACGTGACGGGACCGTCCGCGAGCGTCTTGCGCAATGCGTCCTCGTCAGTGGACAGGGCGATCACGCCACGCCACTTCAGCTCGTCGACGATGTCCGTCACGGTTCTCGTGTCTCCTCGATGATCTTCGGGCAGTCGGGTGACAACCGACTGCGAACGCCTACGAGGTTATACGCCCTGACTGACAGAGCTCATGTTGAAATCGGGGATGCGCAGCGCGGGCATCGCCGCCCTGGTGAACCAGTCGCTCCACTCCCTGGGCAGGGTCTTCTCCGTGCGCCCCGCCTCCGTGGCCCGCCCCAGCAGGCCCACCGGCGACTCGTTGAACCGGAAGTTGTTGACCTCGCCGGTCACCTCACCGTTCTCGACGAGGTACACCCCGTCCCGGGTCAGGCCGGTCAGGAGCAGCGTCGCCGGGTCGACCTCGCGGATGTACCAGAGGCAGGTCAGCAGCAGGCCGCGCTCGGTGTTCGCGACCATCTCGTCCAGCGAACGGTCGTCGCCGCCGTCCAGGATCAGGTTGTCGATGCTCGGCGCCACGGGCAGCCCGGTCAGCCCCGCGCTGTGCCGGCTGGTCATGAGGTGCTTCAGCTCGCCCGCGCGCAGCCACTCGGTGGAGCCGAGCGGCAACCCGTTGTCGAACACCGACTGGTCGCCGCCGGAGGAGTGCGCGATCACGAAGGGCGCGGACTCAAGGCCCGGCTCGTTCGGGTCACTGCGCAGAGTCAGCGGCAGCCCGGTCAGCTTCTCACCCACGCGCGTCTTGCCGCCGGGCTTGGAGAACACCGTCCGCCCCTCGACCGCGTCCCGCCCCGACGCCGACCACAGCTGGTAGATCAGCAGGTCGGCCACGGCGGTCGGCGGCAGCAGGGTTTCGTACCGGCCCGCGGGCAGCTCCAGGCGCCGCTCGGCCCAGCCGAGGCGTACGGCCAGCTCGGCGTCGAGCGCCGTGGGGTCCACGTCCTTGAAGTCCCGGGTGGAGCGACCCGCCCACGCCGAGCGGGTACGGTCCGGCGACTTGGCGTTCAGCTCCAGCGTCCCGTTGGGCTGGTCGTGCCGCAGCCGGAGCCCCGTGGACGTGCCCACGTACGTTGACACCAGCTCGTGGTTGGCGAAGCCGTACAGCTCCCGCCCGCCCGCCCGCGCGCGTGCGAACGCCTCACCGAGCGCCGGGGCGAAGTCGGCGAACACGGTGGACGACGTCTCGGCCGGGCCGTCCGTGAAGTCCGGCGACGCCGGTACGTCCGTCACCAGCGGCTGCGCGTCCTCGGCGGGCCCGGCACCGCGCGCGGCGGCCTCGGCGGCGCGCACCAGCGGCTCCAGCTCGTCCAGGGTCACGGCGGACCGCGACACGACGCCGGAGGCCGTGCCCTCCTTGCCGTCGACGGTCGCGACGACGGTGAGCGTCCGCCCGCGCGTGACGCCGTTCGTGGTCAGCGCGTTGCCCGCCCAGCGCAGATTGGCGGTGGACTGCTCGTCGGCGATGACGACACACCCGTCGGCCTGCGACAGCTCCAGGGCCCGCTCGACGATCTCGTGCGGCTTGTTGGTACGGGCGCTCATCGACCGGCCTCCTGCGTGGTGTTCAGAATGTTGACTCCCTTGAAGAGGGCCGACGGGCAGCCGTGCGAGACCGCCGCGACCTGCCCAGGCTGAGCCTTGCCGCAGTTGAAGGCACCGCCCAGGACGTAGGTCTGCGGCCCGCCCACCGCGGCCATGGACCCCCAGAAGTCGGTGGTCGTGGCCTGATAGGCGACGTCCCGCAGCTGCCCGGTGATCCGCCCGTTCTCGATCCTGAAGAACCGCTGCCCGGTAAATTGAAAGTTGTAGCGCTGCATGTCGATCGACCAGGACCGGTCGCCGACCACGTAGATCCCGCGGTCGACGCTCCCGATCAGATCCTCGGTGGACATCCCGGCCGGATCCGGCTGGAGCGACACATTGGCCATGCGCTGCACCGGCACATGGCCGGGGGAGTCGGCGAACGCACACCCGTTGGACCGCTCGAACCCGGTCAGCTTCGCGATCCGCCGGTCCAGCTGGTAGCCGACGAGCGTGCCGTCCTTGACCAGGTCCCAGGACTGGCCCGCGACGCCCTCGTCGTCGTATCCGATGGTCGCGAGGCCGTGCTCGGCGGTGCGGTCACCGGTGACGTTCATCAGGTCGGAGCCGTACCGGAGCTTGCCGAGCTGGTCGAAGGTGGCGAAGGAGGTGCCCGCGTAGGCGGCCTCGTAACCGAGAGCGCGGTCCAGTTCGGTGGCGTGGCCGATGGACTCGTGGATGGTCAGCCACAGGTTGGACGGGTCGACGACGAGGTCGTACGGCCCCGCCTCGACGCTGGGCGCCCGCATTTTCTCGGCGAGCAGCTCGGGGATGCGTGCCAGCTCGTCGTCCCAGTCCCAGCCGGTGCCCGTCAGGTACTCCCAGCCGCGTCCGACGGGCGGCGCGATGGTGCGCATGGAGTCGAACTCGCCGCTCGACTCGTCGACCGACACGGCGGTCACCTGCGGGTGCAGCCGTACCCGCTGCTGGGTGGTCACGGTCCCGGCGGTGTCGGCGTAGAACTTGTTCTCGTGGACGGTGAGCAGCGAGGCGTCGACGTGATTGACCCCGTCCGCCGCCAGCAGCCGCCCGCTCCACTCCGCCAGCAGTTCCGACTTCTCCTCGTCGGGCACGGTGAACGGATCGATCTCGTACGACGAGATCCACGTCTTCTCGGTGTGCACGGGCTCGTCGGCGAGTTCCACCCGCTCGTCCGACCCGGCGGCCTTGATCACCTGGGCGGACAGCTTCGCCATCGCCACCGCCTGCGAGGCGACCTTGGCGGCGGCGTCCAGCGTCAGATCCACCCCGGAGGCGAACCCCCAGGTCCCGCCGTGCACGACCCGCACCGCGTACCCGAGGTCGGTGGTGTCCGACGACCCGGCGAGCCTGGCGTCCCGCAGGCGCCAGGACGCGCTGCGCACCCGCTCGAACCGGAAATCCGCATGCTCGGCACCCAGCGCACGCGCGCGTGCCAGCGCCGCGTCGGCCAGCGCGCGTAGCGGAAGCGCCGTAAAGGCTTCATCGATCGTATGGGGCACGGAGGTCTCCCTGCTGTCGTGGCCTGTCGGCACCGATCATGTCGCGCGGGCGGGGCCACGGACCACACGTTTCCGGCTGGAGTCCGCATCTTTCTGTAGGGACCCGACAGTGACACCCGTAAGCCACTGTCGGTGCCCGAATGTCCCCGGACGGGACCGGCCCGATAGGTTTTCGGAGAAGCCGCCTGTCATCCAGCTGTTCGGGCGGGTGTGTCAAGACCCCTATCGAAAGGGTGATCCGTTGAGCCGCTCGGTTCTCGTCACCGGAGGCAACCGGGGCATCGGCCTCGCCATCGCCCGCGCTTTCGCCGACGCCGGCGACAAGGTCGCGATCACATACCGCTCGGGTGAGCCGCCGGCCGGCTTCCTCGCCGTCAAGTGCGACATCACCGACACCGAGCAGGTGGAGCAGGCCTACAAGGAGATCGAGGCCGAGCACGGCCCCGTCGAGGTGCTGATCGCCAACGCAGGCGTCACCAAGGACCAGCTCCTGATGCGCATGTCCGAGGAGGACTTCACCTCGGTCATCGACACCAACCTCACCGGCACCTTCCGTGTGGTCAAGCGCGCCAACCGCGGCATGCTGCGCGCCAAGAAGGGCCGCGTCGTGCTGATCTCGTCGGTCGTCGGCCTGTACGGCGGTCCCGGCCAGGCCAACTACGCCGCCTCCAAGGCCGCCCTGGTCGGCTTCGCGCGCTCCCTCGCCCGTGAGCTGGGCTCGCGCAACATCACCTTCAACGTCGTCGCGCCCGGCTTCGTCGACACCGACATGACCAAGGTGCTCACCGACGAGCAGCGCGCGAACATCGTGTCGCAGGTCCCGCTCGGCCGTTACGCCCAGCCGGCGGAGGTCGCCGCGACGGTGCGGTTCCTCGCCTCGGACGACGCCTCGTACATCACTGGAGCCGTCATCCCCGTTGACGGCGGACTGGGAATGGGTCACTGATCACCATGAGCGGAATTCTCGAGGGCAAGCGCGTCCTGATCACCGGTGTGCTGATGGAGTCCTCCATCGCCTTCCACGCCGCCAAGCTGGCCCAGGAGCAGGGCGCCGAGGTCATCCTGACCGCCTTCCCGCGGCCCACGCTGACCGAGCGCATCGCCAAGAAGCTCCCCAAGCCCACCAAGGTCATCGAGCTCGACGTCACCAACGACGAGCACCTCGGGCGCCTTGCCGATGTCGTCGGCGAGGAGCTCGGCGGCCTCGACGGCGTCGTGCACTCCATCGGCTTCGCGCCGCAGGACGCGCTCGGCGGCAACTTCCTCAACACCCCGTTCGAGTCGGTCGCCACGGCCATGCACGTCTCGGCGTACTCCCTGAAGTCGCTGACCATGGCCTGCCTGCCGCTGATGCAGAACGGCGGCTCCGTCGTCGGCCTCACCTTCGACGCGCAGTACGCCTGGCCGCAGTACGACTGGATGGGCCCCGCCAAGGCCGCCCTGGAGGCCACCAGCCGCTACATGGCGCGTGACCTGGGCAAGCAGAACATCCGCTGCAACCTCATCTCGGCCGGCCCGATCGGCACCATGGCCGCCAAGTCCATCCCGGGCTTCGCCGACCTCGCCGCCGTGTGGGACAGCCGCTCCCCGCTGGAGTGGGACCTGAAGGACCCGGAGCCGGCCGGCCGCGGCATCGTCGCCCTGCTGAGCGACTGGTTCCCGAAGACGACCGGCGAGATCATCCACGTCGACGGCGGCCTGCACGCCATCGGCGCCTGATCTTCTCGTACGTCACCGACGCCCCGTTTCCCGCAGCGCGCGGGAAGCGGGGCGTCACCCGTTCGGCCCAGTCGGCCGGGCGGGGGAGACCCGCGACCGCGCACTCTGGAGTACGCGTTCACTACGCGAGCCCCTCCCCCGTACGGCCGAGGAGGTCCTCTTGTGCGCTTGTCCCGCCGCCTGGCCTCAACGACCGTCGCCGTCGCCCTCGTACTGCCGCTGCCGTACGAAGCGATGGCCCACACGCGCGTGCATGTCGCCGCAGCGGAGCCGGAGGAGCCGTTCGGCGCCGAGTGCCGGATCCGCGTCACCGGCTCCCAGGTGACCGCGTACTGCCACAACCCGTATCCGGAGACCGACCGGGTGAGCCTGCACGTCGAGTGCGCCCGCTGGTGGGACCTCGACAGCGACGGTTCCTCGGTGGACGCCGAACCCGCGCAGACCGTGCGGATCTCCGCGCGCTGCTGGAAAGAGGTGGGCTCGGTGTGGGTCAGTCACCTGCGGGAGAGCTGAAGCGCCCCGGGCGGCACAGGAACGGATAGCTCGCCGCCTCCGCCGCTGCCGCCGTCGCGTCACCCTGGCGGATCGCGTCGACCAGCCGCGCGTGGTCCATGTGCGTCTCCGGCGTCAGCTCCTCGCCCACGTCCTCGCGCAGCCAGTCCCGCAGCACCTCGCCGAGGTCCGCGTACATCGCGGTCATGACGTCGTTGTGCGAGGCCGCCACCACGGCCAGATGGAAGGTCGCGTCGGCCGCCACGAACGCCTCCGCGTCCCCCGACGCCCAGGCGTCCTCGCGCCGCGTCAGCAGCGCGTCCAACTGCTTGAGGTCCTTCTCCGTGCGCCGCTCGGCGGCCAGCTTCGCGGCGGCCGACTCCAGCGTGGAGCGCAGCTCGGCGATGTGCCGGGGGTCGGCGTCGGCGAACCGGCGGTGCATCACGCCGGCCAGCTCGCTGGTCGCCACCACGTAGGTGCCGGAGCCCTGGCGGATGTCCAGCAGGCCGTTGTGCGCGAGCGCGCGGACCGCCTCACGGACGGTGTTGCGGGCCACGCCGAGCTGCTCGACCAGCTCGGGCTCCGTCGGGATACGGGAGCCGACCGGCCATTCGCCCGAGGCGATCTGGTTCCGCAACGCCGCGATGACCTGCTCGGACAGCGCCGAGCGGCGGGGGTGGCTCAGGGGCATGGCACACCTTCGCACGGGAGGGCCGGGACCGGGCGGCCCGGGGGTGGACAACCAATCATCCCATGATTCTATGATGGGCGGCATGGCAAGCGAGCAGACCCGGACGACGACGTCGACATCCACGACATCCATACGCCCCGCGGAGACATCCCCACGCACCGCGGAGCCCGGCGAGCCCCCTACGGCCTCCACGCGCGCGTGGACGACACGGCTGCTCGTCCTCGGCATCGTGCTGTCCGCGCTGAACCTCCGCCCCGCCATCACCAGCCTCGGCGCCCTCCTCGAAGAGGTCCGCGACGGGCTCGGCATGAGCGGCAGCCTGGCCGGAGTACTCACCTCCGTGCCCCCGCTCTGTTTCGCCCTCTTCGGCGTCATGGCCCCCCGGCTCGCCCGCCGCTTCGGCCCCGGCGCGGTGGTGTGCGGCGGCATGGTCGCCATCGCCGCCGGACTGCTGCTGCGCCCGTACGCGGGCAGCACGGCCGGCTTCCTGGCCGCCAGCGCCCTCGCCCTCATGGGCATCGCCGTCAGCAACATCCTGATGCCGGTCATCGTCAAGCGCTGGTTCCCGGACCGGGTCGGCTCCATGACCGGCCTGTACTCGATGGCCCTCGCCCTCGGCACCGCGTCCGCTGCCGCGGTGACGGTGCCCATGACCGAGGTGATGGGCGGCAGTTGGCAGACCGGCCTCGCCGTGTGGGCGGGACTGGCCGCGGCGGCCGTACTGCCGTGGATTCCCTTCGTACGGCAGCGGGGCGCGGGTCCGGCCGACCCGGCGGCGGCGCGGCAGGGTCACGCGCGCGTGGAGCAGCCGGCGCTGCGCATCACCAGGAGTCGTACCGCCTGGGCGCTCGCCGTCTTCTTCGGGCTCCAGGCCACCGCCGCCTACATCACCATGGGCTGGATGGCGCAGATCTTCCGGGACGCCGGTGTGCCCGCGTCCACGGCCGGGCTGCTGCTCGCCGTCACGATGGTGATGGGCGTGCCCCTGGCCTTCGTCATCCCGCGCCTGGCCACCCGGCTGCCGCACCAGGGCCCGATCGCCATCGCGCTCGGTGTCTGCGGACTCGCGGGCTACGCCGGCCTGTACTTCGCGCCCGCCGCGGGCGCCTGGGCCTGGGCGCTGCTGCTCGGCGTCTCCAACTGCTCCTTCCCGCTGGCCCTCACGATGGTCGGGATGCGGGCCAGGACCGGCGCGGGCGTCGCCCAGCTGTCCGCCTTCGCGCAGAGCGCCGGCTATCTGCTCTCCATCCCGGGCCCGCTCCTGGTGGGCGTGCTCTACCAGCACAGCGGCGGCTGGGGGCTGCCCATCGCGCTGATGACCGCCTTGATGATCCCGCAGATGCTGGTGGGCGTCCTCGCGGGACGGAACCGCACGGTGGAGGACGAGGCGGCCCGCTAGGGCCTGTCCGCCGGACAGGCCCTAGGCCTCACCCCGGCGCGGTCGGCGCGGGCGGGGGGTGCGAGACTTGCCGTATGCCAGTGCTCGACCCGAACCCCCAGAACGGCCAGAAGAAGATGCTGCTCGTCTTCGGCGCGTTCTTCGCCATCTTCGTGATCATCGGCATCGTCGCGACGATCGCCTCTCCCTGACGCCCCGCAGCTTGACGCGTGCCTCCCTGGCACAGGTCGTCCAGCCGATGGTGGGGCTAGCACCACCATCCCCTAGGGGGTGAGTGTCAGGGTCAACTGGGTGGATCACCGGATGGGTTGGTGGCCGGGTGTTCCGTAGTTTCGGAGTGTGACCGCGAGAGGCGGACACGGACCACCCGAACCCTGTGGAGGCATCATGTCGGCCCCTACGCACACCCCGCCCCACCCGGCGTCCACGGGCCGTGCCGACATCCGGCTGCCCTGGTGGGCCCTCGCCCTGCCGACGCTCGCCTTCATCACGCTGCTGACGCTGATACTCAACCCGTCCGACGCGCAGGCGGCGACCGCCGAGCCCGCGATCACCCGGCTCTTCGAGCACATACAGCAGCTGATCATGCGCTGAGCACGGCCGAAGCGGCACGTCAACTACCTGCGCCCCATGGCCTGTTTCATGCGAAGCTGGGACTCATGAGCGTCGCAGAACCCCGCAGGATTGTCCTCTTCCGGCATGCGAAAGCCGACTGGCCACAGGTGACCGACCACGAGCGGCCGCTCGCAGATCGGGGCCGAATGGACGCGGCAGAGGCCGGACGCAGGCTGACCGACACCGCCATCCCCTTCGATCTGGCCCTGTGCTCCACCGCGACCCGGACCCGCGAGACCTGGAAGCTCGCCGTCCATGAGTTCCCGCACCGGCCGAAAACGGTCTACGAAGAGCGGATCTACGAGGCCTCACCCGGCGAGCTGATCGCCGTGCTCAACGAAACACCCGACGACGTGCAGAACGTCGTGCTGATCGGCCACAACCCGGGCGTACAGGGCCTCGCCGAGATCCTGTCCGGCTCGGCCGAGGGCGACGCGCGCGACCGGATGAGCCGCCGCGGCTTCCCGGCCGCAGCCTTCGCCGTGCTCTCCTTCAGCGGCACCTGGAAGACGCTGGAGCCCGGTGTGGCCACGCTGGTCGACTACTGGGCCCCGTCGGAGTGACCGACCCACGCCAAGGGGCCCGGCACCGCCCTGGTGCCGGGCCCCTGTGCATGCAAGGCACCTCGGGTGGTGCGTGCTGTCAGACGTGGGTCAGGTCAGCACCTTGCGGTTCATCAGACCTCTTCAGGTCTCTTCAGACCTCTTCGTGCATGTCCGCGGCCTCGACCTCTTCGCGGGTGACGCCCAGCAGGTACAGGACGGTGTCCAGGAACGGCACGTTCACGGCCGTGTGCGCCGCCTCCCGCACCACCGGCTTGGCGTTGAAGGCGACGCCCAGGCCGGCGGCGTTGAGCATGTCCAGATCGTTGGCACCGTCACCGATCGCCACCGTCTGGGACAGCGGCACACCCGCCTCGGCAGCGAACCGGCGCAGCAGCCGCGCCTTGCCCGCCCGGTCCACGATCTCGCCGGTGACCTTGCCCGTCAGCTTCCCGTCGACGATCTCCAGCGTGTTCGCCTGGGCGAAGTCCAGCCCGAGACGCTCCTTGAGATCATCGGTGACCTGGGTGAACCCGCCCGAGACGACGCCCACTTGATAGCCGAGCCGCTTCAGCGTACGGATGAGCGTGCGCGCGCCCGGCGTCAGCCGCACCTCGGTGCGCACCTTCTCCACCACGGAGGCGTCCAGCCCCTCAAGCAGCGCCACGCGCGCGTGCAGCGACTGCTCGAAGTCCAGCTCCCCGCGCATCGCGGCCGCCGTCACCTCGGCCACCTTGTCCTCGCAGCCGGCGTGGGCGGCGAAGAGCTCGATCACCTCGTCCTGGATGAGCGTGGAGTCCACGTCCATGACGACCAGGCGCTGCGCGCGCCGATGCAGACCGGCCGCGACGACCGCGATGTCGACACCCAGTGCCGCCGCATCGGTCACCAGGGCGGTGCGCAGCGGCTCGGTCTCCACGCCGGACACCGCGAACTCCACCGCCGTCACGGGGTACTTGGCGAGCCGGAAGATACGGTCGATGTTGCCGCCCGACTTGGTGATCCTCGCGGCGATCGCGGCGGTCGCCTCGGCGGTGAGGGGGTGCCCGAGCACGGTCACGAGGGACCGTCCGTGCCCACGGGGCCGGTTGTCACCGCGGCCGGAGATGATCTCCGCCTGCATCTTCATCGACTCCGCCCAGCTGTGGACGGTCGCCCGCAGATCGCCCTCCATCCCCGAGGGAGGCGGCGTCACGAGCGCGCACAGCGTGATCCGGCCACGGGTGACGACCTGCTCGATGTCGACCACGTCGACGGAGTAGGCGGCCAGCGTGTCGAAGAGTCCGGCCGTGATACCGGGCCTGTCCTTCCCGAAGATCTTGACGAGAAGTGTGGGGATGTCGGAGGTCTGCGAAGCGCTCATGGTGCCTCCACCGTATCCGGCACTCAGTGCCTGGCGCCGCTGAGGTCCGTCTAGCGGACACGGAACAGTGGGTGTCGCTCGGATGGCGCGAGTCTTACATTCGGGCCACGGGTGTGCCAGTGCCTGTGATTTGGCATGGGGGTGCCTGTGAGGTTGGGGGGCGGGGGCGCGGCGGGGCCTTCGGGAGGTGTGGCGGCTGTGCTCGGGGGGTTCGGGGGTGTTACGAGGTGTTCTGGCTCGCTCGGGGATTATGAGTGCGGCTTCGGTTGGGTCTGGGTCGCCGACTCGTGACGGGTGCCTCTGGGGTGTACGGCGGCTGTGCCTGGTGGTGCGCGAGGGTGCCGGCCTCCGGCTCGTGGAGCACCGTCGCCGCTTCGGTTGAGCCTGCGTCGCCGGCTCGTGCCGGATGACTCGGCGCGTACGGCGGCCGTGCCGCGGGGACTACCCCGAGGTGTGCGGGCTCGCCCACGCAGAGGTGGGCGACCCCCCGCGCACATCACGCAGCTGCAGCGGCTTCTCCGGTGAGGATCACGGGCGTCCCTTCGGCTTCCTCGGCGGCGGGGGAGGGGGTGGCGGGGGAGGCGGTGGCGGAGGCGGCGGTCCTTCGTCCGCTCCGGACGACGACCGGTTTCCACGCCGCCGGGGTGGCCGGGGCGACCTCGGGGGAGGGCCGATCGGCCGGGCGACCGTGGGCGCGCCGTACATGTCGTCGCCGGCGGGGGCGGGCGGGTCGCTGGACGCCGGGTCACTGGACTGCGCGTCACCGGGCCACCGTGCGTCCTCGCGCCCCAACCGCGCATCGTGGCCCGACCTCGCATCCCTTCCGCGTGCTTCGTCGGACCACCACGCACCCCCGGAAGGCGGGGCCGCGCCCGGCGGCCGCGCGTCCTCCGGTTCGCGCAGTTCCTCCGGCATGCGCAGGTACGGATTCGTCGCCGGGTTCGGTGGCCGGTACGGCGTGCCGGGCGTGTACGGTCCCGACGGCCCCGACTGGCTCCCGTACGGCAGCGCCCCCGTACCCTCCGTCGCCGTGGCCCCGGCACCCGGGGTCCCCGCCGCCTCCGCCGTACCCGGCCTCGCACCCACGGCCGCGCCCAGAGCCAGCGGCGCCGCCCGCTGTCCCGCCGCCCCGGTCGCCCGGGCCAGCAGCGCTCCCACGGCACCCGCAGCAGCGCCCCAGGCCGCCCCGAGGAGCAGCGCCATGCCGAGGTTCCCCCGCAGTTCCACCCCGGCGCCGAACGCGTCGAAGCCCAGCACCGACAGCGAGGCGTCCAGGGACACTTCCGTCAGCCACGCGAGCAACGGCAGCGTCAACGCCGTCGCGATCCCGAGCCGCAGCGCACACCGCCCGGCGAAACCGAGGGGTCCTGGATCCCGTACGCCCCCGATGCCCGGCCCTCCAGCGGTACCGCCAGCGGATGGCCGTACGACACCCGAATCCCGCCCCCCGACGGCTCCCGACCCCGATGCCCGCACCCCCCAGGAACCACCCGAGCCACTCACCGGCCGCGCACCCGAAGTGGGCCCCGCGCCTGAAGCCGTCCCCGCGCCCGAAGCCACCCCGGCACCCGACCCCATCCCCCCACCGGCAGCCGTCGCGCCTCGCGAGCCCCACCCCTCGCCGGCCCCGCCGACACTTGCCCCGGCCCCGGACCCACCCTCGTACCCAGACCCAACCCCGGCCCCAGACCCAACCCCGGCCCCAGACCCAACCCCAGACCCAACCCCAATCCCAGACCCGGCCCCAATCCCAGACCCGGCCTCAACCCCGGACCCAGACCCGGACCCAATCCCATGCCCGCCCCCACTCCCAACCCCGCCCCCGGCCCAGCCCCCCACCCCCACAGGCGTCCGCACAGCGGTCAGCACCCCCGCGAGCAGCGTCATCACCCCCGCCGCCACCCCCAGCAGCCACACCCGCCCGTCCAGCTCCGCCAGGCTGCTCAGGGTCACGGACTGGTCGGCGCCGCCGTTCAGCAGGTCGTCCAGGGGATCCGGCAGCAGGCCGGCCAGGACCCCCGTCGCCCTGCCGTCGAACGGGACGAACAGGCCGATCGGGATGCCGAGCCACACGCCGTTCGGGGCGCCGAGCAGGGCGGCGCCCGCGATGCGCTTGGGGTGGGCGTCGCCGATCGCCGCGTACGCCGCCGCCGCGAACCCGGCCGCGACCGCCACCAGCAGCACCGTGACGAGGGCGGACGCGGCGGGCCGTACGACGCGGTGCACGGCCTCCCAGCCGCGCGGCAGCGGGGTGCGGCGCGAGGCCAGTAGAGCGATCAGCAGGATGCCGGCGGACCAGCCCAGGCCGCCGAGCAGGGTCGGCGCCGTGTCCACCGTGAAGCCGACCGCCGCCTTCGCGTCGATCAGATCGCCGATCTGGTCCGGCAGCAGGCCACCGATGTCCCCGATGTCCCCGATGTCGCCCACCCCGGGGATCTCGACGCCACCGTCCCCGCCCCCGCCCGGCAGGTCGTCCAGCCCCAGCGAGCTCCCGTCGATCGTGATGACGTCGTGCCCCGCCCAGGCGAGCCCGCCCAGCATCGCCACGAACAGCGCGACCACCGCGCCCGCGCGCGCGAGGAGTTCGGCCGGCGCGATCACAACGCCCGCGCCCCGCAAGGACCGTAAGAAGAACCACGACAGCAGCACCGCGCCGACCAGGCTCACCCCCAGTGGCGTGATCTCGATGGCGGTCGTCGCCTCCGCGCCCGTCAATCCGAAAGCGGACACATCACCGGACGGCGTGACGGAACCACCCGCCCCAAGGGCCACCACCGCCGCGGTCATCGGGCCCAGAGAGGCGGCCTTGTCCGCCTCCAGCAGATGCAGACCGAGCGCCGCCGTGCCGGCCATCCCGATCAACGCCCAGCTCACCGCGGCGATCGCGGACAACAGGATGTCCCCCCACGGCAGCCGCGTACCGTGCCTCGCGCTCTCGACGTTCGTGGACGCGCTCATGGCAGACCCCCCGATCCGCGGCGCGGCCGGCTCGCCGCGCATGTCCCCCTCGCCTGGATTACCACTCTCCGGGCTGGTTTCAACCCCGTCAACGGAACCAGTCGAAGCACGCGCGCGTGGTCTTCATAAGGCCCGACTTTCAGTCAGGGGGCGGAGCCTGAAATAGTTCCCGACGATGTTCGACATCCCTAGACTCCCTGTGTTGGGGGTAACTCGGGGGACTACTCAGTGGGGCGTGGAGTGCCGGAACTCGTACTGGAATTGAATGGACGGACCTGGACGCTCGATCCGTCCAGGTCCTATGCACTCGGACGCGATCCGCAGGGCGACATCGTGTTCGACGACGCCAGGGTGTCCTGGCGGCACGCCACGATCAGCTGGAGCGGCCGTAGTTGGGTCATCGAGGACCACGGCAGCACCAACGGCACGTTCGTGCAGGGCCAGCGAATCCATCAGCTGGAGATCGGCGCCGGCTCGGCCGTGCAGCTGGGCAACGCGACCGACGGACCGCGCCTGAACCTCTCCGGCAGCGCGGACTCGGTCGCCTCACCGGCCTCACCGCAGGCCCAGCCACAGCCGCAGCAGCAGCCGTACGCCGCGCAGGGCGCGCAGGCCGGCTGGGCCCAGCCGGCACCGGCCCAGCAGGCACCCGCTCAGCAGATCCCGCACCAGCAAGCGTCGCCCCAGCAGGTCCCGCAGCAGCAGGCACCGCAGGCCGGATGGCAGCAGCCGCAGCAGGCCGCCGCGCACATTCCGGCCCAGCACGGCCCCGGCGGTGGCGCGGGGGCGCCGCCGGTCTACGGCGACCGCAGCCCCACCACGTTCCACCAGTTCGCCATCGGCCGTGTCATGCGCATCGGCCGTGCCCTGGAGAACGAGCTGGTCGTCTCCGACCTCCAGGTCTCCCGGCACCACGCCGAGTTCCACACGACGCCCGACGGCCGTATGGAGATCCGCGACCTCGGCTCGCACAACGGCACCTACGTCAACGGCCAGCCGATCCCCAAGGGCGGCTCGGCGATGCTCGGCCCCACCGACATCGTGGGCGTCGGCCACTCCACGTTCCGCATCGTCGGCGACCGCCTCGAGGAGTTCGTCGACACCGGTGAGGTCTCCTTCTCCGCCCGCCATCTGACCGTCACGGTGGACGGCGGCAAGCAGATCCTCAAGGACGTCTCCTTCGGCGTCCCGGAGAAGTCCCTCGTCGCGGTCATCGGCCCGTCCGGTTCCGGCAAGTCGACCCTGCTCAAGGCGCTCACCGGCTACCGCCCCGCCAACCAGGGCGACGTCCTCTACGACAACCGGAACCTCTACAAGCAGTTCGCCGAGCTGCGCCAGCGCATCGGTCTGGTCCCGCAGGACGACATCCTGCACAAGGAGCTGACCGTCAGGAAGGCGCTGAAGTACGCGGCCAAGCTCCGTTTCCCGGCCGACACCACGGCCAAGGAGCGCGAGGCCCGTATCGACGAGGTGCTGCGCGAGCTGAAGCTGGACATCCACAAGGAGAAGAAGGTCACCTCCCTCTCCGGCGGCCAGCGCAAGCGCGTCTCGGTGGCCCTGGAGCTACTCACCAAGCCGTCGCTGATCTTCCTCGACGAGCCCACCTCGGGCCTCGACCCGGGCATGGACCGCGACGTCATGCAGCTGCTGCGCGGCCTCGCCGACGACGGCCGTACGGTCCTCGTCGTCACCCACTCCGTGGCCGAGCTGGCGCTGTGCGACAAGCTCCTGGTGATGGCCCCGGGCGGCGCGGTCGCCTACTTCGGCCCGCCCGAGGAGGCGCTGAACTTCTTCGGCTACGACACCTGGGCCGACGTCTTCTCCGCCTTCGAGAACTACCGCGACTACGACTGGGCCGGACGCTGGAAGGGCTCGCAGCACTACCAGATCTACGCCGCGGACATCGACGCGATTGCTCCGCAGTCCGTACAGATGCCTCCGATGCAGGCGATGAAGCCGCCGAAGCCGCAGGGCTGGATGTCGCAGTTCATGACCCTGGTGCGTCGCTATGTCTCGGTGATCGCCTCCGACAAGGGCTTCCTGGCCCTGATGGTGATCCTGCCGGCCGTCCTCGGCGCGGTGAGCCTGCTCATCGACGCGGACAAGGACCTGCTGGTCAACACCGAGGTGAACCCGAGGACCGGCCTGCCCGTCCCGAACGGCACGGCCACGACCGTCCTGCTGATCCTCGCGGTGGGTGCCTGCTTCGCCGGTGCCGCCAACTCCGTACGTGAGCTGATCAAGGAACGGGTCATCTACGAGCGGGAACGCGCGACCGGCCTGTCCCGCTCGGCGTACCTGATGTCCAAGGTCTTCGTGCTCGGCTTCATCACCGTGCTGCAGGGCCTGCTGGTCGGCGTCATCGGCTTCTCCAGCCGCACGATCCCCGACGAGGGCCTGGTCCTCGGCAAACTGACGCTTCTGGAGCTGTCGCTGCCGATCATGGCGCTGGGCTTCACCTCGATGATGTTCGGTCTGATCATCTCGGCGCTGGTGAAGACGGCCGAGAAGACCATGCCGCTGCTGGTCATGTTCGCGATCATCCAGGTCGTGTTCACCGGCTGTCTGTTCGCCCTGAACGGCTCGATCGGCGTCAACCAGTTCTCGTTCCTGATGCCGTCGCGCTGGGCGGTCGCCGCCGCGGGCGCCACGCTGGACTTCAACAGGATCAGCCCGCCCGCCAAGGGCGAGAGCAACGACCCGCTGTGGGAGCACACCGTCGCGGCCTGGAGCATGGACATGCTCGCCGTGATCGCCCTCGGCGTGATCTGCGGCTTCTTCGTGGCCCGCTTCCTGCGTCGGCACGAGCCCGAGGTCATGCGGAACTGATCGCCGTCTGACGGCTCTGATCGCTGCCTTACGGATCTGATCGATGTCGTACGACGCCCGAAGGGCGGCACCCCGTCAGGAGGGTGCCGCCCTTCGGCGTATGTGAGTGGAGGCCTGCGCCTACCTCACTCAGTACGCGCTGTTGACGTTGTCGATCGAGCCGTACCGGTCGGCCGCGTAGTTGGCGGCGGCGGTGAGGTTGGCGACCGGGTCGTACTGGCTCTTGGCCGTGCCCGGGACGTGGTACGCGTCGAAGGTCGGCTTGATGACCTGCAGCAGACCGATCGACGGGACGCCGTTCTGGGCGTTGATGTCCCAGTTGTTGATGGCGTTCGGGTTGCCCGAGGACTCCCGCATGGTGTTGCGGTACAGGCCGTCGTAGGTGCCCGGGATGTTGTGCTTCTTCATGATGTCCAGGGCCTCACGGATCCAGCCGTCGAGGTTGTTGGTGTAGCTCTTGGCGGCGACCGGCTGGACCTGTATGCGCTTGGCGGACCGGCTCGCGGCCTCCTTGGCCTTGCGCGCAGCCTCGGCCTTCTTCGCGGCGGCAGCTTCGGCGGCCCGGTGCTCGGCGGCAGCCTCCGCGGCCCGGTGCTTGGCGGCGGCCACGGCGGCCCGGTGCTTGGCGGCAGCCACGGCGGCCTTGTGCTTGGCCGACATCTCCTCGGCCTTCACCTTGTCGCCGGCCAGCTGGTCGGTGACGCTGCCCTTGACGTCCTTGATCTGCTCATTGCTGTATGCCACCTGGCCCGTGGAGGGCTCGGCCGTGATCGTCTGGGCGTTGCCGGGGACGGCGGAGAAGGCGAGGGCGGCGGCGCCGAGCGTGGCGACACCCGCGATCGCGATCTTGTGCCGCTGGGTCAGCGCACGAATAGGACCGCGGTTCTTGGTGTTCTTGAGCATGGCAGATTGACCTCTTCGAATAGCGCGGAGGTCGCTCGCTGTCCGGCGGGGGACACGGGTGCTTCCGGCACAAACGCCGCGGGGAGAACCCACGGCGTTGAGCGACGAGAGCAATTCTTAGCGGCCGCAAAATTGCGTGGCAAAGGTGTGACGTACGATCCTCGATAGTGGAGCCGGGAAGGGCAAAATAGGACAGACGGGACCGTCTGCGCCGTTCAAATGGGACGCCTCTACCTACTACGGACTTTCGTACGTGACGTGCGCCCTATGTGCGGGCTCACATCGGCCACGTAACGGTCTCACCAGCAGTTGCTGGCGCAATGCTCTGCGTGAGGGTCCTCCGACGGGAGGATGAGATGCACGTCGCCGAACTCGTGCCAGAGGTAGAGCCCCTGCAGCGCCTCCTCGTAGCTGCGGTCGACAGCGGCCCGCCCGGCAACCGCCTCCAGCATCAGCAGATGCGAGGCCTCCGGCTCGTGCAGCCCGGTCAGCAGCCCGTCCACCACCCGCACCCCGCGCTGCGGCGTGACGACCAGGTCCGTCCACCCTTCACGCGCGCGTACGACCCCGTCGGCGTCCGCCGCCGACTCCACGGCCCGCACGGCCGTCGTCCCGACCGCGACGACCCTCCCGCCTCCGGCCTTCACCGCATGGATCAGCCGGGCCGACGCCCCCGGCACCGCGAACCGCTCCGGATACGGCGGCTCGTGCGCCTCGGCCGAGGCCACCCCGGTGTGCAGCATGATCGGCGCGAACTGCACCCCCCTGCTCACCAGCTCCGTCACCATCCGCACCGTGAAGGGCCGCGCCGCACTCGGCATCTCCGCGCTGCCCGTCCCGTCGGCCGACGGTAGGGCGAACACCGTCTGGTAGGCGGAAAGCGGCTGGTCCCGCTCCGTGTAGGAGTAGCGGATCGGCCGCCCGTGCTCACGCATCAGCGCGAGGACCCCGGCGCCTCCTGTCCGCTCCGCAGCCCCCTCGGGCCCGGCGACCCGCGCCCACCACAGCCGCTCGCTCCCCGCGCTCAGTGGCTCCTCCAGCACGAGCCGCACTCCACCCGGCACCAGCACCTCAGTCCCCGCGGACACTCCCGCACGCACGCGCGTGGTGCCCCGCTCGTCGGGATCCCGCAGCTCGACCGCCCAGCGCCCGTCGTCCCCGCGCGTGGAGAAGTGCACCACTACGCGCGCGTGCCCGATCCGTCCGTCCACGGCGGCGGCCAGAGTCTGCGAGGTGTTGACGACCAGCAGATCCCCGGCCCGCAGCAGCCGCGGCAGCTCGCCGAACGCGTGATGCGACACCTGGGTGCCACGCGACACGAGCAGCCGTACGGCATCCCGGTCCAGGCCGGGCCCGCGCTGCTCGGCCGGCATCCGGGCCGACAGCTCCTCCGGCACCCGCACCGCCAGCGTCATCGCCGCCCCTCCAGCAGAGACGGCGCCCCATAGCGCCCGCTCGCCGGACGCTCGTCCAGCAGCCGCAGGAAAGCGGGCACCACACTGGCCGGCGCCGGCCGCGCATCGTCGTCGTCCGGTACGGCCGCCGCGTACAGGTCCGTGCCCATGTCCCCGGGGTCGACCGCCCAGACCCGCAGCCCGGCCTCCTCCTCGCCGAGCACCGCCGCGAGATGGTCCAGCGCGGCCTTCGACGCTCCGTACCCGCCCCACGTCTCATACGCCTCGGAGCCGGCGTCCGAGCTGACCGTGATCACGGTGCCCGCCGCGGACGCCCGCAGCAGCGGCAGCGCCTCCTGGACGAGGGCCAGCGCGGCGATCACGTTGACCTCCAGCGCCCTGCGCAGCCCCTGCAGCGGCAGCTCGTCCAGCCGTACCAGCGGCTCGGCGCCCAGCGCGCTGGCGTTGCTCACCAGCAGATCGACGCCGCCCAGCCTCCGCCCGGCCGCCACCAGCTCGGACCGGTGCCAGGCGTCCGTGACGTCCCCCGGCACGGCCGTCACGCGCGTGCCGTACGCCCGGAGCCCGGCCGCCGTCTCCTGGAGGACCTCCACGGTCCTGGCGTCGAGCACCAGATCCCAGCCCCGCGCGGCCAGCGCCTCGGCGAGCGCCCGCCCCAGTCCCTTCGAGGCCCCCGTGATGATCGCTACCGGCATGACAACCGTCTCCTCGTCCGAGCCCGCCTCCGATCGGCGGTGCCCTCAACGTAGGAACCGGCACGCCCGCCCCGCCTCGGACGCGGGCCGCAAAACCGCGGGGCCCTTCGTCCTACGCCGCCGAACCCGGGACCACAGCCCTAGGTCCCGGGCCTCACCCGGTGGCCACCACAGGTCCGATCCGACTGTCACACCCCGCCGGTACCGTGAGGGCATGAGTCAAGGCCCCAGGTCCGGCCTAGCCGCGGTGAGCTCCGCGCTGCTGGCCATGAGCAGGCATCTGGAGGTGCGCGACGTCCTCAAGACGATCGTCGCCTCCGCCCGCGAACTGCTCAACGCGCAGTACGCCGCGCTCGGCGTGCCCGACGACCACGGCGGCTTCGCCCAGTTCGTGGTCGACGGGGTCAGCGACCAGCAGTGGAAGGCCATCGGCCCGCTGCCCCGCCAGCACGGCATCCTCGCCGCGATGCTCCAGGACGCCAAGGTCGAGCGCCTCGCCGACGTCCGCAAGGATCCCCGCTTCGAGGGCTGGCCGTCGGCCCACCCCGACATGTCCGACTTCCTGGGCCTGCCCATCCGCGACGGCGACGAGGTCATCGGCGCGCTGTTCCTCGCGAACAAGCTGCGTTCTGTGGGGGGAAACCCCCCACACCCCCCGCGCCCCAAGCCGGAAGGCAGTTGTGGCTTCACCGAGGAGGACGAGGAACTCCTCTCCATCCTCGCCCAGCACGCCGCGATCGCCCTCACCAACGCCCGCCTCTACGAGCGTAGCCGCGAACTGACGATCGCCGAGGAACGCTCACGCCTCGCCCACGAACTGCACGACGCGGTCAGTCAGAAGCTGTTCTCCCTGCGTCTGACGGCCCAGGCCGCCGCAGCCCTCATCGACCGCGACCCGTCCCGCGCCAAGGGCGAGTTGCACCAGGTGGCCGCGCTCGCCGCCGAGGCCGCCGACGAACTGCGCGCCGCAGTCGTCGAGTTGCGCCCCGCAGCCCTCGACGAGGACGGCCTCGTCGCCACCCTGCGCACCCAGATCCAGGTCCTCGACCGCGCCCACACCGCGCGCGTGACCTTCGCCGGCCGCGGCGTGAAGGCCCTGCCCGCCGCCCAGGAGGAGGCCGTGCTGCGCGTCGCCCAGGAGGCCCTGCACAACGCCCTGCGGCACTCCGGGGCCGAGCACGTCGACGTGACGCTGGACCGGCGCGGCAGCGGAGCCGTCCTGCGGGTCACGGACGACGGCAGCGGCTTCGACCCGACGGCGATACGCCGAGCCGGGCGCCACCTCGGCCTGGTCTCCATGCGGGACCGGGCGAGCGGCGTCGGCGGCACGCTGACCGTGGAATCGGCGCCCGGCAAGGGCACCACGATCGAGATGGAGGCCCCCGGTGGCTGACGCAATCAAGGTGCTGCTCGTCGACGACCACCAGGTGGTCCGCCGGGGCCTGCGCACCTTCCTCGAAGTGCAGGACGACATCGAGGTCGTCGGCGAGGCCGCCGACGGCGCCGAGGGAGTGGCCCGCGCCGAGGAACTGAAGCCGGACGTCGTCCTCATGGACGTCAAGATGCCGGGCATGGACGGCGTCGACGCCCTGCGCAAGCTCCGCGAACTCGACAACCCCGCGCGCGTGCTGATCGTCACCAGCTTCACCGAACAGCGCACGGTGATCCCGGCCCTGCGCGCGGGCGCCGCCGGCTACGTCTACAAGGACGTGGACCCCGACGCCCTCGCCGGCGCCATCCGTTCCGTCCACGCCGGACACATCCTGCTCCAACCCGAGGTCGCGGGCGCCCTGTTGTCCCAGGAGGAGGCCAACTCGGGGCAGGGGAGAGCGGGCTCGCTGACGGAGCGGGAGCGCGAGGTCCTCGGCCTGATCGCGGACGGCCGCTCGAACCGCGAGATAGCCAGAGCCCTCGTCCTGTCGGAGAAGACCGTCAAGACCCACGTCTCGAACATCCTGATGAAGCTCGACCTGGCGGACCGCACCCAGGCCGCGCTGTGGGCCGTACGCCATGGCGTGACCGGCTGAAACGCTCTCCGCAGGACGTCACCGACGGCAATACGGAGCGTTCCGCTCCGGACTGAGATTCATACCGTCGTGGGAATGTCCCCCAGATGGCGCATCCTCCGTGGATCTCCGGCGTTCTCCAGTGCGTGCTGCGGCGACTGCCGCGGCAACCGCAAGGAGGGCTTAGAAGTGAAGAACCTGAAGAAGGCAGCGGCCGTGACGATGGTGGCGGGTGGCCTGCTGGCCGCCGGTGCCGGAATGGCCTCCGCCACCGGCCACGCGCAGGCCGACGGTGAGGCCGTGGCCTCCCCGGGCATCGCCTCGGGCAACGTCGTCCAGGCCCCGGTCAAGGTGCCGGTCAACGTCTCCGGCAACACCGTGAACGTGGTCGGTCTGCTGAACCCCGCCTTCGACAACCAGGCCGTCAACCACTGACGACCACCCCGAAGCGAGCAGTGACCTCCGGCCTCCCGGGTACCCCGGGAGGCCGGTCTGTTTACTGAAGGCCAGGGTCTTTCCAGCGCCGGCCAGCGAAATCCAGCCCGTCCGGCATTTGAGGACGAGGCCCCTTCAGGGCCGATACCGGGGTCTGGGGGGCAGAGCCCCCAGGCACGCCCACACCAACGCCGAGCACCAGGCAACCGCCCCTCACCGAACCCCCCGCTCCCGCTCCTCCACAACGGAGTTGTACGCAGCCACCTGCGCCCGCCGAGCCACCCGCTCCACCGGCCGCAACGCCTCCGCCCGAGCCCCCATCTCAGCGGAGCTCACCGCACCCCCATGCCCGTTCTCATACGCCAGCGAGACCAGCAACCCCACCCGCTGCGCCAGCTCCAGCACCCGCACCGCCCGCGGCGGATACCCCGGCGCCAACACCTCCCGCCCCCGCTCGGCCCGCGCCCGATACGCATCGATCGCCGCCTCCGCCACCGGCCCCGACCCGGCGACATCCAACCGCGACAACACCTCGGTCGCGTCCCGCAAGGCCTCAGCCAGCTCCCGCTCGGCCTCCCCCAAGGAGGGCACATCAGCAGGGGGCGCCTCCCGCACGGCCAGGCAGCGCCAGACGACCTCGACATGCACATCACCGTCGGGCCCGGCCTCGTACACCTCCGGCACCAGCCCGAACGCGGCGCCGTGACAGACGACCGCCTCCTCGGCCTCCATCGCCCGCGCATTGAACTCCGGCGGGCCACTCAGCCCCAGCGGATGCCCCGGAGCGGGCAGCGCGATCCGCAGCCCGTTCACCCCGAGCGCCCGCAGACGCCCCAGCGCCAGCGTGAGCCCGACGGGCGCCGACTCACCCGGCAGCCCTTCCACGCGGTGCACGGCGTCGTCCCCGACGATCTCGAGCACAGCGTCATCCGGCGAGACAAGTCCGGCCAAAAGGGCATTTCCCCAAGCGGCAAGGCGCCCTGAACGTGGTTCCGAAAGCATGCCTCCACCCTAAGGACCGGACCGATGGAATGAAGCGCCGGACGGGTGGCGTAGATTTCGTTGAGGGCTGCGCCCACAGGCGCACGCGACCACCGAGACGCCGAGACGCCGACACCGGTCACACTGCAAGGGGAGACAACGCGCTCATGAGCGATGTTCTGGAGCTTCAGGACGTATCCGTGGTCCGTGAGGGCCGGGCTCTGGTGGACCAGGTCTCCTGGTCGGTCAAGGAAGGCGAGCGCTGGGTCATCCTCGGCCCCAACGGCGCCGGCAAGACCACCCTTCTGAACCTCGCCTCCAGCTACCTCTACCCCAGCAAGGGCACCGCCACCATCCTCGGCGAGCCCCTCGGCAAGCCCGGCACCGACGTCTTCGAGCTGCGCCCGCGCATCGGCATGGCCGGCATCGCCATGACCGAGAAGCTGCCCAAGCGCCAGACCGTCCTCGAGACCGTGCTGACCGCCGCGTACGGCATGACCGCCACCTGGCACGAGGACTACGAGGACGTCGACGAGCAGCGCGCCCGCGCCTTCCTCGACCGCCTCGGCATGAGCGACTACGTGGACCGGAAGTTCGGCACCCTCTCCGAGGGCGAGCGCAAGCGCACCCTGATCTCCCGCGCCCTGATGGCCGACCCCGAGCTCCTCCTCCTCGACGAGCCCGCCGCCGGCCTCGACCTCGGCGGCCGCGAGGACCTCGTACGCCGCCTCGGCCGCCTCGCCCGCGACCCGATCGCCCCCTCGATGCTCATGGTCACCCACCACGTCGAGGAGATCCCCCCGGGCTTCACCCACGTCCTGATGATCCGCCAGGGCAAGGTCCTCGCCGCCGGCCCGCTGGAGCTCGAACTCACCTCCCGCAACCTCTCCCTCTGCTTCGGCCTCCCTCTCGTCGTCGAGCAGGTCGGCGACCGCTGGACCGCACAGGGCCTCCCTCTGTCCTGACCCCGCCCTCCACCCCGCGAACTCTCGGCGAAACCCCGGTAAGAAGGCCCGTCAAACTGATCGGCGCCCTGTCCGCGACAGGGCCTGCGGTCATACCATGACCATGTGGAAATCGACGCGTGGGTATGGTGGTTGATCGGAGCGGCAGCGCTCGGCATCGGGCTCGTGATCACCGCGATGCCCGAACTCGGCATGCTGGCGGTGGGCGCCGTCGCGGCCGCCGCGGTCGCCGGCCTCTTCGGTGGTGACGCCGTCGTCCAGGTCGTGGCTTTCGTCGTCATCTCGACCGCACTCATCGCCGTCGTACGGCCCATCGCGAACCGACATCGCGCACAGCGGCCCCAACTCGCCACCGGCATCGAGGCATTGAAGGGCAAACAGGCCGTCGTACTGGAGCGAGTCGACGCCTCAGGTGGCCGGATCAAGCTCGCCGGAGAGGTCTGGTCGGCACGCTCCCTCGACACCGACCGCGCCTACGAAGTAGGCCAGGAAGTGGACGTCGTGGACATCGAGGGCGCCACGGCGATCGTCATGTGACCTCGCACGACGTAAGTGGCGCGAACGCGCCACGGGTCACGCGACGGTCTGTCAGACTCGACCAGCAAGATCTTCAACAGACATAAGATCTGCCGAAGTTGCCGCAGCGAAGAAGGGATACGGGGAAACGACGATGGAACCGGTCATCATCGTCTTGATCATTCTGGTGGTGTTGGTCTTCATCGCCCTGATCAAGACGATCCAGGTCATCCCACAGGCGAGTGCGGCCATCGTCGAACGCTTCGGCCGTTACACGCGGACACTCAACGCGGGCCTCAACATCGTGGTCCCGTTCATCGACACCATCCGCAACCGCATCGACCTGCGCGAACAGGTCGTACCGTTCCCGCCGCAGCCGGTGATCACCCAGGACAACCTGGTCGTGAACATCGACACGGTCATCTACTACCAGGTGACCGACGCCCGCGCCGCCACCTACGAAGTGGCCAGCTACATCCAGGCGATCGAGCAGCTGACGGTCACCACGCTCCGCAACATCATCGGCGGCATGGACCTCGAACGCACCCTGACCTCCCGCGAGGAGATCAACGCGGCCCTGCGCGGCGTCCTCGACGAGGCGACGGGCAAGTGGGGCATCCGCGTCAACCGAGTCGAACTGAAGGCGATCGAACCCCCCACCTCCATCCAGGACTCGATGGAGAAGCAGATGCGCGCCGACCGAGACAAGCGCGCCGCGATCCTCACCGCCGAAGGTACGCGCCAGGCCGCCATCCTCACCGCCGAAGGTGAGAAGCAGTCCCAGATCCTGCGCGCCGAGGGTGAGGCCAAGGCGGCGGCACTGCGAGCCGAGGGTGAGGCTCAAGCAGTCCGCACGGTCTTCGAGGCGATCCACGCCGGCGACCCGGACCAGAAGCTCCTGTCCTACCAGTACCTCCAGATGCTCCCCAAGATCGCCGAGGGCGACGCCAACAAGCTCTGGATCGTCCCCAGCGAAATCGGCGACGCCCTCAAGGGACTCTCCGGCGCGATGGGCAACCTGGGCGGCCTGGGCGGCGGCAACGGGTCGTCCGGCAACAGCGGTTCAGGCAGGGAACGCCGAGAGAACCCGCCGATCGACTGACGCCAAGTCGGCCGTACGACAAAGGGGCCCGCCTTCTGAGGAAGGCGGGCCCCAAAGGCTTTTCAGGGACGCGGGGAACTGCGTGACAAGCCACAACGCACCCGCAGCCGACGAACTCCAGGTCCTACGGCGACTGGTTCACGCCGCGTCCAGAGCAAGCCAATCCGGCAGCGCGGCAAACTCGTCGGCGCCCAGCGCCAACAGCATCGCATCGGCAGGCGTCGGCTCGAACGGCTCCCGCAGCAGCGGCATACCCGCCTGCTCAGGCGTCCGGTCAGCCTTCCGATGGTTGTCCTCCGCACACGAGGCGACCGTATTCAGCCACGTGTCCTGCCCACCCCGCGACCGCGGCACCACATGGTCCACCGTCGTGGCCCTGCGACCGCAGTACGCGCACCTGTGCCGGTCCCGCACCAGCACACCCCGCCTCGACCACGGCGCTTGTCTTCGGAACGGCACTCGTACATACCTGCACAGCCTGATCACCCGGGGCGCGGGTATGTCGACCTCGGCTCCCCGCATACGCAGTTCGGGGTGGGCCTGCTCGACGACGGCCTTGTCCTGGAGCACCAGAACGACGGCTCGATTCAACGTCACCGTCGACAGCGGCTCGAAGCTCGCGTTCAGTACCAGCGTGTCCCGCATGACCAGCCCACCTCCCGTGTGCAACCTGCCCACCCCCTGGCGGACTGGGATCAACTCTGGCCGGGCACGCCGAGATGGACAACGAAATAAAAAATGCCCGCCCCCGATCACTTCCATGACCAGGGGCGGGCAAACGTTCCATGAACGTCAGGCTTCGGCGGGCGCCTCGTACTCACCGATCGCATGGGCACGCGCGAGGGCGTGGAACCGCAGGTTGAAGCCGACGACGGCCGGGCTGGCGTCCGAGTCCGGACCGAGTTTCTCCTGGTCCACGGCGTACACCGTGAACACATAGCGGTGCGGCCCGTCCCCGGGAGGCGGCGCGGCACCACCGAAGTCCTTCGACCCATAGTCGTTCCGCGCCTGTACGGCACCCTCCGGCAGCCCCTCGAACTTGCCGCTGCCCGCCCCCGCCGGCAGCTCGGTCACCGAGGCCGGGATGTCGAAGACGACCCAGTGCCAGAACCCGCTGCCCGTAGGGGCGTCCGGGTCGTAGCAGGTCACGGCGAAGCTCTTGGTCTCGGCCGGGAAGCCCTCCCAGCGCAGCTGCGGCGAGGTGTTGCCGGCCGCGTAGACCTGAGCGTCCTTGAGGGTCCCGCCGTGCACGACGTCCTCGCTCGCGACCGTGAAGGACGGCACGGGCGGATGGAAGTCGTGCGGCAGCGGCCGCCTCTTCAGCTCGGTCACGTCGATACCTCCTGATGGAACAGTGGAATCCGTAGTTCCGAGCCTAGAACCAGTTGCGCTTGCTGCCGACCTCGGACAGCCACTGGTTGAGATACGCCGCCCAGTCGGTCCCCTGGAAGTCGTTCAGACCCACCTGGAACGACCGGAAGGTGTCGCTGCCCTCGCTGAACAGCCCCGGCTTCTTGTCCATTTCGAGGACGACGTCCATCGCGTTCTCGTCCGCGACGAAGCTCAACTCGACCTGGTTGATGCCCCGGTACTGCTGCGGCGGGAAGAACTCGATCTCCTGGTAGAACGGCAGCTTCTGCCGCGTACCGCGGATGTGGCCGCGCTCCATGTCCGCGTTCTTGAAGCGGAAGCCCAGCTGGATGAAGGCGTCGAGGATCGCCTTCTGCGCGGGCAGCGGGTGCACGTTGATCGGGTCCAGGTCGGTGGAGTCCACGGCCCGCGCGATCGCCAGCTCCGTCGTCACACCGATGTTCATGCCGCGCAGGGTCTGACCGTCGATCGTCGTGACCGGCGTCTCCCACGGGATGTCCAGCCCGAAGGGCACCGCGTGCACGCCCCCGGCCTGCAGCTCGAAGGCACCACCCAGCGACAGCTTGGTGAACTCGATGTCCTGCTTGTACTCCGAGTCCTGCCCCTCGACCTCGACACGTGCCTGCAGGCCCACCGACAGGCCCTCGACGTTCTGGTTCACGGACCCGCCCTGAATCCGCACCTCACCCTGGACGACACCGCCCGGGACGACGTTGACCTCCGTCAGCACCGTCTCGACCGAAGCACCGCCGGCCCCCAGGCTCGCGAGCAGCTTCTTGAACGCCATGACTCTCCTCTTCTCAGAGTGGATCCCTGATCCCTACAAACGCGATCCGGCCGTGGCCGGTTCCGCGTCCTCACCCTGGCAAGGCGAGCGCCCCCTGACCACCCCGTTGCGACCACCCGTCTGCACTACCCTCGGACGGCATGATCGTGACCCCCGACCGTACGCCCCTCCCCAGGGACTTCTTCGACCGGCCCGTCCTGGAGGTCGCCCCCGACCTCTTGGGCCGCATCCTCGTACGCACCACACCGGACGGTCCGATCGCCCTGCGCCTCACGGAGGTCGAGGCCTACGACGGCCCGAACGACCCCGGCTCCCACGCCTATCGCGGCCGCACTCCCCGCAATGACGTGATGTTCGGTCCCCCCGGACACGTATACGTCTACTTCACCTACGGGATGTGGCACTGCATGAACCTGGTGTGCGGCCCCGACGGCCAAGCGAGCGCCGTCCTGCTGCGCGCCGGCGAGATCGTCGAGGGCGCCGAACTCGCCCGCCAACGTCGACTCTCGGCCCGCAACGACAAGGAACTGGCCAAGGGCCCGGCCCGCCTGGCCACCGCCCTGAAAGTGGACCGGGCCCTGGACGGCACGGACGCCTGCACCTCCGGCGAGACACCGCTGAGGATCCTTGCCGGCACCCCGATCCTCTCCGACCAGGTACGCAACGGCCCACGCACCGGGGTGGCAGGCGACGGCGGCAACGGTGACATCCACCCGTGGCGCTTCTGGATCGCCAACGACCCCACGGTGAGCCCCTATCGGGCCCATGTCCCTAGGCGCCGCTCAAGTTGACGCGCCTTGGCGGGGCGCGTAACGTAGCCCGAGCCGCTGAACCGGGTACTGCGTAGTCAGCAGCCGGAGCGGCCAACCCACTACTTACGATCACCCTCAACGGGGTCGATTTCGGCGTGCCCGCATGCCCGAATTCGAATCCACAGAGCCCGATTATGAATCGGGCGGGGGAATCAGCTAACGTAGTGAATGTCGAAAGGCCGACGGGCGAAAGTCCAGAGCCTCACGACATCCCGCCGACAGGGAATCGGATCGGAAAAGGATCTGATAGAGTCGGAAACGCAAGACCGAAGGGAAGCGCCCGGAGGAAAGCCCGAGAGGGTGAGTACAAAGGAAGCGT
>NZ_JBITCM010000034.1:0-75568 GCF_044453205.1 Streptomyces sp. NPDC051738 | reverse complement strand
CCTCCGTGCGGTGAAGATTCGACACCTCCACCACACACGGAGGCCTTCGCCATGATCAAGCCCGGCCAGCGTTAACAACGCTCGTGGTCAATACACCTAGGCCCTGCCGACGTCCAGGCGTCCGATGCGCGCCACGTTCTCCCGGTCCTCCGCGTCCGCGCTCGCCTCGCCGGCGAACCAGGCGTCGAGGATCTCCTTGAGCAGCGGCTCGGACGTGAGGCGCAGGCCGAGGGCGAGCACATTGGCGTCGTTCCAGCGGCGGGCGCCGTCGGCCGTGTAGGCGTCCGTGCACAGGGCGGCCCGTACGCCCGGGACCTTGTTCGCGGCGATGGAGGCGCCGGTGCCGGTCCAGCAGCACACGACGGCCTGGTCGGCGGTCCCGTCGGCGACGTCGCGGGCGGCGGCCTCGGAGCAGGCGGCCCACTGGGGGTCGGCGCCGGGGCTGAGCGCGCCGTACGTCACCACCTCGTGGCCGCGGTCGCGCAGCTCGGTGACGAGCGAGCGCGCCACTGGTTCGTCCATGTCCGAGGAGACGGAGATCCGCATGTCACGAAGCGTACCCAGGTCCGTCCTCGTCCGAGAACGCTCCCGCAGCCGCGCCCGCGCTCGCCCGGGCGCCCCGACACCCCACATCCTCAACATCGCCGAGGAGCGGTGAGAGCTACGGCGTCAGCGCTCCCAGCGGATCGTCCAGCACCGGCTGCCAGGCCAACTCGGCCGCGCCGACCAGGCTGTTGTGGTCGAGGGTGCAGGCGAGGATCGGGACGCCGCCGCTCTGGCCCCACAGGCTGCGGTCGGCGACGACGGCGCGCAGGCGGTCGGGGTCGGCGTCGAGGAGGGTGCGGTGGAGGCCGCCGAGGATGATGCGGTCCGGGTTGAGGATGTTGACCAGGCCGGCGAGGCCGAGGCCGAGGCGGTCGATGAGGGCCTCGGTGGCGATGCGGATCGCCGGGTCGTCGTACTGGGTGCGGATCAGGTCGTGGGCCTGCTGGAGAAGGGACACCTCGGGGCCGGGCTCGCGGCCGGCCGCCACGAGGAACGCCAGCGGGTCGGCCTCGACGTCCAGGCAGCCCCGGCTGCCGCAGTGGCAGGGTCTGCCCTCGGGGTTCACGGTGAGGTGGCCGACCTCCAGGGCCAGACCCGAACTGCCGGTGTGCAGACGGCCGTCGAGCACGAGCGCCCCGCCGACACCCCGGTGCCCGGTGGCCACGCACAGCAGGTCGCGGGAGCCGCGCCCCGCGCCGTGCCGGTGCTCGGCGAGCGCGGCGAGGTTGACGTCGTTGCCGGTGAACGCCGGTCCGGTGATCCCGGCCGTGCGCACGCACTCCGTGAAGATACGGCGGACGGGCGCGCCCACCGGCCACGCGAGGTGCAGGGGGTTGAGCGCCAGGCCGTCGGGTTCAGCGACCGCGGAGGGGACGGCCAGGCCCGCGCCCACGCAGCGACGGCCCGTCGTACGCAGCAGGTCGGCGCCCGCCTCGACCACCGAGCCGAGCACCTTCGCCGGATCGGGCTCGACCGTCTCGCAGCCGGGCGCGGTGGCGACGATACGGCCGCCCAGGCCGACCAGCGCCGCCCGGAAACCGTCGGCGTGGACCTGTGCGGCGAGGACGACCGGCCCGTCCTCGGCGACCGACAGCCGGTGCGAGGGCCGGCCCTGCGAACCGGCGGCCGCGCCGGGCCGGGCGTCGACCCGGATCAGCCCGAGGGCCTCCAGCTCGGCGGCGACCGCGCCGGCCGTGGCCCGGGTCACCCCGAGCTCGGCGGTGAGGACGGCACGCGTGGGCGCGCGCCCGGTGTGCACGAGCTCCAACGCGGGCCCGAGCGCGCCGCGCCCCCGGTCCAACCGCGTCCTCGAGGTGGTCCCTTCCCCCGCCGGCCGGGGGTCCGCGTTGCCGCTCATGAGGGCGAGTCTCCCATGATCCGCAGCTGTGGCGGCCTACAGGCCGCTCACTCTGAGCGTGATGTTCAGCCGCCCGGTCAGGCCCAACTCCGGGGGTGCGGTGCCGGGCTGCACCTTCGGCACTCCGTGGTACGCGAGCCGCGACGGGCCGCCGAACACGAACAGGTCGCCGCTGCGCAACTCGACGTCCGTGTAGGGGCGGGTCCGGGTCTCGGTGTTGCCGAAGCGGAACACGCAGGTGTCGCCGAGGCTCAGGGACACCACCGGTGCGTCCGACTTCTCGTCGCTGTCGCGGTGCATGCCCATGCGGGCGTCGGCATCGTAGAAGTTGATCAGCGCGATGTCGTACGCCTCCGCCCCCGGTGTGCCCAGTGCGTCCCGCACCGCGCGGCGGCCCAGCTCGTCGAGCCACTCGGGGAACGGCTTCACCGGGGCGCCGTCGACGACCGTGCGGGCGTAGGCGTACGGGTACCAGTGCCAGCCCAGGCAGACCTGCCGGGCGGTCATCGTGCCGCCACCGGGGGTGCTGACCGTACGCAGGCCGGCCGGTGGGAGCGCCCATGCGCGGCAGGCCTCCAGCAGCTCGCGCTGGCGCTCCGCGTCCAGCCAGTCGGGTACGTGCACCGCGCCCGGCGCGACCTCCGTACGCTCCCGGGGGAACAGCTCGGCGTCCATGCCCCCATCCTCCCGCACCGGCCGTGAGCTGCGGCTCGGCCGGCCGCCGGGGTCGCTTAGCCTTGACGCACGATGAACGACCGTATGACGACGCCCTGGGGCGAGCTCGCACTGACCCGTTTCCCCGAGGACCCGCGTGACAGGCTGCGTGCCTGGGACGCCTCCGACGAGTACCTCCTGAGGCATCTGGCGGAGCGGGAGATCCCGCTGGCCGGCACGGTCGTGGTCCTCGGTGACCGCTGGGGCGCGCTGGTCACGGCACTCGCGGAGCACGGGCCGACGCAGATCACGGACTCCTGCCTCGCCCAGGAGGCGACCCGGGCCAACCTCGCCCGGATCGGCGTCGAGCCCGGCGCCGTCGGGCTGCTGACCACGCAGGACGCGCCGCCGGACCGTATCGACGTGCTGCTGGTGCGGGTGCCGAAGAGCCTGGCGCTGCTGGAGGACCAGCTGCTGCGGCTGGCGCCCTCCGTGCACGAGGGCACGGTGGTCGTCGGCACGGGCATGGTCAAGGAGATCCACACCTCGACGCTCCAGCTGTTCGAGCGGATCCTCGGCCCGACCCGCACCTCGCTCGCGGAGAAGAAGGCCCGGCTGATCTTCTGCACGCCCGAGCCGTCGCGGACGCGGCCCGCGAACCCGTGGCCGTACACCTACGACCTGCCGAACGGCATCGGCGCGGTCTCGGAACGCCCGGTCGTCAATCACGCGGGCGTCTTCTGTGCCGACCGGCTCGACATCGGGACGCGGTTCCTCCTGGGGCATCTGCCGGACGTCAAGGGGGCCCAGCGGGTGGTGGACCTCGGGTGCGGCAACGGCGTCGTCGGTACGGCGGTGGCGCTGGCCAACCCGGAGGCCGAGGTGCTGTTCGTGGACGAGTCGTTCCAGGCCGTGGCCTCGGCTGAGGCGACGTACCGGGCGAACGGGGTGCCGGGGCACGCGGAGTTCCGGGTCGGGGACGGGATGGCGGGTGTGCCGGCCGGGAGTGTCGACCTCGTGCTCAACAATCCGCCGTTCCACTCCCACCAGGCGACGACCGACGCGACGGCCTGGCGGATGTTCTCGGGGGCGCGGCGCGCGCTCAGGCCGGGCGGTGAGCTGTGGGTGATCGGCAATCGGCATCTCGGCTATCACGTGAAGCTGCGGCGGTTGTTCGGCAACAGCCAACTCGTCGCCAGTGACCGGAAGTTCGTGGTGCTGAGGGCCGTCAAGAAGTGACGGTGGGATCCGGGTCCCCGACCCGGTAGCGGTTCAGGCGGTACGACTCGATCTCGCGGCGCCGGATCACCGCCATGGCCCGCAGCAGCATCCGTACGGAGAGGGGTACGGCGCTGCGGACGGGGCCGGTGAAGTCGGCGAAGGTGCGTGACTCGGCGAGCCGGACGTCCGGGCGCCAGGACTCGACATCCCGGGGGTCGTCGCAGCTCCAGCGCATGCGCGCGGCCATCTTGGCGAGGACGTCATGACTGTCCTGCCGGTCGACGACGTAGCCGCTGGCGGTCTCCAGGGCCAGCTCGGCTCCGGGCAGCCGGTCGGCGACGAGGTCGAACACCGAGCGGACCTGGTCCTCGTCGAGGTAGATCATGACGGCCTCGGCGGCGAGGAAGTACGGCCCCGGGCTCGCGCGCACCGTCTCGGCCCAGGCGGGGTCGGTGACGGAGGTGGCGAGGGTGTGTCTGCGGTCGGTGTCCTGGAAGAAGGTGCGGCGCAGGGCCATGACGTCGGGGAGGTCGAGGTCGAACCAGTGGACCGTGCCGTTGTCGAGGCGTTCGAACCGGGTGTTGAGGCCGGTGCCGATCTCCACGACCGTGCCGGCCGGATGGCGGCGCAGGAAGTCGGCCACCCAGGCGTCGAACTGGAGGGTGCGCAGGGTGGCGCCGATCAGGCTCTTCGCCCCGTCGAAGCGCGAGAAGTCGTAGTCGAGGGACTCGACCATCTCCACGGCCTTCGGGTCGTGGATCAGGCCGTTGCGCTTGCGTGTCTGCACGGCCCGCCCGTAGAGCGGGATGAGCAACGTCTCCTGGATCTCGCCCAGTTCAGGCACACGCTTCGACTTAGGCATACCTAAGTATGCACACGGGGTGGTCGGTCAGGGAGCCTTCAGGACGCCGATGATGTCGGCCACCGCCCGCACCATCGCCTCCCGCCCCACGCTCAGGTACTTGCGTGAGTCGACGGCCTCGGGGTGGGCGGCGAGGAAGTCGCGGATCGCTCCCGTCATGGCGATGTTGAGGGCCGTGCCGACGTTGACCTTGGCGATGCCGCCCGCGACGGCCGCGGTCAGTTCGTCGTCGGGGACGCCCGAGGAGCCGTGCAGGACGAGGGGGACGTCCAGGGTGGCGGTCAGGCGCTTGAGGAGGTCGTGGTCGAGGGTGGCGGTGCGGGTGGTCATGGCGTGCGAGCTGCCGATGGCCACCGCGAGGGCGTCGACGCCGGAGTCGGTGACGAAGGCATGGGCCTCGGCGGGGTCGGTGCGGGCGCCGGGGGCGTGGGCGTCGAGGGGCGGCTCGCCGTTCTTGCCGCCCAGGCGCCCCAACTCGGCCTCGATCCAGAGACCTTGGGCGTGCGCCCAGCCGACGGCCGCCTTCGTCGCGGCGAGGTTGTCCGCGTACGGCAGGCGGGCCGCGTCGTACATCACCGAGCTGAACCCCGCGTCCGGCGCCTGGCGCAGCAGCTCGTCGCTCTGGATGTGGTCGAGGTGCAGGGCGACGGGGACGGCGGCGCGTTCGGCGGCGGCGACGGCCGCGCGGGCGAGCGGCAGGAGCCGTCCGTAGCGGAACTTGACGGCGTTCTCGCTGACTTGGAGGACGACCGGTGAACTCACCGACTCCGCACCGGCGATGACGGCCTCGATGTGCTCCAGGGTGATGACGTTGAAGGCGGCGACGGCGGAGCGGGCTGCGGCGGCGCCGGCGATGAGCTCGCCGGTGGTCACGAGGGGCACGGCCTGTCCTTTCTCGGCACGTGAGGGGCGCGCCGGCGGGCGATGGGACGCCAGGGCGATCCGACGCCATGGCGAGGGCTTGCCATGGCGAGGGGCCGCCATGGCGAGGGGGTGGGCATGGCGTGGCGTGCCATGGGGCAGCGGCTCCGTCAGGGGGCGAGGATCACCGAGCGGGTGAGGTGACGCGGCTGGTCCGGATCGAGCCCTCGGGCGGCGGCGACGGCGACGGCGAGCCGCTGGGCGCGGACCAGTTCGGCGAGAGGGTCGAGGCGGCCCTCGATCCACAACCCGCCCGTCGAGCGCACCTGTTCGGCCAGCCCCTCGGGCGCCTCACCGAACATCCAGGTCGCGGTGCCGCTCGTGGTGATGCTGATCGGGCCGTGCCGGTACTCCATCGCCGGGTAGGCCTCGGTCCAGGACAGCGACGCCTCGCGCATCTTCAGCCCGGCTTCGTTGGCCAGTCCCACGGTCCAGCCACGGCCCAGGAAGGTGAACTGCCCGCACTCCACGAGCCCTTCGGGCAGTTCGGCGGCGAGCGCGACGCGGGCGTCGGCCACGGCATCGTCGGTGTGCAGGCCGAGGTGGGCGCGGAGCAGGGTCAGGGCGGTGGTCGCGAACCGGGTCTGGACGACGGACCGTTCCTCCGCGTAGTCGAGGACGACGATGTCGTGCGCCGCCGCCATGACGGGCGTGTTCGGGTCGGCGGTGATCGCCGTGGTGCGGGTACGGCCCTTCAACTGCCCCAGCAAATCGAGGACTTCGGTGGTGGTGCCGGAGCGGGTGAGGGCGAGGACACGGTCGTACGTCCGCCCGTGCGGGAACTCCGAGGCGGCGAAGGCGTCCGTCTCCCCCTGGCCCGCTCCCTCGCGCAGCGCGGCGAAGGCCTGCGCCATGAAGTACGACGTGCCGCAGCCGACCACCGCGATCCGCTCCCCCGGCGCCGGCAGCAGCCCGCCGAGGCCGGCCGCCTCCGCCGCGGCGCGCGTCCAGCACTCGGGCTGACTGTTGAGCTCGTCCTCGACATGCGTCATGCCGCCACCTTCCCGGCTTTCCACAGAGCCTCACACTCATGCGCAATGCTTATTCTTGCAAGATATCGCTAGCTTTCGAGCAGAATCAAGCATTCCAGCGGAAAGGGTGTGCGCTAGGGTCGCCGGAGACAGAGGAATGGAGGGCGGATGTCGCGCGATGCCCGCTGGAAGGCGCTGCTGGAGCTGCTCGTCGAGCGGGGCCGACTGGACGTCGAGGAGGCAGCCGCCGATCTGGAGGTTTCCTCCGCCACGATCCGCCGGGACTTCGATCAGCTCGCCGAGCAGCAAATGCTGGTCCGCACCAGGGGCGGCGCCGTCGTGCACGGGGTGTCGTACGAACTGCCGCTGCGCTACAAGACCGCCCGGCACGCCTCCGAGAAGCAGCGCATCGCCAAGGCGGTGGCCGACCTCATCGCGCCCGGCGAGGCGGTGGGCCTGACCGGCGGCACGACGACCACCGAGGTGGCACGCGCCCTGGCGGTGCGCAGCGACCTGGTGACCGGCTCGCCCGCGCTGACCGTCGTCACCAACGCGCTGAACATCGCCAATGAGCTGGCCGTACGCCCCCAGTTCAAGATCGTGGTCACCGGCGGCGTCGCGCGCCCACAGTCGTACGAGCTCATCGGGCCGCTCGCGGACGGGGTACTGGCCCAGATCACGATCGATGTGGCGGTGCTCGGCGTGGTCGCCCTCGATGCCACGCACGGCGCCGCCGCGCACGACGAGGCTGAGGCGGCGATCAACCGGCTGCTGTGCGAGCGGGCCGAGCGGGTGATCGTGGCCGCGGACTCCAGCAAGCTGGGCCAGCGGGCGTTCGCCCGGATCTGCGCGACCGACGCGGTGGACACCCTGGTCACGGACACGGCGGCCCCGGCGGAGACGGTGCGCAGCTTCGAGGAGGCGGGGCTGAAGGTCGTCACGGTCTGACCGACCCCGGGCTCCGATCACGGCCCCATTCCCGTGCCGGCGCCCGCCGGCGGCCCGCCCTCGCGCCCCTGCCCTCGGCCCGCGCTCCGATTCACGTCCGGTGGTGGCACCCGGTGAACCTGCCGCCGCCCACCCAGCGGACCACTTCCGGGTCGTCCAGGTCGTGGACCGGGATGCCGCAGCACCGGCCGGCGTACTGATCCCCGTCACCGGCCCGGCCCCGGATCCCGATCCCGGCCCCCGCCCGCCCGATTCCACCTACGCTGGGAGCGAGGCGCATGGCGGGCCAGGGAGGCTGCGATGAGCACGACACCGATCGACCACGAGGGACCGGCGGCGTCACGGTATGTGCCGATCGCCGAGCACGGGCTGATCGGCGACCTGCGCAGTGTGGCCCTGGTCGGGACGGACGGAACGATCGACTGGTACTGCTGCCCGGCCTTCGATGCGCCGAGCGTCTTCGCGGCCATCCTGGACGCTGAGCGGGGCGGCTGCTTCGAGCTGGCGGCCGCAGTGCCGGCGAAGACCAAGCAGTTCTACTTCCCCGACACGAACGTCCTGATCACCCGGTTCTTCACCGAGGACGGCGTCGGCGAGGTGCAGGACTTCATGCCGGTCGACGGCGACCCGGCCGACGCGGAACGCCACCGGCTGATCCGGCGCGTGGTCTGCGTGCGCGGGTCCATCCCGTTCCGGACGCGCGTGGCGCCGCGCTTCGAGTACGGTGCCCAGCCGCACACCGTGCGCATGGTCGGCGAGGTCGCGGTCTTCGAGTCCGAGACGCTCTCGCTCGGGCTGACCGCGACCGTACCGCTGGAGGTCGACGACCTTGACGCGTACGCCGAGTTCAAGCTCTCCCAGAGCGAGTCGGCGGTGTTCGCGCTGGACCAGGTCGGCGGCGAGGTGACCCCGCGTCGGTGCGCCAGGACCGAGGCCGAGGCGCAGCTGCACAGCACCGTGGAGTACTGGCGGCAGTGGCTGTCCGCCTCCAAGTACCGGGGCCGCTGGCGGGAGATGGTGCACCGCTCGGCCCTCACGTTGAAGCTGCTCACCTACGCGCCCACCGGCGCCATCGTGGCCGCGCCGACGACGAGCCTGCCCGAGGAGATCGGCGGCGAACGCAACTGGGACTACCGGTACGTGTGGATCCGCGACGCCGCCTTCTGCGTGTACGCGCTCCTACGGCTGGGTTTCACCAGCGAGGCCGAGGCGTTCATGCAGTTCCTGACCCGCCACGTCAGCAGGGGCGACGGCTGCAACGCCGGTCCGCTGCAGATCATGTACGGCATCGACGGCCGCGCCGACCTGCCCGAGCGCGAACTCGACCACCTGGAGGGGCACCTCGGTTCCGCCCCGGTGCGGATCGGCAACGCCGCCGCCGACCAGCTCCAGCTGGACATCTACGGCGCGCTGGTCGACTCGATCTACCTCTACGACAAGTGGGCGCAGCCGATCTCCAGCGACCAGTGGGACGACGTGTGCGCGCTGGTGGACTGGGTGTGCGAGCACTGGGACCAGCCCGACGAGGGCATCTGGGAGACCCGCGGCGGCCGCAAGAACTTCCTGTACTCGCGGCTGATGTGCTGGGTCGCGATCGAGCGCGGGATCCGCATGGCCAACCGGCGCGGCCTGCCCGCCGATCTGCCGCGCTGGCAGGCGTGCCGGGACACGATCTACCGGCGGATCATGAAGCGCGGCTGGTCCGAGACGCGCAAGGCCTTCGTCCAGCACGAGGGCGGCGACGTGCTCGACGCTTCCCTGCTGATGATGCCGCTGGCGAAGTTCATCGCGCCGACGGACCCCAAGTGGCTGTCCACCCTTGACGCGCTCACCCAGGAGCTGGTGTCCGACTCGCTGGTCTACCGCTACGACCCGATGGCCAGCCCCGACGGGCTGCGCGGCGACGAGGGCACGTTCTCGATCTGCTCGTTCTGGTACGTCGAGGCGATGGTCCGGGCCGGCCGGATCGACGAGGCGCGGCTCGCCTTCGAGAAGATGCTGACGTACGCCAATCATCTGGGGCTGTACGCCGAGGAGATCAGCCACACCGGCGAGCAACAGGGCAACTTCCCCCAGGCGTTCACGCATCTCGCGCTGATCAGTGCGGCCTTCAATCTGGACCGCGCCCTGGGGTGAGGCGAGTTCGGTGAGGCGAGTTCACAGGTTTCACGGGCGAGACAATCGAACTTAGGTGAGGCTAACCTAACAAGGGTTCCCCAACTCACCGAAGGGCAACCCGAGATGACGCCTGGCTCGATCTTCCCGTACGTCATGCCGACCCCCGCCATGCTGCCCGACGACCGGACCGGGTGGACCCTCGACCCGGGCCGGGCGGCACTCGTGGTGCTCAATCTGCAACGGCGTTTCCTGCGGGAACTGGACCAGGAGGGTGCCCCCGTCGCCGAACTCCTCACGAACGTCGGCCGGTTGGCGGATGCCGCCCATGGGGCTGGCGTCCCCGTCATCCACTCGGTGCCGGCCGGCGAGCGGGGCCCCGCCCCCACCGGCCGTCCTTCCGGGCGGCCGGCCGACAGGAACGGCGCGGACGGCGAGGCGTTCGCCGAGCAGGTGACGCCCCGCATCGGCGACAGCGTGCTCACCGCCCGGAAATACAGCGCCTTCGCCCGGACCCGACTGGACAGCCGGTTACGCGAACTGAGGCGGGATCAGGTGGTGGTAGTCGGGTTGTTCGCCCGGGTCGGCGTCCTGATGACGGCCGCCGACGCCTGGGTGGAGGATCTGGAACCTTTCGTGGTCGCGGACGCCATCGCCGATGTGTCGGCCGGGAGCCATGAGTTCGCGCTCGAGTGGGTGGCGGACACATGTGGGGCGGTGACGTCCACGGATCGGGTGGCGGCGGCCTTCGACCCCGCCGTACCGGCGGCGGAGGCGGTCTGACCGGCTCAGACGGGGGCCGTGCGGCGGGCCAGCAGGGAGCGGTGGATCTCCCCGGCGCGGATCGCGGTGGTCGACAGCAGGGTCGAGGTCAGTCCGTGGGTGTGCTCGGTGCCGCCCTGCAGATAGATCCCCGCGGTGACGTCGGACGCGGTCTCCACGCGATGGTCGCGCGAGACACGGATCGCGTCCCCGTCGTCCCGGAGGCAGACCTTCGCCGCCTCGCCGAGCAGGGCGGTGAGGTCGCGGGGCCGGTATCCGGTGGCGTGCACGAGCACGTCGGCCTCAAGGGTCTGCTGTTCGCCTGTCGGCAGGAACTCCACCGCGATGTCGAGCCCGCCGTCCCCGCGCCGCCCGACCTCGCGGATGCGGGAGACGTTGAGGAAGCGCAGCCGCTCGCGGCCGATGACCTTCTCCTGGTACGCGGTGGCGTACAGGGACTCGATCAACTCCATGTCGACGACGGAGTAGTTGGTGGAGCGGTGGTAGTCGAACAGGGACTGTTTCACCTCGGAGGGCGAGCCGAAGTACACGTCCACCGCCTCCGGGTCGAAGATGCGGTTGGCGAACGGGCTGTCGTCGGCCGGGGTGTAGCCGTACTTGGCGAACACCGCGCAGACCTCGGCCTCAGGGAAGGAGCGGTGCAGATAGTCGACGGTCTCGGCGGCACTCTGCCCCGCGCCGAGCACGACCGCGCGGCGCACCGGCGCGCCCGTGTGGGCGAGTTCGGTCACCCGGGGCAGTAACTGGCTGTTGTGCCAGACGCGTTCGGAGAGTTCGACGCCGGGCGGCACATGGGGTTCCAGGCCGACCGCCACGCTGATGTCGCGGGCGCGATAGGTGATGTGCCGGCCCGGCCGCTCCGGGTCACGGCAGACGACCTCGAAGTGCGTGACCGTGCCGTTGTCGTCGCGCACGGGGTCGACGGCGGTCACGCAGTGGTCGTACGCCACGAGGTGCCGCACCCGCTCGGCGGCCCACTCGAAGTACTCGTGGAACTCCACGCGCAGCGGGAAGAGCGTCTTCTGGTTCAGGAAGTCGATCAGCCGGCCGCGCTCGCGCAGGAAGCACAGGAAGCTGAAGTCGCTGGCCGGATCGCGCAGCGTCACCAGGTCCTTGAGAAACGACACCTGCATCGTGGCGTCGTCGATGAGCATGCCCCGGTGCCAGCCGAAACCCGACTGTCGCTCCAGGAAAAGGGCGTTGGTCCGACGGTCGGCCGGAAGATCCGCGTTGTGTTCGTCAATCGCTATGGCCAGGGCGAGATTTGACGGCCCGAAGCCGATTCCGAGGACGTCGTAGGTGGTGTCCGATCCCGTGAGCGGTGACTTCACCGTGGCATCGCCTCCCTCAGGCAGCCACATGTTAGATAAGGTTAGCCTTACCTTGCAATGGAGCCTGCCGAAGGGGAGAACCGCATGCGCGTCGCCATGTTCGGCTACCAGACCTGGGGTCACCGCACACTCCAGGCCCTGCTGGACTCCGACCACGAGGTCGTCCTCGTGGTCACGCACCCGAAGAGCGACCACGCCTACGAGAAGATCTGGGACGACAACGTCGCCGAACTGGCCGAGAAGAACGACGTCCCCGTACTCCTGCGCAACCGCCCCGACGACCCCGAACTCCTGGCCGCCCTGCGCGACGCACGGCCCGACATCCTGGTCGCCAACAACTGGCGCACCTGGCTGCCGCCGGAGCTGTTCGACCTGCCTCCGCACGGCACGCTCAACGTGCACGACTCGCTGCTGCCGTCGTATGCCGGCTTCTCACCCATCATCTGGGCGCTCATCAACGGGGAGGCGCGCGTCGGCGTCACCGCGCACCGCATGAACGCCGAGCTGGACGCCGGGGACATCCTGATGCAGCGCTCGGTGGCGGTCGGTCCGACGGACACCGCAACTGACCTGTTCCACCGCACAGTCGACCTGATCGCGCCGATCGTGCGCGAGTCGCTCGACCTCATCGCCTCCGGCAAGGACGCCACCCACTGGCAGCCGCAGGACCGCAGCCGGGCGAGCTTCTTCCACAAACGCTCGCTGGAGGACAGCCGCATCGACTGGAACTGGCCGGCGGAGCGTCTGGAGCGGCTCGTGCGAGCGCAGTCGGACCCGTACCCCAACGCGTACACGTTCCATCGCGGACAGCGGATCAGGATCGCCTCCGCCGCCGTCTCCGAGGCCAGCTACGGCGGTACTCCGGGCCGAATCTTCATCCGCGAGGGCGACGGCGTGGTCATCGTGGCGGGCAGCGAGGCCCACACGGGCCGCCACCCGGGGCTGGTCATCAAGCGACTGCGCACGGACGACGGCACGGAGTACGCGGCGACCGACTACTTCCGCACGATGGGGGGTTACCTCACCGCCCGCCCCTGAACATTGGTGACGAAACGTCAACTCACGTCCGATACAGAGAAGTTGTCCGAAACCCGTTGTTAAGGCAAGGCTTACCTTGCTTTACTGACGGCCGTACAGATCCTGCCTGTTTCACCGGCGCAAGGGACGCACATGACGAGAAAGCTCCGCACCACCCTTCTCACCGTCACCCTGGCCGCCGCCTTGGCAGCCTGCGGCTCCGTGGAGGACGACTCGAACACCTCCTCCGACGCCTCCGGCGACGCGAAGGCGGACGCCTCGTCCGCCTTCCCGGTGTCCATCAAGCACAAGTTCGGCACCACGAAGGTCACCAAGGCGCCGGAGCGGATCGTGGTGATCGGCAACGGCGGTACGGACGACGTCGACGCGCTGTACGCCCTGGGTGTCACGCCGGTCGCCGTGTCCAAGGACGCCCTCAGCTCGGACGGCGTCTATCCGTGGCTGAAGGACAAGATCGACACCAAGAAGACCGAGCTCCTCGACACGCTGACCGCCGTCGACTACGAGAAGGTGGCGTCCCTCCAGCCCGATCTGATCCTGGCCACCTCCGACTTCACCCTGGACAAGGACTACAAGAAGCTCGCCGCCGTGGCGCCGACCATCGGCTACGAGACGGCCTGGGGCCAGCAGACCTGGCAGGAGCACGTACAGGTGGTCGCCAAGGCCGTCGGCAAGGAGGAGCAGGGCGAGCAGGTCATCAAGGAGACCGAGGACAGCATCGCCGCGGTGAAGGCGAAGCATCCGAAGCTTCAGGGCAAGACCTACAGCCTGTCCATCGGCAACACCCCGGCGAAGATCTTCACGATCGCGTCCGAGGAGGACTTCGCCGCGAAGCTGATGAGCCAGGTCGGGATGGGCCTGACGCCGACCGTGAAGAACATCAAGACGGTCAACGGCAGCCCGACCGGCGAGCTGTCCTTCGAGCAGCTCGACAAGCTGGACGCCGATCTGGCGGTCATCGCGTTCACCACGCCTGACCTGAAGAAGGCCTTCGAGTCCAGTGACCTGGTGAAGAACATGTCCGCGGTGAAGGACGACCGGTACGTCGTGACGGACGTCGCGACCATCAGCCAGCTCCGCAGCCCGTCCGTGCTGGGCATCCCGTGGGCGCTGGACAACCTGGAGCCCGGGTTCGAGAAGCTCGACTGACCGCCCGAGGGGGCGCGAAGGAGGGGCGGGGTGCTTTCGGGCACCCCGCCCCTCCTTCTGTCATGGAGCCCTCTCAGGTGTCCATGAGCCTTCTCAGGTGTCCTTGAGCGCGGAGTCGACCTCGTCCGCCGACATGTCCTCGATCTCCAGGGTGATGGCGGCGACCTGTTCCAGGCGCCCGGGTGTCTCCTCCTCGGCGGAGAGCCGCTTGGCCATGCCGCCGGCCGTCAGGGTCGCGAAGAGGGACCGTACGGAGACCTCCGAGCTGTCCAGCGCCTCGCGCAGCCGGCCGACGATCACGGTGGCGAGCACCGAGTCACCACCGAGGGCGAAGAAGCCGTTGTCGAGGCCGACGCGTTGGACGCCGAGGACGTCCTGCCATACCCGCGCCACGACCGTCTCCAGAGCGGTGCCGGGAGCCCGGTGCTGTTCCGCCTCCGCCACCTGCCACAGCTCCTGTACGGCACGGCGGTCGAGCTTGCCGTTGGAGGTGAGCGGAAGTTCCTCGGCCACGGCGATCCGGGCCGGGACCATGTGCGGCGGCAGCACGGACCGCGCCCACTCCCGCAGTTCGTCCTCGATCGTCCCGTGGTCGGCGGCCACCGCGGCGGCCAGCTGGACGCCCTGGCCCCGGGGCAGCCCGGCGACGGCACGCCGTACCGCGGGGTGAGCGGCGAGCGCCGCCTCCACCTCGCCGAGTTCGATCCGGAAGCCGCGCACCTTGACCTGGTGGTCGCGGCGGCCGAGGAACTCCAGGGTGCCGTCGGGCCAGTACCGCGCGAGGTCGCCGGTGCGGTACCAGCGCACCCCGTCCGCCTCGGTGAACTTCTCGGCCGTGCGCGAGGGATCGGCCCGGTATCCGAGCGCCACCCCGTCCCCGCCGATCCACAGCTCACCCGGCACCCAGTCCGGACAGTCCCGCCGATGGGCGTCGACGACCCGGCAGCGGACGTTGCGCAGCGGCGTGCCGTACGGCACCGCCCTCCAGCGCGCCGGGACTTGCCCCTCCGTCACCTCGCACACCGTGGAGTGGATCGCGGTCTCCGTCGTCCCGCCCAGCCCGGTGAACCGGCACCCCGGGGCCCGCTCGGCGAGCCGCCCCGGCAGGTCGGCGCCCACCCAGTCGCCGCCGAGCAACACCGCCCGCATTCCGGTGAGTTCGCCGGGTGCGGTGGCCAGGAGAAGCATGTCGAGCAGCGGGGGCACGCAGTTGAGGAGCGTTACCTTGTGCGTGCGTACGAGGTCGGCCCACTCCTTCGCCTCGCGCCGGTCGTCCTCGTCCACGAGCACGAGGGCGCCGCCCGCGCTCAGCAGCCCGAAGATGTCGTAGACGGAGAGGTCGAAGTCCAGTGCGGACAGGGCGAGACAGCGGTCCGAAGTGCCCACGCCGAAACGGTCGTTGAGGTCGTCGATGGTGTTCATGGCCGCCCGGTGCGGCACTTCGACGCCCTTGGGTTCGCCGGTGGAGCCGGAGGTGAACAGCACGTAGGCGGGCTGCTCCTCGTCCACGGTCACCGGCTGGGGCAGGGGTGCTCGCGCAATCACCTCGGCGACCGGCAGGGCGTCGAGGCCCTCGACCGGGCGTCCGTCGGTGAGCGCGACCCGGAAACCCGCGGTGGCGCGGATGCGGTCGCGGCGTGCGGCGGGCTGTTCGACGCCGATCGGCACATAGGCGGCGCCCGCGGCCAGCACGCCCAGTACGGCGGTGATCTGGTCGGGCCCCTTGGGGAGGCTGACCGCGACCGTGTCGCCGGGGCGTACGCCGCGCTCCACCAGGGCGGCGGCGGTGCTCAGCGCGCGGTCGGCCAACTCGCCGTAGGACAGGGCGCCTTCGGTGGCCCACAACAGGGCGGGGGCGTCCGGCCGCTCCGCGGCGCGGTCGAAGAAGCCCTGGTGCAGGAGCCGGTGGCTGCGCGGGCCGTCGGTGGTGTTGACCTTGGCGCGGACCGCCGACTGCGCGTCGGGCAGCAGGGCCGGCACGGGCCGCTCCCAGACCGTGTCGTCGGTGCCGAGCCGGGTGACGAGGCCGTGGAAGGCGGCGAACATCGCGTCGATCATGCCGGCCGGGAAGGCGTCCTCGCGGACGTCCCAGTTGACCAGCAGTCCGCCGTCGACCTCGGTGACCTGGGCGTCGAGGAGCACCTGGGGCCCCTGGGAGATGATCCAGACGGGCTTGCCGAAGGACTGCCGTACGCCTTGGTCGAAGAGCTCGCCGAGGTTGAGGGCGCTGGTGAACACCACCGGCGCCAGCACCTGTTCGCCGTTCTGCCGGGACAGGTCCCGCAGCACCTCCACGCCGGAGTAGTCGGCATGGGCCGCGTCGGTGTGCATACGGTCCTGAAGGCGTCGCGCGTGCTCGGTGAACGAGCCCGGTTCGGCGAGGTCGATGTCGAGCAGCACCGAGCTGGTGAAGTCGCCGACGAGCAGGTCGACGTCGGGGTGGGAGCCCCTGCGGTCGAACATCGGCACGTTCAGCAGGAAGCGGGGCTGTCCGCTCCAGGCGGCCATGACCTCCGAGAAGGCGGTCGCCACGGCCATGGCCGGGGTCAGCCCGTGCTGGTGGGCGCGGGTGGTCAGTCGCCGCTTCTCCGCGGGCGGCAGCCAGTGGTGGCGGCGGGTCACCAGGGTCGGGTCGGTGCGCTCCGCCTCGGGCACGAGCGGGAGTTCGGGGGCGCTGGGCAGTTCGGGGATCCGCCGCTGCCACCACTCCTGGGCCTGCTCCCGGCTCAGCCGCCGTACGTCCGCGCGCTCCGCGAGGTACTCCGGGTAGCTGGTGCGGATCGGGGGGAGCGTGGTGCCGGGGTCCTGGTAGAGCTTGGCGAGGTCGGAGAGGAGCACCCGGTAGCTGAGTGCGTCGGCCGCGAGCATGTCGACGTCGACGTGCAGTCGGCTCGAACCGTCCGGCAGCAGCGAGAGCTGGACGGAGAAGACCTCGCCGGCCGCGACGTCCAGGCGCGCGTGCGAGGCGGAGTGCCGGATCTCCTCCAGTTGGGCCGCCGCCGTCCGCGCGTCCAGCGCCCGCAGGTCGTTGACGCTCGTCGCAGGGTGGGTGAGGTCGGGCAGGATCTGTTGGCGGCCGTCGTCCGTGAAGCGGGCGCGCAGCATGCCGTGGCGGGCCGCCAACGCTCGTACGGCCGTGTCCAGCCGGTCGGGGTCGACGCCGGGGCCGTCGAACTCGACGTAGAGGTGGGCGGCGACGGAGCCGAGCGTGGTCTTGTCGCCGCGGCCGATCCAGTAGGCGTGCTGCATCACGGCCAGCGGGAAAGGTTCGCGTGGTTCGGGCGCGGGCGGCGGCACGGCGGGCGTCCGCTCGGCGGGCTGTGCGACGGCCGGTATGTGGGCTGCCAACAGCTCCCGCCAGGCGCGCAGGGTGGGCTCCTTGGCCAGCTCCGCGAAGCTGACCCGGACGCCCTGTTTCCGCCAGCCGCCCGCGATCTTCATCAGGGTGATCGAGTCCAGGCCCCAGGCGATGAGGCTGTCGTCCTCGCTCGGCGGTTCCTCCGAGCCGAATGTGTCGGTGACCGAACGGAGCAGGTCGTCCGCGGTCGGGTGGTGCTGCGTCACCGGTTCCTCCGAAGTCGTCCGTGGTGGCTCAGAAGTTGTCCGTGGTGGCTGAGAGGTCGTCCGTGATGGCTCAGAAGTCGTCGAGGTCGTTCTCGAAGTCGTCGATGTCCTCCTGGGTCAGTTCGACCAGGGGGAGGTCCGACGGGGTGAGGCCGCCGGCCGGGGCGTCCTCGGCGTGCCGGGCGAGACCGTGCAGAGCGCGCTCCCAGAGGCCGAGCAGGTCCTGTGCCTCGGAGTCGGTCAGGAACGTGTCCGGCCAGGCGGCGGAGATGTGCAGCCGGACACCGCCACCGCCCGCCTCCTCTACGGCCACGGCGTTGATCTCCAGACCGAAGGCAGCGTGCTGCCTGCCCGCGGCGGAACCGCTGTCGGATGCGGTCGGCGGCGGCACCCGCAGCATGGGGGCCTCGGGAGCCAGTTCCCAGGGCTCGTCCGCCGAGCCGGACGCGGTGAAGCGGCCAAGGTAGTTGAAGAGGATCTGCGGCTGCGGAAGCTTCTCCAGGGCGGGTGCGGTGTCGGGGTTGAGGTGGCGCAGGAGACCGTATCCGAGGCCGTGGTCCGGTACGGCGCGCAGCTGCTCCTTGACGCGCTTGAGCGCCGTGCCCGCGGCGGGTCCGCCGGAGAGCGCCTCGTCGATGTCGAGCGGGCCGGGGTCGACGGCGGCCGGGTGGAAGGTGGTGAACCAGCCGACCGTGGCCGACAGATCGACGCCCTCGGCGATGTCCTCCTCCCGTCCGTGCCCCTCCAGGCCGACCAGCAGCGACCGCCCGGTCAGGGAGCCGCGCCGCTCCCGCCAAGCCGCCGCGGCGAGCGCGAGGGCGGTGAGCAGGACGTCGGGGGCGGCGGCGTGATAGGCGGCGGGGACGGCTGTGAGCAGGGCCGCGGTGACATCGTCCGGGAGGACAAGGGTGTCCTCGCGCAGGCTCGCCGCACTGCCGAGGTGGCGCTCCAGGAAGGGACGCGCCCCTTCCAACTCGCCGGTCCACCGGGCAAGTTCGCGCAAGCGGTGGGGCTTGCCGGCCTCCTCGCCGAGGAGCCTGCTCCAGGTGCGGAAGGAGGTGCCGCTGCGGGGGAGGCCACGCCCCGACTGCCACGCCTGTGCCAGGTCGGAGGTGATGATCCGCCAGGACACCCCGTCGACGACCAGGTGGTGCGCGACGAGGAGCAGCCGGCCGGAGTCGGTGAACCAGACGGCTTGGAGCATGCGCCCGGCCGCCGGGTCGAGCCGGGCCACGGCGGCGGCCAGCTGATCGTCCAACGCCGCGTCCCGCACCTGGCTCAGCAGGTCGCCCGCACGCACCGTTCCTTCGGCGGGCACCTCCAACCGGCCCGTCAGTCGAGCACGGAGCATGTCGTGGCGGTCCACCACCGCTTGGATCGCGGCGACGGCGGTGTCGTACGTGAGGCCCGGCGGGGTCACCAGCAGAACCGCCTGGGCGAGGCCGTGGTAGGAACCGTCGGGGCCGGCCGTCCAGCGCATGATCGGGGTCAGCTCCGCCGCTCCGGTCGGCTCGTCGACGAGAGCGGTGTCGGACGTTTCGGCGGAGGCGGCCGCCAGGCCGGCCGGGGTGGGCGTCTGGAAGACGTTCCGGGGGCTGAGGGCGATACCGGCCTTGCGGGCCAGGGTCACCAGGCGGATGGAGACGATGCTGTCGCCGCCGAGCTCGAAGAAGTTGTCGTCGACGCCGACGCGCCCGAGCCCGAGGACGGAGGCGAACAACTCGCAGAGCAGTCGCTCGCGTTCACCCGCGGGCTCCCGTGTCGGTGCTCCGGAGGTCGTGGTCTCGGGCGCGGGCAGGGCGCCCCGGTCGACCTTGCCGGAGGGCAGCAGCGGGAATGCGCCCAGGGGGGTGAGGGTGCGCGGCACCATGTGTTCGGGCAGCCGTTCCCGGAGCCAGTCGTGCAGGTCGCCGAGGGCGTCGGCGGCGAGGTAGTACCCGGCGAGCTGCTTGACGCCCGGGGCGTCCTCCCGGATCACCACGACGCCGCGCCGCACGCCCGGATGCTGTTCGAGGATCGCCTCGATCTCCTCCAGTTCGACCCGCATGCCGCGGATCTTCACCTGGTTGTCGGCCCGGCCGAGGAACTCAAGGGTGCCGTCGCGCTGCCACCGCACCAGGTCGCCGGTGCGGTAGAGCCGCTCGCCGGGCGGGCCGAACGGGTCGGCCACCCAGTGGTCGGCGGTGCGGCGGGGGTCGTTCACATAGCCGCGGCCGAGATAGATGCCGCCGGCGTACAACTCCCCCGGCACGCCGACCGGCACCGGCTGCAGCCGGTCGTCGAGAACGTAGAGCCGGGTGTTGCCGTTGGGCCGCCCGATGGAGACGGCGCTGCGGATCGCGCCGGTGCGGTAGACGACGTGGCTGACCCCGATGGTGGCCTCGGCCGGCCCGTACCCGTGGTACATCACCGCGGGGCTCGCGGCGCGGAAGCGGGCGAACAGCTCGGGGGTGAGCACCTCGCCACCGCACCACACGTGCTTGAGGGAGCGGGCCCGCCGGGCGAAGCCGTCCAGTTCCAGCAGCAGGTCGAGCATCGACGAGACGAGGTAGGTGAAGGTGACCCGGTGCCGTTCGACCGTGTCGAGGAGATAGTCGACGTCGCGTTCGCCGCCCGGCTCGGCGATCACCACCCTGCCGCCGTGCACCAGCGGCAGGAAGATCTCGTTGATGGAGATGTCGAAGCCGAGGGGCGCCTTGAACAGGGCCGCGTCCTCGGTGCCGAAGCGGAGCAACTCGCGCTGCCACAGCAGCCGGTGGGCGATGGCCCGGTGACGGATCATGGCGCCCTTGGGGACGCCGGTGGATCCGGAGGTGTAGATGACGTACGCGAGGCCCTCGGGGTCGACGGGGACGGCGGGGTTGTCCGGCTCCTGGGGACCGTCCAAGCGCACCTCCACGAACGGTGGCGCGTCGTCCCCAAGGACCGATCCGTCACCGGGCCTGCCCAGCACCACCGTCAACGCAGCGCTCCGGCACACCTCGGCGACCCGGAGCGCCGGCCAGGACGGCTCCAGCGGCACGAAGGCCCCGCCCGCCTTCAGCACGGCGAGCAGTCCTACGACCATCTCCACCGAGCGCTCCAGATGGATGCCGACGCGGCGCTCCGGCCCGACGCCCAGTGAAGTCAGCTCCCGGGCCAGGGCGTTGGCGCGGGCGTTCAGCTCGGCGTACGTCAGTCGCGTACCGCCCTCGATGCCGTACTCCACGGCGGTCAGGTCAGGGGTCTTCGCCACCTGTTCCTCGACCAATGCGGTCAGGGTGGTGGCGGGCATTGGGTGGGCGGTGTCGTTCCACTCCCCCAGCAGCCGGGCCCGCTCACGCGGGATGAGGACGTCGGCCAGGCCGACCGGCAGATCGGGCCGCCGGGCCAGGTCGCCGACCAGTCGCACGAACCGCTCGACCATGTCCCGGGCGGATTCGGGGTCGTACAGGTCGCGGCTGTGAACGAGCGCGCCGGTGATGCCGCCGCCCTCCGGCCGTTCGAAGACGTGGAAGGCCAGGTCGGTCTTCGCCGTGTAGAAGTCGACGCGCAGCTCACTGAGCGTCAGGCCCGCGAAGTCCCGTGTCTCGTCAGGGGCTTGCTGGTGGGCGAGCATCACCTGGAACAGCGGGTGCCGGCCCATCGAGCGGGTCGGCGCGAGCGCGTCCACGAGCCGCTCGAACGGCAGGTCCTGGTGGGCGTACGCGTCCACGTCGGTCTCGCGGACCCGGGCGAGCAGGGTACGGAACGTGGGGTCGCCGGAAACGTCGGTGCGCAGCACCAGGGTGTTGACGAAGAGGCCCACGAGGTCGTCGAGGGCCGCGTCGCCCCGTCCGGCGACCGGGGTGCCGAGGGGGATGTCGTCCCCGGCGCCGAGGCGGCCGAGCAGGACCGCGAGGGCGGCCTGGAGCGCCATGAAGACGGTGCCGCCCGCTTCCGCGGCCAGGTCCCGGAGCCTGCCGTACACCTCCGCGTCGAGGGAGAAGTCGACGGCACCGGCCCGGTATCCGGCGACGGCCGGGCGAGGTCGGTCGACGGGCAGCTGGAGTTCCTCCGGCACGCCCTCCAACTGCCGTGTCCAGAAGTCCAGTTCGGCGCCTGCCACCCCACCCTCTTCGAGCGACTGCCGTTGCCACAGCGTGTAGTCGGCGTACTGCACGGCGAGCGGGGGCCATGTGGGCCAGTCGCCCCGCACCCTGGCCGTGTAGGCCGTCTCCAGGTCCCGCAGCAGCGGCTCCGCGGACCAGCCGTCGGTGGCGATGTGGTGGACGAGGAGGAGCAGGACGTGCTCGTCGGGGGCGAGACGGTACAGCGTTGTGCGTACGGGGATCTCGGCATCCAGCGCGAACGAGTACGCGGCGGCTTCCCGCAGCAGCCCGTCGAGTTCTCCGGCGCCGGCCGGCACGATCTCGAAGGGCACAGCCGCCTCCGCCAGGACCTGTTGGAAGGGCGTGCCGTCGTCGTCCGGGTAGACCGTGCGCAGCGCCTCGTGCCGGGCCACGAGGTCATGGAGGGCGGCTCGCAGCGCGTCCGGGTCGAGCCCGCCGGTGAGACGTAGGGCGGTGTGGATGTTGTACGTCGGACTCGGCCCCTCCAGCCGGTACAGGAACCACAGCCTGGCCTGCGCGGAGGACAACGGCACCGCGTCCGGACGCCGGGTCGGCCGCAGCGCGGGGCGCCGCTCGGTGGCCGGTTCCTCCAGGAGCGGGGCGATCGCGGCCACGGTCGGTGTGTCGAAGACCGCCCGCAGCGGGACGACGGCCCCGAGCTCGGCCCGGATGCGGGCGATCAGGCGGGTGGCCAGGACGGAATGGCCGCCGAGGGCGAAGAACTCGTCGTGGATGCCGACGGAGGGCAGCCCGAGCAGGTCGGCGAACAGGGCGCACAGGGCCGCCTCCGCCTCGGAGCGGTGGGCGGTGGCGGTGGTGAGGTCGGAGAGGTCGGGGGCGGGCAGGGCCGAACGGTCGAGTTTGCCGTTGGGGGTCAGCGGCAGCTCGCCGAGGACCACGACGGCGGCGGGCAGGAGATGCTCCGGGAGCGTCGCCTTGAGGTCCTGCCTGATCTGCAACGGTTCCAGGGCTCCAGCACCGGGGTGGGGCACGGCGTACGCCACCAACCTCGGCTCGCCCTGCTGGTCCTGACGTACCGTCACCGCTGCCTGGGACACTCCGGGCAGGGCTGCCACGGCGGCCTCGGTCTCGCCCGGCTCGACGCGGAAGCCGCGGATCTTGACCTGGTCGTCGGACCGGCCGAGGAACTCCAGTGCCCCGTGCGCGCTCCAGCGCACCAGGTCGCCGCTGCGGTAGAGGCGGGCGCCGGGCGGGCCGTACGGGTCGGCGACGAAGCGGTCGGCGGTCAGGCCGGGGCGGCGGAGGTAGCCGCGGGCGAGCTGGGTGCCGCCCAGGTAGAGCTCGCCGGGGACGCCCGGCGGCACCGGGCGCAGGGACGCGTCCAGCACGAGGGTGCGGGTGTTCCACACCGGGCGGCCGATCGGTACGGAACCGGCGGCGGACGTGGTCCCCTCGGCACACGGCCAGGCGGTGACGTCCACGGCGGCCTCGGTGGGGCCGTACAGGTTGCGCAGCTCGGTTCCGGGCAGTGACTCGGCGCAGCGCTCGGCGAGTTCGGTGGGCAGGGCCTCGCCGCTGCACACGATCCGGCGCAGGACGCCGCGCGCCTGCTCGGCGGCGGGGTCGTGGAGGAAGACGCGCAGCATCGAGGGCACGAAGTGCGCGGTCGTGACCCGCCGGTCGCGGATCAGTTCGGCGAGGTAGCCGGGGTCACGGTGGCCGCCGGGCCGGGCGAGGACGAGCACCGCCCCGGTGATCAGCGGCCAGAAGAACTCCCAGACGGAGACGTCGAAGCTGGCCGGTGTTTTCTGCAACACACGGTCGTCGGCGTCGAGTTCGTACGTCTCCTGCATCCACAGCAGCCGGTTGACGATCCCGGCGTGCGGAATCACGGCCCCCTTGGGACGGCCCGTGGAACCGGAGGTGTAGATGACGTACGCGGGGTGCTCGGGGCGGAGGGGCTGCAGCCGGTCGGCGTCGGTGAGTTCGGCGGCATCGAAGGCGGTGGCCTCAGCGGCGGTGGTCTCCGTGTCGAGCAGGAGCAGCGGCACCCCGGGCGGCAGTACCCGGGCGGTGTCCGTGGCGGTCAGCACCAGCGTCGGCGCGGCGTCCTCCACCATGAACTGCAGCCGCTCGGCCGGGTAGCCGGTGTCCAGCGGGACGTATGCGGCGCCCGCCTTGAGCACCGCCAGCAGCGCCACCACCAGGTCGGTCCCGCGGTCCAGGGCCACGCCCACCAGATGCTCGGGGCCCACGCCGTGCGAGATCAGCAGCCGGGCGAGTCGGTTGGCTCGGGCGTGCAGGTCGGCGTAGTCCAGGGCGTGCGAGCCGTCGTCGGCGATGAGGGCGGGCGCGTCGGGGGTGCCTGCGGCCTGCCGGGCGAGGAGGTCGGTGAGGTGGGTGACGGGGACGGGGTGGTCGGTGGCGTTCCAGTCCTCCAGGACCCGGCGTTCCTCGGCCTCGGCCATCAACGGCAGCCGAGGGAGGGCGAGTTCGGGGTCGGCGAGGGCTGCGGCGAGGAGTGTCTCCAGGTGCCGGAGGAGCCGGTCGACGGTGTCCGGGGTGAAGAGGCCGCCGCGGTACGTCGCCTCGATCCGCAGGCGCCCACCGGTGAGGAAGGCCTCCAGGGAGAGGTCGAACTGCGTGGTGTCGTTGTGGACGGTCTCCCATTCGGCGGTCACGCCCGGGAGTCGCGGTCCTTCGAGTCCCTGGGTGAGGAAGAGCAGCATGACGTCGAAGTAGACGGAGCGGCCCGGCTGCCGCTCCGGCTTCAGCCGCTCCACCAGTTTGTCGAAGGGCATGTCCTGGTGGGCGTATCCGTCCGTGCACACCTGCTTGACGCGCTCGACGAGTTCGGCGAAGCCGGGGTCGCCGTCGAGGTCGGCGCGCAGGGCGAGGGTGTTGCCGAAGTTGCCGATCAGCTCTTCGAGGCCGGGGAGGTCTCGGCTCATCACGGCCGAGCCGATCGGGATGTCCGTGGCGCCGGTGGTGCGGTGGAGCAGGGCGGCCAGACCCGCGAACAGCACCATGAAGGGCGTCGCGCCCGCGCCCCGCGCGAAGGCGGTGAGCCGGTCGGTGACGTCGGGGGCGAAGGTGTGGAAGCGGCGGTCGCCGTGCGGGGTGGGGCGGGCGGTGCGCGGGGCGTCTGTGGGCAGGGCGAGGGGACGGGGTGCGGGGACCAGGGTGGAGCGCCAGTGGTCGAGATGCTCGGCGAGTCGCTCGTCGGTCCAGGTGGTGCGCTGCCAGAGCGCGAAATCGCCGTACTGGAGGGGAAGTTGTTCGAGGCCGGAAGACGACGACGTCCCGTCGGTCGCCGCACGGTAAAGGGCACTCAGGTCACGAGAGAGCGCGTTGAACGTACCGCCGTCCCAAGCGATGTGATGAACCGTCAGAACAAGGGTGTGGTCCTGCGCGGCGCGCTCGATCAGCAGGGTGCGCAGGGGATGGTCGTGGGCGAGGTCGAAGGGGGTCGCCGAGGCGGTCCTGGCCAGTTCCGTCGTACGGCGGTCCCGCTCGTCCTCCGGCAGGTCGCGCAGGTCGGCGGTGGCGAACTCGACCTCCGCCTCGGCGTCGACGATCTGCTCCGGGGTGCCGTCCTCGGCAGCCGGGTAACGGGTGCGCAGTACCTCGTGCCGGTCGATCAGCCCCTGCAAGGCCGTGCGCAGAGCCGCCGGGTCGAGCGGGCCGCGCAGACGGATGGCGAGGCAGACGTTGTAGGCGGGGCTGGCCGGGTCGAGTTGCTGGAGCAGCCACATGCGGGACTGGGCGTACGACAGCGGCAGCCGGGGCGTGTCCGCGGGCCGGCGCGGGATCCGTTCGGAGCGGGCGGCCGCGTCGGCCAGACCGGCGCTCTCCAGCCTGCGGCGGAGCAGTTCGCGCTTGCGCGCCGCGAGGTCGGCGGTGGGGGTCTGCGTCACTGGTCTCCGCCTTTCGGGAGCGGTTCGCCCTTCAGCAGCAGGTGGAGGGAGGTGGTCCAGAGCTCGGCCAGCCGTTGGATCTCGGTCTCCGTGAAGAGCCGTTCCGGCCACTGCCAGCACACCGACAGTTCCGTCCCGGTGATCACCGCGTCGATGACGAGGGCGTACGGGGCGGGCATGTCGGGGTCGGCGCCGCTGCCCATGGCGCCGGTCTCCGGTGCGCTCGTGAACACTGCGGACTCGCGCCGCTCCCCCATGCCCATCCGGCCCAGGTAGTTGAACTGGATCTGTGGTTCGGGGAGTGGGGAGAGCTGCCCGGCCGTCTCCGGGTTGAGGTGGCGGAGCAGTCCGTAGCCGATCCCCTTGTCGGGCAGGGCGGCCAGCTGGTCGCGGATCCGCCGTACCTGGTCCGCAGCGGGGCGGGCGCCGGGATCCAGCCGGACCGGGAAGACGCTGGTGAACCAGCCGAGGGTGCTGGAGAGGTCGGCGCCGGGGAGGAGGTGCTCCTCGCGGCCGTGGCCCTCCAGGGCGATCAGGACCGAGGGCCCGGGACCAGGACCGGGAGTGGGAACGGGAGCGGAGGCGCCTCGCCAGGAGGGCACGGTGAGTGCCAGCGCGGTCAGCAGCACTTCCTGGGCGGAAGCGGTGGTGAGGGGTGCGGTGATGTCCGGGCCCAGCGTGGTCCAGTGCCTGCGGATCGTCGACCTGGTGTCCACGGCGGGGTCCAGCGGTCCGGCACCCAGGGGTGGTTCCTGCAGGTCCAACATCCCCTTCCAGAGGGCGAGTTCGGATGATCGCTCCTGGGCCAGGCCCCGCAGCGTCTGCGCCCACTCGCGGAAGGACGTGCCTCGCGGCGACAGCTCCCCGCCCTCCCACGCGGCGGCCAGGTCGGCGACCAGCACGCCCCAGGACGCCGCGTCGGTCACCAGGTGGTGCAGCACGACCAGGAGCCGCCCCTCGCGCCCGCTGCCGCCGTCGAACCACAGGAACCGCGCCATCGCCCCGGTCGCCGGGTCGAGCTCGGCCACCAGCTCGTCGAACGCCTCCGGCACCAGCGTGCCGATCGCCGTGTGGTCCAGCCGCTCGGCGTCGATACGCCGTACGCAGTCGGCGGCGCTGGCCGAGCCCACGGGTGCGGCCTCGAAGCGCCAGGACCCGTCCGCGGCCCGGGCGAAGGTGGAGCGCAGCAGGTCGTGCCGGTCCAGTACGGCCTGGACGGTGCGGTGCAGCCCGTCGAGGTCCATGGCGGCCGGGGTCCGCAGGAAGCGTGCCTGGCTGAGGGCGCGGAAAGGGCCGTCCTGCTCGGTGAGCCAGGTCAGTATCGGGGTGAGCGGTATGTCGCCGGTTCCCGCGTCCGGTTCGGTCACGCGGGGTGCGGCACCGCCCGCGAGGTCTGCCGCGTCGACCCGTTCGGCGAGTTCCGCGATCGTGGGCCGCTCGAACACATCGCGCGGCGAGATCGCGAGCCCGGCCGCCCGCGCCTGGCTGACCAGCCGCATCGACACGATGCTGTCGCCGCCGAGCGCGAAGAAGCTGTCGTGCACGCCGATCGTGTCCAGCCCGAGCACCTCGGCGAACAGCGTCGCGAGCCGCTCCTCGACCGGGTTCCGGGGCGGCTGCGTGGCCGGCCCGGCGGACCGGGACGGCGCCGGAAGGGCCGCGGTGTCCAGCTTGCCGTTCAGGGTGAGCGGGAAGCCGTCCACCGGGACGAACGCCGAGGGCACCATGTAGTCGGGCAGTACGGCGGACACGGCGCGGCGCAGCGGCTCTGCCGTCTCCGCCGTCTCTTCGATCTCCTCGGTCTCCTCGGTCTCCTCGGTCTCTTCGGTCTCTTCGGTCCTCGGCGCGGAGAGGATGACGTACGCGACGAGGCGCCGTACGCCTGGCGTGTCCTCGCGGACGACGACCGCCGCCCGCTCGACCTGCTCCTGCTCCAGCAGCACCGCCTCGATCTCGCCGGGTTCGATCCGGTAACCCCTGATCTTGACCTGGTCGTCGACCCGGCCCAGGCATTCCACCAGGCCGTCCTCGGTCCAGCGGGCGATGTCGCCGGTGCGGTACATGCGTGCGCCGGGATCGCCGGAGAACGGGTCGGCGATGAAACGGGCCGCTGTCGCGGCAGGTTGGCCGAGGTAGCCGCGGGCCAGGCCGGCGCCGGCCACGTACAGCTCGCCCTCCACGCCGACGGGGACGGGGTTGAGGTGGCCGTCCAGGATGTACAGGGTGCCGCCTGCGACGGGGCGGCCGATCACGGGACGCTCACTGAGCGCGACGTCGCAGTCCGCGGAGTCGACGGTGCATTCGGTGGGGCCGTAGAGGTTGTGCGCGGCCAGCCCGTCCGTCTCCCGCAGGGTGCGCCACAGGTCCGGCGGCACGGCCTCGCCACCGACGCCCAGCACCTTCAACTCGGCCTGCCAGTCGCCACCTTGGGCGACCAGTTCGCCGAGCAGGGACGGGGACAGTTCGATGAACTCGATGCCGTTGCGGGCGAGGAAGTCGCGCAGGGCGGCAGGGTCGCGGCGGATGTCCTCCGGGACCATGTGCAGCTCGTGTCCGGCGAACATCCACAGCATGGGTTGCCAAGAGGCGTCGAAGGCGATGGGCCAGGCGTGGCCTATGCGGAGAGGGCTGCCGCCGGCTGCTGTGGAGGCCGGGTTGTGCAGGGCCTTGTTGTGGGCGGTGTAGAGGTTGACGATGGCTCGCTGTGGGATGACCACGGCCTTGGGGCGGCCGGTGGAGCCGGAGGTGTAGATGACGTAGGCGGGGTGTTCGGGGAGGAGGGGGGTTGGGCGGTCGGGGTCGGTGAGGTTGGAGGCGGGTGCCTGAGCGAGGCGCTGATGAGTGTCGGGGTCGTCCAGGAATACGAAGCAGTGGGGTGGCAACGCCGGTTGGCGACCAACGGTTGTGTGTGGCTGGTCGCGCCCACGCGGCGGAGCCGCATATGTCACAGCCCCGCGCCCCTTTAGGGGCTTTGCAGTTGCCGTCGTGACAAGAGCCACCGGACGCGCATCCGCCAACATCCCCGTGATCCGTTCCTCTGGCCATGCCGGATCCAACGGCAGATAGGCCGCGCCCGCCTTCTGGATCGCCAGCAGAGCGGTCATGACGTCCGGGGTCGGCGGTAGCGCGAACGCGACGATCCGTTCCGGTCCGGCGCCCAACTCGACCAGATGTCGGGCCAGTTGGTTCGCGGCAGTGTTCAACTCCGCGAACGTCAGAGTCCGGCCGTCTCCGACCACCGCCACCGCGTCCGGCGTACGAGCCACCTGCGCCTCGAACACCTCGGGCATCGTGCCGTACGGCACCGGAAGCCGCTCCCCCACCCCGCCCGTCAGCAGCGCCGTCCGCTCCTCGGGCGCGAGGACGTCCAGCGCGGCGAGGGGGGCGTCCGGGGCGGCCAGAACCGAATGGACTAGGCGCTCGAAGCGGTCGGCGAGCTGCTCCACCGTCGTGCGGTCGTAGCAGTCGGGGCGGAACTCGAAGACGATCCCGAGCTGTTGCTCGGCCAGTACGGCCAGGGTCAGCGGGTAGTGGGTGGCGCCCGAGCCCTTGACCTCGACGATCCGCAGGCCGGCGCTCGCCTCGGCCTCGGCGACCGCCGACTCGTCGATCGGGTAGTTCTCGAAGACGAGCAGGGTGTCGAAGAGGTCGCCCGCGCCGGCTGTGCGCTGGATCTCGGTGAGGCCCAGGTGCTGATGGTCCATCAGCCGGGACTGCTCGTCCTGCACTCGGCGGAGGAAGGCACCCGCGGCCTCGCCGGGCGGTACGGTCACCCGGACCGGCACCGTGTTGATGAACAGGCCGATCATGGACTCCACACCGGCCAGTTCGGCGGGCCGGCCGGCCACCGTTGCCCCGAAGACCACGTCGCCCCGGCCCGTCAGCCGCGCCAGCAGCAGGGCCCACAGCCCCTGAACGACCGTGTTGACGGTGATGCCCCGACGGCGCGCGAACTCCTGTACCCGGCCGGTCAGTTCCTCGGTCAGCCGCAGGGTGTGCAGCTCCGGGGGCACCGGGACCAGACCGGCGGCCGAGGGTGCCAGCACGGTCGGCGTCGCCCCGGCCAGTGCCTCGCGCCAGGCGTGGGCGGAGGCCTCGCGGTCACGGGAGGCGAGCCAGGCGAGGAAGTCGCGGTACGGCCGTACGGCGGGCAGCGGGGCCGTGGAACCGGGGGCGAGCTGGGCGGCGTACAGCTGGAGCAGTTCGCGGACCAGGAGGGGGATGGACCAACCGTCCAGCAGGAGGTGGTGGTTGGTAAGGATCAGCAGCCATCGGTCGGCCGCTCGGCGGACGAGCGTCAGGCGCAGCAGGGGCGGGTCGGTCAGGTCGAAGCGGGCGGTCGCGTCCTCGGCGATCAGGCGGGCCAGGTCGCCTTCCCCGGTGACTTCCGCCTCGGCCCAGTTCACCGGCACCTGCTTGAGGACCACCTGCACCGGTTCGTCCAGGTCCTCGTGGAGGAAGGCGCTGCGCAGGTTGGCGTGCCGGGCGAAGAGTTCCTCGGCGGAGGTGCGCAGCAGGGCGGGGCGCAGCGGGCCCTCGATCTCCACCAGGGACTGCATGGTGTAGACGTCCTGGGCGCCCTCGTCGAACAGGGCGTGGAACAGCAGTCCCTGCTGCAGCGGGGAGAGCGGCAGCACGTCCTCGACCAGGGAACCGTCGTCCCCGGGTGCCTTGCTCATCGAGTCCTCCACCTCGCCTTGACGTTGTCGAGCTGCGACTGGCTGAGTGACACCAGCGGGGCGCCGGTCGGGGTGAACTCCTCGGGCGCGGGGCCGGTTTCGTCGGGCAGGGCCTGGGCGAGCCCGGCCGGTGTGCGATGGGTGAACACATCGCGCGGGGACAGGGTGAGTCCGGCTCTGCGGGCCCGGTCGGCCAGCCGGACCGAGACGATGCTGTCGCCGCCGTGCTCGAAGAAGTCGTCGTGGACGCCGACCCGTTCGAGACCGAGCACCTCCGCGAACAGGCCGCACAGCACCTTCTCCGGTTCGGTGCGGGGGGCTTCGAAGGTGCTCGTGCCGGTGAAGTCGGGGGCGGGCAGGGCGCGTCGGTCGAGTTTGCCGCTGGGGGTGAGGGGCAGCGCGTCGAGGACGACGACTGCGGACGGTACGAGGTGGGCGGGGAGGCGTTCGGCGAGGGTTCGGCGCAGGGTTACGGGGTCGAGGGTGGGTGATGGCGACGCCGACCGCGCCTCCTGCTGCCCGCCAGCCGCTTCCCTTGCTTCCGCCGCTCCCGTCGCTTCCCTTGCTTCCCTTGCTTCCCTTGCTTCCCTTGCTTCCCTTGCTTCCCTTGCTTCCGCCACGACATACGCCACCAACCTCCGCGGCCCCGCCCCGTCCTCCCGCACCACGACCGCCGCCCGCCCCACCCCCGGCAACGCACGCGCCGCCGCCTGGATCTCCCCCGGCTCGACACGGAAGCCCCTGATCTTGACCTGGTCGTCGGCCCGGCCGAGGAACTCCACCGTGCCGTCGGCCCGGAGTCTGGCGAGGTCGCCGGTGCGGTAGAGACGGCTGCCCGGTGGGCCGAAGGGGTCGGCGACGAAGCGTTCGGCGGTACGGCCCGGCTGGTTGAGGTAGCCGCGGGCCAGCCCTGCCCCGGCCACGTACAGCTCGCCGACCGCGCCGACGGGGGACGGACGCAGGAACGGGTCGAGGACGTGGACCCGCGTGTTCGCGATCGGCCGTCCGAGCGGGACCGGGCCGTCGCCGCCGTCGTGGACGTGAACGAGGCTGTCGCCGGCCGCCTCGGAGCAGCCGTAGAGATTGACCAGGCGCGCCTGCGGCCAGCGCCGGGTGATCGCCTCGGCCAGTTCGCCGGAGAGGGGTTCGCCGCTGGAGATCCAGGTGCGGACGGAGGAGAAGGCGTCCGGCGGGGCGGATTCGACGAGGGTGGTGTAGAGGCTGGGGACGGCGGTGAGGAGCGTGGCCCGGTGGCGATCGGCCAGAGCGGCCAGTGCCGTGGGGTCGCCGGTCGCCTCGTCGTCGGCGAGCGCCACCGCCTCGCCCGCGACCAGGGCGCCGAGCAGTTCGGTGAGTCCGTCGATGAAGCTCAGCGGGCTCTTGGAGACACGGACGCCGCCCGGACCGGTTCCCAGCTCCCGGCCCCAGGCGAGGCGGTTGGCCAGGGCCCGCTGGGTTCCGATCACACCCTTGGGGCGGCCGGTGGAGCCCGAGGTGAAGATGACGTACGCGGGGTGCTCGGGCGACAGCGGCGGTCGCTGCCCCTGCCCCTGCCGTACGGCGGCCTCCGCGTCCGGCGGGCATGTCAACGCCCCGTTGATGCCGAGCGGTTGGGCCGTCGACTCATCGCAGATCACGAGCCGGGGCTCAGCATCGTCGAGCATGAGCGTGATGCGGTCGGCCGGGTAGCCGGGGTCGATCGGCATACAGGCGGCTCCGGCCTTCAGTACCGCGAGGAGCGCGGTGACCAGGTCGGGGCTGCGGGGCAGGGCGACGGCGACGACGGACTCCGGCCCCGCGCCACGCTCGGTCAGGGCCGACGCCAACCGGCCGGCTCGGGCGTCGAGTTCGGCGAAGGTCAGGGTGGTGTCGCCGTGGAGGACGGCGGGGGTGTCGGGGGTGCGGGACGCCTGGGCCTCGAAGAGGGCGCGGACTGTGGAGTGCGGGAGGGGACGCTCGTTCAAGGTGCTCGGCTCGCCCTCCGCCGGGGGCAGGCCGAGCCTCGCGACAGGGGTTGCCGGGCGCTCGATGAAGTCCCGGAGCAGCACGTCGAGTTGGGAGGCGACGCGGTTCACCGCCGCGCCATCCAGCACCGTCGGCCGGTAGCCGAAGGTCAGCGTCAGGCGCGGGCCCGGCAGCGCGGTGAGGTTCAGCGGATAGTGGGTGGCGTCGTGGACCGAGACCCCCGTCATACGGAGGCCCTCGGGGTCGAGGGCACGGGCGATGCCGTCGTCGTCGATGGGATAGCTCTCGAAGACCAGCAGGGTGTCGAACAGGACCGTGTGCCCAGCGGCGCGCTGGATGTCGGCGAGGCCGAGGTGGCGGTGGTCGAGCAGTGCGGACTGCTCGGACTGGAGTCGGACGAGCAGGTCCGCGAGCGGCTCCTCGGGACGCAACCGCGCCCGCACCGGCAGGGTGTTGATGAAGAGGCCGACCATGGACTCGATGCCGGGGACGTCGGCGTCGCGGCCGGAGACCGTGGCGCCGAGGACGACGTCGGTGCGGCCGGTCAGTCTGCCGAGCAGAACGGCCCACAGCCCCTGGAGCACGGTGCTGACGGTGAGGCCGTGGGCCCGTGCGGTGGCGGTGAGGGCCTCGGTGTCCTGCTCGGAGAGTTCCCGAACCAAACGCTCGGGCTCCTCGGCGGGGACGTCCCGGGCATCCGGCGCCATCAGTGACGGTTCGTCAAGTCCCGCCAGTGCGGATTGCCATGACCGTTCGGCTGCCGCGCGGTCCTGACGGGCCAGCCAGGCCAGGTAGTCGCGGTAGGGCCGCACACGGGGCAGGGCGTCGAGGTCGCCGTCCGAGGCGTACAGCTGGAAGAGTTCGCGTACCAGGACCGGGGCGGACCAGCCGTCCCAGAGCAGGTGGTGCGAGGAGATCACCAGGCGGTGGCTCAGCGCGTCGAAGGTGACCAGCCGGCAGCGCAGCAGTGGTGGCCGGGCCAGGTCGAACCGCTCGGTGCGGTCCTCCGCCAGAAGTCGTTCGAAGGCCGGTTCGCGTTCGGGGGCGGGCAGGGACGACAGGTCGGTGACCTGCCACGGGGTCCTGACCTCGCTCCTGATCACCTGGACCGGCCGCCCTGAACGCTGGGTACGGAACGCGGCCCGCAGGTTGGCGTGCCGGGCGAGCAGCTTCCCGACCGCCCCGCTCATCCGCTCCGCGTCCAGCGGCCCTTCGAGGCGGAGGGTCATCTGGCCGGTGTAGACGTCGTGGCCCTGTTCGTCGTACAGCGCGTGGAAGACCATCCCCTCCTGCATGGGTGACAGGGGGAGGACGTCCGCCACGGCCGGGCGGCCGGCCATCAGCCCTCGGCCTTGCGCATGGCCTCGGCCAGGCTGCGCGGGCGCATGTCCGTCCAGTTCCGCTCGATGTACTCCAGACAGGCGGCCCGGTCGGCGGGGCCGTGCACCGAGGACCAGCCGCCGGGTACGGGCGCGAAGTCAGGCCACAGGGAGTGCTGGCCCTCGTCGTTGACCAGGACGCGGAAGACGCCGCTGTCGTCGTCGAAGGGGTTGGCCATGGCTCAGTTCCTCTCCTGCTCGCCGTCCTGGGGTGGCGCGTGGTAGGTGAAGGTGCCGGACACCTGGTCGGCCGCGTCGGGCACGGGCTCGGCGGGATCGGCGCCGAGCGCGACGATCCGGTTGGCCTTGTCGACGTGGACGACCCGCGGCCGATGGGCTGCGCGCTCGGTCTCGTCGAGCGCGGCGAAGGACATGATGATCACCAGGTGACCGGGGTGGACGAGATGGGCGGCGGCGCCGTTGATCCCGATGACCCCGCTGCCGCGTTCGCCGGTGATGGCGTAGGTGGTGAGTCGGGCGCCGTTGTCGATGTCGACGATCTGGACCGCTTCGCCCTCGACGATGTCGGCGGCCTCCATGAGGTCCTGATCGATCGTCAGCGATCCCACGTAGTGCAGATCTGCCTGGGTGACGGTGGCTCGGTGGATCTTGCCGTTCAGCAAGGTGCGGTGCACCATGACCCCCTGAGGAGATTACTTAGGTGAGGCTAACCTAAATCACTGGCGCCGGGTGCGGGAAGACGGGTGGAAGGAGGTAGGGAAGTACGCGCGGATGGACGGTCGCCGAAGAACTCCAGGAGCACCCGGTTCACTTCGTCCGGGCGCTCCAAGTAGCCGTAGTGGCCGCAGCCCTTGATCTCCTGGTAGACGGCGCCGGGGATGGCGTCGGCGACCTCGCGCCCCAGGTGCGGCGGGAGGACGACGTCGTCCGCGAAGCCGATGACCAGGCAGGGCGCGTCGATGGCCCGGTAGGCGTCCAGTCGGCCCTCCGGGACGTCCAGGTCCAACTGGGCCCGCGTTCCGGGCCCTTGGGGCTGCGGTGAGAACTCGAAGAGCTCCAGCCAGTCCCGGATCTGCTGGTCGTCGTCAAGGGTGGCCGGGGACAGGTTCTGCAGGGCGCGGATCCAGGTGGTGTAGGCGGTCGGGAGCTCCAATCCGCTGTCGTACAGGGCGCGTTCGGCCCTCGTCATCGCCGCGCGCAGGACGTCGTTGCGGCCACGGGTGGCCATCAGGACGCCCTGTTGGACGAGCCCGGGCCGGGCCAGCATCAGCTCCTGGACGACGTACGCCCCCAGGGAGACGCCGACGAACCGGCACGGCGCGAGTCCGAGGTGTTCGGCCAGGCCCGCCGTATCGGCCACCAGGTCGTCGATGGTGAAGCCTTCCGGGCTCTCGTCCGTCGGGGGGATGCCCCGGTTGTGGAAGGTGACGGCGCGGTATCCGGCGTCGACCAGCGCCGGCACCTGGTGGAGGTGCCAGGCCCGGCCTCCGGCGCTCTGGCCCATCACCAGGACAACCGGCTCGCCCTCGCCGGTGTCCTCGTAGTGGAGCCGGATTCCGTTGATCCGCGCGCTCGGCATGGTGCACCGCCCTGTCGTCCGAGTCGTCCGAGGCTGTGTCAGTCGGCTGCCGGGGAGGTCTCGGCGGGCGCGGCCCTGTCGTCCCCTTCCCCATCCCCGTCGGCGTCCGCGGGCCGGCTGAGCGTGGCCTTCCGCAGCCCCGGCATGGCCAGGGCCAGGGCGCCCACGCCCGCCAGACAGACCAGTCCGCCGACCACCACGGCCCCGCTGGACGACCCGATCGCCCTGGCCACCAGGCCCGCCTCGACGTTGCCGACGGAGGGCCCGGCGGTGGCCTGGGCCAGCCACAGGCTGCCGACCCGGCCCTGGAGCCGGTCCGGTGTGTAGTGCTGGAGCAGGGCCCGGCGCAGGATCTCCGAGGCGGTGTCGCCGAGGCCGGCCAGGGCCAGGAAGGTCAGCGCCAGCCACAGGTTGGGGCTCAGGCCGAAGCAGGTGATCGCCACGCCCCACACCGCGACCGCGCCGATCAGTGCCCGGCCGGTGTGGTGCACCCGGCCGGTCCAGCCGCTGGTCAGCGCGCCGAAGAAGGAGCCGACCGCGGGGGCGGTGTAGAGGAGTCCGACGGTGGACGGGCCGCCGCCGAAGTGTTCGGTGCCGAGTTCGGGGAAGAGGGCGTAGGGCATCGCGAAGACCACCGCGCACACGTCGATCAGCAGCAGTCCGGCCACGACCTGGTTGCCGCGCAGGAAGCGCAGCCCCTCCCCCATCGCCTTCAGAGGATGCTGTGCCTCGGCGTTCCCCTCGGGAGGGAGCTTCGGCAGTGGGGCGAGCAGGGCGAGTCCGACGACGTATATGGCCGCGTCGATCGCGAAGCACATCGCGACACCCGGCCCGGCCGCGATCACGCCCGCGAGCGACGGCCCGACCATGCCGCCCAGTTGGGCGGTCAGGGTGGTCAGCGCGCCCGCCGCGGCCAGCTGTCCGGGCGCCACCAGGGCCGGAGTCGCGGCCATCAGGGCCGGACCGCCCAACCCTGCGGTGAAGCCCGCCAGCACGGCCGCCACGAAGACGAACCACACCTGCGGGTCGGGCAGCGCCGCGTTCACGGCGAGCCCCGCGATCACCACCGCGGTCACGGCCCGGGTGACCAGCATGACCTTGCGCCGGTCGACCCGGTCGGCGAGCAGACCGCCCGTGACCAGACCGACCAGCAACGACAGGCCCAACACCAGGTTCATCAGGCCGACTTGGACCGACGAGCCGGTGAGGTGGTAGATCTGCAGGCTGGCCGCCACCGAGGTGAGGTGGGTGCCCACCATGGAGATCGCCTGGGTGGCGAACATCAGCCTGAAGTTTCTGCTGGAGCGCAACGGCGCTACGTCGACGACCATTTCTCCCAGTCGCACGCGCGCCCCTAACCCTGTGCCGGGATGACGTAGGGGGCGACGCTGCGCAGTTTCTCGCAGGTCTCCTCCAGCTCCCGGGCGGGGGTCGACCCGGCGAGGATGCCGGCGCCGGCCCGCAGCCAGGTGCGGCCGCCCTCCTCGAAGATGCTGCGCAGCACGAGGGCCGCGTCGAGCGATCCGTCGCCGCCGGCCCGCAGGACGGCGCCGCTGTAGATGCCGCGCGGTTCCTTCTCCAGCCGGGCGATGCAGTCGTACGCAGGTGTCTTGGGGATGCCGGAGGCGGTCACCGCGGGGAACACCGCGCGCAGGGCGTCCCAGGCGGTGGCGGAGTCGGCCAGCAGGCCGTGCACGCTGGAGCCGAGGTGCTGCACGCTGCCGCGCCGGCGGACGCTGAGCAGGTCGCGCACCGAGACCGTGCCCGGACGGCAGACGGTGGCCATCTCCTCCTCGGCGAGTTTGACCGACAGCACGTGTTCGGAGATCTCCTTGGGATCGGCGAGGAGTTCGGCGCGCAGCCGCTCGTCCTCCTGGTCGCCGAAGCCACGGGCGCGGGTGCCGGCGAGCGGCTGGGTGACGACCTCGCCGTCGGCGCTGACCTCGGCGACGGTCTCGGGACTGAATCCGGCGACCCGGCGCCCGCCGAGGTTCAACAGGAAGGAGCGGGCGGGGGTGTTGTGCGAGCGGCCGTGGACGTAGGTGGCGACGAAGTCGACCGGGAAGGGCACGTCGACGGACCGGGAGAGGATGACCTTCTGGAGGTCCGAGGTCCGTATCTCCTCGATGGCCTGGGCGACCATGTCCGGGTAACGGCCCTCGGCGTCCGATACGTCGATGGGGCGGGGTACGGCGGTGGGGTGCGCGTCGGCGCGGTCGAGTAACCCGGTCAGCGCGTCCAGCGTCTCCTGGTCGGCACTGCGGATCAGGGCGCCTTTCTGACTGAGCCTCACTTCGCTGTGCGGGACGACCAGATGGAGCAGGTCGTCGTCGCCCGCCCGGTCGGGGCGGCCGGCGTGCAGATGGGAGAACTCGAAGGCCATCCAGCCGTAGGCGTTCCAGCCCGCTATGGCCATCCGGTCGAGTTCCGCGTGGACTTGGCGCAGTGGATGCGGCCCCAGCGAAGTCGTGGTCTCCTCGCTGAGCCAGCGGCGGCGGATCTCGGAGCGGCCGACCAGGATCTCGCCGAGCGCCCCTCCGGCGAACCAGACGTCGCCGTTCTGTTCGTAGATCACGTACTGGTCGAACAAGCCCGACTCCGCCAGTCCTGCCGCCAACTGGACGGGGTCTCCCGGCAGTTCCGTCTCCGCGCTCCGATAACGCAGCAAGGACCTACCTCCCTGGACTTAGGTTAACCTAACCTAATTCACTAAGACCCTAGCCTCCGCAGCGCGGTGACGTCCAGATCACACCGCCAGGCTTGACCGCGCCGATTCATTAGGCAAGCCTTTCCTAAACAGCAGGCGGGAGTTGAGGATGCTCGACGGTTGGGTGCCCTGGCCGGACCCGTTGGCCGAGAAGTACCGCGCAGAGGGCTACTGGGAAGGGCGGCCGCTCGACCGGCTGCTGAGAGACAGCGCCGAACGGACACCGAGCCGGACCGCGCTCGTCGACGCCGAAGGAAACCGCTGGACGTACGCCGAACTCGATCTCCGCGCCGACCGCATGGCGGCGGGACTGCGCCGGCTCGGCATCGGCGAGGGCGACCGTGTGGTGGTCCAACTGCCCAATACCGACGCCTTCGTGGTGCTCTTCTTCGCGCTGCTGAGGGCGGGCGCGATACCCGTGCTCACGCTGCCCGCGCACCGCGAGAGCGAGATCGTGCATGTCGCCGAGGTGTCCGGGGCGACGGCGTACGCGATCCCGGACCTGCACGACGGCTTCGACCACCGGGCGCTCGCCCGCGCCGCGCGCAAGGCGGTGCCCGGCATCGAGCACGTCCTGGTGGCGGGCGACGCCGCGGAGTTCACCGCGCTCGCCGACCTCGACGCCGACCCGGTCCCGCTGCCCGTGCCCGACCCCGGCGACGTGGCCGTACTGCTGCTGTCCGGCGGCACGACCGGCAAGCCGAAGCTCATCCCGCGCACCCACGACGACTACACCTACAACGTCCGCGCGAGCGCCGAGGTGTGCGGCTTCGACGGCGACACCGTCTATCTGGTGGTGCTGCCGACCGCGCACAACTTCGCCCTGGCCTGCCCCGGACTGCTCGGCACACTGATGATGGGCGGCACCGTCGTGCTCTCCCCCACGCCGAGCCCCGAGGACGCGTTCGCGCTGGTCGAGCGGGAGCACGTCACCGCCACCGCCGTGGTCCCGCCGATCGCGCTGCTGTGGCTGGACGCGGTCGAGTGGGAGGAGGCCGACCTCTCCTCGCTGAGCCTGCTCCAGGTCGGCGGCTCCAAGCTGGGCGCCGAGCCCGCCGCCCGGGTCGAGCCGGCCCTCGGCTGCACGCTCCAGCAGGTGTTCGGCATGGCCGAGGGCCTGCTCAACTACACCCGGCTCGACGATCCGCCCGAGCTGGTGATCGGCACCCAGGGCCGCCCGATGTCCCCCGCCGACGAAGTGCGCGTGGTCGACGAGGACGACCATGACGTACCGCCCGGCGAGAGCGGCGAGTTGCTCACCCGCGGCCCCTACACCCTGCGCGGCTACTACCGCGCCGCCGACCACAACGCCCGCGCCTTCACCACCGACGGCTACTACCGCACCGGCGACCTGGTCCGGATCCTGCCCTCCGGGCATCTGGTCGTCGAGGGCCGGGCCAAGGACCAGATCAACCGGGGCGGCGACAAGATCTCCGCCGAGGAACTGGAGAACCACATCCTCGCCCATCCGGCCGTGCACGACGCGGCGGTGGTCGGCATGCCCGACGAGACGATGGGCGAGCGCACCTGCGCCTACCTCGTCCCGCGCGGACAGGCCCCGGGCCAGCGGGAGTTGGCCGCATTTCTCACCGAGCGTGGGGTCGCCGCGTATAAGCTCCCCGACCGGGTGGAGGTCATCGAGGCCTTTCCCCGGACCTCGGTAGGCAAGATCGACAAGAAGACGCTCGGCCGACTGATCGCCGATCGCCTGCGCGCGGAGGGCATTGGTGGCAACTGAGGCCGTTACGGCCCCTCCCGTACCGACCGACAAGCGCTCCCCCAAGCGCCGGAACTCCACCCGCACGCTCGCCCTGGCCTGCGCCCTGCTCCTGCTGGTCGTCGCCGCCACGCTCAGCCTCGCGATCGGCTCGCGCGCCCTGTCGCCGGGCGTCGTACTGGACGCGCTGCTCCACGACGACGGGTCGACCGCGGCCTCGGTGATCTGGGACGTGCGTGTCCCGCGCACTCTGGCGGGCATCGCGGCCGGTGCCGCGCTCGGCGTCGCGGGCGCGCTCATCCAGGCGCTCACCCGAAATCCGCTGGCCGATCCGGGGCTGCTCGGCATCAACGCGGGCGCTGCCACCGGAGTGGTGCTGTCCATCACGGTTCTCGGCATCACGAGCCTGTGGGCGTCGGTGTGGTTCGCCATGGTCGGTGCGGTGGTGGCCGGTCTGCTGGTGTACTCGCTGGCCTCGGGCGGTCGCGGCGGCGCCACCCCGGAGCGGCTCGCCCTCGGCGGTGCGGTGATCGCCGCCGTGTTCACCGGCATCAGCCAGACGCTGATGCTGCTCGACGCCCAGGCGCTGGACCAGCTGCGGTTCTGGAGCGTGGGGTCGCTCGCCCGGGCCGACGACGAGACGCTGACGACGATCACGCCGTTCGTCGTGGTGGGCCTGGCCCTCGCCCTCGCGCTGGTCCGGCCGCTGAACGCGCTCGCGCTGGGGGACGACGGCGCCCGGGCGCTGGGCGCGCATGTGGACCGGACGCGCTTCCTGGGCCTCGCGGCCATGACGGTGCTGTGCGGCGCGGCGACGTCGGCGGTCGGGCCGCTCGTCTTCGTCGGCCTCGCCGTACCGCACATCGCCCGCATGATCGTCGGAGCCGACCAGCGCTGGACTCTGCCGCTCTCCCTGCTCCTCGCACCCGCCCTGCTGCTGTTCGCTGACGTCCTCGGCCGGGTCGTCGTACGCCCCGACGAGCTGGACGCGGGCGTGGTCACCGCGGTGGTCGGCGCCCCGGTGTTCATCGCCCTCGTCCGCTACCGCAGGGCGGTGACCGGATGACGGCCCAGGCACCGGCCCGTACCGGTGCGCGCGGCCGTTCGCATGTCGTACGGAGCCGCTCGCACCGTTTCTCCCTGCGGGTGGACGTGCGCGCGGTGACGGTCTGCGTGCTGGTGCTCGCCGCCACCGCCGGAGTCGGCGTCCTCGCGCTGGGCACCGGCGAGTACTCGATCTCCCCGGCGGACGTGGTCCGCACCCTGCTGGGCAACGGCAGCCCGCGCACCGACTTCGTGATCAACGACCTCCGGCTGCCCCGCCTGCTGACCGGCATCCTGGTCGGCGCGGCGCTCGGCCTGAGCGGCGCGCTCTTCCAGAGCCTCACGCGCAATCCGCTGGGCAGCCCCGACATCGTGGGCTTCACCTACGGCTCGGCCACGGGGGGCCTGCTGGTCGTCCTGCTCGTCGGCGGCACCGGCGGGCAGATCGCCGTGGGCGCGGTGGGCGGAGGGCTCGCCACCGCCTTCCTCGTGTATGTGCTGGCGTGGCGACAGGGCGTTCACGGCTACCGGCTGGTGCTGGTCGGCATCGGGGTGAGCGCGCTGCTCCAGGGGGTGAACGCCTACCTCCTGGCCAAGGCCCGGTTCACCCAGGCCGCGCAAGCGATGGTGTGGCTCAACGGCAGTCTCAACGGCCGGAGTTGGGCCGACGTCCGCCCGGCCGCTCTCGGTCTGCTGATCGTGCTGCCCCTGGTGGCGCTCATCGCGAGCAGGCTGAAGATCATGGAGATGGGAGACGACGTGGCGGGCGGCCTCGGGGTGCCCGTCCAGCGCTCCCGGCTGGTGCTGCTGGTGCTGGCCACGGCGGCCTGTGCGGTTGCCACCGCGGCGGCCGGCCCCATCCCGTTCGTGGCCCTCATCGCCCCGCAGCTGGCCCGCCGGCTCACCCGGGCCCCCGGCCCGGGCCTCCTGGCGGCCACCTGCACCGGCGCCCTCCTCGTGGTGACGGCGGACTTCGCGTCCCAGCGCATCCATGAGACGGCCCAGCTGCCGGTCGGTGTGGTTACCGCGGTCGTCGGCGGGGTGTATCTGGGGCTGCTGCTGCGTCGGCAGCGCCGGGCGGGGCGGATCTGAGCGCCTCAGTGTCTGTGCACGTCAGCGCCTGTACTCCTCGGCGCCCCTAGCGCCCCTGCCCTCAGTGCCCGTGCTGCTCGGCCCCGTCCTCGTGCGTGGGCGCCTCCGAGGTGGGCGCCGCCGACGCACCGGTCCGGACGGTGAACGCCGCGGTGTGCACCTCGCCCTCGTGCTTGAAGTCGAGGAACAGCCGGTAGGCGCCGTTGCTCGGCGCCGTGGCCGTGAACGAGATCTGCGGGCCGGGCTTGGTCGTACCGTCGCCGGGTTCCCCGCCCGGGTGGACGTGGAGGTACGCGAGGTCGCCGGAGCGCAGGGCGACCAGGTGGCCGTAGGCGCCGAGGTAGGGCTGGAGGTTGGTCACCGGGCGGCCGTCGCGCGAGACCTTCAGCTTCAGTTCGCTCGCCTTGCCCGGACGCAGGGCGCCGTCCAGCCGGACCTCGTAGCCGTTGATCTTCGCCGTGGTGTTGGGCGCGGGCAGCTGCTGCGGCCGGTAGGAGCCCGAGGCCGCCAGGTCCGCGCCGAGGGTGAGGTTCTCGGCGCCCTTCTTCGCCGGGGTGAAGTCGGCGAAGACGCGGTAGCCGCCGGCACGGGGCAGTTCGACGGGGATGGTCCAGGTGCCGTCGGCGGCGCGGGTGGGGTGCAGATGGCGGTAGGTGCCCAGATCGCGTGAGGCCACGATGAGGTGCAGTTCCTTCTCGTGGTCGCGCTCGTAGGCGGTGACGGCGCGACCGGCGCTGTCGCGGATGACGAAGCGCAGGTCGGAGCGGGTCCCGGCGGTGACGCTCGGGGTCCGCAGGTCGAGGGTGTAGCCGCCCTCGGACATCTGCAGCCCGCCGACCGGCTGCGTCTCGTGCCCGCCGCCTCCCTCCGCGGCCGGTGACGACTCGCTGTGGCTGTCGTGGGCGGCGGGCGCGGGCTCGTCGACAACGGGGTCGAGGCCCTGGCCCATGCCGTAGGCGGTGCCGAAGGTCGCGGCCAGTGCGGCGGCGAACGCGGTGATCCTCAGTCCGGCATTCATGGCGGTCTCCTGCGGGTCGGATGCCTCGGTGGGGTCCTTCGATGCACTTCACCATACCCCCAGGGGGTATCAAGTCAACCCGGTTCGACACTTGCCTTGCCTACCCCCTGGGGGTATACATGGAACACCGAACAAGGATACCCCCACCCCGTACCCAAGGAGGAACCCGTGTCCACCACCACCTACGCCGTCTCCGGTATGAGCTGCGCCCACTGCAAGGCCACGCTCACCAAGGTCATCGGCGAGCTGGACGGCGTCACCGAGGTCGGCGTCGATCTCGCGACCGGCCGGGTCACCGTCAGCAGCACCACCGAGCCCGACGACGCCCTGATCGCCGAGGTCGTCGACGAGGCCGGCTACGAGCTCACCGGCCGCGCGGCCTGACTCGCACCCCCGACCGCCGGGGCCCGGCCGCACCGGACTCCACCCGCACCCCGCCACAGGAGCAGCGATGACCACCACCGCGTCCCACCCCGCCACCGAGACAGAGCTCGTCATCGGCGGCATGACCTGCGCCTCGTGCGCGGCGCGCATCGAGAAGAAGCTGAACCGCCTGGACGGGGTGACCGCCACGGTCAACTACGCCACCGAGAAGGCGAAGGTCAGCTACGTCGGCGAGGTCTCCGTCCGGGACCTGATCGCCACCGTCGAGGCGACGGGGTACACCGCGCAGGAGCCCGCGCCACCCGCGCCCGACGCGACCGGGAGCGGCGACGAGCGCGGTGTACCCCATCGCCTCGACCACGATGAACTACGGCCGCTGCGGGAGCGGTTGGTCACCGCCGTGACGCTGGCCGTGCCCGTCATCGCGATGGCCATGATCCCGGCCCTGCAGTTCGAGTACTGGCAGTGGCTGTCCCTGACCCTGGCGGCGCCCGTCGTGACGTATGCCGCGTGGCCCTTCCACAAGGCGGCGTTCACCAATCTGCGGCACGGCGCGGCCACCATGGACACCCTGATCTCGGTCGGTACGTCGGCCGCGTTCCTGTGGTCCCTGTGGGCGCTGTTCCTCGGCACCGCGGGCGAGCCGGGCATGACGCACCCCTTCGAGCTGACCATCGCCCGCAGCGACGGCGCCGGCAACATATACCTGGAGGCGGCGGCCGGGGTCACCGCCTTCATCCTGGCCGGCCGCTACTTCGAGGCCCGCTCCAAGCGCAAGGCGGGCGCGGCGCTCAAGGCGCTGCTGGAGCTGGGCGCCAAGGACGTCACCGTCCTGCGCACCGACGGCACCGAACAGACCGTCCCTGTCACGGAGTTGAAGGTCGGCGACCGATTCCTCGTGCGTCCCGGCGAGAAGATCGCCACCGACGGCACGGTCGTCGAGGGCTCGTCGGCCGTGGACGCCTCGATGCTCACCGGCGAGTCCGTGCCGGTCGAGGTCGCCGAGGGCGACCCGGTCACCGGTGCCACGATCAACGCGGGCGGCCGTCTCGTCGTCGAGGCCACCCGGGTGGGCGCCGACACCCAACTCGCCCGGATGGCCAAGCTGGTGGAGGACGCGCAGAACGGCAAGGCAGCGGCACAGCGGCTCGCGGACCGGATCTCCGCCGTCTTCGTGCCGATCGTCATCGCCCTCGCGCTCGCCACCCTCGGCTTCTGGCTCGGCAACGGCGCCGGACCGGCCGCCGCCTTCACCGCTGCGGTCGCCGTCCTGATCATCGCCTGCCCCTGCGCCCTGGGCCTGGCCACGCCGACCGCGCTGATGGTGGGCACCGGGCGGGGCGCCCAGCTCGGCATCCTGATCAAGGGGCCGGAGGTCCTGGAGTCCACGCGCAAGGTCGACACGATCGTCCTCGACAAGACGGGCACCGTGACCACCGGCCGGATGACCCTGCTGGCGGTACACACCGCCGACAACACCGACGAGGCCGAAGTCCTGCGACTCGCCGGCGCGTTGGAGCACGCCTCCGAGCATCCGATCGCCCGCGCCGTGGCCGAGGGCGCGCTGGAGAAGCTGGGATCGCTGCCGACGCCGGAGGACTTCGCGAACGTGCCCGGGCTCGGAGTGCAGGGCATCATCGAGGGCCACGCGGTGCTGGTGGGCCGGGAGCGGCTCCTCGCAGAGTGGGCCATGGAGCTGCCGGAAGACCTGCGGCGCGCCAAGTCCGAGGCCGAGGAGTCCGGTCGTACCGCCATCGCGGTCGCCTGGGACGGAGAGGTACGGGCGGTGCTGGAGGTCGCCGACGCGGTGAAGGAGACCAGTCCCGAGGCGATCCGGCGACTGCGCGCCCTCGGCCTCACCCCGATCCTGCTGACCGGCGACAACCAGACCGTCGCCCACGCCGTCGCCCGCGAGGTCGGTATCGCGCCCGAGGACGTCATCGCCGAGGTGCTGCCACAGGACAAGGCCGACGTCGTCAAGCGGCTGCAGGGCGAGGGCCGTTCGGTCGCGATGGTCGGCGACGGGGTCAACGACGCGGCGGCCCTGGCGCAGGCCGACCTGGGGCTGGCGATGGGCACCGGCACGGACGCCGCGATCGAGGCCGGCGACCTCACCCTGGTCCGTGGCGATCTGCGCGCCGCCGCCGACGCGATCCGGCTCTCCCGCAGGACGCTCGGCACCATCCGGTCCAACCTGTTCTGGGCCTTCGCCTACAACGTCGCCGCTCTGCCGATCGCCGCGGCCGGGCTGCTCAACCCGATGATCGCCGGGGCGGCCATGGCCTTCTCCTCTGTGTTCGTGGTGGCCAACTCGCTGCGGCTGCGGTCGTTCCGGGCCGCGAACTGATCCTTGGCGAAAGCCAGGAGGCGCCGCCGGAAGCCAGGTGACCGCCGAAAGCCAAGAGGGCACCGAAAGCCAGAAGGGCGCCGCTCATGCGGCGCCCTTCTGCCCGTGACGACGTGTCAGCCGAAGGCCTTCACGGCCTGGTAGTACGTCCAGGCCGTGCTGTTGCAGGCGGACTTCGTCGCACCGCCGTAGCCCGCGCACACACGCTTGAGGTCCTCGTAGAAGGCGCTGTCGATGCGCGCCTTGTTGGCGTCGAACGCGCCCAGGGCCTTGTAGTTGCGGTAGCCGAAGTCGTGCCGGGCGCAGGACTTGGAGAAGGGGAAGCCGAAGGGGTTGTCCGGGGACGAGGAGCAGTAGTCGGTGGACCAGTCGAACCCGTAGGCGGACCAGGCGGACTGGTTGCCGCGGGCGGCGGCCCAGGCGTTGTAGCTGGACGCGCTGGTCTGGGTCCAACTGGCCAGGACCTGGGGCTTGTCGGCGGGGGCGGCGTCGGCGGTCGAGGCGGTGGCGAAGACGGTCACGAGGGAGAGGGCTGAGGCGGCGAGACCGGTGGTGAGTGTGCGGCGCATTCCACACCTCCATGAGGCTGCGGCCCGCCCGTCGGGCCGCAGGTTCATGACAAGATGATTGACACTCCAACGGTCCCTTTACACCGCATGCCGCCTAATGGCCCGTTAACTCATGGACATGCAAGGAGATCCGGGGATGAATTCGACGTCATCCTCCCCTGCGTACGTCCACCGCGGTGACCGCCAGCGCCAACGGCCCCGGGGCGAGGAACGCCAGCGGCACCAGCATCCACGCGCACAGGGCGGCGGTGGCCACCGCGAGCAGCACGAGGCCGCTGCCGCCCACGTCCCGCACGGAGTCCCGGGCGGCCTCGCGCACCGCCGTACGCCAGTCGGTGAGCGACTCACGGCGGGCGCAGGCCCGGAGGCCAACCACCATGGCACAGGCGCCGATCGCGGCGGCGACCACGGCGAACAGCGGCGCACCCGGCAGCCCCGCCCGCGCGAGGGCCAGATCGGCGGCCAGCAGCAGCACTCCCGCCACCGCGAGGGCGCCCGCCGCCAGGTCGCCGGTGCGCAGCCGACGCCGTAGCAGCGCGAAGTACCGCCCGGCGGTGGCGGGTTGGTCCTCCCGGGTACCCCGCAGCACCGCGCAGGCCGTAGACAGCGCGGCCGGGGCGGTCAGCAGCGGCAGACTGGCCACGGCCGTGGCGAGGCCGACGCTCAGGACGTCGGCGAAGAGGGTCATCCGCGGGCCGAACACCTCGCCCGCCTCACGTGCCGGCACCTCGCTCACCCCTTGATTCCGGAGCTGGCCATGCCCTCCACCAGCAGCCGCTGGAAGGCGAGGAAGAACAGCACGATCGGCAGCAGCGCGATCACGGACATCGCGAACATGGGGCCGAACGCCGAGGTGCTGGAGGCGTCCACGAACGACCGCAGGGCGAGCGTGAGCGTGAACTTGTCCGGGTCGAAGAGGTAGATGAGCTGGGTGAAGAAGTCGTTCCACGTCCAGATGAAGGTGAAGATCGCCGTGGTGATCAGGGCGGGGCGGGTGAGCGGCAGCACGACCTGGAAGAAGCTGCGGAAGGGGCCGCAGCCGTCGATGCGGGCCGCCTCCTCCAGCTCGCGCGGCAGTCCACGCATGAACTGCACGATGAGGAAGACGAAGAACGCCTCGGTGGCGAGGAACTTCGGCAGGATCAGCGGCCAGTAGGTGTTCACCAGGCCGAGCTGGTTGAAGATGATGTACTGCGGGATCAGCACCGCGTGGTGCGGCAGCATGATCGTGGCGATCATGAACGCGAACAGCGGTCCGCGGAACCGGAACCTCAGGCGCGCGAACGCGTAGGCGGCCAGCGAGCAGCTGATGACGTTGCCGAGGACCGCGCCGCCCGCGATCAGCAGTGAGTTGGCGAGCAGCCGCCAGATGGACACGTCGTTGATGCCGTCCAGGGCCGTGGAGTAGTTCGACCACTCCAGGTGGCTGGGCAGCAGGTCGAGGCTCGCGATGACCTCGTCGGCGGGCTTCAGCGAGGTGGCCAGCAGCCAGGCCAACGGGTACAGCATGACGAGCAGAGCGGCCAGGCAGCCGAGGTGCAGGGCGATCCGGCCCCAGGCAACGGGCTTGCGGACGACCGGAGTTGTGGTTGTTGTCATCGGTCCCCCTCGGAGGCGTAGAAGACCCAGGAGCGCGAGGTGCGGAACAGCACCGCGGTGACGGCGCCGATGACGATCAGCAGCACCCAGGCCATGGCGGAGGCGTAGCCCATGTGGGAGGCGACGAAGCCGCGGTCGTAGAGGTAGAGGGTGTAGACGAGGGTCGAGTCGGCGGGGCCGCCCTTGCCGGCACTGAGCGCGAAGGCGGGCGTGAAGACCTGGAAGGCCTGGATGGTCTGCAGGACCAGGTTGAAGAACAGGACCGGGGACAGCATGGGCACGGTGACGGACAGGAACTGCCGCCATTTCCCGGCCCCGTCGACGGCCGCCGCCTCGTACAGCTCGCTCGGGATCTGCTGGAGTCCCGCGAGGAAGATGACCATCGGCGCCCCGAACTGCCACACCGTCAGCAGTGCCACGGCGAGCAGCGCCCAGCCGGGCTTGTTGACCCAGCCGCCGGTGCCGAACAGGTGGTCCACCGTGCCGCCGTCGTTGAAGACCGCGCGCCAGACGAGGGCGATGGACATCGACGCACCCAGCAGTGAAGGGGCGTAGAAGGCCGACCGGTAGAAGCCCTTGCCGCGTTTCATGGACTTCAGGGCGAGCGCGACGACGAGGGCGAGCGCCAGTTGCAGCGGCACGGCGATGACGACGTACGTCAGCGTGGTCACGACCGATCGCCAGTAGCGCGGGTCCTCGGTGAACATCTGGACGTAGTTGCGCAGGCCCACCCAGCGCGGCGGGTTGAACAGGTCGTAGTCGGTGAAGGACAGGTACAGCGACACGGCCATCGGCAGCAGGGTCAGGACGATCGCGCCGAGCACCCATGGGGACAGGAACACCCAGGCGGGGCCCTGGCGTTCGCGCTTGGGGCGGCGCTTCGAGGGCCTGGCCGGCCCGGTGGCGGGGGCGGTGGGCGCGGGTATGTCGGTGGTGGTCATGACCTCAGCTCCGCCTTCGCCTCGGTGACGTAGTTCTCGGCCGCCTCGCGGGGCGACATGCGCTCGTAAGACACCTGGTCGTAGTCGCGCTGGAAGGTGGCCTGCAGGGCGTTGTCGCCGGAGGGCGGGGCCTGCGGCGGGTCCTTGAGGGAGCCTTCGAGGGACGACTGGTAGGTGGCGATCGTCCTGTCGAAGTCCTTGAGCTGAGGCTCGATCTCCTCGCGTACGGACTCGTTGACGGGGATGCCGCGGGTCGCGCCGAGGATCTTCGCCGCCTGTTCGTCGTTGATGAGGAAGTCGACGAGCTGGGCCGCCTCCTTCGCGTGACCGGTGTTGGCGCCGACGCCGAGGAACATCGACGGCTTGAAGTACTGGCCGGGCGTGCCGTCCTCGCCGGACGGCATCGGCGCGAGCGCGACGCCGCCGGGGATCAGGGCGAGGTAACCGCTGGCCGGGGCGTCCCAGTTGGAGTCGGCGACGGCCTCGCCGCGCCCGAGCGGGGTGTTCTCGACGGAGCCGTCGAGCTGCGTGGTCTGCTCGGCGGGTGAGACGACGCCCTCGCGCCGGAGCTTGTCGGTGAAGGTCCACCAGCGGGTCAGGTCGTCGGCGGTGAAGCCGAGGCCGCCGTCCTTCCTGTAGAGGGACTTGCCCTGGCCGCGCAGCCAGACCTCGAAGCAGTCCTCGCTCTGGCCGGGGTCGGTGGCGCCGGGCTTGCCGGTCTTCTCGGCCAGGGCGCGCATGGTGTCGGCCCACTCGCTCCAGGTCCAGTTCCGGCCCGGCAGCGGAACGTCGGACTCCTTCCACACCTTGACGTCGTAGGCGACGGTCTCGGTGCCGCGGCCCTGGGGAATCGCGTACTGCGTGCCGTCGAGCCGGCCGGTGGCGAGGAGCCCGGGGTCGATCTCGCTCGTGCGCAGTACGGCCTTCTGCCGGGCGAGGTCGAGCAGGACGCCGCCGGAGGCGTACTGGTCGATCTGCCGGTAGTCGAGCTGCATCACGTCGGGGGCGTCGCCGCCCGCGGCCTGGGTGGCGAGCTTCTGTTTGTAGGCCTCGTAGGCCGAGAACGACGTCTGCACCTGGATGTCCGGGTGCTGTTTCTCGAACAGGGCGACGGCCTGCTCGGTGCGCTCCGCGCGGTCGGGGTTGCCCCACCACGTGTAGCGCAGCACGACCTTGCCGCCGCCGACCGATTCCCCGGATCCCCCGCAACCGGCCGCCATCGCGCAGAGCACGAGTGCGACGGCCGAAGCGCAGAACCCCTTTGTCCTGTGTCCGGGCATGCCGAGGTCACCTCTCCTCTCCTCGGAACTTCTGTTGGCCCCCCTCGGCCCTCTTGGCCCTCTTGGCCCCCCGGCCTGCTACTCGCCGCCGTAAGGCAGCGTCGTCCCCGGCAGGTTGTACTCGTCCCGGCGGCCGCACATCCCGAACCCGCCGAGCCGGGTGGGCGCGGTCTCGTGCGCGGTCGCGTCGGCGAGATACGCCGGTTCGCCCGCCTCCAGCGCGTCGAGCTGGGCGCCGGTGCGCTCGGCGGTGGCCAGCGCGCCCGCCCGCCACAGCTCCCGCCAGTTCGGCACCTTGGCGCGCACGAGCCGGGCGGCGGCGCGCTGGAACTCGACGTACGGTCCGTTGTCCCCGGCGACGAGCGCCTCACGCAGGGCGAGGTAGCCCTCGACGGCGAGGTCCCGGCGGCGGCGGGCGGCAGCCGCGGTCTCCGGGCCGGTGCCGGCCGGCAGGGTGGCCGCGGCGGCGTACCGGTCCGGATCGGCCAGCACCTCGGACGGGAAGGTGAACACGGCGTCGCCGGCCTCCGGCAGTCCGCTGTTCTGCATCAGCACGGTGATGCGCAGATCACCGCCCTGGACCATACGGTGCACGGTCCCGGGCGTGAACCAGGCGACGGAGCCCGGCTCCAGCGGGATGTCCCGGTAGCCGTCGGGGCTCAGCGTCTGCACCGCGCCCCGGCCGCCGGTGACGACGTACGCCTCCGTGCACACCAGGTGCAGATGCGGGCTGCCGCCGCACACGCCGTCGGTTGCCTCCCAGTCGTAGGCGCTGAGGTGGGACAGGCCGACGGCGCCGGGCAGTGGATGCGGAAGGTGGGGCTTCACGGGCTTCACCACGACAGCCCCTCCAGGTGCGCGGCCACCCGCTCCCGGTCCCAGGCCCCGTCGGCGAAGACCACCCGGTAGCGATACGCGAAGGACTCGCCCGGCGGCAGCTCGAACTCCTCGAAGAACGCCCAGGAGAACGCGACCGTCGGGATCGGTTCCGCGCGCACGAACCAGTGCGACTCGTGGATCGCGGCCTGCTCGTCGAGGTTCTCGGGCGCGTGCGCGAAGACGAGCGTGGAGTGCCCGTCGACGTCGTCGTGCTCGGTGGTGAAGGCGAGCCACGGGCCCTGCGTGCCCATCAGCTTGCCCGCGTCCGCGCCTGCTCCTCCGTCGATGTCGGGGCCGAAGGCGGTGCCTGAGGTGAAGTCCCGGGGACCGCGCCACTGGAGTCCGGTGTACCCGGCCATCTCGCGGCCGGCGGTGGTGGGCGAGCCGAAGGCCAGCGGCTCGCCACGGAGGTTGGTCAGCCGGATCGACCAGTCCAGGGCCCAGGCGCCGGCTTCCTCGTCCACCGAGTGGACGGTCAGCCCGCGCACTTCGCGCGCCCACTCCTGGCCGCCGTTCTCGACCCAGGTGAGTTCCTCGGTGAAGGCGAGCCGGTCGTCCTCGACCGTGAACTCGCCGAAACCGTCGTGCCGCATCGAGCCGACGCGCTCGGGCAGCGGGAGGTAACCCTCGCCGTGCACATAGCAGTTGCCGCCCCAGAAGTTCTGGCCGGACAGATGGCTCGCGGTCATCTGCAGGCCCTTGTGCCAGCGGTGGTCGCTGGGCCGGTAGCCGGTCACGGTGTGCCCGGCGAGGGTGCGCACGGGGTGGGCGTAGGGCTTGCGGGACTCGAAGGCCTCGGGGTCGGGTCGGTAGACGTAGCGAAGGATCTCGGTGCCGTTCGCCGCCGTCACCGCGATGTGGTCGCCGTGCGCGTGGGTGACGCGGATGCTCATGCGCGCTCCTTGGGGGCCCAGTGGGGGTGGTCGCCGTGCATGGCCGGGTAGAAGGGGTCGCCCGGCCGGATCTCGCCCGCGTGCACCGGGCTTCCCGTGAAGGCCGCCTTGTAGAGGGCGGCGGCGAAGTCGAGGGTGGCCCGGGCGTCGGGGCCGCTGCCGGGCGGTCGGACACCGTTGTCGTAGGCGTCGAGCAGGGCGCCGAGCTGGGCCGTGTGCGAGCTGGGCAGATCCGCCGCGGGGGTGCGCCAGGCCGTGGCGCGCTCGGACGGGACGTGCGGGGCCGGGGTGTAGACCCAGTCGTCGTTGCGGTGGCCGTACAGGTGGGTGAGCTCGACCGTCGCGTCGGCGCAGTCGACGCGGATACGGCTGACCTCGTGCGGGGACAGCACGCTGTTGACGACGGTGGCGAGGGCGCCGTTCGCGAAGCGCACGAGGGCCGTCGAGACGTCCTCGCTCTCGGTGTCGTGCACCAGGCGTGCGGCCATGGCCCGGATCTCCGCCCACGGGCCGAGCAGATGCAGCAGCAGGTCGAACTGGTGGATGCCGTGCCCCATGGTCGGCCCGCCGCCCTCGGTGGCCCACCGTCCGCGCCACGGCACCGCGTAGTACGCGGCGTCCCGGTGCCAGGTCGTCTGGCAGTGCGCGACCAGCGGGGCGCCCAGCTCCCCGCCGGCGATCAGCTCACGGGCGTGCACCGCTCCGGAGCCGTACCGGTGCTGGAAGACGACCGACGCGTATGCCCCCGACGCCTCCTCGGCCGCCGCGATGTCGTCGTACTCGGCGAGCGACAGACACAGCGGCTTCTCGCACAGCACCCAGGCACCCGCCTTGAGCGCGGCGACCGTCTGCTCCCGGTGCAGCGACGGCGGCGTGCCGATCAGGACCAGGTCGGGGCGTACGGCGTCCAGCATGTCGTCCGTCGAGGTGTACCCGGCGACGTCCGCTCCGGCGAGCTGCCGGAAGGCGTCCAGCCGTGCCTGGTCCACATCGACGGCGGCCACCAGCTCCACCCGGTCAGCGTGATGTCTCAGCGCGGGGAGATGGCTGCCACTGACGATGGCACCGGTGCCGATCACGGCGACGCGGCGGCGGACGGTACTTGGGGACATGCAGTTCTCCTCGGACGGCCGATGGACAGCCCGCTTCAGAAAGCGCTTGCACTACGAAGGCGACCCTAGGCAGGGACGGAATGTAAGGACAACCCCTCTGCGGCGACATGAACAAAGCGAGACCTGACCTGTCCGGTTCGGGAGAACGTGGCCCCTTCAGGGCCGCTTCTCCAGGAACCGCCGCAGTCGGGTGAGCGGCCAGGTGTTGATCACGTCGTCCTTGGTGAGCCAGCCGCGCTGGGCCGTGCCCACTCCGTAGCGCAGGTTGGCCAGATGGATGACGGCGTGGGCGTCGCTGTCGACGGCGAACCTCACGCCGTGCCGCCTGGCCCGCAGGATGTCCTCGTCGCGCAGGTCGAGCCGGTCGGGATGGGAGTTGATCTCCAGGGCCGTACCGGTGCGCGCGCAGGCGGCGAAGACCTCGTCGAGGTCGACGTCGATGGCGGGGCGCTTGCCGAGGAGGCGAGTGGTGGGGTGGCCGATGATGTGGACGTGCGGGTTCTCGCAGGCCCGGACGATCCGCCGGGTCAGCGCCGCGCGCCCCTGGTTGAAGTGCGAGTGGACCGAGGCCACGCACAGGTCGAACCCGGCGAGGAACTCCGGCGGCCAGTCCACGTCGCCGTCGGGGCCGATGTTCAGCTCCGCGCCGTGCAGCACCCGCATGCCTCCCCGCTTGCCCCGCTTGCCGTACGCGCCGTCCAGCTCGCGGACGTGTGCGCGCTGGGCCAGGATCCGCTCGTCGGTCATGCGCTGCATGGCCATGTCGGGCCCGTGGTCGGTGACGGCGTAGTAGGCGTAACCGCGCTCGGCGGCAGCGGCGACCATCTCCTCCAGCGGGGCGAGCCCGTCGGTGAGGTCGGTGTGGGTGTGCAGGTCGCCCCGGATGTCCTTCTCCTGGACCAGGTCGGGCAGTTCGCCGCGCAGCCCGGCCTCGATCTCGCCCCGGTCCTCACGCAGGGTGGGCGGGATCCAGGGCAGGCCGAGGCGGGCGTACACGTCCTCCTCGGTCCTGGAGACGATCTTCTTCCCGGTCTCGGTGTCGAAGAGCCCGTACTCCGAGAGCTTGAGCTTCTTGTGGACGGCCATCTCGCGGGTGCGGATGTTGTGCGCCTTGGATCCGGTGAAGTACTGCATCGCCGCGCCCCAGGAGTCCGGCGGTACGACCCGCAGGTCGACCTGGAGGCCCTTGGTGGTGCGGATCGACGTCTTCTTCTCGCCGTGCGCGATGACCTCCGAGACGTACGGCAGCTCGGTGAAGGCCCGCATGATCGGCTGCGGCCGCTTCGCCGCGACGAGGATGTCGACGTCGCCGATCGTCTCGCGGACGCGGCGCAGGGAGCCCGCATAAGCACAGCGCTCGCAGCCGGTGACCTGGGACAACTCGGCGACGATGTCCTCGGCGAGGCTCATGGCGACGTCGATCAGGACGCGGTCGCCGGAGGACTGCAGCAGGCTGATGCCGTGCAGGATGTTCTCCTCGGTCTTCGGCCCGAAGCCCTTGAGGTCGCGCAGCCGCTCCTCGTGGATGGCGTCGGCGAGTTCCTCGGTGGTGGAGATGCCCAGCTCCTGGTAGATGACCAGGGCCTTCTTCGGGCCGAGCGTGGGGATGGCCGTCAGCTGCCGGACCCCGGCGGGGATCTTCGCGCGCAGTTCCTCGACGGCGGAGATGCTGCCGTTGGCGAAGTACTCGACGACCTTCTCGGCGATCGACTTGCCGACGTTGGGGATCTCCTTGAGGCCCTTGACGTCCAGCTTGGACACGTCAGCGTGGTGGCCGCCGATCGCCCGGGCGGCCTTCTCGTAGACGCGTGACTTGAACGCGTCTCCTCCGGTGATCGAGATCAGGTCCGCGTACTCCTGGAGCAGCGCGGCGACCTCGTCGTTGGGGCGGGTCACGTCTCCAGGGTAGGCAAGGCGGGGCCGGGCGGCGCGGGCCGACGCCACCCGGGCGCCCGGGACTGGCCCGGAACACTCCCCCGGAGGAATGGTCGGCAGGCCCTACTGGCCCAGGGGCGTGGGAGGCGTGGCCGTGGTGTCGAACCGGGGCGAGGTCGGGAGGGGCGGGTGTGCGGGCGTGGCCCGTTCCCTGGTCAGGGCGCCTGCGATCCTGCGGGCGAGGAGGGGGTCGGCCGGCAGGCTGTGGGCGGCGAACCAGCGGGCGGCGGAGGGGTCGGGGGACGGTTCGACGAACTCGGCGCCCGCGTAGTCGTCGAGCGGCGGGTCGTAGACGTATCCCGCGACCACGCCGTGGTTCACCAGGCGTTCGAGGAGGGCGTCGCGGTCGTGGACGAGGAGCGGCACCCGGAACAGGGACGGCGGGCCGTCGCCCGCCCGGTCGCGCAGGGCCGGGGTGGCCCAGGTGGTGCCCGAGAGCAGCGCGACACCGGCCCGGCGGCGGGCGAGGTTCCCGTCCAGCCGGGCCATCCGCAGCTCCAACTGCCCCCGGACCAGGGCCCCGTGGCGGGAGCGGAAGCCGTGCAGGTCGACCCGTACCCAGGGTTCGTACGCGGTCAGGCTCGGTGCCTGACGGGCGCTGCCGGCGAGGCGGGGCGCGTGCAGGGCCATGCGGAACTCGTCGCGTTCCAGCAGCTTCAGGCGCTGCATGGTGCGCCACACCGGACGCACCAGGTGGAGCTTGCGTACGGCCGACCGCGCCAGCGGGCGCAGCGTGGTGGTCAGGTCGTCGCGCAGGCGCCGCGGCGAAAGCAGGTCGTCGCGCAGCAGCTCCAGTTCCCGTCGGGTGGGCGCGTCCTCGACGGCGAGGAACCCACCGGCCATACCCGCCACGTGCTTGGACAGACTGAACGCGGCCGCCGTTCCGAAGGTCCCGATCGGCTGCCCGTCCACGTGCGCGCCGATGGCGTGGGCCGCGTCCTCGATCAGGGGGATCCCCAACTGGTCGCAGCGGCGCCGCAGTTCGACGACGCGGTCGGGCAGGCCGTACAGGTTCGTGGTCAGGACGGCGTCCACGTTCCGCCAGGTGGACTCCGGTACGGCGGCCGGGTCGATGTTTCCGTCCCACCGGGACACGGGGGCCTGGACGGGGCGCAGTCCGGCGGCGAGGACGACGAAGAGGATCACGTCGTCGTTCACCGGGGACATCAGCACCCGTCCGCCGGGCCGGCACCAGCGCCGCAGCGCCAGGTAGAGGGCCAGTCGGGCCGAGGGCGTGTAGACGCATTCGCGTCCGATGCGCCGTGTCATCATCGCGGCGAGCCGCGATCCGTACGGCATGGTCACCTCTTCCGTGGAAGGGTACGAAGAAGGTCGCCCGGGGCGGGCGATGGTGTGCGCTCGCGCGCGTCGATCCAGGCCGCCCTGCGGGGTGTTGGAGACCACGAGGGGCCGTGCGGACGACGCCGTCGCGTGACGTATGACGTGTGACAGGAGTGGATCCCGCTCAGCGAGCGCGGGCTCCCACCCCCGGTGAGTGGGCCGGGCCCGAGGTGCGCAGCGTGCCGACCGTCTTCAGCAGCCGGTCGGCGGGCTCGCGCAGTCCGGGATGGGCCAGGACCGTGTTTCTCAGGCCCCGCACCGGTCTGCGCCACATCCGGTGGGCCGCCGCCACCGGGTGCGGGCGGGCCGCGAACCCTTCGGCGACCCGCAGTTCACGGGTCTTGAGCCAGTCCTTGTACTCCTTCGCGCCGCGCCCCATGTCCATGAGCGTCACACCGTCCCGGCCCGCGGCGTCGGCCAGCCTCAGGTGCATCATCAGTCCGGGCGAGTAGTAGCCGAACTCGGGGTCGTAGGCGGTGAACCAGGCCGCGAACACGGTGCGCGACCTGGGCCCGAAGTGCGCGGCGACCGGCCGGTCACCGGCGTACACCACGGACAGGATGCCGGTGAAGTGCTCCTCGCGGACCTGGAAGAGGTGGTCCACCAGGTCGACGATCCACGGCTTGGCGAACCGGTCCATCCGCCCCGTCCTGCGGTACTGGGCGGACTTCCACCGCATGAGCGTGCGCAGCACGCGCGGGTCGCGCTCGTCGTAGACGAACCGCACCTCCCCCGCGTCCCGGCCCAGCCGCCGCTCCTTCTTCAGCGTCGTCTTGGCGAGACCCGGGTAGGTGGCGCGCAGCCACTCCGGATAGTCGCCCTCGCCGGGCTTCAGGTCGAGCACGGGCGAGGCGAACGTCCCCGTGACGTACGGGCCGAACGGCTGCTGCTCCTGAACGAGGTGATCGAACTCGAAGACGGACATGCCGCAGGCCCGCAGCAGTCGACGGGTGTCCCAGCTGACCCCCGGCCGGTGCACCAGCGCCTGGCAGTCGGAGAGGCCTAAACCGATGGCGCGGCCGACGCCGGCCGCGTTGCGCTCGTACGGGAAGAAGCCGACGGCCTCCCCGTTCTCGTGCAGCACCGCGACCCGGGCCCCACCGCGGTACCTGCCCACGCCGACCGTGAACTCCGGTGCCAGAAAGGGGTTGGCGTAGTCGGGCGACTCGTCCATCGCCCGGTGCCACGCCCGGCGCAGCGACTCGTTCAGCTCCTCGGGTCTGTGAATCGTGATGGCGCTCGTGGATCGCATGGCGATCGCTCCCCCCAGAGTCCCCCCAAGACGCACTGTTGGCGCCTCGTCACATTTACGCCCATGTCGAACTATGTGACGAGGCTCAAACGTCGCGAAACAGTACGCACGCTGTCAAGGCGCAGGTGCGAACCTTTAGCTGTGCTTGGTCAGGCCCCGACCAACAGACAACAGATGGAACTTGGTGAGGCCTCCGTTGAAGCCGAAGTTGTCGTCGGAGACGAGGACGAGCGAGCGCGATCCGTCGGGCAGGGCCGGCCCCCAGGTGATCCCCTCGACGTTGTCGGCGTCCGTGCCGGAGGTGGTGAAGTCGTACAGCAGCCTCTTCCGCATCGGCCGCTCGGCGCCGGACAGCGCGTCCTCGCCTCTGACGTCCGTCGCGCCACGGGTGGTGGTCCAATACAGGCGGATCGCGAAGCCGACACCGGAGGCGAAGGACCGCTCCACGGTGATGAAGTCGGTGTCGTTGATCGCGAGGATCTCGGAGACGCCCCGGTCCGCCGAGTAGGTGTTGACGGGGGCGGGCAGCGGGGCGGTGGGCGCGTCCGAGATCGGGTCGACCTCGTAGACGTGCTCGGCGAGCGTCCGGCCCGTCCCGCGGTCCGTCACCAGCAGTCGGGACGGACTCTTGGCGGTCAGGCTCGCGGCGGGGCCGTCCTGGACGAGGGCGTTCTCGGTGACGGTGACGGCCCTTGTGCCGTCCGGGGTGAGCGTGAGGCCCTCCAGCGCCTGGTTGTTGCGGACGCCGGAGACGAGCCTGCCGTCGGCCGACCGGACCGGCGCGTACGCCTCGGGCAACGGGAGTTCACGGACGTACGCCCCCGACGTCGACGCCTCGCGGACGAAGGCGGGCCGGCCGGCACTGGACGCGCCCTCGCTGGTCCACAACAGTCTGCGTCCGCCCGGCATCCAGCGGATCGCCTCGGGGTCCACGGCCTTCGGGGCGAACGGCTCACCGGTGACGTCGTCGAGCACGGTGAGGCCCTCGACATCGGGCCGGTCGTGGGCGAACGCGGTGCCGTGGAGTGGCAGTCGGAGGGTGTGGAAGCGGGCCTCGCCGTTCTCGGAGCGGTCGTCGCTGAGAGCGACGTAGGTACGCGTCCGGCGGTCGTAGTCGAGGCCCGACAGGCCGCCGAAGGGCACGCCGGACTCGGTCGTTCCGGCGGGGACGGTGAGGGTGTCCAGGAGCCGGACGCGGAACGGATTGTCGGCGGCGACGGCGCCGGTGGGCAGGACGGTGAGGAGGAGGGTGGCCGCCATGAGGCCGCCGGAGAGCACGCGTGCGGAACGCACGCCGTGTCTGGTGCGCATGATGTTCTCTCTGTGAGGTGAAAGTGGGGGTGGCTGTCTATGAGGTGAAGGTGGGGAACGGCCGTCAGAGGGAGGCGGCGACCTCCGCCGTACGCCCGCGCCGCTTGCGCCGCCACGCGTACGCCGCGAGGGCGACGAGGGTCATCGCGTACGGGATCGTCGACACCAGCTGTGGCGGCACGTCCAGCGTGCCGAGCTGTACGGCCAGTGCCTCCGCCGCGCCGAAGCCGATGGCGGCGAGGAAGACGCCCCAGGGCCTGAGGCCGCCGAGGAACACGGCGGCGAGGGCGATGAAGCCACGTCCGGCCGTCATGTCGCGGACGAAGAAGGACACGTAGCCCATGCTGAGGAAGACCCCGGCGAGCCCGGCGAGGGCGCCGCTGAGGGCGAGGCCGCCGTATTGGACGCGGCGGACCTTGATGCCGACGGACGCGGCGGCGTCGGGCATCTCGCCGACCGCGCGCAGGTGGAAGCCGAAGCGGGTCCGGAAGAACAGCCAGGCCACGAACGGCGCGGCGAGGAAAGCCAGCCAGGTGATCAGGTTCTGGCCGCTGAGCACGTCGCCCACGACGGGGATGTACTCGATGCCGGGCAGCGTGACCGTCGGCAAGGTGCCGCTCTTCAGGCCGGTGGTGCCGCCCTTGTCGTCGAGGAGGGTGTAGACGGCGTACGCGGTGCCGCCCGAGGCGAGCAGGTTGAGGCCGATGCCGGCGATGATCGCGTCGGCGCCCAGCTCCAGGCGCAGGGCGGCGAGCAGGACGCCGAGGAGGGCGGCCACCGCGACGCCGCTCACCGCTCCGAGCGCGACCGACCCGCTGTAACCGGCCACGAGCGCGCCCGTGCAGGCGGCGGAGAGCATCTGGCCCTCCAGGGCGATGTTGCTGACCCCGGCGCGTTCGGCGACGAGTCCGCCGAAGGCGGCGAGCAGATAGGGCGTGGCGACGCGCAGCACCGCCGCGAGGAACGCGCTGCTGAGGACGACGTCGAGGACGGAGCTCATCGGATGCCCACCTGCCTGCGCGCGATGCGGCGCTTGAGCAGGTCCGGCAGGGCCTGCGCGGTGACCAGCAGCACGATGACCGCCTGGATGACCACCACGATCTCGGTGCCGACGTCCGTCTGCTGTTCCATGATGTCTCCCCCGGCACGCAGGTAGGAGTAGAAGAGCCCGGCGACCACGACGACGAGCGGGTTGTTCCGGGCCAGCAGCGCCACCACGATCCCCTCGAAGGCGAGGCTCCCGGCGAGCCCCGGCTCCAGGCGCCCGTACACGCCCTGCACGAGGTGGGCCCCGGCGAGCCCGGCGACGGCGCCGCCGATGACGAAGCTCCACTCGATGACGCGGGGTACCCGGATGCCGCCGTACTCGGCGAAGTCAGGGTTCGCGCCGGTCATGCGGATGCGGTAGCCGAGCGGGGTGCGGGTGAGGAGCAGCCACAGGGCGACGGCGGTGAGCAGCATCAGCACGAGGCCGACATTGGCGCGGCCCAGCGGCACGCCGAACCAGTCGCTCAGCGGGGTGAGCGCGGAGTCCTGCGGGATGCGCTCGGAGCGCACGGCGCTGCTGTCGGGGTCCTTCAGCGGGCCGTTGACCAGGTAGTCGTAGACCCGTACGGCGATGGCGTTGAGCATGAGCGTGGCCACGATCTCGTTCGCCCCGAGGCGCGCCTTCATCGAGCCCGGCACGAGTCCCATGCCCGCCCCCGCAGCCGCCGCGGCGACGAGCGGCACCAGCACCGCGGCGACCGGCGGCAACGGCAGGAAGATCGCCACGGTGGCTGCCGCCAACGCCCCCGCGTACAGCTGGCTTTCGGCCCCGAGGCTGATCTGCCGGGCGCGGAACGGGATGGCGACGGACAGCCCGAGCAGGGTGAGCGTGGTGGCGTCCTCCAGCCAGCGTCCGACGCGATAGGAGCGCTCCAGCGGGCCGGTGAGCATCGCCTCGTACGCCGCGATCGGATCCTTGCCGGTGGCCAGCATGACGAGGAAGCCGATGGCGAGGGCGGCCAGGACAGTGGCCAGGGTCATGCCGAGGTCCACGGCGAGGGCGCGGCGGCGGGTCGCGCGGTACTGGTCGCGGTCCTCGGCCTCGACGGCGGTGGCGGTCATACGGCGGTCACCTCGCCGGAGTCGTCGAGCCCTGCGGTGAGGCGCTCCCGGTCGTGCCGCTCAACTCCGAGCATGTAGAGCCCGACCCGCTTCTCGGTCAGACCGGCCGTGTCGTCGAAGCGGGCGACCAGGCGGCCGTCCTTCAGGACGAGCAACCGGTCGGACAGGGCGAGCAGTTCGGTGAGGTCGGCGGAGATCAGCAGGACGGCGGCGCCCGCGTCGCGCGCGGTGATCAGCTGCTCGTACATGAACCGAATGGCGCCGATGTCGACGCCGCGGGTGACCTGGGAGGCGATCAACAGCCGTGGCCCGGCGGACAGTTCGCGGGCGACGACGACCTTCTGGAGGTTGCCGCCGGACAGGGCGCGCACCGGGACGGTCGGGTCGGGGGTGCGGATCGCGTAGTCCTCGATGAGCCGTTCGGCGTGGGCGCGGACCGCCCTGGGGTGCAGGAGGCCGCGGCGGGCGAGGGGCGGGCGGTCGTGGCGGTCGACGACGAGGTTGTCGGCGATGGACTCGTCGAGGGCGGCACCGTTGCGCAACCGGTCCTCGGGGACGTAGCCGATGCCCGCTCTGCGGTGGCCGGCGACGTCGAGCCCCGCTGTGTCGGTGCCGTCGACGGTGACGGTGCCGGAAGTGCGGCGGCGCAACCCGGCGAGGATCTCGGCGAGTTCGCTCTGCCCGTTGCCCTCGATGCCGGCGACGCCGACGATCTCCCCGGCGGCGACGTCGAAGTGGAGGTCGTGCAGGGACTGGCCGGCGGGGCCGTCGTACGCCAACTCCCTTACCCGCAAGGTGACTTCGGACCGGCGGGCGGGTGCCCGGTCCATGTCTAGGGAGAGGTCGCGGCCGACCATCATGGCGGCCAGGGAGCGCTCGGTGGCGTCGGCAGTGGGGACGGTGCCCACCAGGGAACCGGCGCGCATCACGCTCACCCGGTCGCTGATCTCCCGTACCTCGCGCAGCTTGTGCGAGATGAACAGCACCGTCATGCCGCCGTCGCGCAGGCGGCGTATCGCGGCGAACAGGTCCTCGGTCTCCTGCGGGGTGAGCACGGCGGTCGGCTCGTCAAGGATCAGGACCCGGGCGCGGCGGTGGAGGGCCTTGAGGATCTCGGTGCGCTGCCGCATGCCGACGGACACCTCGTCGACGCGCGCCCTCGGGTCGACTGCGAGTCCGGACTCCTCGGCAAGCCGCCAGGTCGCCCTGACGGCCGCCTGCGGGTCGACGAGGCCGCGGCGGCCGGGTTCGACGCCGAGGACGACGTTCTGGGCGACGGTGAAGGACGGCACCAGCATCAGGTTCTGGTGCACCATGCCCACGCCGAGGGCGATCGCCACGGCCGGGTCGCGCAGCACGCGGGGCCGGCCGCCGACCAGGATCTCGCCGGAGGTGGGCTGTTCCAGGCCGTAGAGCAGCTTCATCAGCGTGGACTTGCCCGCGCCGTTCTCGCCGACGATCGCGCGGATCTCGCCCGGCGGGACATCCAGGTCCACCCCGCGTACCGCGCGCACGCCGTTGGCGTACGTCTTGGTGACCGCGCGGGCGGCGACGGCCGGACCGGCCGCGTCCCATGACTCGTTCATCTCAAGGCCGTTCGGGAATCAGAGGGCGCTGGGGACCGTGACGGAGCCGGACTTGACCTTGTCGGCCGCCGCTTCGAGCTCGGTGCGGATCTTCTCGGGGACGAGCTGGGCGAAGTGGTCGTCGTTCACATAGCCGACGGCGTCCTCGGCGAGTCCGACGGTCTCGACGGCGCCGTACTTGAGGGAGTCCTTCTGTTCGGCCTCGGCGGCCTTGTAGAGGGCGTTGCCGACGTTCTTGAGGATGGAGGTGACGACGGTGTTCTTCTGCGCCTGGTCGGTGAGGGTCTGGAACTGGTCGGAGTCGACGCCGAGGGTGTACCGCTTGGCCGCGACCGCCGACTCGAAGGTGCCGAGTCCGGAGAGCCCGGCCACCGGCCACACCAGGGCGGCACCCTGGCCGTACAGCGCGTTGGAGATCTCCTTGCCCTTCGCCGGGTCGCTGAACGCCTTGTCGCCGCCGACGTACTGGACGAGGACGTCCGAGTCCTTTCCGCCGGCCGCCTTGAATCCGGCCCGGAATCCGACCACGAAGTCCTCGATGAGCGGGGTCTTCACGCCGCCCATGACACCGACCTTGTCCAGCGATTCGGTTCCCTTGAGTGCCTTTTCGGCCACGAGCTTCTCGGCGAGGAATCCGGCGAGATATCCGCCCTCGTTCTGCTTGAAAGTGACGGAGTGGACGTTCTCGCACTTGTTGGAACAGGTGCCGTTCTCTCCGCTGTAGTCGACCGGGGCGTCGAAGATCCAGAACTTCTTGTCCGGATACTGCGGGGCGAGTTCGCCTATGTAGTCGGTGACCTCGAAGGTGCCGGCGGCGAGGATGTCGTAGTCGTCGGCCGCGGCGGCGTCCTCGAATCCGGGCTCCCACTTGGTGCGGTCGGAGCCGATCTCGACCACCTTGAGCTCGTAGCCGAGCTCTTTCTGCGCCCGCTTCAGGCCGGCATAGGCGGAGTCGAAGAAGGACTTGTCGCCGAGCCCGCCGTTGACCACCAATTTGATCCGTGTCTTTCCCGACGACGCGGCATCGTCTTTCTCTCCCCCTCCCCCGCAAGCGGCCAGCGCGAGCATCCCCGCCACCATCACGGCGGCCCTTCTGGTCATTCTCACCGTCGTCCTCCTGATCATTGGGTTCACCGAGTGGCCCGGGTCTGCGATGCGTTGACAGTAGAAAGCGCAAAACGTTTTGGCTACGCCGCGAGGTTTCGGTCCTATTTCGGCCAGGGGAATTTCAGCCGTCGACGATCCGGCGCAGCAGCCGGTCCCACGGTCAGGGGGTGGGCGGTGCCGTGCTGCCGCGGACCTTGAGGGTGACGGGGAGGGTGTGCCGGGAGGCGGGCGGGACCTCGCCCCGGGTGACGTACTGGAGGAGTTGCGCGGTGGCGGTGCGGCCCACGTCGTAGGCGGGCTGGTGGACGGTGGTCAGGGGCGGGTGGGCCAGGGAGGCCGCGCGGATGTCGTCGAAGCCGACCACGGACACGTCCCGCGGCACCGAAAGACCCGCCTCCCGCAGCGCGGTGAGGGCGCCGAAGGCCATCAGGTCGTTGGCCGCGAAGACCGCTGTGCGGTCGAAGCCGCCCTCTTCGAGGAGTCGGGCGACAAGGCGGTGACCGGAGGCCTCCTTGAAGTCGCCCTCGCGTTCCACGACATCGCCCCGGAAGGCCCGGACGAAGCCCTGGGCACGGGCCACGCCGCTGCGGAGGGCGCGCGGACCGGTCAGCATCAGTGCCCGGTGATGCCCGAGTTCCCGCAGGTGGTCGCCGACCAGCCGCCCGCCCGCCTCGTGGTCGGCGCTGGCGATGAGCGCCCCTTCGAGCCCCTCGACCTCCTCGTCGGCGAGCGCGATGGGGAACTTGCCCATCAGGGCCTCCAGTCGCCGTCGCGAGGGCGCGGACCCGGAGGCGTACACCATGCCGTCGATGAACCGGCTGCGGATCATGCCGAGATAGCGGTCCTCGCGGTCCGCGTCGAACTCGGTGTTGCACAGGATCAGGCCGTAGCCGAGGTCGTGGGCGGCGTCCTCGGCGCCCTTGGCCAGTTCGGCGAAGAAGGTGTTGCTGATGTCGGGTATCAGCAGGCCGATCACCGAGGTGGAGCCGGCCTGGAGGCTGCGGGCCAGCGAGGCCGGAACATATCCGAGCCGGTTCACGACACCGCGCACCCTGGCGGCGGTCTCCTCGTTGACCGGCCGGTTGCCGCTCAGGACGTGCGAGACGGTGGTGGGGCTGACCCCGGCCGCCGCGGCCACGTCCTTGATGGACGCGGGTCTGCGCACCGCCGATCTTCCGCCGTAGGGCTCACGGGTCATAGTGCTGCACCGCCCTGCCGTGCGAGGTGTCGAGGATGCGTGCCACCCGTACGTCGGCCTCGGCCAGGAGGGCGGGCTCGTCGACGGTCAGCAGCCGTCCGTCGCGCATCAGGACGTGGCCGTCGACGACGACCGTACGGACGTCGCTCGCACGGGTGCTGTACACCAGCGCGGCCCGGGGGTCGTGGAGGGGGCGGCAGTGGACCCCGGACAGGTCGACGAGGACGATGTCGGCCCGCATGCCGGGCTCCAGCGCGCCGATCCGGTCGTGCAGCCCGAGGGCGCGGGCACCGCCCCGCATCGCCATGCGCAGGGTGTCGGACACGGTCATCCAGGTGGCGTCGCGTACCGCCTGCTTCTGTGTGAGGGCGACCAGCCGCAGCGCCTCCCACACGTCCAGCGTGTTGTGCCCGGCGGCCCCGTCCGTGCCGACCGCGACGGTGACCCCGGCGTCGAGCAGCTCGCGGACCGGGGTCAGCGGGGACAGGGCGTGCTTGAGGTAGACCTTGGGGCAGCAGGCCACCGCGGTCGTGCCGGCGTACTCGGCCAGCAGCGGCAGGTCCTGCTCGACGATGCCGCAGCCGTGCGCGATCAGCGCCCCGGCCGCCAGCACCCCCGTCTCGTGCAGTACCCGGATGGGGGTGATCCCGCGCCGCTCCAGGCCGGCTTGCGTCTGCTCCAGGTTCTCGGCGGCGTGGAGGTGCATACGCAGCCCCAGCCGCCGGGCGTGCTCGGCGAGGGTGCGCAGGTCGTCGTCGCTCACGGTGTACGGGGCGTGGGGCCCGAGCGAGACGGTCACCCGGCCGCCAGCCCCTCCGTGCCATGCCTCGGCGAACTTCACCGTGTCCTCCAGGGCCGCCGCCCCGGCTGCTGAAGTAGGTGGGCGCGAGGTCGGCGCGCAGTCCGCTCTCGGTGACCGCCTCGGCGATCCGCTCGGCGAAGAAGTAGTGGTCGGCGAAGGTGGTGACCCCGGAGCGGATCATCTCAGCGCAGGCCAGCAGTGCGCCGACGCGTACGTCGTCGGGGGTGAGGTTGGATTCCATCGGCCAGACGCGGTCGTTGAACCAGCCCTCGACCGTCACGTCCTCGGCCGCGCCGCGCATCAGCACCATGGGGCTGTGCGTGTGGGCGTTCACCAGGCCGGGGACGGCCAGCAGCCCGCGTGCGTCGACGACGTCCGCGCCCGGCACCGCGGTGTGCTCACCCGTGGGCCGTACGTCCTCGATCGCGCCGTCCACCACCACGATGTCCTGCGCCGGGAGGATCTCGCACTCGCCCGCCGGCGGAACCCGCAGCACATCGCAGCCGCTCACCAGAAGACGGCCGGACGGCACGGACGCTTGGTCGCTCATGCGGCACAAGCTAGGGATCCAAAACGTTTTGCACAACAGCCGACCAGAACGCCCGATACCGGCGGGCGGCGGCCTACGTCAGCGGATCGCGACGACGACGTGACTGTCGCCGTACTGCCAGACGACACCGACATGCCTGAACCCCGCCCGCCGCAACAGCCGTTCGTGCCCGGACACGGACAGCCGCGCCGCGCAGTCGGTCCCGGTGACCGGCTCCCGGCGCCGGCGTTCGGCGAGCAGGTCGGTCAGCTCGGGGTCCCGCGCGACGGCCGTCCACCAGGAGTCCCAGTCCTCCTGCGCCAGAGCGTGCCCGCGTTCGGCGTGCCGGCTGCCGACGCACCCGGTGAGGGCGGCGAGCTCGGTGTCATCGTGCGGGAAGTGGTCGCCGTTGACGAGGACGCCGCCGGGCCGCAGCAGTGCCGCGAGCTGTCGGTAGGTGCGGTGCAGGGCGTCCGGGCTCAGGTAGTGCAGTGCCGTCGTCGACACGGCCGCGTCCAGCGGGCGTTCCAGGTGCAGGGCGTGGGTCCAGCCGTCCTCGCCGATCACCGTGTCGACGTAGCGGGCCGCGTCCGCGTGGTGGGTGCGGGCCAGCTCCAGCAGCAAGGGGTCCCGGTCGACGGCGACGATGTCGGCGTCCGGCAGCCTCCGCACCAGTCGCGCCGCGAGCGATCCGGGACCGCAGCCGAGATCGGCGACCAGCGGTCGCGCCGACCGGCCGGCCACGGCCCGCTCGACGACGTCGGCGATCACCGTGAACCGCTCCTCGCGGTCCACGGCGTACCGCTGCTGCTGGCGCTCCCAGCGCTCCACCCATCGCTCCGCCGTTGCCAGGCTCAGCCCCATCCGGTCGTGCCACCTTGCCGTCTCGCACCTGTCCCACGCTGTCGGCGCCGACCCTACTAGATGGAAACGGTTCCCATTCCCTCCAATGGCGGTACGTCACCCGAGGGTGGCAAGGACGTCCAACAGGCGGTCGATCTCCTCGACGGTGTTGTAGACGTGCAGGCTCACCCGCACCGAGCCGGTCCGCTCCCCCGCGCGGCCCTGGCAGTGCTGGTCGGAGCGGATCATGAAGCCGTGGCTGAACAGGATGAAGCCCAGGTCGGAGGAGTCGATGGCGTGGTGCCGGAACGTGACGATGCTCTGGCGCCGCTGCACGGACGAGTCGGCGGCCAGACTGCTCTGGCAGCCGAGGATCTCGTAGGCGTCGAGGCGGCGCAGGCCGTCGGTGAGTCGGGCCGCCAGGGCGACCGTCCACCGCTCGATCCGGTCGGTACCGACGCTGTCCAGCCAGTCCAGGGCGGTGGCCAGGGAGGCGACGCCGACCGTGTTGGGAGTGCCGGACCAACCGCCCGGCGTGAACTCCCGTCCGCGTGCCTGGCGGGCCCAGACTGCGCCCGTGCCGGGCAGGGCCATGGCCTTGTGCCCGGAGAAGACGACGAAGTCGACGTCCAGATCGGCCACGGACACCGGCAGATGACCGACGCTCTGGGCGGCGTCCAGGCAGATGACCGCGTCCGGGCCGACCGCCCGGCGGATGCGATGGAGGTTCATGTCACCGCCGTACACATGGTGGACGTGGGTGGCGGCGACGAACCGGGTTCGCTCACCGGCGAGTTCGGCGAGCGCGAGGTGGTCGTAGTCGCCGGACGAACGCTGGTACGGCATCGGGCGGACCCGGATGTGCACGCCCTGCCGGGCCAGTTGCCGCTGCGCCTCCAGCCAGGGCGCGATGTTGGCCTCGTGGTCGGCGACCGGGACGACGATCTCGTCGCCGTCGGCGAGGAACCCGGGCAGCCAGTCACGCGCGATGGTGCGCAGCCCTTCGGTGGTGCCGCTCGTGAAGTGCACGGCCGAGCGCTCCGGGGCGGGGTCGTCGAGGAAGCCCTTCACCCGGTCGCGGGCCTGCTCGACCAGGGTGGTGGTCCGGTTGGCCCAGGGGTAGGTGCCGCGTCCGGCGTTGGCGTTGGTCGTGGTGAGGTAGGTGTGGACGGCGTCGAGCACGGCCTGCGGTTTCTGGGCGGTGGCCGCACTGTCGAGGTACGCCAGTTCCGGGTGTGCGGTGATGATCGGGAACTGGGCGCGCAGGGTGTGCTGCCACTCCCCCAACTCCTCGATGAGGGACGGGCCTTGGGCGGGGCCTTGGGTGTCGGTCCTGGGCATGGTCATGGGCGTCAGTCCCGTACCAGCGGTGCGCCCGCGTCGCGCCAGGCGATGATGCCGCCGGTCAGACTGCGGACGTCCGGGTGGCCCAGCCGGGTCAGCAGGGCGGCGTAGCGGGCGGACTTCTCGCCGACCGGGCAGGCCAGCAGGACCGGGCGGGAGCGGCTGAACGGCAGCCCGCCGTGCAGGAGTTCCTCGAAGAGCTCGTCGACGATGTTGACCGAGCCGTCGATGTGCAGGGCGGCGAAGGCGTACGGGCCGCGCAGGTCGACGACGAGCGGCTCGCCGGTGCCGATCCACGCCTGGGCGTCGGCGACGCCGATGGCCGGGGCCGTGCGTATCTCGGCGTCCGTCAGGTCGGCCGGGGAGTTCCTGCGGCGCGGGCGACCGAAGAGGTCGGGGCGCCGCTGACGGACGTAGCTCAGATAGCTCTCGACGCGGTCGCAGACGATGAAGACCGCCGACTGCCGCTCCGTCAGTTCCGCGTCGACGGGCTGGAGTTGGCGTACGGCTCCGAAGTACGCGGCGCCTCCGGTGGGTCCGGCCAGGATGCCGCAGCGCCGGTTGAGGGTCAGCATTCCCTCGATCGCCTCGTCGGCGCTCACGGAGTCGATGGTGTCGTAGGTGCCGGGGTCGAACAGGCCCACCTCGTGTGCCTCGTCGATGGTGCGGATGCCGGGGACGAAGTCGGACTTGGCGGCGACCAGGCCGACGACCCGTACGGCAGGGTCGTGTTCGCGCAGGGCGCGGGCGACGCCGGTGGAGGAGCCGGCGGTGCCCACGCAGGCGATGAACCAGTCCGGGGCCCGGCCGTCCAGGTCCTTGACGATCTCCGGTCCGGTGCCGGTGAAGTGGGCCTCGGTGTTGCGCGGGTTGAAGTACTGGTCGGTGTGCAGGTAGGTGCTGTCGGGCTCGGAGAGGGTGCTGTGGAAGAGGGTGAGCGGGTCGTCGGTGGCGGTCGGGTCAAGGCACTCGCTCTGGCCGGGGAGTTCCTCGATCTCCGCGCCGAGCAGCAGGAGCAGGTCCTTGATCTCCGGGATGCGCATCCGGTTGGTGACGCTCTTGAAGGTCAGGCCGTGCATGCCCGCGAGGACTGCCAGGGCCTTGGCGGTGTTGCCGCTCGACAGCTCGACGACCTGCCCGCCTTCGCCGGCGGGGGCCGAGGCCGCGGCGGTCAGATGCGGTCGGGCCATGTTCCAGGCGGCGCGGTCCTTCACCGAGCCGAAGGGGTTGAGCAGTTCCAGCTTGGCGTACAGGTCGATGTTCCGCAGGCCGTGCACGGCCGGGTCGATGCGCACCAGCGGTGTGTTGCCGATGGCGTCGGTGATGCTGTCGTACCTCACTGCGCTCCCCCCACGGGTGTGGTCGGCCAGTACTGGTCGTCCAGGCACCAGCGCCATCTGTCGCTCTCCTGCCAGACGGCGACCTTGCGCGCGGCAGGCTGGTGCTGGGCACGGGTGGCGTGGAAGTCCATGCAGTAGCCGGCCGTGTTGGCGAAGGCCAACAGGTCGCCGGGGGCGGGGCGGCGGGGCAGGAAGACCGTGCGGCGGGTGATCAGATCGGACTCCAGGCAACGGCTGCCGAAGAGGTGCACGGCGACGGGTTCGGTCCCGGTGTCACCACCGGCGCCCGACACCTCCCGTGTGAAGGTGCCGCCGCCCGACACCTCCCGTGTGAAGGTGCCGCCGCCCGCCGGGTCCCGTGGCACGACGACGGGGTCCATGAGCACCCCGTGCTCCTCCAGCGCCACGTCGTCGGCCTTCGCCGCCAACCGCACGTGCAGAGGGCCGCCGGCCTCCTGGTCACGCACCTCCAGCACCTTGGTCAGGGTCAGTCCGCACTGGTCGAGCAGCGCCCGGCCGGGTTCGGTGTGCAGGTCGTAGAGGTGCTCCAGGAGCAGCGCGGCCAGTGGGCGGCCGCCGAGGGAGGCGGCCGGGTGGGAGAGCAGTTCGTCGAGGTAGCGGGCGCCGGCGACCGGGCGGTGGGCGGGGTACAGACCGAGGGTGCCGCGCAGGGTGCCGGCCTCGGTGCGCAGTCCGTAGCCGTGGCCGCCGTAGGTCAGGGGCGGGCGGATGCCCAGCACGGCTTCGGTGAGTTCGGTGGTGTACCGCTCCCATTGGCCGCCGTCGGCAAGGTAGTTGACGCCGAACCCGCCGCCGATGTCCACGGCCCGGGGCCTGAGCCCCCGGCTGCGGCACTCCTCCAGCACCCGCAGGCAGCCCTCCAACGCCACGGCCTTCTCGGTCGGGCTCGTCGTGTCGAGGTGGTACGCGACGCCGACCAGGTCGAGCACATCGGCGTGTCGCTCGACGGCCTCCAGCAGCGGGGCCGCCTCCCGTACGGCGGTGCCGAATCGGCTGCGCCTGGTCAGCACCCGTACGCCGGACGCCTCGAACCCCGACAGGCGGAGCAGGACTCGGGCCCGAGGCAGGGCGTGTTTGCGTACCAGCGTGGCGAGTTGCTCCAGTTCGCCGCGCGTGTCAAGGCTGACGGTGACCGATGTGCGCGCCGCCAGCCACAGGAACTCGGGGTTCTTCGGCCCGGTCGCCGTGATCCGGTCGGGGGTGAGGCCCGCGCCCAGGGCGTGCTGCAACTCCCCCAGCGACGCGACGTCCACCCCCGCGTCCGTGGCGGCGAGCCTGCGCAGCAGGGCGCTGGACCGGTTGGCCTTGTGGGCGAGGAACACCTGGCCGGAGAGGTGGTGGCTGCCGTACACCGCGCGGAACTGCCGGAGATTGTCGGCGAGTTGGTCGGGGACGACGAGGTTCAGCGGCGAGCCGAGCGCGTCGGTGAGCGTGTGCAGCAGTTCCGGGGAGTTCAGCAAAGAACGCAGCCGCGACTCCAGCCGCGGTTCGAGATACAGGGGCTGCCCGCCCATGCCCGGCCCTCCCCAGCGCTTCGGGCCCGACACTCCGGGCTGACGACCACTCCCCGCGGTTTGCCGTATAGCTCCTTTCCCTGCTCCCCGTGGTTTACGCCCCGTACCTGCACGGCTGGGCGGTACGTCAGCAGGTGGGCCGAAAATCACCGGTGCCGACTGCCCGACCACGCGCAGGGCCCGGAACGGCCCATTCCGTGGTAGGGACACTCCAGTTGACACGATCGACGGGAGGAGCGCCGTGTTCCGCAAGCGGTTGGCGTTGGTGGTCGTGGCCGGAATGCTGGGGCCGGCCGGCTGCACTTCCGAGGAGGGCACGGGCGTGGCGGAGCCGACGGACGCGGTGGTCACCGCCTCGACCACCGCATCTCCGACGGTGGCACCGTCGTCATCCCCGTCGGCATCCCCCTCACCGACGCCCTCGGCGTCCCCCAGTCCGACACCCGTCCCCGTCACCGGACCGAATCAGGTGCTGGTGACCATGGTCGTCACCGGCGGCTTCGCCGGTGTGCACAAAGAGGTGACCGTGCGGGGCGACCGCACCGTGCACGCCGGCGGCAAGGGCGAACGCTCCGTCCACCGCGCCGACGCGGCCGACTTCACCGAGGTGCGCACGCTGCTCGGCGACCCTGCGCTGGACGACGTCTCCGACTTCACCAAGAACATGCAGGCGGCGGACCTGTTCCAGTACACGCTCCGCTTCGACGGCCGTACGGTCATCACGGACCGCTCCGTCGAGGAGCCGGCCCTCGACCGGCTCATCGACGCCCTGAGCGAATGGTTGCCGGAGCGGTGATCCTGCCGCCCGCGCTCAGCCGGCCAGCCCGGCGATGTTGACCATCCAGGTGATGCCGAAGCGGTCCGTACACATGCCGAAGACGTCGCCCCACATCTGCTTCTCCAGCGGCACGGTCACCGAGGCGCCTTCGGACAGCTTCTCCCAGTAGCCGCGCAGCTCGGCCTCGTCGTCGCCACTCAGGCTCACGGACATGTTGTTGCCCGGCCGGTGGTCGTCCGTCGGGGTGTCGGCGGCCATGAGGGTGAAGTCGCCGGGCGTCTCCAGCATGCCGTGCATGATCTTGTCGGCCAGGGGCGTGTCCTTCTGGCCGAACTCGGCGTAGGTGTTGAGGTTCAGGGTGCCGCCGAAGACGTCCTTGTAGAACTCCAACGCCTGCCGGGCGTCACCGGCGAAGGTGATGTAGGGGTTGAGACGCGAGGCCATGAATCCTCCAGGAGTAGGGCTGGAAGCCGACTGGAAGGAACGTAGCGCGGGCCACTGACAACGGCCCGCGCACACGGCCACTTGGCGCACAGCGCCGCTACAGGGTGCGCTCCAGACGGTCCGCCACCAGCTTCACGAACCGCGCCGGGTCCTTGGGCTGGCCGCCCTCGGCGAGCACCGCCAGCGTGTGGAGCAGCTCGGCGGACTCGACGAGCCCGGAGTGGTCCTCGCGCTCCTTGTACGCCTGGTTCAGGCCCTTCACCAGCAGGTGGTCGGGGTTGAGCTCCAGGATCCGCTTGGTGCGCGGCACCTCCTGGCCCATCGCCCGGTACATCTGCTCCAGGGCCGGAGTCAGATCGTGCGCGTCCGAGACCACGCAGGCCGGGGAGACGGTGAGCCGCGTCGACAGGCGCACCTCCTTGATGTCCTCGTCCAGCCGCTCCCCCATCCAGCCGAGCAGTCCGGCGTACTCCTCGGCCTGCTTCGCCCGCTCCCCGTCGGCCTTCTCGTCGCCCTCGGCGTCGAGGTCGATCTGGCCCTTGGCGACGGACCGCAGCTTCTTGCCCTGGTACTCGCCCACGGTGTCGACCCAGACCTCGTCGACGCCGTCGGTGAGCAGCAGGACCTCGATGCCCTTGTCCCGGAACGCCTCCATGTGCGGGGAGTTCTCGATGCTCTGCCGGGACTCGCCGGTGAGGTAGTAGATGTCGTCCTGGCCGTCCTTCATCCGCTCCACGTACTGGGCGAGCGTGGTCGGCTCGTCGTCGGCGTGCGTCGTCGCGAACGAGGCGACGGCGAGGATGGCCTCGCTGTTCTCGGGGTCGGTGACCAGGCCCTCCTTGAGGGCGGTGCCGAACTCCCGCCAGAACGTGGCGTAGCGGTCGGCGTCCTTGGTCATGAAGTCCTTGACCGTGGACAGCACCTTCTTCGTCAGCCGGCGCTGCATCATCTTGATGTGCCGGTCCTGCTGGAGGATCTCGCGGGAGACGTTGAGCGAGAGGTCGGCCGCGTCGACGACGCCCTTGACGAAGCGCAGGTACGGCGGCAGCAGCGCCTCGCAGTCGTCCATGATGAAGACGCGCTTCACATAGAGCTGGACACCGCGCTTGTAGTCCCGCGTGAACAGGTCGTGCGGCGCGTGCGAGGGGACGAAGAGCAGCGCCTGGTACTCGAAGGTGCCCTCCGCCTGCAGCCGGATCGTCTCCAGCGGCTCGCGCCAGTCGTGGCTGATGTGCTTGTACAGCTCGTGGTACTCGTCGTCGGACACCTCGTCGCGCGAACGCGCCCACAGGGCCTTCATCGAGTTCAGCGTCTCGGGCTCGGGCGCGCTGTCGCCGTCCCCGTCGCCCGCCTCCGGGACCATCCGGATCGGCCAGGTGATGAAGTCCGAGTACCGCTTGACGATCTCCCGGATCGTCCACGGGGAGGTGTAGTCGTGGAGCTGGTTCTCGGGGTCGGCGGGCTTGAGGTGAAGCGTGACGGACGTGCCCTGCGGCGCCTCGTCGACGGTCTCCAGCGTGTACGTGGCCTCGCCGCGCGAGGTCCATCGGGTGCCCTGGGCCTCGCCGGCCCGCCTGGTCAGCAGCGTCATCTCGTCGGCCGCCATGAAGCCGGAGTAGAAGCCGACGCCGAACTGGCCGATGAGGCCCTCGGCCCCGGCCTCGTCCTGGGCCTCCCGCAGCTCCTTCAGGAACGTGGCCGTCCCCGAGTTGGCGATGGTGCCGATGAGCTTGCCGACCTCGTCGTACGACATCCCGATGCCGTTGTCCCGCACCGTGAGGGTACGGGCCTCCTTGTCGACGTCGATCTCGATGTGCAGGTCGGACACCTCGGCGTCGAGCGCGTCGTCCCGCAGCTTCTCCAGGCGCAGCTTGTCGAGCGCGTCGGAGGCGTTGGAGACGAGCTCGCGCAGGAAGACATCCTTGTTCGAGTAGACCGAGTGAATCATCAGCTGGAGCAGCTGACGGGCCTCTACCTGGAACTCAAACGTCTCGGTCGGCATGGTTCGCGACTACCTCACAGCTCAATCACCGGAACAGGGTCGCTGTCACTGTAGGACACAAGGCCGGTGCGGAGTGCGGCGGTACGGAAGAAAGGCCAGGTCGGCGAAGGCGGGCGGGTCAGGCGAGGTGGGCGAAGACGACCAGGTTCGCGGTGTAGTCCCTGACCTTGCGGTCGTAGTCGCCGGCACAGGTGATGAGCCGGACCCGGGCCCGGGGGGTGTCACCGTACACACGCTTGCTTGGGAAGCTGTCCTTGTCGAACGTCTCCACGCTGTCGACCAGGAAGGACGCCTTGCGCCCGTCCGCTCTCAGCACCTGGAAGCGGTCGCCCTTCTCCAGCTCGCTCAGGCTCGCGAACACCGCGGGGGACGTCGTCGTGTCGACGTGCCCCGCGATGATCGACGTGCCCGCCTCACCGGGAGACGCCCCTTTGGCATGCCAGCCGACAAGGTTGGTGTCGCCGGCGGGCGGGGGCTGAAGCTGGCCCGCGCTGCCGATGGCGAGGTCGGTGAAGGGCGCGTCGACCGAGATCTTGGGGATCAGCAGGCGGACCGGCCGGGACCTGGGCAGATGCTTGCCCTCGGTGCGGTGGGTGCGCGCGGGCGGGCCGGCCGACCGGCCCTCCGGTGGTGCGGACGACTCGACGACCGGTGCGCGACGGGCTTCGGGCGTCTCGTCCGGGCTGCCGGGCAGGGTCACCACCAGGACCATGGCGGCCACCGCGCTCCAGAACAGGGCCACGGCGGTGCGCCTTCTCCGCCGAGAGGGCACGGAAACGGTGTCAGGCGGGGCGGCCTGGTCGGCTTCGGGGGACGGGGGACGGCCGGCGGCCATCGGGCACCACCTCACTCGGGCAAGGCTTAGGGCTGGACAGGGGCGGGGGCCAGCGGGGCCGCCGCGGCGCGCGGCGCACGCGCGGCGGCCACGGCGGTTATGTCATCGGGCATGGTCAGGCCACGGTTCCGGAGGCCTTCTTGCGCCGCAGTGCGTACACGCCGGTGCCGGCTACCGCGAGCACGGCCAGCCCACCAGCGGTGACACCCGCGTTGTCGGCGAGGCCGCCGCCACCGGTGTGCATCCCACCGTGCGGCTTGTCGTGGTCGCCGCCCCACGAGTCCTTCTCGTGGTCGTCGTCCTTGTAGCTCTCCGGGTCGAACTTCGAGTCCTTGTCGCCGCCCCAGTCGTCGTCGTTCAGGACCGACGCCAGCGCTCCGCCACCCGTGTGGACTCCGCCCTTGGGCTCCTCGTGCTTGTCGCCCTTGTCGTAGTCCTCCTTGTCGGAGTCCTTGTCGTAGTCGTCCTTGCCGGAGTCCTTGTCGTGCTCGTCCTTGCTGCCCTTGTCGTAGTCCTCCTTGTCGGAGTCCTTGTCGTGCTCGTCCTTGCTGTAGTCGTCGTCACCGTTGGCCAGAGCCCTCGCCAGCGCTCCGCCACCCGTGTGGACTCCGCCCTTGGGCTCCTCGTCCTTGTCGCCCTTGTCGTAGTCCTCCTTGTCGGAGTCCTTGTCGTAGTCGTCCTTGCCGGAGTCCTTGTCGTAGTC